>NZ_JBGLRE010000004.1:0-312102 GCF_041403185.1 Aeromonas sp. S9(2024)
AGCCTGCGGGAAGCGAAGCGGGATATCAGTTACTACCTGATGGATTACTACAACTGGCGGCGCCCACATCAACACAATGACGGGATAGCGCCAGCAGAAGCCGAAAAGCGGCTTAACTATGTGTCCGGATTTAGTTGACCACTACAAAAATAAACTCAAGATCACTCCCCGTCAGCACGGCGCAGCGCACCTGCAGCTTCAGCCGCTCCTTACGCTGGTGCTCAGTTTCGGTGAACTCAGCGCTTTCTATCCCCGCAGCGTCTTCGGGTTCTGGCCAGGACACCATCAGGCGGTCCCCCACGAGCCGAACCAATTGGCCTCCATTATTAAAAATGCTGCCCTGCTCAAGTAGCTTGATGGTCATCGAGTCAGATTCAAGTCCCAAACGGGGCAGATCACGAGCTAATGCGGATCCTTTTTCTGCCGTATGAGATCCTTGCGTACAGTTATTGTCAGAACTTCAAGGGGCGCGGCTGCCGCCGCTTAACGGCAACTCGCTACAACATTCATCAGACGATGACCTATGCCCACTTTGCACCGGATTATCTGAATGATGCGGTCCGCTTTAACCCGCTGGAACACCATCTTAAACCAGCTTGATCCTCCTCGAGAATGGGCCGAAAAAAGTGTCCACATTTTGCCAATTTTGGTGTCTTTTCACGTCCCAAAGTGTCCCCTTGTGTGGCACTCAACTCCTTGGGTTTAATGTAAATCATTGAATTAAAAGAAATAAAAATGGCAGCCTGGGCTGCCATTTTGTTGTGTCATGTCTGCGTTTACTTGGCGACGGTATCCACATCCGCTTCGAACGGGTGGCCGGTATTCTCGCGCATCAGGTTGACTTCGGCGCGGTTGTCGATCCAGTAGTCGGCATTCTTGATCCCCAGTTTTTCGGGGTGGAATACCGGGTCGATCCCTTGTGCCAGCTGGGCTTCATAGTCCTTCAGGCAGATGAAGGCGGTTTTTTGCAGCAGCAGGATGGCGATGATGTTGAGCCAGGCCATCAGACCCACACCGATATCACCCAGACCCCAGGCGAGATCCGCCGTCTTGACGGTGCCGTAGACGGTCGCCGCCATCAGGCCGATCTTCAACAGGAAGGTGAGCCAGGGACGGTTAATCTTGCGATTGACGAACGCAATGTTGGTCTCGGCGATGTAGTAGTAGGCGACGATGGTGGTAAAGGCGAAGAAGAACAGTGCGATGGCGACAAAGTAGTTGCCAAAGCCCGGCATCATGCTCTCCATGGCGGTCTGCACGTAACCCGGGCCTGCGGCCACGCCGGCGATACCGGTGTAGAGGGCGGCACCTTCCGGACCCTGTACGTTGTACAGGCCGGTGATGAGCAGCATGAAACCGGTGGCGGAGCAGACGAACAGGGTGTCGATGTAGACGGAGAACGCCTGCACCAGACCCTGCTTGGCCGGGTGGCTCACTGCGGCAGCGGAGGAGGCGTGCGGGCCTGTTCCCTGGGCGGCTTCGTTGGAGTAGACACCACGTTTTACCCCCCACATGATGGCCAGACCCAGGATGGCGCCGAAGCCGGCGTCCAGACCGAAGGCGCTCTTCCAGATCAGCAGGATGATGGAGGGCAGTTGGCCGATGTTGAGGGCGATGATGACGCAGGCAACGATGATGTAGCCGAGCGCCATGAAGGGCACCACGGTACTGGCAAAGTTGGCGATCCGCTTCACGCCGCCGAAGATGATGAAACCGAGCAGCAACGCCAGCGCGGCAGCCGTCACGTTCGGATCGATGGCGAAGGCGGTCTGCAGGCTGGAGCCGATGGAGTTGGCCTGTACACCCGGCAGCAGGACACCGCAGGCGAAGATGGTGGCGATGGCAAAGATCCAGGCGAACCAGCTCATGCCAAGCCCTTTATCGATGTAGAAGGCCGGGCCACCGCGATACTCGCCGTTGAGCTTCTCTTTGTAGACCTGACCCAGGGTGGACTCCACGAAGGCGGAGCTGGCGCCGAGGAAGGCCACCATCCACATCCAGAACAGGGCACCCGGACCACCGAAAGTGATGGCGGTGGCGACACCGGCGATGTTACCGGTACCGACCCGGCCTGCCAGGGTCATGGAGAGCGCCTGGAAGGAGGAGACGCCCGCTTCGTTGCCCTTGCCTTGGAACATCAGGCGGATCATGCCTTTGATGTGACGCACTTGCAAAAAACGGCTGCGCAGGGAGAAGTAGAGGCCGACCCCGAGGCACAGATAGATGAGCGCAGGGCTCCAGATTACGCCATTGATGGCATTGACGATTTCATTCATGTACAACAACTCCTTTGTTGCGCTGTCTTGGCGAGGTCTCTGCCTCGCTCCCTGTCGTTATTATGTCCAGTTTGTTAACAAGCTAGTTAGCAAACGGGATAGAGTGACACTCTGTCAGACGGTGGAAAAACCACGGTCTGCGTGGGATGTAACATATCTATTTGTCGCATTTCTGCCCAGCAAAAAAATCTGTCTTGTTGCAAATTTGTGAATTGACACCAGTGGCCGGATGATGGCAGGCAGTGATTTATGTGAGTAAAGATGACGCTCTCCTTGTTGATATGTGTAGTGAGAGCCAGACATAAGCAAACATAAGGCCAACCATGACAAATCATATTGAAAACCTGCAATTTCGCTCGGCGCAGCCCGCTGATGGCGCAACCCTTGCCCCCTTGTTCGTGCAATTGGGGTATCCTGCCGACGGTGATCAGCTGGTGGTGCGTCTGCTGCATCCGGACTCGGCCACTTCTGTCCTGTTGGCCATCCTGGCAGACAGTGTGGTCGGTGTGTTGGTGTGGCACCGGCTGCAACCCCTGCATGTTGCACCAGCATGGGGCCTGATCTCGGCGCTGGTTGTCGAAGAGAGGGCAAGGGGAGAGGGGGTTGGGGCCGGCTTGCTGGCGTACGCCGAGGCCCAGGCCCGGGTGGCGGGATGCAGCCAGCTGGAGCTATCCAGCAGTCTGAAACGGGAGGGGGCCCACCGTTTCTATCTGGCGCAGAATTATCAGGAACGACCCAAGCGGTTCGTCAAGCAGTTGTAACGCAAAGAGAAGGAGCAAGCGTGCTGGGATTGTTCAAATGGTTGCATCGCCCAGCAGGGACGCAACACCATGAAGAGGCGGAGATCTGGGAGCAGGCGCTGGCAGCCGTCCCCATCTTGCAAGGGTTGCGTGATGAGGAGCAGGCGAGGCTCATCCGGCTGGGGCGCCAGTTGCTCAAGCGCAAGACCCTGACCCAGCTCGGGGTCGAACTCACGGCGCGCCAGCAGGCGGTGCTGGCGCTGCAGGCGGTGCTGCCCATCCTGCATCTGGGCCTTGACTGGTATCGCGGCTTTCACGAAATCATCCTGATCCCGGAACCGGTCACCCGCCGCCAGGAGGTGCAGGACGAGTTTGGCCTGGTGAGTGAGGTGGAAGAAGAGAACGCTGGCGAGTCCTGGCCCCAGGGGCCGCTGGTACTGGCCTGGAGCGAGCTGCAGCAGGATGGGGACTGGGATGGCTTCAACCTCGTTATTCACGAGCTGGCCCACAAAATCGACATGCTGGGTGGGGAGGCCGACGGGGCGCCGCCGTTGCCGGGCAAGATGAGTCATCAGCAGTGGCAGCAGGCCTTTCAGGGGGCGTTTGATGCATTGAACAGGCAGCTGGACGCGGGAGAAGAGGCGGCCATCGATCTCTATGCCGCCGAGCATCCTGCCGAATTTTTCGCCGTCTGCTGCGAAAGCTTCTTTACCGATCCGCTGCGCTTGCGCAGCGTCTATCCGGCCGTCTATCAACAGCTGGAACAGCTCTTTGGTCAGGATCCCGCGGCGCGTTTTCCGGCAACGCGCCTGTTGGCGGGAAGCCACGAAGGGGAATCGCCCGTCTGAGCCAGGCAAATGCGACGACGTACAGATAGCAAAAAGGCACCCGAAGGTGCCTTTTTCAATTCAAGCTGCGTGCAATCAGGCGGCGGCTTTGAGCTGCACGGCAGCGGCTTTCTTGTGATCGCCGATGGGCAGGATGGTGCGGCCATACTGTTCGTTCAGTACGGTGGCCATGGCCAGGTAGATGGCGCTGGCGCCGCAGATGATGCCTTCGAAACCGGCGATGGTGCCGATCAGCTCGCTACCGGTGAAGTCACGGGCGGCCAGCAGGAAGAACAGCACGGTCAGGGAGGCGAACACGAACTGCTTCACGCGCGGGTAGTTGACGGTGCCGATCAGCATGAACAGGGTGAACACACCCCACATCAGCAGGTACCAGCCCATGTAGGCGTGCGGAGTGGCTTCGGCCAGACCCATGGTCGGCATCACCATCAGGAACACCAGGCTCCACCAGAAGGTGCCGTAGGAGATGAAGGCGGTGACACCGAAGGTGTTGCCACGCTTGTACTCCATGATGCCGGCAATGATCTGGGCCAGACCGCCATAGCACAGGCCCATGGCCAGGATCATGGCGCTGATGGGGAAGAAACCTGCGTTATGGATGTTCAGCAGAATGGTGGTCATACCGAAACCCATCAGACCCAGGGGGGCAGGGTTGGCCAATTTTTCGCTCACGTAGCGTTCTCCAAAAAATAGAGGTGGGGGTTAACAAAAGACGCGCGATTTTAGGCAGGCTGGCAGCCCATCGCAAGGGGGAAAAGAAGATAAACAGTAAAAAAATTACGTGTTTTTTTGCATGTCGGCACAATTGCTCACCAAGCTAGCCCGTTTTGTGAGCAAAAGGTGTCAAAATAGTTGATTGGCTGTATTTTTCTTACGCACTGGTCTCTTGCATGCCCGGCTTACTCATCCAGGGTCAGCACCACCTTGGCCTCCTTGTCCTCCTCCTTGACCTGGCTGTCGAGCACGAACAACCGCTCCGGTGCTATGCCCTGGTTATCGACCAGAAACTCCTTGGTATTCTGGGCGCGGCGCATGGCCAGATTGCGCAGGGATTTGGCGGTGATCAGTTGCTGATCCCGCAGCAGGATCACCGCCTGGGCCCGCAGGGGGGCACTCTCTTCGTCCATATGGAGGCGATCGGCCAGCTCCCCCAGGTCTTCGTCAAAGCGCGCCTCGTAGGCATCGGCCAGCGCGGCCTGCATGGCGGGGTCTTGCTCCAGCAGATTGAGGTCGACCGGGTTGCCGGTGATCTTGGCCAGCACCCGCTCCAGCTTCTGGCGCTGCAATATGGGACGCTCTTCATTGAAATTGACCCTGCCACGAATGTTCAGGCTGAGCTTGGGACGCTCCTTGAGGGCCTGGGCCAGTTTGGCCAGCTTCGCCTGCTGGGTGGGAGTCAGCTCGGGGCTGCCGGGCAGGAAGGGAAGCTCGTCCAGATCTTTCGTGCCCCCCGCCAGGGAAGCCAGCAGGGAGAAGGGGGAGGTAATGGCCTTGCTCAGGGTGTTGCCGAGCACGTTCCAGAAGATGTTGCCGAGGCTGAAGTCGGGCTGATCCAGATCCCCTTTGACTTTCAGGTTCATCTGAATGACGCCGTTGGCGTCGCTCAGCAGGGCGACGGCCAGCCCCAGCGGCAGATCCTTGGCCTGCTCGCTTTTCACCTTTTCACCCAGTTGCAGCTTCTTGATGGTGATGTCGTTGTCACCCTCCAGCTTGCTGCCCTGCAACTTGTAGTTGAGCTTCATGGAGAGCTGACCCTTGTCGATGGCGTAACCGGCATAGGTGGTGGAGTAGGGGCTGAAGGTGGTGAGTTCCAGATTGGTGAAGGTGACGGCCACATCCAGCACCGGGTGCTCGATGAGCAGGTTGGTGCCCCCGCGAATGGTGACAGGTGCGTAGCGATCCACCTTGCCGTTAAAAGAGAGCTCCGAGCGTTGGCCCGGGATATTGCTGATATGGCGGCTCTGGCCGTTGAGGGAGGCAATATCTGCCACGAAATCCGAGCTCAGGCTGCGATCGGCAAAGCGCAGGTTGCCTTGCTCGGTGCGGATCTGGCCTATAGTGACGCGGGGGGCCGGGCCGCTGGCGGGCTTGTCGCCGGCCGGTTGTGGCAGCAGCAGTTGCTGGAGGTTGGTGACGCGATCCTCGTTGATCTCGATGCGAGCGAAGGGCTTGCGCAGCAGGATATCCTCAATATTCACCTGCTGGCGGATGCCGTCATAGTGCAGGCCGCTCAGTTGCAGGCGCTCAATCTGCAGCAGACGCTGGTTGTCGGCCCGATCCAGCACGTTGAGCCTCTCGATGTCGAGCCCGCCGCTCACCTCAAGCTTGCTGAGATCTCCCTTGGCATCGGTGGCCAGGGCAAGCTTGGTGCGACTGGCGAGCAGGCCGTCACGTACGCTGATGCGCAGCAGATCCTGCAGATAAGGCTGGGCCCATTTGAGGGATAGTCCTTGTTGTTTGAGCTCCCCGTCGAGGCTGAAGGGGGCAAGGGCCAGGGCGCCGTCAAATCCCAGTGAGCTCGGGTTTTTGGTGCCCTGGCTATTGAGGGTTGCCTGCAGGGTGAGGGGGCTGCGCTGAGCTCGCTCGCTGCCCAGCGGGCCGAGAGTGAGATCAAGGTTTGCGAGCTCCCGCTGCAAGGGCTTGCCGCTGCTTGATTCGGTCAGCTTGAGATTGCCTTGGGTGAGCTTGCTCTGTTTGAGCGTCCACTGCCAGGACTTGCTGCCTTCGGCCTGCTTGCTTGCCTTTTTGCCTGCCGGTTTGGCGGCAGGCTGCGGGATCAGCAGCGCGGCCAGATCCAGCTCCTGTTTGGCATTGAGATTGGCGGTGAGGGACGGGGCGCTCAAGGCAAGCCGCTCGGCCTTGAACGACTGCTTGGTGCCATCAAGCGCGATCCCGCTCAGGGCCAGCCGCTTGAAGCGGGCAAATTCGGCCCCTTTCGGGTGTTGCAACTGCCAGTTGTCCAGTTGCAGCTTGCCCTTGCTCAGCTGCCAGCCCAGCCCCTGTTTGCTCTGGTCGAGGCGGTAATCAAATTCGGCGCTGGCGCTTCCTTTGGACAGATTGACCTTGAGATAGGGAGCCCAGAGCGGGGCGAAGGGGGCCAGTACCAGCTTGCCGAGGCTGACGTTCCCCTTGCCGGCCCCGGTCAAGAGATCGAACTGGCCGCTCGCCTTGAGCGGGCTCTGTTTGTTGAGGGTAGCGCTCAGCTGAAAGTGGTTGGCGCCCCCCGTTGCTGTCGTGAAGCCTGGCAACTGCAAGTCAATGCCACCAAGTGCAAGGGTGGGCACCCAGCCAGGCGCGCTGGACTTGCGGCTGTCCTGGTAAACGACATCTCCCTCGTGCGCCGTCAACTTATTTATTTGCAGGACGAGCGGGGTGTCGCCGCTGTCAGCGACCGTTTCGCTGGGGCTCAGGACCCGGGCGAGAGCGTCGGTCAGGTTGAAGCGGACTCCCTCCTTGTTGTCGGCAAGGCGCACCAAGGTGACGGTTGGCTTGGTGAGGGTGACATCGCTCAGGATGATGGCGCGCTGGCGCCAGCTTTCGCCTAAGGCCGGTATGACCTGCAATCGCTCGAAGGCGACGATGGAGTGCTGCTTGTCATCGAGCAGGGCCGAGGGGCCTATGGTGAGTGACGGGGAGCGCAGGGTGACGTCAATCTCCCCCAGGGTGAGGTTCAGGCCGTAGTGGGTGGCCAGCCAGCCAGGCAAGTAACGCTGGGTGAGGGTCGGCGCCTGCCAAAGCAGGATGCCAAGGGCGATGAACAGGGCGGCGCACAGATAGAGGGCGTAGCGTAGAAGGCGGGGGCGCAGGGGCTTGGGCATGGGGGTCTCCAATTGATGCGCACAGGATAACAAATTGTCGGGGCACAATCATGGTGCCACTTGATGCTGCACGCCGTACTTTGTCCAGAGTCGGGTCAATTGTCCATTTTTCTCGAGTTTGTTCAGCCAGGTTTCCAGTTGATCCGTAGTGATGCTCGCAGTGGGGCTCAGCAGGGCCCTGAGCAGGTAGTGCTGATCCCATTTGTCGGAATAGAAAAGCTGCGCCGCCTGCTCCGGGTACTGGATACGGAACTGGTTCAGGTAGGAGAAATTGAGAATGACCACCTCACCGCGCCCCTTGAAGAGCCCTTGCAGGGCGCTGATGTTGTCCTTGACCAGGGTGATGTTGAAGCGGCGTTTGAGCTCTTCCGGCGAGGCATTCCAATCGGCGATGCCGTAGTGATAACCGCTGACGCCGATCAGCTGGCGCCTGGCGATATCCTTGAAAAAGGATTGATCCCGGTTGGGTTCCCTCAGGGCGACATACTTCTCGCCGCCCAGGAGCAGTGGCCGGGTCATGCGCACTGCGCCGGCATCCCAACCCCAGCGGATCTCTTCAAACAGGATGAGGGAGTAGCGACCAAGGGCCATGGCCCGGCTGCGGTGGACGGCGGAGGTGGGGACGAAGACGAAATGCACTTCCTGCTGGGCCTTGTTGAGCAGTGCGATGAGATCCAGCGTCAGTCCGCTGTAGCGGTTTTCTCCCTCCTTGACCACGAAGGGCGCGTAGGGGTAGCCACCGACCCGGATCAGGGGATGGCCCCACGCCGTAGAGCAGAGCAACAGCAGTAACCAGCACCAGCGTGTCATGGGATGTCCCGAAAGGGGGAAATGATCCCAGATTCGGTTAATCTGCGCTGGTTTTCAAGCCGTTAAGGGAATTAACGCAGCGCTGCTCGGCCGCGTCCAGCTCGGCCATCACCATCTGGATATCTTCGAGCTGCTGGCGCAGTACCTGGCGCCTGGAATCGATCAGCTGGATCATGGAGTGGAGCTGGTTTTTGCTCGAGCGGTCGGTGTCATACATGTCGAACAGCTCGCGGATCTCCGCCAGCGTAAAGCCCAGCCGCTTTCCACGCAGGGTCAGCTTCAGGCGGATCTTGTCCTTGTGGCGGTAGATGCGGGCTTGTCCCTCCCGGGTCGGGGTGAGCAGCCCTTCATCTTCGTAGTAGCGAATGGTGCGCGGCGTAATGTCAAATTCGTGGGCCAGCTCGGAGATGCTGTAGGTGATCTCCTTGCCGGGCAGGGCATTGGCCATGGTGATGGACTCCAGTTAGTGAGGGGATGGCTAGCAAAGCCGTGCTCGCAACCGCTCGGCATTGGCATGGAGGGCCTGACCGACCCGGGAGCCGTTGGGGCGACCGAGCCGCTCGCTCACCCACTGACCGGTGGCGGCCAGCTTGTCGAGATCCACCCCGGTACTCATGCCAAGGCCGTGCAGCAGGTAGATCACCTCCTCCGAGGCGACATTTCCGGAGGCCCCCGGTGCATAGGGGCAACCGCCGAGCCCGGCGACCGAGCAGTCGATGGTGCGGATGCCGCGCTCCAGCGCTGGCAGCAGGTTGGCCAGCCCCTGACCATAGGTGTCGTGAAAATGGACCGCGAGCCGGCCAGCCGGGATCTCGTGCAGTACCGCATCCAGCATGGGGGCAACCGTGCCCGGGGTGCCGACTCCTATGGTGTCGCCCAGGGATATCTCGTGACAGCCGAGATCCAGCAGGCGTTCGGCCATGGCCGCGACTCGCTTTGGTCGAGTGGGGCCGTCGAACGGGCAGGCGATCACGGTGGAGAGATAACCGCGCACCTTGATGCCAAGTTGGCGCGCCTCCTGCACCAGGGGCGCGAAGCGCACCAGCGACTCCTCGACGCTGATGCCGATATTGGCTCGGGTAAATCCATCCGAGCAGGCAGTGAAGAGGCCAATCTCGTCGGCGCGGGCGGCAAGGGCCGCCTGCAATCCCTGCAGGTTGGGCACCAGGGCGCCATAGCGGGTCGAGCCCTTGCGGGGCAGCGCCGCAAACAGGGCGGCGGAATCCGCCATCTGGGGTACCTTCTTCGGGGAGACGAAGGCCCCCACCTCGATCCGTTGCAGGCCGCTATCGGCCAGCCGCTGGATAAGTTCCAGGCGCTGCACCAGGGACAGGGTATTGGCTTCATTCTGCAGACCGTCCCGCGGCCCCATCTCCACCAGACTGACCCTGTCGTCCCTCACGTCATGTTCCCTCGTCATCGACTGCACTCCTGACTGTCTGTTGACTGATCCCCGGCAAATCGCACCAGCATGGCTCCCTGGCTCACCTGCTCCCCCTGCCTGCACTGCAGGGCCTCGATCATCCCGTCCCTATCTGCTCGCAAGACATGCTCCATCTTCATCGCCTCCAGCACCAGCAGGGGCTGCCCCTTATTGACGTGCTGGCCTGCCTCGACCTGTAGCGCCACCACGATGCCGTGCATGGGGGCAATCGCGCCCCTGGCGGCATCCGCACCCTGATCATGGTGGTGCTGATGGCGTTGATCATCGGCCGAGAAGCGAATGCGTTGACCGGCCAGCTGCAGCACATAATCGCCCCCGGCCAGCGAGTGGATGGGGTAGCGTTGCCAGCTCCCCGCCTGCTGAAGACGGATATTATCGGTGCCCAGCTCATAGGCGTGTGGTTCCTCTTGCCAGAACAAGGTGCCCGCACGCTCATGCAGGGTCACGACCTTGGCTTCCTCGCCAATTCGCACCGCCGCCGTAAAGCTTTTGGTCTGTCCCAGACGAAAGCCGACGGCCTGTTGCCAGGGAGAGGGACCGATGGGGCGACTGGCGAGCCAGAGCGTGGCGAGCGGCCAGACGAGCTCTGGAATGACCCGTGACTCGGTCGGAATGGGCCACTGGGTGTGGTGGCGCATCGCCAGCACATCGGGCTCTTCACACAGGCGCAGCAGCAGAGAGCCATTGTGCACCAGAGGGCCCAGCTCCAGCGCCGCCAGGGCGTCGGCCAGGCTGGCAAAAGCCTCGGCGCGGCTCTGGCCGTGGGCGATCAGCTTGGCGATCATGGGGTCGTAATAGGGACTCACCGCATCGCCGGCGGCAACGCCGGTGTCGATGCGTACCCCGTTCGGCCAGTTGAGCCACTCGATGGGGCCGCTGGCGGGCAAAAAACCGGCAGCCACATCCTCGGCGTAGAGGCGCGCCTCCACCGCGTGGCCTTGCAAGCGCACCTCCTCCTGGGTGAGCGGCAGCGCTTTTCCCTCGGCGACAGCCAGTTGCCAGGCCACCAGATCCTGGCCGGTGATGCACTCGGTCACCGGATGCTCTACCTGCAATCGGGTGTTCATCTCCATAAAGAAGAACTCCTCCCCGCACAGCAGAAACTCGATGGTGCCGGCGCCCCGGTAATCGATGGCCCGGGCGGCAGCCACGGCCGCTTCGCCCATGGCGCGGCGCAGGGAAGGGGAGATATCGGGGGCGGGAGCCTCTTCAATGACTTTCTGGTGGCGGCGCTGCAAGGAGCAGTCCCTGTCCCCCAGATAGATGGCATTGCCAAGGCTGTCGGCAAACACCTGCACCTCCACATGACGGGCCCTGGCCAGATAGCGCTCAAGGAGCACGGTATCATCGCCGAAGGCGGCCAATGCTTCCCTTTTCACCGCCGCCAGCGACTCGTCGAAGGTCTCTATCTGCTCGACCCGGCGCATCCCTTTACCGCCGCCGCCGCTGGCCGCCTTGATAAGGAGCGGAAAGCCGGTCAGTCGCGCCTGCTCGCGCAACACCTCGGGTGACTGGTCCGCGCCGTGGTAGCCCGGCAACACGGGCACTCCCGCCGCCTGCATCAGCGCCTTGGCGCCGGATTTGTCCCCCATGGCGAGGATGGCGGCGCCGCTTGGCCCGATAAAGCGCAGGTTGTGCTGCTCGCAGGCGTGGGCAAAGTCGCTATTCTCCGACAAAAAACCGTAGCCCGGATGAATGGCATCAGCGTTGGCCTCTTTGGCGATGCGCAGCACCTTGGCGGTGTCGAGGTAGCTTTCGCGCGCGGGGGCGGGCCCCAGATGCCAGGCTTCGTCGGCTTCGCGCACATGCATGGCGCAGGCGTCCGCATCCGAGTAGAGGGCGATGGTATGGATGCCGAGTCGGCGGGCGGTCTTGATGATGCGCACTGCGATTTCACCGCGATTGGCGATGAGCAGTCGTTTGATGGGGCTGATATGAGTCATGTTTCATCCTTGAAACGGGGACGCCAGGCGGGGGGGCGTTTGTCGAAGAAGGCTTGCATCCCCTCCTGGGCTTCGAGACCGACCCGCACCCGGGCGATGGTCTCGACGGTTCTCTCTTCATGAAGCGCGGGCGCGTGGTGTTCGATGGCGGCCAGCAGTCGCTTGGTCTCCTTCATCGCCTCCGGGCCGTTGCGACACAGTCGCAGGGCCAGAGCCCGCCCGTCGTGCAACAGTTGTTCCGGTTTGCTGAGCCGGTGTACCACATTGAGCCGGCAGGCGGTGATGGCATCGAACGGTTCGGCACTCAGCATGTAGGCGCGGGCTTGGCGCATCCCCATGGCGCGTACCACGTAGGGACTGATCACCGCAGGCACCAGCCCCAGGCTTACCTCGGAGAGGCAAAAGCGGGCATCGTCGCTCGCCAGCACCAGATCGCAGGCGCAGATAAGGCCGAGCGCCCCGCCGTAGGCGGCGCCCTGCACCAAGGCGATGGTGGGGAAGGGGAGCTCGTCCAGGGTTTGCATCAGCCGCGCCAGCACCCGGGCATCCTCCCGGTTGTGCTCGAAATCGGCGTGGGCCAGATTGCGCATCCAGTTGAGATCGGCGCCGGCGCAAAAATGTTTGCCCTCCGCCCGCAGGATCAGGGCGTGGGGCCGATCGGCGAGGGGCTGACCGTGACGATGGGCCAGATCGTCGAGGCAGTCGAGCAGACCCAGCATGAGATCGTCATCAAAGGCGTTGTGGCGGGCCGGACGCGCCAGGATCAGCTCGATCAGCGGGCCGTGCCGCTCCAGGCGAAAACCGGCCAGGGGGTCATTGCAGATTGGGTCGGACATGTCGAACTCCTTACATCCGGAAGATGCCGTACTGTTCCGAGCCCGTCCCAGCCCCCTGGCAGGCAGCCAGTGCCAGCGCCAGCACGGTGCGGCTCTGGGCGGGGTCGATGACGCCGTCATCCCACAGGCGGGCGCTGGCGTAATAGGGGTGGCCCTGTCGTTCATACTGGTCGATCACCGGGGCGCGGATGGCGGCAGCCTCCTGCTCGCTCAACATTTTTCCTTCCGCGGCCAGCTTGTCCCGGCGCACCTGCACCAGCACCCCGGCGGCCTGCTCGCCCCCCATCACCGAAATGCGACTGTTGGGCCAGCTAAAGAGAAAGTCTGGCTCATAGGCGCGACCACACATGCCATAGTTGCCGGCGCCAAAGCTGCCACCGACGATCAGAGTGATCTTGGGCACCCGACTGCAGGCCACAGCGGTGACCAGCTTGGCGCCATGTTTGGCGATCCCCTCTTTTTCCGCTGTGCTCCCCACCATAAACCCGGTGATGTTCTGCAGGAAGAGCAGCGGGATGGCGCGCCGGTTGCAGAGCTGGATGAAGTGGGCTCCCTTCTGGGCGCTGTCGCTGTGCAGCACCCCGTTGTTGGCGAGGATCCCCACCGGCATGCCGCAGATCCGGGCAAAACCTGTGACTAGGGTGGTGCCGAACAGCGCCTTGAATTCGTCAAAGTCCGAGCCATCCACCAGTCGGGCGATCAGCTCCCGCGCGTCATAGGGGCGCTTGAGACTGGTGCCCACCAGGCCGTAAAGCTCCTCGATGGGGTAGCAGGGGGGCTCGTAGCCGGGGTTGGTCTTTACCGGCTCATTGCCCAGGTGGGTCACCAGGGTGCGGGCGATGGCCAAGGCATGGGCATCATCGCGGGCCAGGTGATCGGCGACGCCTGAGTGGGCGCAGTGCACCTCGGCGCCGCCGAGGGCTTCTGCGCTGATCTCCTCGCCGGTCGCCGCCTTGACCAGCGGCGGGCCCGCCAGAAAGATGGTGGCCTGTTCCTTGACCATGATGGACTCGTCCGCCATGGCGGGCACATAGGCGCCGCCTGCGGTGCAGAGCCCCATCACTACCGCCAGCTGGGGGATGTTCTGGGCGGACATGCGGGCCTGGTTGTAGAAGATGCGACCAAAATGGTCCCGGTCGGGAAACACCTCATCCTGCATCGGCAGAAAGGCGCCGCCGGAATCCACCAGATAGAGGCAGGGGAGGTGCAGCCGCTCGGCGATCGCCTGGGCCCTCAGGTGCTTTTTCACCGTGAGCGGGTAGTAGGTGCCACCCTTCACGGTGGCATCGTTCACCACCAGCATGCAGAGTCTGCCCGAAATGAGCCCGATACCGGTGATGATGCCGGCGGCGGGCACCGGCTCGTCATAGACCTGCCATGCGGCCAGCGCCGAGAGCTCGAGAAAGGGGGAGCCCGGGTCCAGCAATTGATTGATGCGCTCGCGGGGCAGCAGCTTGCCGCGGGCCTGATGACGAGCATTGTTGGTGGCACCGCCGCCCTGGGCTATTTCGTCCAGGCGGGCATTGAGGTCGTCGACCAGCGCCTGCATGGCGGCTCGATTGGTCGCATATTCCGGGCTTGCGGTATCGAGGCGGGAGTGAAGTCTGCTCATGCGTCTGCTCCCTGTTGCAAGTGACTGCCGATGGCTGTGGCTGGAGCGAGGCGGTTCATGCGTTGTCTCCCATCAGCTCGCGGCCAATGAGCCAGCGGCGAATTTCCGAGGTACCGGCGCCAATTTCATAGAGCTTGGCGTCCCGCAGCAGGCGGCCGGTGGGGTATTCGTTGATGTAGCCGTTGCCCCCCAGCAGCTGGATGGCATCGAGCGCCATCTGGGTGGCGTTTTCGGCGGCAAACAGGATGGCGGCGGCGCAATCCTTGCGACTGGTGCGACCGGCGTCGCAGGCGCTTGCCACCGAGTAGACCAGGGCCCGGCTGCTGGCCAGACGGGTATACATGTCGGCCAATTTTCCCTGCACCAGCTGGAACTCGCCGATGGCTTGGCCAAACTGCTTGCGCTCGCGCACATAGGGCAGCACCACGTCCATGCAGGCCTGCATGATGCCAAGGGGGCCGGCCGCCAGCACCACCCGCTCGTAATCCAGGCCGCTCATCAGCACCTTGACGCCGCCGTGCAATGGGCCGAGCAGGCTCTCTTGCGGAATGCGGCAGTTGTCGAACACCAGCTCACAGGTGCTGGAGCCGCGCATGCCGAGCTTGTCGAGCTTCTGGGCGGTGGTGAAGCCCTTTGTGCCCGCCTCGACGATAAAGGCGGAGATGCCCTTGGGCCCGGCGCTGGCATCCGTTTTGGCATAGATGACGAAGGTGTCGGCATCCGGACCGTTGGTGATCCACATCTTGTTGCCATTGAGTACGAAGTGATTGCCATCGCGCTCGGCCGTGAGGCGCATGCTGACCACGTCGGAGCCGGCTCCCGGCTCGCTCATGGCCAGCGCCCCCACATGCTTGCCGCTGATCAGATCAGGCAGGTAGCGCGCCTTCTGATCAGGGGTGCCGTGGCGGTGGATCTGGTTGATGCAGAGGTTGGAGTGAGCGCCGTAGGAGAGGCCGACCGAGGCGCTGGCGCGGCTCACCTGCTCCATTACCAGCACATGGGCGAGATAGCCGAGGTTCACCCCGTCATACTCCTCTGCCACCGTGATGCCGTGCAGCCCCAGCTCCCCCATCAGGGGCCAGAGATCGCGCGGAAAGGCGTTGCTCTGATCGATCTCGCCGGCCCGCGGCGCGATCACTTTCTGGCAGAAGGCCGCGACCTGCTCGGTCAGGGCGCAGAGGGTCTCATCCATCACTGCATGCATCCTTGCTCTCCTTCGGTGGGTAAACTGGTCTGCTGGTGTGGCTCCCCGGGAGTGGCAGCGCCAGACTGGTCAGTCCATTCGTGTCTAAGTTTACGTTAGCGTAAACGTAAATCAATTGTTAGTCTAAGGTAAAATCCAATCCAGGCGACGGCAAACCTGCTGGCCTTTCTGGTCGGGAGCGCGTGCCGGATGGATGAACGGATAGTGGCGGGCCATGCCGGTCGTGCCCATCAAGAACGTGAAAGGGAGTGCAAACAGCAGATGGACTTTACCCTGACAGACGATCAGCAGGCCTATGTCGAGGCGGCGACCGCCTTTACCAACGAGGCGCTCAAACCCCATGCCGCCCGCTGGGATCGGCAACACGAATTCCCCATCCCCACCATCAAGCAGGCGGCGGAGCTGGGTTTTTGCGGCCTCTACACTCAGGAGCAATATGGCGGTCTCGCGCTCTCACGGCTCGATGCCAGCCTTATTTTCGAGCGTCTCGCCATGGGGTGCACCTCCACCACGGCTTATCTCACCATCCACAACATGGTGAGCTGGATGTTGGGCAGCTGGCTACCAGCCGATGTCGCCGAGGTGTGGGTACCCAGGCTCGCCAGCGGCGAGCTGCTGGGCTCTTATTGTCTCACCGAGCCGGGGGCGGGCTCCGATGCCGCGGCCCTCAAGACCCGCGCCGTGCGCGATGGGGATAGCTATCTCATTGAGGGCAACAAGGTGTTTATCTCGGGGGCGGGCAGTACGGATGTGCTGGTGGTGATGGCGCGCAGCGGCGGCGAGGGGGCGGGGGGGATCTCCGCCTTTATGGTGCCGGCTGACACGCCCGGGGTAAGTTATGGCAAGGCGGAGGAGAAGATGGGCTGGAACAGCCAGCCGACCCGTGAGGTGGCCTTCAACGGCGTGCGCATCCCCGCCAGCTACCGGCTGGGCCAAGAGGGGGAAGGCTTCAAGTTCGCCATGCAGGCCCTTGATGGCGGGCGCATCAATATCGCCACCTGTTCGGTGGGCACCGCCCAGCAGGCCCTCGATGACGCGCTGGCCTATGTCCAGCAGCGCCAGCAATTCGGGCGTCCGATCAGCGAATTTCAGAGCGTGCAGTTTCGTCTGGCCGACATGGCCACCGAGCTGGCCGCCGCCCGCTTGATGGTGCGCCAGGCCGCCGACAAGCTGGATCGGGGCAGTCCGGACAAGAGCGCCTGGTGCGCCATGGCCAAGCGCTTTGCCACCGATGTGGGCTACCGGGTCTGCGACGAGGCTCTGCAACTCTTTGGCGGCTATGGTTATATCCGCGAGTATCCGCTGGAACGCTACCTGCGCGATACCCGGGTACACCGCATTCTGGAAGGGACCAACGAAGTGATGCGGCTCATCATCGCCCGCCGTCTGCTGGCGGACGCCGGTCTGGCGCTGGGGTGACGGGCATGCTCCCGGTGTGCGGGATCGCTTTGTGAACCAGACCCGGTTTGGTGCCATGCAACCCTGTCATCATGGGACAGGCTTTTTGACAAGGACAACGCAATGACAAGGATCAGGCTCGAATATCATGGCCACGTCGCCTACATCACTCTGGATCACCCCCCCGCCAACACTTGGACTCTCGCCAGCCTGCAGGCCTTCTTGCAGATGATGGTGGAGCTCGATAGCCGTCCCGATGTGGTGGCCCTGGTGATCCGCGGGGCGGGGGACAAGTTTTTCTGCGCCGGCGCCGATCTCAAGATGTTTGCCGACGGCAATGTGGAGCATGCCCGCGAGGTGGCCGAGGCGTTTGGCAAGGCGTTTGAGGCACTGACCCGGTTCCACGGCGTCAGCATCGCCGCCATCAATGGCTATGCCATGGGAGGCGGGCTGGAGGTGGCGCTGGCCTGCGACATCCGTATCGCCGAGCAGCAGGCCCTGCTGGGGTTGCCAGAGGCCTCGGTGGGCTTGTTGCCCTGCGCCGGCGGCACTCAGAGGCTCACCGAGCTGGTGGGGCCGGGTTGGGCCAAGCGGATGATCCTGTGCGGCGAAAAGGTCAATGCCACCCTTGCCTACGAGATGGGGCTGGTGGAGGAGGTGGTGAAAACCGGCCACGCCTGGGAAGCCGCCCACCAGATGGCGCAGCTGGTGGAACGTCAGAGCCCGAGCGCCCTACGCGCCTGCAAGACCCTCATCAATCAGGGGCGCAGCGGCCCCCGGGATGCAGCCCTGCCCCTTGAGCGCAGCCTGTTTCTCGAGCTGTTTGCCGACGCCAACCAGCGCGAGGGGGTCGTTGCCTTCCTGGAGAAACGGCCGCCCCGTTGGCACTACGGTACCTCTGCCAGCATTTCACCCAATGCCCAAGAGGGAGCCCCTCATGAGTGAACCGGTCAAGGTCAGTTGTTATCCCACTAGCGATGGTCGGCAGATTGGTGTGCTGACCCTCGACAGTCCCGCCTCGCTCAATGCGTTAAGCCTTGAGATGATCCAGATCCTGCAGCGCACTCTCGTAGAGTGGCAGCAGGATCCCGCCATCGTTTGCGTCCTGCTGCAAGGGGCGGGTGAGAAGGCCTTCTGCGCCGGCGGCGATATTCGCTCTTTTTATTACCGCAAGCAGGAGGCGAGCGAGTCGGCACTGTTTGGCTATGCCCGCGATTTTTTTGAGCAGGAGTATCGGCTCGATCACTTGATCCACTGCTATGACAAGCCACTCGTCTGCGTGGCGGATGGCATCTGTATGGGGGGCGGCATTGGTCTCTTTGCCGGCGCCGATTTTCGGGTGGTGACCGAGAAGAGCCTGTTCGCCATGCCGGAGGTAACCATCGGCCTCTATCCGGATGTGGGGGCCAGCTGGTTCTTGAGCCGGATGCCGGGGCGCCTCGGGCTCTGGCTCGGCCTCACCGGCGCCCGTTTCAATGGCCAGGATGCTATTGCTCTGGGGCTCGCGGATCACGCCATCGCCAGCCGTGAGCGGGAGGCGCTGCTGCCCCGGCTCGCGGCGCTCGACTGGTCCCAAGCCAGGGCGCCCCGCGATCAGATCGATCAACTGCTGCAAGAGCTGCATCGCGAGGTGCTTGCCGCGCTCCCCGAGCCAGTGGTTTTGCCCCATCAAGCCAGAATTGATGCCCTGCTGGCGGGGCGCTCCCTGCAAGGGGTACTGGATCGCCTGTTCGATGCCCGCTTCGATCTCGAGTCCGGTGAGGGGTGCCTGGCGCAGGCCCGCGATACCTGTCGCAGCGGCAGCCCCATCAGCCGCGTCATCCTGTGGCGCCAATACTGGCAGGCCCGCCGTCAGTCGCTCGCCGAGGTGTTTGCCGACGAGTTGACCCTCTCGGTCAACTGCGTGCTCAAGGGAGATTTTGTGGAAGGGGTGCGGGCGCTACTTATCGACAAGGACAAATCCCCCCGCTGGCAGCCAGCCCAAACGGGGGAGGCGTGGCTGGATGCCTTCTATCGCTGGCCAGAAGGGACCAATCCCCTGCTGCCTTAAGAGAGTGGGAAGGCGCGCCGGACAAGGGACAACGCAAGGAGCAAAGGATGACAAGGATTGGATTTATCGGACTTGGCAACATGGGGGGCCCCATGGCTGCCAACCTGGCCCGGGCGGGTCACAGGGTGCAGGTGTTTGATCTGGTGCACGAAAGCGTGACCCGGGCGATCGCCGCCGGTTGCATCGCCGCCGCAGATGCCCGGGAGGCGGTGAGCGACTGCGAGGTGGTCATCAGCATGCTGCCTGCTGGGGAACATGTGCGGGCCCTCTGGCTTGGCGAAGATGCCGGAAAGGGGGGCGGCCAGGATCTGCTGGCGGCCTTGCCGGCAGGCACCCTGGTCATCGACTGCTCCACCATAGACGTGGCCTCGGCCCGCCAGGTAGGGGAGGCGGCCAGGGCGCGCGGCATCCGCTTTATCGATGCCCCTGTATCGGGGGGCGTGGCAGGCGCGGCAGCCGGAACGCTGACCTTTATCGTGGGGGGCGAGTCTGCCGATTTTGAGGCCGCCAAACCCGTGCTCGCCCACATGGGGCAGAACCTGTTCCATGCCGGTGCCCTCGGGGCGGGGCAGATCGCCAAGATGTGCAACAACATGCTGCTCGCCATCCACATGGCGGGCACCGCCGAGGCCCTGGCCCTCGGGGTGAAGGAGGGGCTGGATCCGGCGGTGCTCTCCACCATCATGGGCAAGAGTTCAGGCAACAACTGGAGTCTGGAGCGCTACAACCCCTGGCCCGGGGTGATGGAGAACGCTCCCGCATCCCGTAACTATCAGGGAGGCTTTATGACCCGGCTGATGGTGAAGGACCTGGGGCTGGCCATGGCCCTGGCCGAACATGCCCACAGCGCCGTGCCCATGGGGGCGCTCGCCCGCAACCTGTTCAACCTGCATGCAGCGCAGGGGCAGGATGCGCGGGATTTTTCCAGCATCGTCGAGCTTTATCTGGACAAAAAACAAGACAGCTAGCGGCGCCGTTGCCATCACCCGAATAACCCAGTGACAACACAAGGAGCATGCATGGACATCAAGCAGAAGGTCATCGCCATCACGGGGGCAGGACGGGGACTTGGCCGGGCCATCGCCCTGAGTCTGGCAGAGCAAGGTGCCCAGTTGGCGCTTATCGACGTCAACCGCGCCGATCTGGAGGTGACCGAGGCCGAACTGCGCAGCCGGGATGGCCAGTGTGGCCTGTTCGTCTGCAACGTGGCGAGCGAACCCGAGGTGGAGGCGACCTTTGCCGCGATCAAGGAGCAATACGGCGCCTTGCATGGCCTCATCAACTGCGCCGGCATCCTGCGGGACGGCATGCTGATCAAGGTAAAGGAGGGAGTACTGCAGGAGAAGATGAGTCTGAGCCAGTGGCAGAGCGTCATCGACGTCAACCTGACCGGCACCTTCCTGTGCGGGCGAGAGGGGGCTGCCCTGATGGCGCAAGGGGGGCAGGGGGGCGTCATCATCAACATCTCCTCCATCGCCCGCGCCGGCAATATCGGCCAGAGCAACTATGCCGCCAGCAAGGCGGGGGTGGCCTCGCTGGTGGTGACCTGGGCACGGGAACTCTCCCGTCACGGCATCCGGGTGATGGGGATCGCCCCCGGGGTATTTGCCACCGACATGACGGCTGCGATGAAACCGGAGGCGATGGCCCGCATGCAGCAGGCCATACCGGTTGGTGTGCTGGGGGAGGCGCGCCAGCTGGCCGAGACGGTGCAGTTCATCCTCGCCAATGACTACTTGTCGGGGCGGATGATCGAGCTCGACGGCGGCCTGCGTTTGTAACGGCGAGCAGAAAAATCCCCGGTCTGGTAGCCGGGGATTTTTTATGCAGCCAGGTCGAAACCGAGGCGACTGCATACTGCTGAATAGATAAGTTCGAGTCCCTTTTGTTTTGCCAAATTATCATAAATATCAATGGGTCTTGCTTAATTTGACTCAGCTCACAGGCACTCATGGTCAGTGCTGTAAAATTGCGCGCGGTCAAGGTGGCGCATGATTGATGGCACGAAGGATTGCGGCCGGAATAATCATGCAATATAGTTGCCGCCTTTTTCACGGGGTATGGATTTCTCGCCCCTCCCATATCGCGTGCAGTATGAATAGGGACGCTCTGCCGCCGCCTAATTAAACAGGATTGAGATGGACAAGAAACTAGGGCTGGGCGCCCTCATTTCGCTGGTGATCGGCTCCATGGTCGGCGCCGGGGTTTTCAGTCTGCCACAAAACATCGCCGCCCACGCCAGTGCCGGGGCCGTCGCCCTGGGTTGGACCATCACGGGCATCGGCATGATCTGTCTTGCGCTGGTCTATCAGAACCTCTCCATGCGCCGCCCGGATCTCGATGGCGGTATCTTCAGCTACGCCAAGGCGGGTTTCGGTGATTTCATCGGCTTTAACGCAGCCTGGGGCTACTGGCTCTGCCAGCTGCTGGCCAACGTCTCCTACGCCATCGTGGTATTCAGTGCGCTCGGCTACTTCTTCGATACGCCTGACAACATCATCTTCGGTGACGGCAACACACCGCTGGCCATCACGCTCGCCTCCATCCTGATCTGGTCGGTGCATGCTCTGGTGCTGCGCGGGATCCAAGTTGCCGCGCTGGTCAATATCGTGACAACTATCGCCAAGATGGTGCCCCTCATCGTGTTCTGCGTCGCCATTTTGCTGGCTTTCAATCTGGAGACCTTCAACCTGGATATCTGGGGGCAGGGTAATCCCGAGCTGGGCTCCGTGATGGAACAGGTCAAGTCGACCATGAAGGTTACCCTCTGGGTCTTCATCGGGATCGAGGGGGCCGTGGTGGTCTCTGCCCGTGCCCGCCATCGCAAGGATGTGGGGCGCGCCACCGTGCTGGCGCTGCTTGGTGCCCTGGCGCTCTACGTGATGGTGACCCTGTTCTCCCTGGGGGTGATGAACCAGCCCCAACTGGCCCAGCTCAAGAACCCGTCCACCGCCATGATCCTGGAAGCAGTTGTCGGTCCCTGGGGGGCCTGGCTCATCAACATCGGCTTGGTGATCTCCGTGATGGGGGCGCTGCTGAGCTGGACCGTGCTGGCGGCCGAAGTGCCCTACATCGCGGGCAAGACCGGCGTGTTCCCGGCCTGGTTTGCCAAGGAGAACAAAAACGGCTCACCCCAGGTGTCGCTCTGGTGCTCCACCTGCCTGGTGCAGATCTTCCTCATCATCATCTACTTCCAGAGCAGTACCTATCTGGCGCTGGTCAACATCGCCACGTCGGCCGCTCTGGTGCCTTATGTCTTCTCCGGTGCTTATGGCCTCAAGCTGGCACTCAAGGGCGAGACCTACGAGGGCCAGCCTCATCAGCGCAATCGTGACATGTTGCTGGCGCTGGTCGCTACCGTATACGGCTGCTGGCTGGTCTATGCCGCCGGGGTGGAGTACTTGCTGCTGGTGGCGCTGCTCTACAGCCCGGGTATCTTCATCTACTGGAAAGCCCGTCAGCACCATGCCCTGCGCAGCCTCAACCGGCTGGAGCAGGGGATGACGGCGGCCCTGCTCGGGTTTGCCGTGCTGGCCTTCTACAAGGTGATGGACGGTACCATTCCCCTCAATTAAACGGCACAATGAAGAGATGGCCTGATGGCCATCTCTTTTTTTATGCGCAGCATGAGCCAGTGCGTGGCTGCGCCGTTTCGTAAGGAATCGTTATGCTGTTTATGGGTTATCTGCTGCTGGGGGCCTTCGCCGGCATGCTGGCGGGGCTGTTCGGGATCGGCGGCGGTCTCATCATAGTGCCCGTGCTGGTACTCAGTTTTCATGCCCAAGGGGTGGCGCCCGACATCGTGACCCACCTGGCCCTTGGCACCTCGCTGCCCACCATGATTTTCACCGGCTTCAGTTCGCTGCGGGCGCATCAGGAAGCGGGGGCAGTGGACTGGGTGATGATCCGCCGCCTCGCCGTCGGCATGCTGCTGGGGGCCTGGCTGGGCGGCATGACCGCCAACCTGCTCAGTGCCAGCACCCTCAACATCATCATCGGCTGCTTCGCCTGGACCATGGCGCTGCAGATGGGGCTCAATCTAAAGCCCAAAGCGGAGCGTCAAATGCCGGGGCCGGTGGGCACTGGCATCGCGGGTTCCATCATCGGCTGGATGTCAGCGCTGTTTGGCATCGGTGGTGGCTCGCTCACCGTGCCTTATCTGAGCTGGAATTCGGTGCCGATGCGCAACGCGGTGGCAGCGTCTGCGGCTTGCAGCATGCCCATCGCCTTTGCAGGCAGTCTCAGTTATCTCTATGCCGGTTGGGGTCACGCCAATTTGCCCGAGTGGAGCCTGGGTTACATCTATCTGCCGGCCCTCGTCGGCATCGTGCTCACCAGCACCCAGTTTGCCCGGGTGGGAGCCAGGTTGGCGCACCGCCTCTCGCCTCAGCACCTCAAGCAGGCATTTGCCCTGTTGATGCTGCTGGTGGGGGCGAAATTTATGCTGTTTAGCTGATCTGTTCGGCAGATTGTTGAAAAATAAGGCAAACGAACTGCTGTGGTGCAGAAAGCCGTTGCATTGATACGCCAGTTTGCCTATTCTCCTCGCCGGTGGTCCTATTGGTCCTCTCGCATTGATAACCCGTCGACCTGGTCAGGACCGGAAGGTAGCAGCCAAGGCGGGGGACTCGAGTGCCGGGATGTGGCTGGTAGGGCCACCACTTGTTTCTGCCATTCAATAAGTTAGCTTCCTAAAGCCCTTGGTCATCCACTTTGTGTGGACGACGAGGTGCTCATCGATGAATCTCTGGCTCAGTCCCCACGGCATCTGGTATTACCGGAAAGTCACCACGCTCCCCTGTGGTCGCCGCAAAGAGATCAAAAAATCCCTGCATACCCGAGACAAGCTGACGGCCCGTGCAGCTGTTGCGAAGCTGCTTGCCTGTGTGCGTTCCAAACCCAAGCCCATTCAGTTGCCTGCTGCCCCACATGAGCAATCAGTCACCCAGCCCATGACTCCGGCGACCAAACCGCGTGCTCCGCTCCTGTCGGTCCTGAGTGACCGCTATCTGAAAGAGAAGGCCCTCTCCTGGGCACCGAAAGAGCTCAGCAACCAGAAGAACTACATCGGCTGCTTCATCAAGGCGCTGGGGGATAGACCGGCTGCTGACTATGCGAAAGCGGATGTGGTCAAGTTCAAGGAGGACCTGCTGAACTCCGGCAAAAGCCCAACGACGATCAACAAGTATCTGCAGAAGCTCTCCCTGCTGTTTAACTGGCTGGCTAACCATCAGGAGGGGGTCATCAACCACTTCGCCGGATTGAAGCTGCAGCGAGCCAAGGAGGTGAACTCACGAAGTGGATACACAGCGGAAGAACGTCGCAAGTTTATCGGGTGGACTAAGCAGCAAGAGCCCCACCGTAGGTGGATTGCTCTGCTGGGTCTGTTCACTGGAGCTCGTGCCAACGAGATCTGCCAGCTCTATGCCGATGATGTGCAACAGGTTGACGGCATATGGTGCCTGAATATTCGCAGCGGACGACCAGATCAGAAACTCAAAACGGCCAACAGTACTCGTCTCGTTCCTCTCCATCGACACCTCCTCCAGAGTGGTTTCATCGAGTTTGTGAAGGGGAGGGCAGGAGGGCGACTCTTCACCGAGCTACCCCATCGTCAGGACGGTTATAGCCACCTGTGGGGGCAGTGGTTTAGCCGCCATCGCCCTGTAGATAAGGACTTCCACAGCCTGCGGCATACCGTGGGAACAGCCCTCAAAGATCACGGAGTGCCATTGCAGTATGCGGCGGCGATCTTGGGTCACACCAACGGGGCGATCAGCTATGACCGATACGGTGGGGATGTCTCGCTGGAGAAGCTCAAAGAGGTGATGGACGCAGCCCTCTCATCCTTTGCTGATGCCGAATAAAGGGAAGGGTGGGTCTGCCGAGATGCTGAAATTTTGGCATTTTTAAGAACTTTTTCTACGAAATTTCATACAGAAAAAGTTCTATAAATAGCTGAAATTTCGGCAGATTTACTGCTTGGCTTGGGCCTTTTGCCTTTGTTGGCGGGCAAAACGGGAAAATCAAAAACGGCAGAGGGGCCCGCAGGCCCCCCATTCGTCATACTGTGTAGTTCGCTCCTGTCTCCGGCTGCTCTCGGTGGGCTGAGACCGTCATGTCAGCCATTTCGCTATCTAGCAGGGTCAATCCGATGATGGTTACCTTGCTGTTGTAGCGGGTGGTGGCAAAGCCCTTCTCCATCAGCTTTTTCTTCAGGGCCTGCTGCTTCATGGCCCATTCACCGTTCTGCTTGATCCACTCGCAGTAGACTGCATAGACCTCGCTCATGGGCACTTTGGCCCCTGCTCTGGCCTGCGTGCACTCTTCTAGGAAGCAGCCAACCATATCCGACTCGGCACGGTAGGTTTCGACATCCTGCTTGAGACGAGCAGGAGTCGATGCCTTGAGTCTCTGCTCTTGCCACATCTGGCAGCCCTGGATGGCCCAGTTCAGAATGCCTGGCATCTCGGCCCGCAGCTTCTCCATCAGCATGGGGTCTAGCTGTGCCTTCGTGAAGGAAGCATTGAAGGGCAGCATCAGCATCCGACGCCACATACCATTGCTGGTATCGCGGATCTCGGGCTTGTGGTTGCCCACCATTACCAGTGAGAAGGTCGGGCGGAACTCCATCTCCTTCTTGGCGTAGGGAGCACGAGCGACAATCACGTCATCCCCCGTCATGGCTTTCACCAAGTTCTCATCCATGCGAGACCCCTCTGGCAGTTCGTTGGCCACCACTAGACGGGCATCCACCAGCTTGGTCAGTGACGGGTTCGGCCCGGTATTACCGTTGCGGTTAAACAGCAAGACGTTACTGCTGATCTGCCGACTGAACTCTCCCAGCAACTGCTGAATGACCGACATGAAGGTACTCTTGCCGTTGCAGCCGCCCCCGTGGAGGAAGAACAGGAGCTGTTCGTCGGTGCGGCCGGTGATCCAGTAGCCAACACAACGTTGCAGGAAGGCCGCATACTCGGCATCGCCACAGGTGATCTCGCCGATGAACTGCTCCCATCGCGGGCAGGTAGCGGCCGAGTTATAGGTCACCGGGCTATGGTGGGTCATCATGAATGCCCGTCTTGGTGCCAGCAGGCGACCCGACTTCAGGTCGATGACACCATTCGCCGTGCCCAACAGCATCGGGTTGGCGTTCAGCTCGTGCAGCCTTGCCGTCATCATTGGCTTGGCCAGCTCCAGCATGTTCTGAATGCCAGCCCGGTTAAGGCTGCTAGAGCCGTGTCTGAGCACTGTATAGGCCCAAGACAGCTCCTCTTTCTTGCATGCCTGCTTGATCAATGCCTGCCCGATTTCCTGGATCTCTTTGCCCACTGTTTGAGCAAGGGTCATGGGCGTCAAGTCATTCTGGGTCCAGTGCGTACCATCAAAGTGGATGAAGCCACCTAACTCAGGGACGAACTTCAGGTTATGCCCGTGCATCTGCACAAACCGTTCGGCGTTGGCCGAATCGTTGAGCTCGTTTTCAAAGATGGCTGTACGTGGCATGACCTTGACGACTTCCGATAGCTGATCATCGTCCTGGACGGCTTCGGCTTCGGCTTCGGCTTCGGCTTCGGCTTCGGCTTCGGCTTCGGCTTCGGCTTCGGCTTCGGCTTCGGCTTCGGCTTCGGCCACAGGCTCAACCAGGGTGAATGCTGCCACCAGCTCGGCCAGGGGCAACGGGTTGTCGCCGTGCAGATACTCGTCGATGTCCTTGACGCTATCCGGCAGCTTGACTTGGGTCAGCTTGAGACCGAGTTGGGCCACTTTTGAGCGGTACTTGTCGCCAGCATCGTCGGTATCGAAGAAGGTGACGACATCACAGTCAACGAGCTCACGCCCCAGCCACGCCAACTGGGTCTGTGATAGTGTCCCGATGGTAGCCAGCACAGGGCCCGGCCAACCGGCATCTACCAGAGACAGGCGGTCATTCTCTCCCTCTACCAGGGCGACAGGGCCGGGGGAATTCAGGCTCTCTTCCCCGTAGAACTGCACCCCGTTAAGCCAATGACGGCTCGGCAGTTGGTACGGCTGACCCTTGTTTGGATCCTTGAAGGTGAAGCGACTGACTTGTCCGTTGCGGTCGAAGTGCGGGAACACATAGACACCACGCGGGAAGAAGTCACGCAGGAGGTCTGGGCTCTCTTGGCTGGCTTTGACCAGACCGGAGGCCAGTCGCTCCTCTTGGCTGAATCCTGCATCCTTCAGTGCCTTGTTCAGGCCACCGGAGAAGCCGATATCCAACCCCACCAGCACCTCCTCAGAGTGGCCACGCCGCTCCATCAGCTCCTCTACATCCAGGCGAGCTTGGTAGTGGTTGGCGGCCAGCTTGAAGAGCTCTTGCAGGCGAGCAGGTGGGGCCGTGTAGACCGGCTGCTCCAACTTCACCACCTTGCGAACGGTCGGAGCGAGTGACAGCTCTCCCAGCAGGAGTAAACGGGCGGCATCAGCAGAGCTACGGGCTTTGTCGCACTTGACGATAAGCTCGAACACGTCCCCTCTCTCCTCACAGCTATAGCAGTGGAACCTATCGTCGTCAGGATAGAGGGTGAAGCAATCGTTATGGCCGCACAGTGGGCAACTGGCGTCGTCCAGTCGATAGGTGTTGGAGCCGACTTTCTTGACGTCTTGCCCAGTCAGAGCCGAAGCGACATCCATGATGGGGAACTGCTCTTTGATGGCAGCAAAGTCGAGAGTCAGGGAGTGGCCTGCATCGGCCAGGGCAAATTCAAGGTCACACAGAGTGGATTGAGACATGATGTCTCTCCTCTTAGATGACCGCTGCTGTGGAACTAAAATTAGGCTGAGTGTGTTCCAAGCGGCGGTAATCAGGTCGGGTAATTGGCGCCCCCCGAGGGCTTATGGCGTGAGCCAAGGTGCGATGTGCGGGGGCGTCTGCCCGCCGACAACCCCGACTATACGGATCGGCAGAAGCAATACAACCCCTCTTTTTTCTTCCCCAAGGCCCCATTTCGCGTTTTCGTTGTGAGCAACGCAAAAACGGCTATTCATGAAATTTTCTAATGGCTTTATCCCAGTTTTTGGGAGGCTGTAATGTTGTGTGGGAGATTGCTATAGTTTCTCTTACTGTGCGTTCAGGCGATACATTGTGGGGAGAAGCGGTATGCCAAAGGATGGCGATAAGAAGGATCAGTTAAAGGTGACTCAAAAAAAGATACTGTCTGCAAAATGTGCAGGTTTTGACGCCGGATACCATAAGGAAATCAATGTGGTGGGCTCAGAAGAGTCTTGCAGTCAGTTCATGCGTGAGTATAACGAGAAGGATAATCTTGAAAAATACGTCTATGCAGGTGGTGGCGCCATTTTGGCTGGGATTGTTTTTGGCGGATTGTACTATGCCACCAGAGAGGCTGATGCAGTAAGTGGTGTAGCTAAAGGGGGTCACAACTTTCAGTCTGGCAAAGATGGTTCTGAAGACCTCCGTGCACGCTTAGAAGACCTAAAAAGGAAAACCGGTAAGTAGCCGAAGTGCGGCTCGATGAACCAGCCAAGAATATTGTTCATCGAGCCAGTTGGATTTCAGGATAGAAATCATACTGGTTCATAGCTGCCAAGATGAGGAGCGCCTCTTTAGAGGCACTCTGCCTACATCAACCCGCCTTCTCGGCAGATTCGATTTTCCTCAATCCCATCATCGTGGTAGGTTAACGCCAATTTCTGCAGTCACTGCCAGTCAGGCCACTTTTGTACCGCCTGATGTTGGCTTATGGATCCCCGTATCATGGCTAAACTTACTCTCTCCAAACTCTCCCGCGAGCTGTTCAAGGCTTGCGACATTCTGCGTGGCAAGATGGATGCCTCCGAGTACAAGGAGTACATCTTCGGCATTCTGTTCCTTAAACGGATGTCCGACCAATTCGACAAGGATTACGCCGATAAGGCTAAGCAGCTCAAGGCCGACGGGCTCGACGATGATGATATTCAGGATCTGCTGAGCGATGCTGACCTGTTTGACTTCTTTGTACCCAAAGCAGCCCACTGGAGCAGCCTCAAGCACCTGAAGGATAACGTCGGTTCGGGCCTCAACAAGGCGTTGGCGGCATTGGAGGAAGAGAACACCAGCAAAGGATTGGAAGGGGTTCTGAAGCACATCAACTTTAACCGTAAGGTTGGTAAAACACCGATCCCCGATGCCCGGCTGATCGAGTTTATCCAGCACTTTGACCAGATCCCGCTCTCCAACGATGACTTCGAGTTTCCCGATCTGCTGGGTGCTGCTTACGAATACCTGATCAAATATTTTGCTGACAGTGCGGGCAAGAAAGGAGGGGAGTTCTATACCCCGGCCGAAGTGGTTCGTTTGTTGGTCGAGATCCTGGAACCTCAGGAAGGGATGGAAATCTATGACCCCACCTGCGGGTCAGGTGGGATGTTGATCCAGAGCCGCAACTATGTGCAGGAGTCGGGTGGTAACGTCCGCAATCTGCACCTCTTTGGCCAAGAAGATAACGGCGGCACCTGGTCTATCTGCAAAATGAACATGATCCTGCATGGTTCAGGCGGGGCTGATATCGAGAATGGCGATACCCTTGCCAACCCTCTGCATCTGACCGAAGCCGGTGAGGTGCGGACCTTTGATCGGGTGATCGCCAACCCGCCGTTCTCCCAGAATTACAAAAAGGCAGATATGAAGCTCAAGAGCCGCTTCGATGTCTTTATGCCGGAGGGGGGAAAAAAGGCTGATCTGATGTTCGTTCAGCATATGGTTGCATCGCTTAAGGCCAACGGCAAAATGGCGGTGGTGATGCCCCATGGTGTGTTGTTCCGGGGAGCTGAAGAGCGTGCTTGTCGCAAGCACTTCGTCGAGAAAGGCATTCTGGAGGCGGTCATTGGCCTGCCTGCAGGGCTGTTCTATGGCACAGGTATTCCGGCTTGCGTATTGGTATTCAATAAATCAGGGGCAGAAGATCGGGACTCTGTGCTCTTTATCAATGCGGATAGGGAATACCGTGAAGGAAAGGCCCAGAACAGCCTGCGGCCGGAAGATATCGAAAAGATCACTCGTGTTTATCGCTCCTTGCTGGCGAACCCGGCTGATCCAGATATCGATGGGTATGCCCAGCGAGTTAGCGTAATCAAGCTGGCTGAAGAAGACTTCAACTTCAATATCCGCCGCTATGTCGACAACAGCCCAGCTCCTGAGCCGCAAGATGTGCGGGCCCATCTAAACGGTGGCATCCCTGCCGATGAGATCGCCGCACAAGCCAGCACGTGGCAGGACTATCCTGGTTTACAGCAGAGTCTGTTTGTTCCAAGAGCTAACTGCGATCGTTATCTCGATTTTGTCGAGCAGTTTGAGCCGTTGTCAGCCATCAAACCTCATATCGAGAAGTTCCCGGCGGTGCTGGAGAAACATTTGCAATTTCAGCAGGCCCTGGATAGCTGGTGGCAAAGCGAACTGCCTGCTTTTGCGGCGCTGGGTGATAACAAGTTAGGAGATAGCGGGGTCTTCTCGCTTCGTCGTAACGCCTTGAACACCATCGAGCAGCATCTGCTGCCGGTCAATCTGCTCGATACCTACAAGGTGCGAGGGGCATTGGCTGATTGGTTCAAGTCGCTGGAAGCCGATCTCAAGTCGGTGGCTGCCAGCGGATGGAATGCTGAATTGATCCCGGATGAAGTGCTGTTTGCCAGCCAGTGCAGCGATATCATCAAAGATTTGGCCGATAAGCAGACCCGTATCAACGAGCTGCAAGCCTGCTTCGATGCCGCTGAAGAGGAGGAGTACGAGCCTTCCGACGACAACCCGGTACTCCCCGCTGCCTATTCCAGCCAACTGAAAGAGGAACTGAAAGAGCGTAAAGCCTTGGTGGCGACCTGTGTGCAGCAATTGAAGTATCAGATTAAGGATGCCTTTGCCGAGGTTAAGCTCGTTGCGGCAGTGCCCAAGGGCAGCAAAGCCAGTGATTATCAGCAGGGGTTGACTGCCAAGGAACAGAATTTTGCGGTCTCTTCTCAGATCTTGGCTCTCGCGGCAGAACATGGTCTGACTCTGAGCAACCAGACACTGATCTCTCGTATCGCTACTCAAGGCGATCAGGCCGTGCAGCGGGTGACCGAGATAGAACAGGTGTTGGCTGCCGATAAAGCAGCGGAGGGTGAACTCAAGACGCTCAAGGCGGAGATCAAGGAGACCGAACTGCGACGAGATCAACTGCTGCAGGCAGCTCGCCAGTCTATTACTCCAGACGAGGCAAAGAGCCTTATCCTGGCTCGCTTTAAGAGCGAATTGGATTCAGGGTATCAGGGTTATGTGCGTGCCCTGTTACTTGAGCGGATCGCCGCCATTGAAAATCTACATCGCAAATATCAGGTGACGGCCAAGGCAATCACTGAGCAGCGTAACGATGCAGCTCAAAAACTGGCTAAGTACTTAAAGGAGCTGGGGTATGAGTAATTTTTATACTGCAAAGCTTCAAGATATCGCCATGGTATTAGTCAGTAATGTCGACAAGAAGACATACAGCGGGCAGAAAAAGGTTGTTCTCTGCAACTATATGGATGTTTATTCTAATGATTACATCACTGCTGACTTGGCGTTCATGGAGTCAACTGCTTCTGATAAGGAGATCAGTCAGTTCACTTTAAAAAAGGGTGATATTGTCATCACCAAGGATTCGGAGTCTCCCTTCGATATTGGTGTTCCTGCAGTTGTTGTCGATGATATTCCCAATCTTGTATGTGGGTATCATTTGGCAATTATCCGCCCTGATCTGACTCAGGTTGACCCCTACTATTTGGCAAAGCAATTATCGGATGATGCCTGTGTAAAGTATTTTGGCAAAGTCGCTGCAGGTTCAACTAGATTCGGTTTATCTAATGGAGCTATCAAAGAAACACCGATAATGCTGACAGGATTGCCAACTCAGAGGAAGATTGGCCATATCTCGCGGAATGTAAATGCTCAGATCGTAGCGACTGAGGCTCTTGTCAGTAAGTATCAACGTGTTAAACAGGGAATAATGACAGATTTGTTTAGCCGTGGGATTGACCCCGCTACTGGCCAGCTTCGTCCCAGTGTTCATGATGCTCCCGAGCTTTACCAAGAAACCTCTATAGGTCTACTTCCTAAAGAATGGGAAGTGTGTCCGCTAGGTTCCATTTCGTCGATAGCATCAGGCATCACGTTGGGCAAGGACTTGTCTAAGATGACGACAGTGAGAGTACCCTATCTTCGTGTCGCGAATGTTCAAGATGGATATCTGGATTTGACTGAAGTGAAGTTTGTCGACGTCCCTGAAGCGGAAGCAACTAAATATCTCCTTCTATATGGGGATGTGCTCATGAATGAAGGGGGCGATTTTGACAAACTAGGACGTGGCGCTGTCTGGCGGAATGAAGTCGAAGGTTGTTGCCATCAAAACCACGTTTTTCGAGTTCGAACTGTCCAAGCTGAGTTACGCCCAGAGTTTTTAGCCTATTGGTCAGCATCAACTTATGGCAAGCGTTACTTTATCTTGAACTCTAAACAGTCAACTAATTTGGCATCCATTAACTCGACGCAACTCAAAGCATTCCCTGTTGCAAAACCCAGCGTGGATGAGCAGTCAGCAATAGAAGATCGCTTGCAATCCATCGATCGCATGATTGATATGTGCCAGCTTGACGTCGATAAGTTAAAACAGCAAAAGTCTGGCTTGATGAGGGACCTGCTAACCGGTAAGGTGCCAGTCAACGCCTAGCGATAACAATAAGATAGCGATATGGGGCCGAGTTTTGGCCCCTATTTAAGGGAGAGGACGGATGTCGGAGTATCTGGAGGTTGAAAAGCCGCTGTTGGACCAGCTGGCGGCGATGGGTTGGGAAGTGCATGATTTGGGGCAGGGAGTGCCCAAAGACCCGTCCACCAGCTTTCGCTCCTCATTCCGGCAGGTAGTACTCCCCGATATCTTTAAGAAGGCGGTGGATCGCATCAACACCACCGAGGATGGCCAACACTGGCTGACCGATAGCCAGCTTGAGACGCTGCTCGGGGATGTCACTGACTTCGGCACCCATAAGCTTCTGGAGGCCAACGAGATCTTCTTGCAGCGTCTCTACAAGTGGCAGCTTGACCGCAATGAAGTGACCGGCGAGGCCGACCCTGTGGTCAAGCTGATCGACTTCGATAACTGGCAGAACAACACCTTTACCGCCATTAATCAGTTTCGCATAGATACCCCAGGCCACAGCAAAGAGCATATCCGCCCTGATATCGTGCTGTTCGTCAATGGCATGCCCTTGGTAGTGATCGAGTGCAAGCTGCTGGCTGACTATTGCTCAGACCCCATGGCTGAGGGGATTAATCAGCTGCGGCGATTCGCCGATCTGCGAGAGCCTGAGCACAGCAAGTTGCGGGAAGGTGAGCCCGCCCTCTTTTTCACCAATCAGCTGATGATCAGCACCTATGGTAACGATTGCCGTTTCGGCAGCCTCACTTCGACCGAGGAGTACTACTTCAACTGGAAGACCATCTATCCGGACGAAGAACCCTATGTAGCCCTTGAGGTTGGTCGCCATCGTCCTCAAGAACAGTTGGTGCAGGGGATGCTAAAGCCAGAGCGGCTGCTCGACATTACCCGCAGCTTTACCCTGTTTATGGATGCGGGTGGTGCCCGAGTGAAGGTGATCTGCCGCTATCAGCAGTATCGGGCAGTGCTCAAGATTATCGAGCGTATGCGGCAGGGAGAGACCGGGTTGCGACGCTCCGGGGTGGTATGGCATACCCAGGGCAGCGGCAAGAGCCTGACCATGGTGTTTCTGGTTCGTCGACTGCGTCGTTGCTCCCAGTTGAAGCGTTACAAAGTCTTGATGGTCAACGATCGCACTGATCTTGAAGAGCAGTTGACGGAAACAGCAGTGCTCACTGACGAAAAGGTGATTGAGATTAGCAGTACCGAAGAGGCCAAGAGCCAGCTCGCCAATGACAGCTCCAACCTCAATATGGTGATGATCCACAAGTTTCGGGAGCAGGATAGCCGTTTCTTGCCTGAATCGGTCAAGAAGAAGCTCGACCTTGACTATGCTGCCGCTCGAGCCAGTGGTGACGAGGACAAGATCGAAGAGGTCAGTGCCGATTATCAGGCCGAGATTGTTCGCCATCAGCCCTTTGGTGTGATCAGCAACCGCGAAGAGGTGCTGATCCTGATTGATGAAGCTCACCGTACCCAGCGTAGCGGCAAGGATAGAGCCAGCCTCTCGGATAATCTCTTTGACGCCTTCCCCAAGGCTACACGCATCGCTTTTACCGGTACGCCACTGATCGCCGAGCATCATACCGCTCCGACCTGGAAGCGGTTCGGCACCAGTCAGGAACATGCTTATATTGACAAGTACAAACTGCAAGATGCGGTAGATGATGGGGCTACCCTGCAGATCCTCTACGAGGGAAAGACTGCCGACAGTGCCATCAACGATAAGTCTGGTTTCGACACAAAGTTCGAAGACCTGTTCAAAGATCGCACCGAGGCAGAACTATTGGCCATTCGCCGCAAGTACGGGGCGGAAGGGGATATCCTGGAGGCCAAGGCCCGTATCGAGGCTATCGCCAGCGATCTGGTAAAACACTACCTTCGCAATATTTTGCCATCCGGTTTCAAGGCTCAGGTTGTCTGCTCTTCCAAGTTGGCAGCTATCCGTTATCAGGAAGCCATTGACAAGGCTCTGGCCGAAGAGATTGCAGCCTACGAAAAGCAGCCGCCCTCGTCAGTAAGCCATGAGTGGTTGGCTCGACTCAAGTTCCTCAAGACTGCAGTGGTTATCTCTTCGGATGGTACTAACGAGTCGGCTGCATTTATTCAGGCTCGCAAGCAGGCTAACGAGCTCAATGCGGTTGAGAGTTTCAAGAAAAAATTTGACGAGGCCAATCCCAATACGGGTGTCGCGTTCCTGATCGTTTGTGACATGCTACTTACCGGCTTCGATGCCCCCATCGAGCAGGTGATGTACCTGGACAAAAAGTTGCGGGAACACAACCTGTTGCAAACTATTGCGAGGGTAAACCGAACCGCCAAGGAGAAGACTCGTGGCTACATCGTCGATTACATCGGTTTGGCCCATCATCTGCACGAAGCTCTCGCTATGTACTCACAGGATGATCGAAACGATATCCTGAACAGTTTGCAGAGTATCGACAGTGAACTGCCGGTACTTGAGAGCCGTTATCGCCGCTTGCTACAACTTTTTACCGATGCTGATGTTCAACAAATTGAAGCCATGGTGATGCAAAAGCTGGGGCCAGATGAACATTATCAGGTGCAGCTGAATGCTATCGAAGTGTTGGAAGACCCCAGACGGCGGGACAGTTTCAACGTGTTCCTGAAAAAGTTTTTGCAGAGTATGGATATCGTCATGCCAAGCGCTCTGGCCAATCCATACAAGATCCCCATGTACCAGTTTGTCCACATTCAGGCGAAGGCGAAGGAGCGTTATAAAGACGAGACCATGAGCTTTAGCGGGGTGGGCGAGAAGATCCGCAAGCTGATAGACGAACACCTGATCAGCCTGGGCATCAACCCCAAGATCAAGCCGATGGAGCTGTTTAGCGACAGCTTTATGACCCAGAATGCCAAAGAGCCTGACTTGAAGGCTCAAGCCAGCGAGATGGAACATGCCATCCGTAAGCACTGTAAGGTAAATGCGGAAGATGACCCGGTTTTCTTCAAAAAGATGAGCGAGAAGCTGGAGGAGATCATCAAGAAGCACGCTGGCAACTGGGAGCAGATGATGCTTGAGCTGGCTGCTTTGCGTAAAGATGTGCTGGCGGGACGAGGCCCCGATGCCAAAGTCGAGGACCCCTTCTTTGATTTGATAGTCAGTATCGCCTTTACGGGTGGCAATTTGGCTGAGTATGTGGAGCAGGTGAAAGCATGCCTCGACAAGATCATGGAACTGCTGAATGAAAATATCGGCAATCTGGATTTTTGGGAAAGGGCCGATCTGGTATCGGACCTGAAAGGGCAAATCAAGAAAGAGCTGTTTCTCAGCAGAGTACCGCAACTGAAGGCTCAACGGGAACAACTGGCGGTTGAGGTTGTTGCTCTGGCTCGTCGTCGTAGTGCCGAGGTGTTGGGCATGAGCCATATAGCTGACAGTAGTGAGTCGATTTGATGCTCTCTTACAAAGACATTCAGTACCGGCTCAAGCAGAGCAAACGCAAGACGACCAGCATCTTTATTGAGCGAGACGGCAGCGTGTCAGTGTTGGCTCCAGAAGGATATGATGCCGAAAAAATCGAGCAGATCCTGGAGCAGAAGCGTAGCTGGATTTATCGTAATCTGGCCGAGTGGGAAGACCTTAACCGAACTCATGTCGAGCGTCAGTTTGTCAGTGGTGAAGGGTTCCCCTATCTAGGCAGCAACTATCGCCTCAAGCTGGTGGATGATCAGCAGGAAGACCTGATCCTCAAGAATGGTTACTTCTTGATGAGGCGTGACAGAGCTGATCGGGGAATGGAGCTGTTCAAACACTTCTATCGCAATAAGGGATTGTCCAGGGTAACAAAGCGAGTGACCTATTATGCCCCCAAACTTGGAGTAGACTACCGGACAGTCAGAGTGATGGAGCTGCAGCATCACTGGGCTTCCTGTTCGACCAAGGGGGATCTGAATTTCCACTGGCGTTGCCTGATGGCACCGCTGTCTGTGCTGGATTACATCGTTGTGCATGAATTGGCCCATCGGCTCCACCGCAACCATAACGCTGCATTCTGGGATGCTGTCGATAAGGTGCTGCCGGATTACCAGAAGCAAGTCTCCTGGCTGAAACACAATGGGGCAGGGATGACGCTTTAGATGCACCTATCGCCCGGAAAAGGGGATACACAGAGCCATAGGGGGCGACTAAGAGCAGCCATTCTGCTGAAATTTTGGCATTTTTAAGAACTTTTTCTGCGAGATTTCAAACAGAAAAGTTCTATAAACAAATGAAATTTCAGCAGATTGAACATCCGACATGGCCCCTTTGCCTTTGATAGCGGGCAAAAGGGCCAGATCCAAAATCAGCAGATATTAGCTTTGCGGATTCCGCAGTGGGCGCCAGACGTATCCTGACAGCTCTTTGGCATTTGCCGGGGGCAGAGTATGCAGATCATCTGCTTCGAAACCGAACAGATTCATCATCTCTGACAGGGAGTGACAGAGGTACTCGCCATCAGCTCGGCTGAAGGTGCCGTCATAACGCTGGATGAAGTTTGGGGTGAAGCTCTCACCTGTTGTGCAGACTGGCTGTGTCTGTATCTTGAAGTCTTCTGGCTTGCCTTCTGTAATCTTGACGGCGTACCCGAGCAATGGGTAACGCTCAAGGGTCGTTTCTCCGTTGTCATTTGGTTCGACAATGATGTAACCGTACTCACTGGGCTGAGCGGGGATAAAATGAGTAGTTGCCACTGGTGTTCTCCTTCACACAAAACGAGACGATATTGCTAAAAATTGGTCTCAAGTGGGTTTTAATCCTTCTTTTTTGACCACGAGTGGAAACATATCGCGTCATAAAAGGGAAAACCGTGAAATCCGTCTAAAAATTTTTAAGAGGGCTCGTAGGTGAATGTGGGCCCCGCACTCCTTATACCAGCCCCGCTCGGATTCAATAACAACCAGGCCCCTTGGCATAAGTAACTCGTGTACCCAAACGACGCGAGGTTACTGTTATGACACACCACTACGATGATCATCCCGGACACGGTGATCACATCATCAATCAGGCATTGGCCATTCTGGAGAGCCGACAGCGGCATCTGGGCCACGCCTTCACTCAACCCAAAGCGGCAGCAGACTTCCTTCGGCTCAAGATGGGGGAGTACGAGCGGGAAGTGTTTGCCGTCATGCTGCTCGACAATCAACACCGGTTGCTCGATTACCAGGAGCTGTTCTTCGGCACCATCAATGCCGGCACTATTCATCCCCGTGAGGTGGTCAAGGCGGCCCTCAACAGAAACGCCGCAGCGGTCATACTGGCCCACAACCACCCCTCCGGTATGGTCGACCCTTCAGATGCAGACAAAGCGATTACCACTCGTCTCAAGGATCTGCTTGAGATGGTAGACGTGCGAGTGCTCGACCACTTTGTGGTGGGACAGCATGACATCGTCTCGTTTGCCGACAGGGGGTTGCTATGACCCCATCCAAACCGCTACAGGCCCTGTTCGCCAAGTTAATCGACCTCCACCCCGATGCCACTGCCCTGACCCTCAACTTCCGAAGTCCCGATTATTCCGCCGACACGGGGGGTTACCGTCCGGTCGAAATTCGTCTGGAGAAACGGGCTGGTAGCTGGGGGATGGCCTACGTTACCGAGTTCACTTACCTCGGTGGCGAGCTGGTCAAGGATCTCGATTTTGACTTCAACGCCGGGCTGGCCTCCCAGCTCTGGTGTGGAGAGCGGCCGCTGGCCACCACCATGGACCTCTACCGGCTCTGGGAGAGGAACTTTCTCGACTATCACCGGATGGAGGTCTACCGCCTGAAAATAACCCCTGAGTGATCGCTATGAATGACTTCATGAAAACCTTGCTGCTGGACGCCTTGAAGGCAGCCCTGACGGCGTTCGCGTCTGTCATCGTCAACGCGATGATGGCCCGCTACATGCCGCCGCACTTCTACAACATGAACGAAGAGGACTACCCATGAACAAAATGATCCTGACCTCGGTGACTCTGGTTGCCATTGCAGGGGGAACCCTGATGATCCGCCTAATCGCCCGTGACAAGGCTCATGCCGAGGAGCTGGCCAAGGTATTGCGGATGCCGGGCGGGGCGACGCGTCATTGAGATCCCCCGGTCGGCACCCTGCATGACCAATAGATAGAGCAGCCAGAGCATCTGGTTGACTACCCTTGCGGGCCCTCCATCACGGAGTGGCCCGTTTTCATTTGTATCACTGGCACAGGTCAATAGACCAAGCCCGTGTGACGCGAGCGAAAGTGCCACTTTTTGCCGGTCATATGGGTTCCTTTCGACCTTCTGACCGGTCGCGTCAGTATACCTTGCCCTATTGACCAGGAGGAGACCATGGCACTGGTGGGATATGCACGTGTCAGCACTGTGGGGCAGAGCCTGGATGCCCAGCTTCAGGCTCTGGCCGAGTGCAGCAAGATATTCAGGGAGAAGGTGAGCGGTGCAAAGGATGACCGCCCTCAGCTCGCGTTGATGCTGGATTTTGTTCGTGAGGGAGACGTGGTGATGGTGACCAAGCTGGATCGCTTGGCTCGCAACACTCGCCATCTGTTGGAGATCTCAGAGTACCTGCACGCTAAGCGGGTTGCTCTGAGGATTTTGAATCTGGGTATCGATACCTCGACACCTACCGGAAAACTGATGTTAACCATGATCGGTGCCATCGCCACGTTTGAGCGGGAGCTGATGCTGGAGCGTCAGGCAGAAGGGATTGCTATGGCAAAACAGCGTGGGGTCTACAAAGGTCGCAAGCCGACCGCCATGGCTAAAGGGGAGGAGGTGCTGTCACTCGCTGAACGGGGACTAGCCAAGGCCGAAATCGCACGTCGAACGGGGATCAGTCTCTCCAGTGTGCAGCGGATCTTGCGTGGACTGTCTGGCGAATGAATAGTTTTGACAACAAGGAAAACTACATGGAACAAGAGAAGACGAAACAAGAGTCCGGCCGGTTCTTCGAGCAGCGGGAAACAGCATCGGCACAGGTCGCAGGTAAGTGGGCCCGCTATCGCGATTGGCTAAAGCAATCTGTGCGACTAGAACTTCCGTCCAATTCAAGCGAGGTCAACAACAACCCTTATCTGCGGGGCGGGATCTGCAGTTATAACGCCTATCTCTCGGGCATGCTGAGGGCTCACCTGTGGGGGTTGTGGCTGACGGCACTTCTCGTGCTCGCCTGGCAGTTTCTGCTGCCTCGCATGGGGATGAGCATTAACTACAACGCAGGGCTTGGGATCATCATGGGCACTGTTGTAGTTGGTACTCTGCACTGGGCCATTCTGGTCTTTATTGGCTACGAAAAGCGTCTCCAGGCTGCCGTACTCACAGACCCGCTGAGCCGCATGATCGGTGTGGCTACTGTTGCGATGACTGCGACAGGATTCGTGATCGGATGGTTCATCAGCATTGAACGTTCTGCACACTTTGCAAGGATTTATGGACTATCCAATGATCTTGGCCTCGGCTATGACGTTGGACTCAAAACATCAGAGTTTTTGTCGGAGCTAGGCTATGACTCCTGGATATTGGCCAGCCAAGTCATGGTCTACGTTGGCTTGGCTCTGCTCTTCTTGATCCCAAGTTACCGCAACAGCGATAACCTTGCAGAAGAGGCGAAAGAGGCGTTAGGGAAGGCACAGGGCTATCCTACCCCGATCCTGTTTGTGTTCCATTTGCTTCTGCTGTTTCCGGCAGTGGCGATTCTGGCCTAGTAGACTTGAAGGAGCTCACATCAGAGCTCCTTTCTTTAGCAGGTATGCAAGGCATCAAGCCGGTAGCGGTGCTTGGCTCGGCAACCACGGCACCATGATTGTATCCTGGTTACACCAGCCATCCGTCTGAATCCGAATTCTCCTGCCCGATAGAACACATGAACGCCAGCCTGTTCTGAACAGTTCGGGCAGCTTTTGAGTTTCTGCCCGTTTTGATGGAACACAACAGAATGATTGAGTGGCTGGCCACAAGAACACTGGTCGGTCATCGGCGATCTCACTTACGGCGGTTGTCGGTTTCTTTGGCTACCCCTTTGAAGGGTTCTCCATCTTGTTTCTGGTCGATAAAGCGGCCAGTGTCAGCGTCCCGTTTCACCCAGTTTCCAGTCACCGGATTTTTTACCTGGGTACGGTCGTTGACGGAACCTTGTCGATAGCCTTTGCCTGTGTTCGTAGCCATATGTCACCTCGGGTTTAAGTGAGACCCAAAGTTATCATTAGATGTCATTTTGCTCAACATTGGGTTGATTGTTGAACTGCTGCGGGAGGGGATGGGGTCTTTAATGAGGTGCTTGCAGTGTACGGGGGAGGGCGGGTAGGATTGCCCTGTTTGTTACCCATTTAAGCATGTCCACTTGATGTGGATGACCGTACTTGCGGCGGATTCTCGCTTGTTGAGGTTTCAGAACACTGTGATGGCAATCAGTTCCATCCCCAAGTGCCTGATTTATTTGGGCTCGCATTGATAACCCGTCGACCTGGTCAGGACCGGAAGGTAGCAGCCAAGGCGGGGGACTCGAGTGCCGGGATGTGGCTGGTAGGGCCACCACTTGTTTCTGCCATTCAATAAGTTAGCTCCCAGCACCCCTTCAGACCTCTTGGTAATCCACTTTGTGTGGATAGTTAAGCACGCTTCCTGGCGATTCTACCGCTCCCTTTGCATGATCTCTGGCAACTACCGCAAGCTGATCCAGTGGCTTGTTTGTGCTCGTAGTGGTGTGTACTTGTACTTATCCAGTCGTCATTCTCCCATTGCCATTGCCATTGCCATTGCCATTGCCATTGCCATTGCCATTGCCATTGCCATTGCCATTGCCATTGCCGCGGTCAGTAGCACCCGCTCAACCTGGATAGTAGTCAGAACTCTGCGCTCCCTGGTTAAAAGAGAAAGCGTTGCTCAGGGGACCGATAGCTCCTGACAATCAAAAAAGCCATCGACTTGGCAAAGTACCCGGATTGAATGGCACGCGAAGATGCAAAAAAGAGTAAAACCGCCCATCGGGGCGGTTTTATATGTGTGAGGTTTAGAACTTCACTTGATAGTTCAATGTGTAAGTTCGGCCACGCCCCTTGTAGTCGTAGGCGGCCGGTTCATAGTGAGCCGAGTAGACAATCTGGGCGCGTTGTCCCCAGATGGTGGTGTAGTCCCGGTCAAACAGGTTCTGGACGCCAAAACCCAGGCTCCCGACCGGAAGTTGGTAGCTGCCCAACAAGTCAAACACAGTGTAACCATTCAACTTGTTCTGTTCGCTGTCTTCGTAGTCAAACATGGTTTGGCTCTGCACCTTGAGCGAGAGGGCTGAACCATACCAGCCTGCCCAGGCGCTGGCTTTTGAGGTACTGGCTTCACCGGCGGTCATATCTTGCCAGCCGTTATCTCCCTTGATTTCAGAGACAACATAGTGGCCAGCTGCCCCTAGCTGGATGTTGTCATGCACCCAGTAGGAAGCCATGCCTTCCAGGCCATACACGCGTTTCTTGTCTGCCAGCTCTTCGATAAGCAGGGTCTTTTTGTTGTACTCCACTGACTTGTCCGAGTGAGAGTAGTAGGCAGCAGTCTGGAAATTGAAACCACCCTGATCAAGGCGATAGCCAAGTTCAACGCTATTGGTCTTTATACCGGACATTTTGGAGTCGTTGACGTTGATGCTCTTGTTGAGCTGCCAGTGATCGCCGACCCGGGTATATTCCCCCTGACCATAGTACTTGGCCGGATCGGCAAGATCGAAACCTTGCGAGAAGTTTGCCCATACCTGCGAGCTATCGTTCAGATGATAAATGGTGCCGAGGTTGAACAAGCCAACACTGTAGTCTGTCTCGCCTCCGGGCACGGCGTCTGCGGAAGAGCCTTTACCTGCGGCGATCCTTTGCTGCTGCTGATAACCGACAAAATCGTCGATTTTATTGGTCATGTATTGGTAGCGAAAGCCGCCTTCCACGATCCAGTCATCAGTGATGGCGTAGTCTGCCTGCACAAATCCGGCCACCGAGCCCACTTCAATACCCGGATAGCGGCCGACTTGTGCGTAGGTGCGGTTGAGAAGGCTCCCCGTATTATTTGCAAGGACAGGGTCATAGAGCGCCTGATTGCTTTCCAGTTTGTCCTGGTATGCATCAAGGCCATATACCAGGTTGAGTTTGTCAAATTTTTTCGCCAGCGCAGCCTTTACCGAAAAAACGTCGCTAATTTGCTGGCCCGATGAGCTGAAATAAGGGGTATAGGTCTGATCTTCCTTGCGATAGGACACTTCGGTGATCAGCTGGTGATCCAAAAACTTATCGTCAATATAAGATGTGCTGAGCATTACCCGCGTCGTGCCATGTTCGCGATCCGAGTCGAAGCCTTTTCTTACGTCGATAAAGTCGCCATTTTCAATATATAGGCCATAAGGGGAGTCCTGTTGGCTGTCATAGTATTGGCCCAGCAGGTTGAGGTGTTTGGTATCTGACAGGTTGATACCCACAGTGGTCAAGAAATCAACGGTCTGATTGAACTGCAGTGAACCTTGCGAAATATCCGGCGTAATGATCTCGCCATCGGCGTCAAAAAAGCCTTGTGATTCCGAGTAAACGACAGAGGTGCGTGCTTTCACCTTGTCATTTCCTCCAGAAATAGATTGGGCGAGCTTGTAGTCAAGGTCTTCACCCGAGTTAAAGCCGGAGGTGGTGCCGACATAGGATTCAAACTCGAGTTCTTCATTCGTGGCTTTTTTGGTTACGATGTTGATCACCCCGCCAGACGCGCCGGCACCATAGATAGAGGTGGCTCCTGACAACACTTCAATGCGCTCAATGTTGAATGGATCAATAGAGTCCATATAACGGCTGATTTGACGGGATGATTGCAGGGAAATGCCATCAATCATGACCAGCATCTTTCGTCCGCGCAGGTTTTGGCCGTAATTGGTTCGTGCTCCGCTGCTGATATCCAGGGAAGGAATCGATGATGCCAGAATTTCTCCTAAGGATTTACCACCACGGTACTCCTGCTCGATGCGTTCAGAATCGATATACCAGACTGTACCGGGAATATCGCTGATGGCTTTTGGCGTGCGACTTGAGACGACGACCATTTCATCGAACGAGGTGGACTCTGATGCTAGAGCAGGAGTCGTTAGGAGTGCACTTGCTACCGCTAATGCGGCTGTGGATAAGCGCAATTTTTCATTATTGACTTTCATTTCCTTCCCTATTTTATAGTAATAAATCCGTAAAAATCAGTTTTACAATGATGATAAGCAGTGTGCTTATCTAAAAATAATTTTTGGCAGTGCCAACTCAGAGCCGTTTAAATTACCCATTCGGTTGTATTTTTAAGTTCAGGCGTTAGGTAAATAACAGACTCTATATGGGCAATGGATACCCGCCTGTTTTGCAAGGTGATTATTCACAAATACGTATTTTATAAATATCCTTCCATGTCATTTGTAGGTGATTTAAAGCAAGCACATCAAACTGATTTCGAGTGAGCACTAATGCATATGAAGAGTCTTCATGAGTGCCAAATACCGGACAGCTACTCGGCGGAATATGAATATCTCGAGCGCTCGGCAAACACACATGGATAAAAGTGACTGTCATCATTGCTGCGCATAACCGGTGTCGACTGGCGCTCCATAACTAAAATGGAGAGCAGGTGCAATCACAGATAAGGCGGAGCTAACCACGTGGGTACATGATCCGTGTCGAGCCGGTTGCTATCAGGCTCCATCCTCTTTCTCGCTACCTTGCAAACGAACAAATGATATTAATTATCATTTGAGCTTTCAACGGTTTTTTGCAATTTGGTGAACGCCATCAACAAAGCATTAACTGCTCTATCTATCAGCAAGCTGGAGAGAGCCCGCAGCTGGCAGGAAACGGGGCTGTTTGATTTCAGCCCTCCTGAAAGGGGTACTGGAGGTGGGATAGATCCTGCTCCCGAGGGCACAAAAGCCGTGTGCTTCGCAGGAAGGGGACCACGGTTATTCACCGCAGCCATCAAAGCACCGGTCATCTCGTCAATCCCTTGTCGGCGACTCTTCGTATGGCAAGGCCGTGCCGATCCGGTGGGCCTGCTCCAGTTCATCCATGTCGAGCACATATTCCCGGTTGTCCGCGAGGCTGGCTATTGCGAGATCGATGAAGTGGCGCACCCGGGCGGGCTGGGCGGCGCGACTGCCGTAGTAGAGAAACAGGCCGTGCATCTGGGTCATGTGCTCGAGCAGCAAAGGCACCAGGCGGCCGGCGCGGATATGCGCCGCCGCCGTCGGCCCGGCCAGCTGGCCGATGACGTCGCCGGCCAGCACGGCCCCCAGCTCCACCATCTCGTCGTTGGTGGAGAGTGCCGGGCGCACCGGATGCTCCTGCAGCTCGTCCCCCATCTTGACGTACCAGGGGATCAGGCGCCCGTTGCCCGCGTGGCGAAAGGCACTGCAGCGATGCAGGGCAAGATCGTGCAGGGTGAGGGGGACGCCATATTTGCGCAGATACGCGGGGGCGGCGCAGATGATGAGCTGCATGGGGAACAGGCGGCGCGCGATCAGCCCCTCCTGGGGCGAGATGCCGATGCGCAGCCCCACATCGACCCGCTCCTCCACCCAGTTGCCGACCCTGTCATCGAGCCGGATATCCGGCTGCACATCGGGATAGCGGTGGCAGTATTCCTCCAGCAGCGGCCCTATGACCGTCTGCACCACGGAGCGCGGGCCCACTATTCGCAGCGGGCCGGCGAACTCCTCACGGGTCTGGCGCGCCGCCGTCAGGGCTTGCTGCAGGCCGAGCAGGGCAGGCTGCGCCGCCTCCAGAAATCGTTGCCCCTCTTCGGTCAGCGACATGCTGCGGGTGGTGCGATGAAACAGGCGTACCCCCAGAGAGCTTTCCAGCTGCCCGAGCGCCTTGCTGGCGGCCTGGGGAGAGATCTGCTGGGCCTCGGCCGCCTTGCTAAGGCTGCCCAGCTCGGCCGTGTGTACGAAGGTGGTGATGGAACGCAATTCGTTGATCATGCATGGTCTGGCTCATGGATTTACATCATTTGGTTGTAACTGATTCCGCCATTTACCGTCTAGTTCGATGTTTATCCCATCTCTATAGTTCGTCCATCGACCGCGCCAGCCTTTAGCGCTTGACTCCCCTTCGGGTTGGTTGAGACAAGGGGCTGTGCATCCATGGTTACCAGGGCAGTTTCGGCTGCATTGTGAGAAAAGGAGCAAGCATGCAAACACGTCAATTGGGTAACAGCGGACTGACGGTGTCCGCCATCGGTCTGGGCTGCATGGGCTTGAGCTTTGGCTATGGTCCCGCCACCGACAAGGCGGAGGCGATCGCCCTGATCCGGCGTGCCTATGAGCTCGGGGTCACCTTCTTCGATACCGCCGAGGCCTATGGCCCGGGCGACAACGAGTTGCTGCTGGGGGAGGCGTTGGCCCCGTTTCGCGACAAGGTGGTGATAGCCACCAAGTTCGGCTTCAAGAACGGCAAGGTACCCGATGGGCTGGACAGCCGGCCGGAGAATATCCGCGCCGTGGCTGAGGCCTCCCTGCGCCGGCTCAACACGGATGTCATCGATCTCTTCTACCAGCACCGCGTCGATCCCGAGGTGCCGATGGAAGAGGTGGCCGGCACCGTACAGGATCTGATCCGCGAGGGGAAAGTGCGCCACTTCGGTCTGTCCGAGGCCGGCGTCGATTCCATCCGCCGTGCCCACAAGGTGCAGCCGGTGGCGGCGCTGCAGAGCGAATATTCCCTCTGGTGGCGTGAGCCCGAGCAGACGGTCCTGCCGCTGCTCGACGAGCTGGGGATAGGTTTCGTGCCGTTCAGCCCGCTCGGCAAGGGCTTTCTGACAGGAACCATCAAGGCCGATACCCGCTTCGAGGCGACCGATTTTCGCAGCATAGTGCCGCGCTTTGCCGAAAGCGCCCGCGCGGCCAACCTGCGTCTGGTCGAGGTGCTGGGGGATCTGGCTGCCAGCAAGGGGGTGACGCCAGCGCAGATTGCGCTTGCCTGGCTGCTGGCCCAGCGGCCCTGGATCGTGCCCATTCCGGGCACCACCAAGCTGCACCGGCTGGAAGAGAACCTGGGAGCGGCCGCCATCAGGCTCGGCAGCCGCGAGCTGGCCGACATTGACGCTGCCGTAGCAGGCATCGAGCTGGAAGGGGGGCGCTACCCGGCGCACCTGGGAAAACTGGTGGGGCGCTAAGGCACCCTGCTTGAAAGCGAGCCTTGCCAAGAAGCCTGGTTCATACAGCGCTTTGAGGTGCTTTCTCGCGCCGCCCCGGTTCGCCAGGGCCGTTATGTTGTTATGACTCACAGGAGCCGCGATGGCCGGTATTATCTCGTCTGTATTGCAATCGGGTCTGCCCGAACACCAGGACTCAACCCAGTATCGGGCAGGCCAGTTTCACAATCTGGTGGCGCCTCCGGAGCGCAGTTTCTGGGAGGGGGTCGGGATCTGGCGTGACTTCCTGTTTGGCAAGCCTGCCGGCACCCTGCCGGATCGCGCCATCCCGGTGCAGGCCATGACCCTTGCGGATGTCATGGCGGCTCCGGATTCCAGCGTCTGGCGGCTGGGTCACTCCAGCCTGCTGCTCAAATTGCGCGGCAAGTTCTGGTTGACCGATCCCGTCTTCAGCGAGCGCGCATCACCACTCTCATGGCTCGGCCCCAGGCGCTGGCACGCCCCGCCCATGGCCCTTGAGGATCTGCCGCCTCTTGAAGGGGTGATCCTCTCCCACGATCACTATGACCACCTCGATCACGCCACCATAGTGGCGCTACAAGGGCGGGTGGCGCACTTCATCACCCCGCTCGGGGTCGGGGCCAGGCTCCGCGCCTGGGGCGTACCTGCGCACAAGATCAGGGAGCTGGACTGGTGGCAGCAGACCCGGGTTGATGGCATTGAACTCATCGCCACACCGGCCCAGCACTTCTCCGGCCGCGGCCTGGGCGATGGCAACCAGACCCTGTGGGCCTCCTGGGTCATTCGCAGCGACGATTTCAAACTGTTCTTCAGCGGTGACAGCGGCTATTTCGCCGGCTTCAAGGAGATAGGGCAGCGCCATGGCCCGTTTGACATGGCCTTCCTCGAGACGGGTGCCTACAACTCGCGCTGGGCCCATGTGCACATGTTTCCGGCCCAGACCGCGCAGGCGTTTCACGATCTGCGCGCCGCCTGGCTCTATCCCATCCACAACGGCACCTTTGATCTCGCCATGCACCCATGGGATGAGCCCCTGGAGCAAATAACCCGGTTGGCGACCGAACAGCAGATCCCGCTGACCACCCCCATGATGGGCGAGCCTCTGTCCTTTCTGTCTCCCCATGGTGGCAGCACTTGGTGGCGGGAGTGAGCCATGGTCTGGCTCAAGGATGAAAACGGGCGCCCCAGCAAGGCGCCCGTCTTATCGAACCAAATACTGAACCATCAAGCCGCTGAGCACCGGTGCTGAATCTGGCGCGGCGGCGCTTCCTCAGGCCGGGTTGCCGATGGACATGGCGCGCTGGCGCTGGTCGCGCGCCACATATTTGTTTATCTCACCCAGCAGCGTCTCTTTGTTGATGGGCTTGGTGATATAGCCGTTCATCCCGTGGGACAAATAGTACTGCTTCGATTCGGGCATGGCATCGGCGGTCAGGGCGATGATGGGAATGTTGGCCCAGTGTTGGCGTGAGGCGCGAATATGGGTGGTGGCCGCCAGCCCGTCCATGACCGGCATCTGCACATCCATCAGCACCAGATCGAAGGTGGCTTGTGCCAGTTTGGTCAGCGCCTCTTCCCCCTGAACCGCCAGGGTGACCTGATGGCCGACGGAGTTGAGCATGGCGCCTATCACCTTGCGATTGGTGGCGTTGTCATCCACCAGCAGGATGCGATAGCTCTCCTGCACCACGGGTTTGGCGGGGAGGCAGACGATGGAGGGGGTGGTGGCCTGAGCGGGCCAGGTATAGGTAAAGGTACTGCCGCATCCCTCCCGGCTCTCGACCGATATGTCCCCTCCCATCAGGCGGGCGAGGTTGCGGGAGATCTCGAGGCCCAGGCCCGAGCCGCCATATTGGCGAGTGATGGAAACATCGGCCTGGGAGAAGCGTTGAAACAGGTTCTCTATCTGGTGCTGGCTCATGCCGATCCCCGTGTCCTGAATGGCAATGCGGATGGCGTGGCGTTCCTTGTCCAGCGGCTGGCTGTCCACCCTGACATTGACCTCGCCCTGGTGGGTGAACTTGATGGCATTGCTCAGCAGGTTGAACAGGATCTGGCGCACCCGCAGGGGATCAATCATCAGCCACTCCGGTGTATCCGGGGCTAGGGTCAGATTGAGGCGGATCCCTTTCTCGTCACAACTGCTCTGCATCAGTGCCCGGCTGTCTTCCAGCAGTTGGGGCAGGTGGTGGGGGGCCAGCAACAGCTCAATTCGCCCCTCTTCGAGCTTGGAGATATCCAGAATGTCGTTGAGCAGCCCCAGCAGGTGGTTGGCCGATTCACGGGCCGTGTCCAGGTAGTCCCGCTCCCTGGGATCCATCTCGCGATCGGCCAGCAGGGAGAGCATGCCGAGGATGCCGTTCATCGGGGTGCGGATCTCGTGGCTCATGTTGGCCAAAAAGCTGCTTTTCGCCCGCTTGCCCGCTTCGGCCTCGCGGTTGGCCCGGATCAGCTTCTCGTTGAGCTGCTGCATCATCTTGTGCTGCAGGAACGAAATATTCATCTGCCGCCAGATGAGCAGGGCAAGCACGAACAATAAGGCAAACTGCAGGGTGGCGATCAGGGTGGTGGTGATGATCTGCTTGCGCACTCCATCACGGCGGGCAACGTCGAACAGGGTCGCCTGCTCGTTGACCTCCAGGGTCAGCTGATGGAGCTGCGGGATCAGCTGCTCCAGTTGCTGGTTCAGCTGCAGACGTGCGGCCTGATCCAGCGGTTTGTCCTGACCCGGCCCGAGCCAGAGATCGGCGAGGGCGATATAACGGCGGATCCCCTTGCTGGCCTGCTGGTAAATCGGGGTCTGCTGCAACAGGTTGCGATCCTTGCTCTCCAGCACCAGCTCCATCCGGCTGACCAGGATGTCATATCTGAGCTGGAATTTGGCTTGCGAGTCATGGCGCAGCGCGTTTTGAAAGCGCAGCGCCTCGTTGTAGAGCTGGAAATAGTTCCACATGACGTTGTCTTCACCCTGGCTGGTGCTGCGCTGCAGATCCTGGAATTGCCGGTACTGGATGGTACCGATACCGGCAAAGGCCAACAGCAGGACGCAGAGCACCACGAACAGGGAGCGCTGGCTCGCAGCCATGGATCGCATGGGGTTACTCCACCTTGATCTGGCTGATCTGCCAGATGGCCCGGCCGTAATAGAGCTTGTTGCGAAGCTCCGGGTACTGATCGAACGGATAGATCAGAAACAGCGGCCCCTTGTCACGCACCGAGAGCGGTTTGCCATCGATGCTGCGGGCCAGGATCACCTCGTATTGCCTGGCATCGCTGGTGGGGACCTGGACCGAATAGTCATTGAGGGCGGTGATGGTCAGCTGCTTGCCGCTGGCGCCGACTTTGGCCAGCAGATCGCTCAGGCGCGGGCCGCGGAAGGTCTTCTCTTCGTCATACCAGGGGGTGTGGGTCTTGATCTCGTATTCGGGCAGTTGATCCAGCATGGCGCTGTCCCACAGGGCCAGCTGCTGGTAGTTGGGTTGGGTGATGGCGCCTTCCACCTTGAGCAGGGCGCTGTCGGGAGAGGGGGTGGCCTGCGCGGCCCCGCAAAGGGCGACCAGAAGCGGTGCTACATACAAAGTGAATCTCATACCTTCCTCCATGAATCCGTTCGAAGCTGACACCAGGGCAACGGCAAGCACCGGCAGAGAGGGTAAAGCAAGAAGCGGGCCGAACGGTCAGATCCCCTATTGGCGGGCCTTGCGAGCGAAAAGGGCGCTCATCAAACCCATTTTCATTGCACTTTGCAATGGGCCGGTCGGGTCAAGTTGCAAATTGGCAACGAAATCCGGTGCAAGGTGCTTCAAATGGAGAGGCTGACGAGGGATAACTGGGAATCTTATGGGGCCGATTTGTCCAGGCATGGCCCTTGCATTGTCCCCACTGTCGTGACAAGTGAGCCACCCTGGCATATCTGGCAGAGATAAGGAGCGTAACCATGGAAAGCATGACCTACACCATCAACGATACCCAGGTCGTCGTTCTGGAGAGTGAACTCGATGCGATGGCCGTCACCGAACTGCGTCCCCTGTTCGAGAAACTGTCGCTGCACGGGGGCAATGTGCTCGCCGACATCAGCGATGTCCACTTCATCGATTCGTCCGGGATCGGGGCGCTGGTCTTTCTCTACAAGCGATTGATCATGAATGGGCATCAGCTGGCGCTGATTTGTGGGCCGGGTCAACCCCATGACCTGCTGGAAATGTTACATATAGACAAGGTGATCCCCTGCCATGATAGCGTGAAAGCTTATATGCGCACCCGCGGCATGGTGGCGGCCGCATCATGAAGGGGTGGGGCCTGTTGCTGACCTGCCTGCTGCTCGCCGGTTGTACCCAGTGGCCGCCACAAGGGTATGGCGGGCTGGCCGAGGTCAGGCCCACCCGTTTGCCGGTGAACGAGGATGAACGTCGCCTCTGGTCAGGGTATGATGAGCGTCAACAGGAGCTCGATCAGCAACTGGCCACCCTGCAGCAAGCCCATTTGCGCGACTGTATGCCTGCCGGGCTGAAACTACTACAATCTCAACGAGTTGACATCGTACGGGATATGCATGGTCGGCTCTGGTCAGAGGTCGCCTGGCGTCAGGCCATGCTGGCACAATCATTACAACAGGTACGTTTGCAGCTGGAGCAGACAAGCCGTGAGGGCTGTCGCGCCGACTGGTCGGGACTCCCCTTGAGCCAGTGGGGGCAAACGTAGCGAACAAAAAGGATCTCTATGAATCGGGGCGCTATCAAAGGATTGATTGGTCTTGTTTTCTTGCTGTTTACCTGCCCTCTGCTGGCCAGTACCGTGCTGGCGCCAGGGGATCGACTGGCGATAGTGCAACCGGGGGAGGCGGCCTTCGATCAGTCCTTCCAGATCAACAAGCAGGGGGAGATCAAACTGCCCGAGGTAGGGGACGTGGTGGTCGGGGGCAAGACGCTCCCAGAGGCCGACGCTATCATCCGCACCGCCCTCAAACCCGTCTACAACAACCTCTCCCAACTGACCGTCACGCTCCTGGAAAAACGCCTGCTGGTGAGCGTCATGGGGTATGTGAAAAAGCCAGGCAGCTATGATCTCGCCCCCGACGGCAACATCCAGATGGCGCTCGATGCTGCCGGCGGTCTGGTGCCGGGGGCCCAGCTCAACAACATGCAGGTGCGCCGTGGCGAGACCGTCTCCAGTTTTGACTACAAGCGCTATCTCGATACCGGCGACGCCAGCCTGCTGCCCCCGCTGCAATCCCTCGACGTGGTATTCGTACCCGCATCCCCCCTCATCGGCAACGTCCAGATTGATTTCGATGCGGCCACTTTGGCGGCCGGGGGCGATGGCGACACCGGCAAGGCGATCAAGGTGTTTGGCGAGGTGAACAGCCCGGGAGCCTTCAGCTTCAAGAGCGGCAACTCCATCGTGGATCTGCTGATGCGGGCCGGTGGCGTGACCCGCTTTGCTGGGGTGGAGCGGATCCGGGTGATCAACGGGGATGCCCCCGAGCTGTTCGATCTCAAGGCCTACTTGGATTCGGGCAACAACAAGCTGCTGCCCACCCTGGCTCCCGGGGCCACCATCTTCGTGCCCAAGGATGAGGAGCAGATCAAGCGGGGGGCGCGCACCATCTACATCATGGGGGAGGTGTTCAAACCCGGCGCCTATGAGGGGCGGGAGGGGGACTCCTTCCTCGACATCCTGGCCAACGCCGGCGGTCCGACCCGCTATGCCGAGAGTCGCCAGATCCGCTTGCTGCGCACCGATGGCACCGTCGAACCCATCGATCTGCAGGCCTATACCGAGGGGATGCAGAAGGCGCTGCCCCAGATAAGGCCGGGGGACGCCATTTTTATCCCCGAGAAGACCGACATCAACGAGAAGTCCTGGCTCAAGGTGGCGCCGGGGCGTGCCGTGATGGTGATGGGGGCGGTGCGCATTCCCGGCCGCTATGAATGGTCTGACGAGATGTCCCTGCTCGATCTCATCGCCCACGCCGGCGGCCCGAGCGAGCGGGCCGATATCGCCAAGGTGCAGATCCTGACCTCGGACGGGGGAATGGCGACGCCCACACTCTTCGATCTCGACAAGTTCCTCCATCAGGGGGGAGCGCTTGGCAGCCTGCCGAAGATCCACGCCGGTTTCACCATCATGATCCCCGAGCTGCCCACCGATCCTAGCGACAACAAGTCCCAGTGGGTGCGCCAGTCACCGGAGAGCTCCATCTACATCTTCGGCCAGGTCGGTGCCCCGGGTCGCTATGCCTTCAACGATCAGATGGGCTTTATCGACATCCTCTCCGCCGCCGATGGCCCCACCGCAGCGGCGGATTTGCGCAACGTGCGCATCGCCCATCGCAACGGCAGTACGGCGCGGGTAAGCAAGCTGGATCTCGCCCTCTACTTCGAGACCGGCGACGAGACACTCTTGCCAAAAGTGTTGCCGGGGGACTCCATCTACCTGCCGGAGAAGAACCGCCCCTGGCTCGACGAGCCCAAGGAGAACACCATACGGGTGCTGGGCGCCATCGCCCGGCCCGGCCGCTATCGCTTCAACTCCTCCATGACCCTGCTGGATCTGCTGGCAGAAGCCGGCGGGCCGACCAGTTCGGCCTACATCAAGAAAATCGTGGTGATCAACATGGCGGCCAGCGGGCAGGGGGATCAGGCGCGCACCTTCGATCTGGACGGCTTTGCCAAGGAGCCCGATTTCAGCCAGCTGCCGGTGCTCAGGGCAGGGGACACCGTCTTCATCCCCGACAGCAAGAGCAGCAACTGGGCCATTTTTATGGACGGGATGCGGGACATTCTCACCACCATCTCGGTCGTCGCCCTGATAGGAACCCTGTGAGATGAGCATCCCAATCCAGTACCTGGAACTGGAATCGCTCTACGCCTCGACCCTGGCGCGGGGGATCCGCTCCCTGGCGGTGACCTCGGCCGAGGGGGGCGAGGGGGTCAGTACCATCTGCGAGGCGCTGGCCAGGCGCGCCGAGGCGGACGGCCTCAAGACCCTGCTGGTGGATCTCAATCTCTACCATCCAGGTCGGCCCGCCCCCCTGGCCTGGGGCCCGAACGATGTGCCCGAGCCCCTGAGCCAGGGCCATGCCCTGGCAGTGCTGCCGGCGCCCGGCAAGGATCTGATGGCCTTTCGCAACAAAGAGACCCTGCGCGCCCTGCTGGTGCGCTGGCTCGAGCACTATGATGTGGTGCTGTTCGATACCTCCCCCCTCAATGCCCTCAACCGGGGCAATATCCCGGCGGATCTGGTGTGCGCCGCCTGCGAGGGGGCCCTGCTGGTGGTGCTGGCCGGGGTGACGCCGACCACCATGGTGCAAAGCGCCGTGGAGAAGCTGACCCGGGCCGAGGCCAACCTGCTGGGGGCCGTGTTCAACGACAGAGTCAATCCGGGGCTGGCCAGCGAGATCCTGCGCGAACTCAACCGGCTGCCGAGCAATCGACTGACCGAGTGGCTCAAGCGCTGGTGCCGGCGCAGTGCCCTGCTCAATTTCCGGATCTGAAGGAGACGCGATGGAAGAGTGGCTGCGATCTGCCCCCGCCACCCTGCAGTCGGTGCGCGACTTGCGCGCCCGCCTGGCCCAGGGGTTGGCGCTGTTTCAGGTGCCTCCCCGGGAGCAGGCCAACTGGCTGCTCTGTTTCAGCGAGCTGGCCACCAATATCGTGCGCCATGGTTCGCCGCCGGCGAGCCAGCTCTGGCTCACCCTGCAGCAGGATGAATCCGGCTTGAGCCTGCTGCTTGATGATGACGGCGGGCCCCAGCCCGCACTGGCGGCGACGCCCCTGCCGGACGAGCCGCAGGAGGGGGGCTATGGCCTGGCGCTGGTGCACCAGCTGTTTGACGAAGTGAACTTCAGCCGAGAGGGGGATCGCAACCGGGTGATGCTGCGGGCCCGCGGCTGTGCCAGACAGGCGCCTGTGGTGGCGGTCATCGACGATGACAAGGTGATGCGCACCCTGCTCACCGGCTATCTGCACGACCACTATCGGATCGAGAGCTATGCCGACCCCTGCGCCGCCCTGCAGGCGCTCGGTCGTCAGCCGCCGGCCCTGGTGCTCTCCGATATCGAGATGGAGGGGATCGACGGCTTCGCCCTGCGCCAGCAGCTGATGAAGGATCCCAAGATGCGCGGCGTCCCCTTTATCTTCCTGACCGGCCATCAGGATCAATGGACCCAGAGCCGGGCCGGTGCCCTCGGCATCGATGATTTTCTGGTCAAGCCCATCACCAAGCAGGCGCTGCAGCTGGCGGTCTCCCGGGTGCTGCAACGCTCGGCCCAGCTCAAGGCCCAGTGGGGGGATCAGCTGGATCAGCGGATGACCTCGGCCCTGCGTCCCCTGCTGCCGGCAGACCAGTTGCACGGCTATCAACTGGCGCTGCAGACCCGCGCCGCCGCCGTGGGCGGGGGGGATTTTCTGCTGGTAAGGGATCGGGTGCTCTGGCTCGGGGATGTGATGGGGCACGATGCCGAGGCCAAGTTCTTCGCCCACGCCTATGCGGGGTATCTGCGCGGCCTGCTGACCGCCCAGAGCGAGCAGCGATCGCCTGCCAGCCTGCTGACCACCCTCTCCACCGCCGTCCACAGCGACCCTCTGCTGGGGGCGACCCTGCTCACCACCCTCTGCATCGAGCTGGGGGAGGGCGGACGGATCCGCTGGGCCAGCGCGGGGCATCCGGCGCCCTGGCTGATCGGGGCGGACGGTATGCGCCAGCTCGGCGTCACCGGGCCCTTGCCCGGCCTGCGACCGGATCCCCAATTCGAAACCTGCGAGCATCTGCTCCAACCGGGTGAGCGCCTGCTGTTCTGGACCGATGGCCTGCTGGAGAGCCGGGATAGTGCCGAGCGCCAGTTGTGGGAGGCGCAATTGCAGCAGATCTGTCTTGCCCCCGAGCCCGACCTTGCCCGGCTGGCCCAGCGCATCGCCAACTGGTTTGATGACAGGGCCGACAGCGCTCCGGACGACATGACCCTGTTGCTGGTGGCCTTTCCCGCCGACTGAAAGCTCGTCACCACGGCCTGTCTGGCCCGCTCTATGCAACATCCCGCTGCACCTGGTCTGGTGCCACGAGAGGAGGTTGCCCATGTTGCCCACACATCAGGTCTGGCTCGCCATCGATGCCCGCCAGGTCGGCGGGATCGAGGTTCACATCACCCACCTCGCCAGCGATCTGCTGGCCAGAGGGCTGGAGGTCACCATAGTGCTGGTGGCCGATCACGGCATGACTCCCTTTGTCGCCCTGCTAAGGCAACAAGGATTGCCATACCGGGTCTGTCGCAACAGCCGGGACTTTGTGCAAGTGCTGGCCCGCCAGCCCGGCTTCGTGCTGCTGCACACCCACGGCTACAAGGCCGGGATCCTGGGGCGCCTCACCGCCTGGTGCAGCGGCAAGCCCGTGGTTTCCACCTTTCACAGCGGGGATGACGGGGAGGGCTTGCTGAAACTCTATAGCTGGCTCGATAGGCTCACGGCGCGCTTTGCGAAGTGCATTGCAGTGAGCGAGCCCATCGCTCGCAGATTGCCTGTGCCGAGTACCGTCATCAGCAACTTTGTGCCCCTGCCCGCAGCCCCCGCGGCGGTGGCGGGTAACCGCATCGCCTTCGTCGGTCGCCTCTCCCCCGAGAAGGGGCCGCAGGCGTTCTGCCAGCTGGCCGCCCTCTGCCCCGGGGGGGATTTTCACCTCTATGGCGAAGGCCCACTCATGGGGGATCTCAGCATGCAATACGGGGACAGGGTGGCGTTTCACGGCTTTCGCAAGATGGCCGATGAGTGGCAGCAGATCGATCTGCTCTGCATCACCTCCCGCTTCGAAGGCTTGCCCCTGGTGGCCCTTGAGGCCATGGCTCACGGCATCCCGGTCTGCACTTTCGCGGTAGGGGGGCTGGTCTCCCTTATCGACAACAAGTCCAACGGCTGGCTGGTGGCACCTGGCCAGGTGCACGACATGGCGGATATCGTCAATTACTGGCTGCGCAGTGACGAGCGGGTGCGCGGGGCCATGAGCCGGGCGGCCCGCCAGACCATCGCCCGGGGCTACAGCGTCAACCACAGGGTGAGCGATATCCTGGCGGTCTATACCGCCTGAATCTCCATCTTCTGCCAAGCAAGCGAGTGGCCAAGCCACTCGCTTTTTTTTATGGCCTTGGGGTTGTCATTCAGGTGCAAGCCTTGCCGCGAATCTTTCTTTTCCAGTTGTCTCTATCTGCCACAGGCGAAAGTCTGGGTAACCACGCCGCCTGCTCCCCTGCCTTGGCCGCGATGCGCCTGAGTGCTTGGAGTTGAGTACTGAGTACCGGGCCGTCGGGGATCCCGACGAAGAGTGCCTTAGCCAATAGGAGTGCCTGCAAACAGAGCAGGCTCTGCGTGACAAGGTCCAGGGGAGGATGCTTATCTATCGCCACCCGATCTATCGCCACCCAAGCTCGGCCCTGATGCGAACGCTGTTGTTGGCCAACCAAGGGAGATGAAAACCAGCAAGGCCGCCTGCTGGTCAGCTATTGTCGGCGGCTCATAAGCGGCAATGGCCACAAGGGATGCGAGCTTTGCAGGCAGGAGCAACAGAGGGAAGAAAAGCATCGGGCCACTGCCCTGGCAGTGGCCCGAGAGACGGCAGAAGGTGAGGATCAGCGTCCCTTCTTGCCCACCATAATAGCGACCGTCTTGCCGATGATGTGCACGTCCTGCAGCAGCCAGCGCCAGGGGTGGAGCAGGGCGACCGAGTAGGCCAGATCGAAGGCGAGCTTGCTGCGCACATCGTCCAGCGACTCGTCGTAGCCCTGATTGACCTGAGCCAGTCCTGTGATGCCGGGGGCGATCTCATAGGTTCGCTCGATAAAGAAGGGCACCGCATCCTCCAGCCGGTTGGCGATGCCGGGGCGCTCCGGCCGCGGCCCGATGAGCGACATCTCCCCCTTGAGCACATTGAGGAACTGGGGCAGCTCGTCGAGCCGGGTCTTGCGCAAAAAGTTGCCGCAACGGGTGATCCGGCTGTCGGCCTTGCCGCACCAGACAGGCCCTGTGCCCGCCTCGGCATCGGATCGCATGGTGCGAAACTTGATCATGAAGAAGAGCTCGGTGTGGCTGGCGTGGCTGCGGCCAATGCGCAGCTGGCGAAAGAACACCGGGCCCGGGCTGTCGAGCCGTATGGCCAGCATGATAAACGGCCACAGGGGCAGGGTCAGCAGCAGGCCGAGGCTGGCGCCGACCAGATCCATGGTGCGCTTGATCACCAGGGTCGCTTTGGGGATGGGGTGTTTCATGCTGCTCTCTCCTGTGCGGTGGGGCGCGCCAGCATCCGCAGGCCGTAGCGCAGGGTGCCGATGCCGTTGTACCAGTGTCCGAGGACCAGATAGTGGATCTTGCGAAACAGACCGGGCCAGTTGTGCACCGGGGTGAACTGGATCAGCATCACCAGGGCATAGCCCAGCAGTTGGCCGGCCAGCAGCGCCACGAACAGGGGCGAGTGGATGGCCAGCGGAATGGCGCACAGCCAGAGCAGGGTCAGGCACAGGGGCATGAGTACCCGCAAGCCCTTGCCACTGGCAAAGTTGAACGCCACCCAGCCAAATTTGGGATGGAGCAGGGGCAGCAGGCGCAGCAGCTGCTGGGTGTTGCCCGCGCCGATGCGCTGGCGCCGCTTCGCTTCCAGCAGGGCATCGGAGACTTCCAGTTCCAGCGCGGCGCAGCGGTTGTCATAGACCGCCTTGTAGCCTCTGGCGATGGCCTGCATCGGCAGGATGAAGTCGTCGTTGATGGTGTCGGGTGCCAGCGGCGCCAGGCAGTCACTGCGCATCACGTAGAAGGCGCCGTGGGCCCCCAGCATGCTGCCAAGGGCGGATTCGCACAGCTTGATCTGGCTCTGATAGCGCCAGTAGCTGGCCTCACCCTGGGAACCTGGCTGCCAGAAGCGATAGGCTTCGCCCACCACACCGACGGCGGGATCCTGAAAGTGGGCGGCGGCCAGCAGCAGGCTGTCGATGGGCAGCAGGGCCGACACATCGCTGAAAGCCACCAGGGACGTGTCGATATGGGTCATCGCCTCGTTGAGCACGGCCACCTTGCCGCGATTGCGCGGGTGCTCGAACAGCCGGATCTGCAGCTGCAGCAAGGCGGGATCGCCGAGCTGGCAGAGGGCAATGGCATAGCTGTCGTCGGTGCAGCCATCAAAATGCAGGTGCACCGCCAGCTTGTCTGCCGGGTAGTCGAGGCTGGCCAGATTCTGCAGCTTGGCCGCCAGGGTGGTTGCCTCGTTGTAGATGGGCATCACCAGGGTGATGGCGGGGAGCTGCTCATCGCCGACCTCTTCCCGAAAACCCCGTTGGTGCGGGGTCGGTTGGTGCTGGCGCGAGCAGGCCCGTTTGCCGACCCATTTGAGCAGCAGGGGGTAACCCACATGGTGGTACACCACCAGGGCTGCGCACAACCAGAACACGATCATGATCCATTCCATGGGAGGCTCCTTTTTGCTGTCTCTTCGCGTGTCGGTGGCATCGCCTCAGCGGGCGTACAGCGCCTGATAGGCTTGAGCCATCTGGCTCAGGCTGCCCTGCTCGCAGACAAAGGCACGGGTGACGGCGCGCAGGCCATGGGACTTGAGCAACCCCTGTGCCAAAAGTTGCGCCAGGAGGGCGGGATCCCGCTCCTCAAGCAGCTGGCCGCTGGCCGGACAGACTACTTCAGCGGCGGCTCCCACGGCGCTCATCACCACGGGCACACCGCAGGCCTGGGCCTCCAGCACGCACAGGGGCATTCCTTCCGCCAGTGACGGCAGGCAGAAGAGATCCAGCCCCTGATAGAAGCGGGGCATCTGTTCCACCAGGCCGAGAAAGTGGACCCGATGGGCAATCCCCAGCTGCTGGCACTGCTGCTGCAACGCATTTTGCAAACTGCCCACCCCGGCCAGTGCAAGATGCACCCCGGGGGAGAGGCGCGCCATGGCCTCCAGCAGCAGGCTGTGCCCCTTGACTGTCTCAAGGCGCGCGGCGCAGCCGATGATCCTCACCCCCAGAGGCAGTCCCAGCGCCTGACGCGCCAGCTCGGCTGGGCCGGGGACAAAGCGCCCCTCGTCGATGCCATTGGGAATGACTTTGGCCGAGAGGGCGCCGAGCCTCATCTGCAGCTGGCTCGCCACCGGCGCGGCATCCGCCACCAGAGTCGGTTTGAAGGTGCGCAGCCCCAGCCCCGCCAGCTTGCGCTGGCGGGGGTCATCGAGATACCAGGCGTCATGCTCGGTGTGGATAAGGCTCGCCACCCGGGCCAGCCGGGCGGCGAGCCCGCCATAGAGCAAGGGGCCCAGATGATGGGTGTGTACCGCCGCCGGGCGCAACTGGCGCAGCAGGCGGATCAGACGATAGAGGGTGGTCAGCGACCAGCCGGCGGGTTTGTCCAGGCAGTGGATCCGCGCAGCGAACGGCCCCAGGGCGGGCCAGGCGGCGAGCAGCGCCTCCTTGCTCCCCTCCAGCGAGACGATGTGCATGGGCTGGTGGCGTTCGTTGGCCTGGCTGAGGTTGAGCACCATGGTCTCCAGCCCCCCTGGCTGCAGGTGCTGGACGATTTGCACGATGGCGGTTCTGGCGGTGGTGATGGGCATGGCGCTCTCCTCACAGTTGTCGGGCCTTCCCGGGCCCCTTGGCGGGACTATGCGAATCCTGTACCACAACGTCTGCCATGTTGGCCCGCTTGCTGGCATTACCCTTGCATTTCCCCATCCATTCGTGGAAAGCCATACCTGCCTTGAGGGGAGTGACGCCATGCCGGTCCAGTTCTACTACAACCTCTACATCATCCTCTTCGCCGCCTGGCGGCGCCGTTATCTCATCCTGATGCCGGCCCTGGTCATGCCGCTGGTGGGGGTGGGGATTGGCGTGCTCAGCCCCAAGGTATACGAGAGCCGCACCACCTTCATGGTGCCGCAGGATTCCAACCAGACGCCGACCCTCAAGGATCTGATCACCCAGGAGAGCCTCAAGGATCGCTTCGCGGTGCTGGAGGCCATGCTGCGCAGCCGCTACGTGATGGACGGGGTGGCGCGGGACCGCAAGCTGGTGGATGACAACACCCCGCCGGCCAAGCGCGACGCCATCATGGACTGGCTCTCGGCGTCCGTCTCCATCCGTCTCATCGGGGACGAGGTGATCGAGCTGAAGGTCAAAGCCGACTCGGCAGAGAGCAGCGCCGGCCTGCTGGAGGCCGTCTCGCGCCGCTTCTTCTTTAACCTCTTGAACAAGGGGCGTCAGTCGGCCGAGTCCTCCGAGCGCTTCCTGCAAAGTCAGCTCGACAGCCGGCGCAGCGAGCTGCAGGGGGCCGAACAGTTGCTGGCGGATTTCAAACGCGAGCACGCCAGCGCCCTGCCGGATCAGCAAAATGCCAACGCCGCCCGGCTCTACGGCCTGAAAGATCGCCACGCCGAGAGCCTGCTTCAGTTGCAGCAGGCCAAGACCCGGGTCGAGCAGCTCTCCCACGGCCAGGAGGGGGCGACGGCCCGCAGCCTGGAGGAGAAGTTGCAACAGATGCAAACCGAGCTGGCCCTGCTGCGGGTGCGCTACAGCGATCAGCACAGCGAGGTGCAGAGCCTGCGCTACCAGATTGAGCAGTTGCAGCAGGAGCTGGAACAGCAGAAGAACAAACCCGGCGTTGCGGTCGGGCCCGAGTGGGATCAGGCCAGGGCGCAGCTGGCCGAGGCCGAGCAGAATGCCGCCGCGCTGCAGGCCCAGCTCGACGATCTGAACAGGGTGGTGGCCTCCCAGGGTGAAACGGAGAGCCAGCTGGCGGAGCTGGAGCGCGATCTTGAGGTCAAGCGCTCCCTCTATCAGGATCTGCTGCTGCGCTACGAGAAGGCCAAGGTGACCGGGGCGCTCGGTAGTTTCGAACCCGGCGAGCGGATCAAGGTGATCGACAGGCCCTTCGCTCCGAGCAAACCCAGCAACTACCCGCTCTGGCTGTTTCTGATCGCCAGCATGGTGGGGGGCTTCGGGCTCGGCTGCAGCCTGGCCCTGCTGATTGAACTGGCGGACACCAGCCTGCGCCGCACCGATCAGCTGGCAGCCCTTATCAAGGCGCCCGTGCTAAGCCGCATTCCCTATTGCGAACCCGTGCATGCCCACAGCGGCCAGGCGGCCCATGCCCAGCCGCCGCTGGTGGAGGTGCCGGGTTGATATTTACCCGTGGCCATCAAGGCAGGCCACCACGTTGAACCTGAATATTTCTGATAAGGCCTCGTAATGAGGCCTTTTTTTATGTCACTCAGAGAGCCCCTTGACCAACGACTATGGTTTGCATCGAATTTTTATGTGATTGCGACGATAAAGTCTGGTGGCGCTTTCTTACTCTGCTTGTTGACTGTGTTTTTATACAGTGATACAACTGGAGCTGGTATAGAGCATTGATAATGCACTTATAAAAAGCTGGCCGATAATGCAGTGATTTTCAAATGATTTATTGGTGGTGATGAGTGGTAGAGCGGGGTTAGATGGACGGTACTACTAGCATCTTAATCGCGTCTTCCTTCTCACTACTGTTAAGTTTCATTAAATATTCGAGGATACATGAAAAATAAAATAAACTACCTATTCTATGCTGTTGTTGACTGGCTCTTTAAAAAAAGTCCGGTCACGTACTTTGTAGGGTGTGTTATTGGTGTTGCAGGAATGCTTGCTTCAGGAGGCTTATCACTAGATGTAGCATCAGGTTCATTAAAACTAGCATATAAGAATGAGTTAACGGTGTTATCTGGACTTGTTGTAATCATCTGTATGATTGTTTCTTATGGTGCTGTCAGAATGCAAATGAAAGAACGGTATCGAAATATTGTAAATGAACATGAAAAGAAAAAAATTGAGCTAATAGGTAAATTAGAAAAAGAGATGCTCGACATAATTTCCGATAAAGAACTAGAACTGGAAAGGGTTAAAGCAGACTTGGAGCTGGAAAAAGTTAAGTCAGCTAATAGACACAAAAATATCGGGTGTGCCTCAAAGCAACTTCTTAATGATATCGTGTGTTTAGAAAAAGTGTTTGCAGGACTATGCGGGAGCGGTCGATTACTCATCAAGGATGTTAATGGTGTTAGTCTTGATATCTACATTGCCAATGCAATTATGAATCAGCACAAGTATAAAAATGTATACAACTCGGATCCCAATCTTAAGAAATCATGGAATAGCATGTTAGTGAAGCTAGATGCCTCTCAAAGAGCAATAACGCGAGCTATGAAAGGTGAAAGTCTAGACGTAGGACCTGTTGCTAGCGCTGCGATGTCTATTTCTAAATTCGTAGGTAAAGTATCCGATAGTGGCCATTTAGTGCTTGTTTAAACTTAACTGTACAGGTCTAGTTATCACCTGACACCGGCCTCAAATCGGTGCCTTGTTTACGCTACTTTAGAGCGCACTTGTAGTGGTCAACTGTCAGGTGAATACCATCTCCATACATCCAATCGATACGTCATCCAATTAATCAGGGAGCATCCGCTCCCTAATCGCTCCACACGGGGTGACAAACTAACCGATGACCGGCATCCGTTGCCATCCGATATTCAGCTGGTTGCGGTCTTGATTTTGACCTTGAGTTCGACGCTGATAGCGCCAGGCCAGCAGCAAGGGCATGCCGAGCAGCAGCTGGGCCGCCAGCGGGATCTCCTCGATGGGGGCCGCCAGTGCACCTTCCGGAATAATCCCCCCCTCAATCTCGGCCGCGAGTTTCAGCTCCAGGGCGCTGCCAAAATCGGCGAAGGTGGTGGCGTTGATGACGAAGGCATCCTCGCCGCCGGCGATATTGTTCAGATACCAATCCTGCAGCACCCCATCGGGGTAGTCCTGGCCTATGGTGATGCCGTTGATGGTATCGATGCCGGAGGCGAGCAGCTGATCCCGTACCGTCGAGGTATCCAGCCCGGCATTCTGGATCCCGTCACCTGAGACATCCATCACCTGGCGCGTGGCGGTAAAGTCGTTGGTATCGAACTGCAGGGCGCCAAATTGCATGGCAGAGCCCGGCGCCGTCATCCCCGAGTAGGGGCGTGTCAGGGCGTCCAGAGTGGCGGCAAACTCGTTGATGGAGGTCATGTCATAGAGGTAGAACCAGTCGGTCATCACCGCCTGCTGGGTCGAGCCGCTCCACATCACCATCTGCACGGCGATGGTGCCCAGCTTGCCGTCGCTGGTGTCCAGGATGGCGTCTTGCACCGCCTGGCTGTAAAACGCATCCACATAGCCCTGCAACTGCAGGTTGAACTCCTGGGCCGTCACGCTGCCCGACACATCCATCAGCAGTTGCAGCTCGGTATCCACTTCGGTCAAAGCGTAGGCGGGGGCGCTGACCAGCAGCATCCCCACCAGCCCTGCCAACGGTTTTAGTCTCATAACTCACTCCTTCTCCTTGGGGCCTGGCCCTGATCCTCAGTGCCGATGGGGAGAATGAATAAAGCGTGCCACTTTGCAGGGATCAGCAGCAGGCATGAAATTTGCGGTCTTCGCACAGGATGAAAACGAACAAGTGGGGGGTGAGGCGATGGAGATCCGTCCCTGGCAGTGGGCGCCCAACTGGTTGCTGTTGGGGCTGCTCAATCAGTGGGCCATGGTGTGGCTCAACACGGGCCATTTCAACCTGCTGGTGGTGTTGCTGATTGCCATCTGGTGGCAAATTGCATCGCGGGTTGCGCCAAAGTGGCAACCTGGCCGCGCCGCTCTGCTGCTCTTCTCGCTGCTGCTGTTGATCCCGAGCGCCAGTTGCAAGGCGCTGGCCTGCCTGCTGCTGGCCGCGAGCCTGTGGCGGCGCCAGCAGCCTTGGGACGAGCGCGCCGCGCTGCACATAGTGGTGGCCTTCACCCTGGCCGTGCTGTGGGGGCAGCAGCTCTTTGCCCTCTGCTCCGGCCCCGTGCTGGCGCTCGATGCCTGGGGAGTGGGCCAGTGGCTGCAACTGCTGGGGTGGGAGACGGTGCAAAGCGGCAATCGCATCGAGCGGGTGGGGGGTCATGCCCTGATCGTGCTCAAGGGTTGCTCTTCGTTCTCCCAGCTCTATCTGGTGGCGCTGGCCTGGCTGGTCTCCTCCTGCTGGCTCGCCCCGGGGCGGGCGCTGCGCCGTCAGCTGCCCCTGCTGGGGCTGGTCTTGCTGCTCTACATCGGCAGCAACCAGCTGCGGCTGGTGCTGATGAGCCTGGATCTGCGCTGGTACGGCTGGCTGCATACCGGCACGCTCGCCCAGCTCTACCAGTGGCTGGTGCTGTTGTTGCTGATGACACTGCTGTTTAACAGGGGGCGCCATGTCACCACCGATTAGGGGCTATCTCTGGCTGGTGCTGCTGGCACTGGCCTCCACCGGCGCCATGGGGTGGCGCTATCAGCACCGCCAGCCGGTGGATGGCGCGCGCCAGATGCTGCAGGAACTCCGCCAGCTCGGCTGGCAGCGGCAGGGGGCCAGCCCCTTGCTGGGGGGCACCTATGTGGGCTACCGGCTGCGCCACCCAGATTGTGACGGGGTCTTGCAGGCGATGGCGGTGGCCCCGGATCGGGAGGCCATGTCGGTGCGGCTCGCAGGCGTTGGCCAACTGCAGGGGGTGATGTTTCGGGGGCAGTGGCACCCGGAGCCGCCACTGCTGGCCTATCGATTCAATCAGGGCTGGCACAAGCTGTGGGGCGATGCGCCGGCCCCCCTCTATCGGGTCGCGCTGCCTGCGGCCTGTCTTGCCCTTATTGCGCCTGGCGAGCCTCGCTGAGGGGGCTCGCCGCGTCGGCCGGCAACACCCGGATCAGCAGGCTGTTCGGGGCCAGCATGGGGTCGTAGCGTGGTTCGAGCTCGATGGCGCGGGCACTGAGCAGGCTGGCCAGCTTGCCAAGGCGGCTGCTGGCAAGGCGCGCACTCTCCAGCATGTCGGTCTGCGGCCCGGGGCCGCTGATAAGGGCTATCTTCGCCGGATCCCGCTGGCCGAGAAACTGGTGCAACTGCTGCTCCTGATCCGCCGCCAACATCACCGCTTCCTCCTGATAAGTCAGCGACAGCTGGGCCTGCTCGGCCAGTTGCTGCTGGCGCAGCTGCGCCAGCATGGGGAAGGGATCCTCGGTGGGCGTCTGGCGGGCACAGCCAGTGAGTAGCAAAGAGGGTAGCAAAGAGGGCAGCAAGGAGAGCAGCAAGCCTGCGGCAAGCTTGATGTAACGGGGACGACGCCCGGTACTCTGGCGCCCAAAAGCCTTTATGTTGGTGACGTTCTGATGCGGCATAAGCTGGCCAGTCAGGGAGATGAATTGGCTCCAGTTTGCAATGTTTTCAAGCGCTTGGCCAGTTGTTCAATCTCGCCGCGAAAGCTGGCCCAGCGGCTGGCGGGGAGTGCTTCGGCCTGCTGCCAGCGGGTGGGCACCGAATCGCGCAGTCGCTGCAGCAGCAGGGCTGCCTCCACCTGTTGGCGCGCCGCCTGCTCGAGCCAGGCGAGCCAGCGCAGATCCTCGATGCCCTGTTGCAGCAGCAGCAGATCGTAGGAGAGGCGATGGGCCTCGCAGGCCTGCGGACCCAGCAGCAGAAAATCGCTCTCGCGCCCGTCGGTGGGGTCGTAGGGCAGGGCGGTGGGCATGCGCCCGTGCCACTGCAGATAACCCTCGGCCCCGCTCTGCCAGAGGTAGAAGCCGGCGGCGCGCGGGGTGCCGAGGTTGTAAAACCAGGGGGTGGCCCCGGCGGCCCTCACCCGTTCCACATCGGCCTTGTCGGCGCCAAAGCCTGCGTTGATCAGGGCTATCTCCACCTCGCCAAGCAAGGGCGCCTGGGCGGGGTGGTTGAAGTGACCGGCCCGCACCACGGCCGGATCCCGCCGCTTCATCTCGCGGGCCATGGCTTGAATGGCGGGCAGGGCGCCGAGATCGGGCTCGTCAAACAGGCTCCAGGCCAGGGGCGGCAGCCCCTGGGCGCGAAAGACGGCCTGGCGCTGCTGCCAGGCATCGAGCCGGCTGTTGGTGTCGCTGCCCCAGCGCTTAAGCGAAGCGTAGGCCAGCAGCGGCATGTGAAAACCAAGGCCGATGGCCTCCTCCTGGGTGGTGCGCATCCCGGCTTCATCCTGGGGCAGGGCGGGGGCAACGCCGCTTATCCCAAGCCCGGCGAGCCGCGCCAGATCGCAGCGACTGGCGGCCAGCTGGGCGCCTGCCAGCTCCGGGCCCTGGCCGAACCAGCCAAGGTAGGGGGGCGTGTCGAGGTAGATGCCGACCGGCTTGCCGGCGGCGGGCAGGATCAGGGGCAGCACCTCAACGTCCAATGGCAACTGCACCAGCTGCTGGTGGCTGAGCAGCTGGATATTGCCTTGATAGCGCCCAGCCGGCGCATCTCGCGGGATGGGAAGATGCAGCACCAGGCGCCTTGGCACCCGGCGCTTGAGGGTGAGCCCCGCCACCCCCTCCACCAGCTCCTGATCCGAGGGGAGCAGCAGGGTGCCGCTCGCCTGGGGGCGCACCAGATGCCACTGGCTGTGGTAGGGGGTCAGCGGCAGGGTAACGCCGTTGGCCGCCGGCGGCTGGATCACCAGCAGGGGGGCGGCGTCATCCTCGGGCGTCTCGATGACGAACTCCAGCAGCAGCTGGCTGCCCCGGGCGGCCAGTACGGGAGTGGCGGGGGGGGCCGGGCTGGCCCTGGCACTCAAGGTCGGTTGTCCCGGCGCGATGGGGGTCAGGGTGAGGCGAGCGGGGGATTCTGGCAGCGAATAGGGGGCCAGGGCCCACTTCTCCGTAAAGAGCTGGCGCTGCTTGGCCAGCACCAGCCGGGTGGCCTCGGCTAGGGGATGAGGGTTAGCCTTGGCGTCAGCCTGTTTGTCCGCCGCCGGATAGGGGGCCAGCAGCAGGCCGGCGAGAAATTTCGCATCCGGCGAATTGCCCCCCAGGGTGAGGGTGAGCGGGCCGCCCGGGTGCTCGAGCACCAGGCTGACCGGCCCCCCCTGGCGGGCACCAAACAGCAGCCAGGGATCGGGATTGGGCAACGCCTCCTGCTGCTGGCCGACGAGATAGCGCTGGGCCAGCCACTCGCCCGGCTGCAACCGCTCGGCCCAGACCGGCTCGCCATCGATCAGCACGCTGCGCTCGAGGGGGTGGGGCAGGTACTCCCACTCGCCCGGATCGTCGAGCCAGAGGGTGAGCTGGTAGCGCCCCTTGGGAACCTCCAGCCTGACGCCGTCGAGGTTGCGCAGCCCGTCGCGGATCAGCGCATCGCCGGAGGGGCGCAAGATGGGGCTGGGGTGGCCAAGCAGACGCGGATCCCCCGGTGCCAGGGGCTCGAAACCGGTGAAGCGGGGCGAGTCGCTCGCCCCCAGATCGAGGGCTATGGTGCCGGCGGGCAGGGTCAGCCCGGGGGACCAGTACCAGCGTGTCAGGGTGAGCGGCGCCGCCCCGTCAGCCATGAAGAGATAGAGCCTGGTGAGCTGGTCGAGGGCCAGGGCCCTGGGCTGGGCGGTGCGCCAGTCGCTTAAGGAGAAGCGCAGGGTGAAGGGACCCGGGGGGATGATCCGCTCCAGATTGACCCGGCTGCGGTAGTTGACCGAGGCGGCGTCGTCGACCCGCAGGATCAGGGTCTGGGGGCCTGCCGCGGGATTGTGACCCTCGATCACCAGTTCGTCATCCGCCCCGACCGGCCAGGGCAGGCGCTCGAAGGTGAGCCGCTGGGGCGTCTGCTCGCCACTGAGCGGCAAGGGGGTGAGGCCATCAAGGCGGCTTGCCGCCAGCACAGTGCTTCCTATTGCCAAACTTCCCATTGTCAAACAGAGGGCCGGCAGGCTGAGGGTGAGCAGGCCGAGTACCCGTAGCCAGCATGTTCTGTGCAAACGCGCCGCCAGCCAGATCATCAGAGCAGCCCCGCCAGCCAGTTTTTCAGCTCGTCGGCCCTGTGATCCCAGCTCTGCTGCGCCACCGCCTGCTGGCGCTGCGCTTTTCCCTCGTGCCGGGTCAGCGCCTCCCACTCGTAGCGCTGAAACCAGTCCTGGGCGGGGGCGTCGAGGGCGGCGCGCTGGATGGCCTGGGCCAGGCTGTCGCCCGGGCGGGGCAGATGCACCAGTGCCCGATAGCCGTCCAGCGCCGGAAAATCTGTGCTGACCACGGGCCGGCCGGTCGCCAGATACTCGCGCAGTTTAAGCGGATTGCAGGCCCTGATCTGGGCATTGTCGACGAAGGGCAGCAGGCTCACCTGCCAGTGCTGGGCGTAGGCGGCCAGGGTGTGGTGCGGTCTGGGGTCGAGCAGGTGCACATTCGGCAATCCGGCGAGCGGGCTCAGGTCAGTCTGCCTGGGCCCTATCAGCACCAGATCCCAGTGGGGCAGGGCGCGGGCGGTCTCCGCCAGCAGAGGGACGTCTATCCAGTCGCTCAGGCTGCCGTAAAACCCGGCGATGGGGCGCCCGCTCGGCAGGTCCGCCGGCCTGGGTTGGGGTGGCATAAAGAGCCCGAGATCCACCCCGTGGCTCAGCAGCCGGGTCTTGTGGGGGGGAAAGCGGCTGGCCAGCGCTGGACTGGCGGCCAGGATAAGGTCCGCTTTTTCTACCAGCCTGGCCTCGCAGCGGGCGATGGCGGCGTGATCCACCCCCGCCAGGGCCGAGAAGTCGTCGCCACAGTAGTAGATCACCGCCCGCTCGCCAAGCTTGCCCACCAGATCCACCGCGCTTGGCAGGGAGATCCAGAGCAGCGGCCTGTCGAGCTCGGGCAACTGGCGGCGGATCTGGGCCGCCAGCCAGTGGCCGTTGATCCGCCCCGCCAGCGGGCTGCCGGGCAGGGGCAGCGCCAGCGGCGGCATCACCTGGGGGGTCGGCCCGCTCTGGATGGCGGCTGACTGGGCCTGGCCCTTGGCTGGGCGGCGCAGCACGGCCCCCAGCTTGCGGCCGAGCCGGCCAAGGTCGCGCACGTTGAGGCGGGGGCGGCGCAGGCCGATGGAGTTGACCCAGAGCACCCGATAGTCCGGCAGCAGGCGCTTGATGAGGTGCTGGGTGCTGGAGGGGTGTTGACCCCAGTCCTCCCCCAGTACCACCAGTTGGGGCTGTGCGCTCGACGGCTTCATGGCTGCTTCTCCTCACTCGGGCGGCTGGCGGCACTCTCTGCCAGCGCGTCGCGGCAATCTTGTGCATCGAGGGGGCGCAGCACCCGGGCCGGCACCCCCGCGGCCAGCACCCCGGCGGGCAGGCTGTGGGTCACGATACTGCCGGCGGCGACCACGGTGCCCGCGCCTATGGTCACCCCTGCCATCACCATGGCGCCGGTGCCGAGCCAGACATCGTGCTCGAGCACGATGTCGCCGACCTGCTCGTCCCGATCCGGCAGTCCCCGGGCCCGCTCCTGGGCATCCAGCGGGTGGCCAGGGTAGCCCGCGAGAAAGGCGCGCCCGGCAATGCGCACGTTGTCGCCGAGCACCACCTGGCTGCCCACCGCTATGGTGGTCTGCCAGCCGATGCCGACATTGTTGCCAATCCTGAGTGCGGGCCCCTTGCTCGAGGGGCGGCCGCTGATGGTCATGGCGGCGCTGAGGCGACAATCCGCCCCCACCTCGATCGACACGGGGCCGCTGATAAAGGGGATGCCGCCGTAAAGGTAGAGGCGGGGGGCGGGGGCGCGCAGGCGGGACTGGAACAGCGGCGTCCACCAGAGGGTGCGGGCCAGGGTGGCGAGTGTCTGGCTTGCCAGCCGGTAGAGGCGATAGAGCAGGCCGTGCAGGGGCGGGATGAGCGGAAAGCTCCAGCTGCGGGCCCCCTTGGCGAGGCGCCACAGCAGGCGGGCCAGCGGCGTCTCTCCCTGCTTGGCCCAGGTTTTCATCCGGTACAGGCTGATGCTGTTCATGGTGTGCTCTCCCTTGGCTCTGCTGCCGTCATGGCCGACCAGTCAGGCACTAGCAGGGATCGGGCCAACTGACGCTCAGCACGCTGCCGGCTCACGCCGGCCGCCTGCCAGGGGGTTGGATGGCAAGGCGCTGTGCAAATTGCGCCGGCCGGGCTGCAAAACGCAAAAATCAGATTCATTTTGGGCCTGATGTGCGTTGCTGTGAGGGGCGAGATCGCGACATGCAGGGCTACGCGGGGAATTGCACCGGCTGGCGTGCCCCTTGCATTGGCTGACTCCAGATGACCCAAGATCCGTTGCCTGGTGGCTGGGAGGCCCTATGAGACTCGGAGTAAACCAGATAGCCATGCTCTATTACGCCGCCGGCCTCTTGCTGATGAAGGGGATCTCCCTGCTGATGCTGCCAGTGCTGACCCACCTGCTGGCGCCTCGGGAGTATGGCCAGCTGGAGGTGCTCTTGACCATCATCAACCTGGGCTCCCTCATCCTGGGGTTCGGGCTGGTGGACGCCCTCTATCGCTTCGCCGGGATGGCGGCAGATGAGGGCGAGCGCAAGCAGGTGGTGGCGCGGGTGTTTGGCCTGGTCTGGATCATCGCCCTGGCCAGCCTGGTGCTGCTCTGGTGGCTGGCGCCCCTGGTGCAGCGACTGCTGCCAACCGAAACCCGCCTTGCCGATGTGCGCTGGGTGCTCAGCGCTTTGCCGTTCGAGGGGGTGATCGGGGTGCCGCTGGCCTGGCTGCGGATGCGCAATCAGGCCCGTCTCTTCTTCGTGGCCACCGCCGGCAAGGCGGTGATCCAGTCCCTGCTGACCGCCTGGTGGCTCTGGCTCGGCTGGGGAGTGAGCGGGGTGCTCGCCTCCGGCACCCTCACCTGTGTCGCGCTGGCGCTGCTGCTGAGCCTCTGGCAGTGGCGCGATGGCGGCATCCGCTTTGACTGGCAACACTACCGCCCTCTGCTGCGCTACGGCCTGCCGCTGGTGGTGAGCGGGCTTGCGGGCTTTGCCTTGAGCGGGCTGGATCGCTGGCTGCTGGCCGAGCACGTAGGCGAGGCCCTGCTGGCCTACTATGCGGTGGCGGGCAAGCTGGCGCTGGCGGTGGGACTCTTGCTGCAACCCTTCGCCCTCTGGTGGTATCCGCGCCGCTTCATGCTGCTCAGGGAGCCGGACGGCCTGCGCCTCAACGCCCACTACAGCGTGCTGGGCTCCGTGCTGGGGTTTGCCACCGCCGGGGTGGTGGGGCTCACCGCCCCCCTGCTTATTCGCTGGCTCACCCCGGAGAGCTATCACGGGGCCATCGCCTATATCCCGCTGCTGGTGCTGGGGATGGCGGTGCGCAACGTCTCTGACCTGCTCAACGTCGGCTGTTTCAGCGGGGAGGAGAGCAAGGCCCAGATGGTGATCAATCTGGGATGCAGTTTGCTCGGCGTTCTTGGCTTTTTGCTCGCCATTCCGCACTTCGGGGTGGCCGGGGTGATCTGGACCCTGCTGCTGGTCTACCTGGTGCGGGCGCTCGCTTTCTATCTGGTGAGCCAGCGGTTGCTGCCCTTGCCATATCGCCTCTCGGCGCTGTGGGCGAGCGGTGCCGGCTCCCTTGCCATGATGTGGCTCGGCCAGTGGTGGGCAGGGCAATGGGCCGCCTGAGCCACGCCCTCTGGGGGCTGACCGCCACCCTGCTGGTGGCCGGACTCTGGTGGCGGCTGCCGCACCCGCTGCTGCTGCCGGTGCTGGGGCTGGCCATTCCCGCCATCTGGTTTGCCCTGCGCTGGCCGTTTCTGATGGTGCTGGGGTTCGTCACCTTCTCGTTTTTCCGCCTGCACGAGGTGTTTCCCCAACTCTATCCCCTCAAGATCCCGCTGCTCTTCTCGCTGGCGGCCATCGGTGCCCTGATCTGGCACACCCTGCTCACCGGTCGCATCAGGCCCTACTGGAGCCAGCCCCTCAGCTGGTTGACCGCCTTCTTCATCGTCGTCTCCATCGGGGTGCTGTTTGCCAGCAACCGGGGGGAGGCGATCGCCACCTGGACCGGCAGCTACAGCAAGATCTACCTGATGACGCTGGCCACCGCCTGGCTGGTGCGCAGGCCGGAGGACTTCGCCCTGGCGGTGCGGGCCTTCGTGGTGGCCGGCTGCATGGTGGCCCTGGTGGCGCTCTACAACAAGAGCAGCGGCATCGGGCTGGTGGAGGGGACCCGGGTCACCATAGGGCGCGAGCTTGGCTCTGTGCTGGGGGATCCCAACGATCTGGCGCTGGTGCTGCTGTTTCCCGCCGGCTTCTCCTTGAGCCTGCTGCTCAACCAGAACGGCCTGGCCGGGCGCATCCTGGGGGCGGTGGGGTTCGTGCTGGTGGCCGCTGCCATCATCGCCACTCAGAGCCGCGGCGGCCTGCTCGGGATCTGCGCGGTGAGCGGCATCTTTGCCTGGCAGCGGGTGCAGTCCAAAACCGTGCTGATCCTGTGCGGCACCCTGGCGCTGCTGGTGCTGTTCGCCGCTGCCGGGATAAGCGACAGGGCCTCTGGCGGGGCGGCGGAGAGCGGGGTGGATGCCTCGGCCATGGGCCGCCTCTACGCCTGGCAGGCCGCCTGGGGCATGGCGCTGGCCCATCCGCTCATCGGGGTGGGGCTCTCCAACTTCTACTACAACTACTTCTTCTTCAGCCCCCACTGGGACGGCCTCAACCACGCGGTGCACTCCACCTGGTTCGGGGTGCTGGCGGAGACCGGCTTTGTGGGGCTGTTCATCTTCATCGGCATGGTGGTGGTCACCCTCTACCGGACCTGGCGCTGCTCACTGGATGGCATGCCTCCTGCAGTAGTGACTGCCATGCAGGGGGTGATGGCGAGCATGGTGGGGTTCGTCGTCTCGGGATCCTTCCTGACCCAGGGCTTTACCTGGCCCATCTATCTGGAGCTGTCGCTGGCGGTGGCAGCCATCAAATATGTCCGGCAGGCCAGAGAAACGGAAATGGCCATGGCCGAGACGGAGCGGGATAAACCAAACAAGGGAGCTGAGTCATGAGCGCAACCCCCATTTTGCTGGTGCATTACGGCGAGAACTGGATCCGTGGCAGCGAGCGCTGCCTGCTGGATCTGCTGGCCCACCTGGATCGCAGCCGTTTTGCCCCCCTGCTCTGGTGCAACAGCCAGCAGCTGGCAGAGGAGGCCGCCCTGCTCGGGGTGAAGGCGGTGGTAGAGCCCTTTACCCTGCTGCTGGGCTGGCAGGCTCCCCGCTTCGATCTGGCCGCCCACCGGGCCCTGTGCCAGCGGGCGCAGGCGCTGATAAGCGAGCATGGCATCACCCTGGTGCACGCCAACAGCGCCGCCCCCTGCCAGTGGCTGGCCGGGGTGTGCCGCAAGATGAAGGTGCCGCTGGTGTGCCATCTGCACGCCCGTTATCAGCCCAGAGACAGGTTCACCCTGCGGGTACACCAGGCCAACGTGCTGATCGGGGTGAGCCAGCCGGTGCTGGCCCCCTGGCGGGAGGATGGTTGTGAGCACAGCCGGCTGGTTCATATCGCCAACGGGGTGGACGGCGCGCGCCTGAGTGAGGGGCGCCACTGGCCCGTGCTCGGCATGCTGGATTTGCCGCCGGGGGATCTGATCCTGGCCACCATAGGGTCGCTAATTAAGCGCAAGGGGGTGGACATGCTGATCCGCTCCCTGGCCGAACTGACCCGACAGGGGGAGGAGGCGCAGTTGCTGGTGATTGGCAGCGGCCCCGAGCTGGCAGCGCTCACTGCATTGGCAGCAGACCTGGGAGTGGCCGGGCGGGTGCACTTTCTCGGGGAGCGTCCCGACAGCGCCGCCATCCTGCGCGGCGGGGTGGATCTGCTGGTCTCCGGCGCCCGTGAGGAGGTGTTCGGGTTGACCTTGGCCGAAGCGGGCATGCTGGGGCTGCCGGTCAGCGCCTATCGGGTGGGGGGGATCCCCGAGGTGGTGGAACACACGGTGACGGGCCTGTTGGCCGATCCCGGCGACTGGCACCAGATGGCCGCTCATTGGCAGCGATTGGGCGATCCGGCCCTGCGCAGCCGATTGGGGCGGGCAGGGCAGAAGCGGGCCAGCCAGCTGTTCACTGTCCGGCGTTATGTGGAGAAGGTGAGCGAGCTCTGGTCGGCGGCGCTGGCGGGGCGCTGGGATAGCCCCGAGCTCCCCCCCTACGGACGCATGGTGCGCTGGCTCGGCCAGCGGCTGCTGGCCAGGGTGGGCCTTGCGGGGGAAGGTGCGCTGGCCGGGGGCCGGGCCGCGGCCATCCAATCGGACGAAGGAGTGCAATCATGACCCAGAAGCAGGATGCGGCTGTCGGCAAGGGAAAGCTCGGCCGAGAAGGTGAAGCGGGCAAGATAGTGCTGGTGGATCCCATCTCCTTTCGCGGCGGCTCCAAGGTGGCCACCGAGGTGATGCTGGACGAGCTGGCCGGGCGATTTTATCAGCTGGCCTGCCATGTGCTGACTCAGGATCCCGACTCCTGGCCCCGTTGCCGGCACCACAGGCTCTGGCTCCCTTCCTGGCTGCGGGGTCGCGAATCCGGGGCCGGTTATCTGCTCAAGCAGGGTTGGCAGACCCTGATGATCCTGGCGCTCTGCTGGCGATTGGGGCAGGTGCGCTGCCTGCTGGCTGCCTCCGGCCCCGGGGTGGATCTGTGCAGCTACTGGGCGGCCCGGGTGCTCGGTATTCCCGTGGTGCAGCTTATCCACGGGCCGGTGGGCTGCTCCGGCCTCTCGGCGCGCGCGTTGCGGCAAGCCAGCCAGGTCTGTTATCTCGAGAGCTGCCGCCCCTCCCTTGGCGCCCTGTTGAACCGGCTCGGCGAGTCGGCGTTTCCCGCCCACTGGCAACCTTTCACCAATGGCCTCGGTGATGAGCAGTGGCCGACGGCCACCCGGGGCGGTACCCGCATCCTGTGGGCGGCTTCCCTGCTGCGCTGGAAGGGGCTCGAGACCATGCTGGCGGCCCATCAGGTCATGAGTGGGCCGCGCCCAGAACTGGAAGTCTGCTACCTGCAGCCAAAGGGAACCTTGCAGCCCTGCAGCCAGCCGAGACCGGATCTGCCCGATACCCGCTGGCATGCCAATCCCGCCAATCTGGACGAGATCCGCGCCCGCTGCGGCATCTTCGTCTCGACCAGCCATCAGGAACCGTTCGGTCTCTCCATTCTGGAGGCGATGGCTGCCGGCCTGTGCGTGGTGATCCCCGCCGACGGGGCCTGGTGGGACAGGCAGCTTGGCGATGGCATCCATTGCTGCAAATACCTGCCGGGAGATGCGGAGGATCTGGCCCGGGTTCTTGGTGCCCTGCAGGCGGATCCGGCGCGGGTCAGCGCGCTTGGTGCCAACGCTCGCCAGCTGGCAAGCACCGGTTATCGCGCGGGAAAGGCTTATGCCTGCGTGGTGGACGGTTGGGAGAGGCTGCTTCGTTGAGCGAATAAACGGTCTGGGCTTGTTGCGCAACATATTTAAAGGGGGCGCAAGTGCAACCCGATAATAATGCGCGCTTCCATGAAACAAGAATTATTATCAATGGCATGAGGGGCGTTCTATCTATTTACGCCCTGGTCAATTCGGCAAGGTGACGTGAAGGTAAATGTTTCTGTTTCAGGTGTTAACATCAGTGTTTTTCAATGGTTAACAGCCAGGTTATAAATCAGTTTAAATGATAGTCTGCTCCCCCACAGGCCAGCCTTTATTCACACTGAAAATTTGAATGCTGATGCATTTTATGGCCGATGAGATCCCTTGTGGTTGCCACTTAATATCTACTATTCATGGTTGTCGCCCTCATCTGGAGCAGTTTGTTAGAGGGCGAAAAGTCGTGCCAGGATGCGCTGAATACCAGGTTTGGCAAGGCCTTAGGCGCTGTCCGTCAGCCATGGAGTGAGGAGGTACAAGCCTTGGCTGCGGGCGGTGGCATATATGCAGCATAATGGCTAAAGGTATATATCATTAGCTAGTTATGGCAAGAAAACAGTCTGTTAAATAAGCCTGTTTGAACCACTTTTCGATGTGTTAAATAAAATAAAAAAGAACAGGTTTTGCCTCTTTGATTAATTAATTAATATCCAATTAAAATTATAAAAACCACGAGGCATTAAGTATCCCTTTAGGGGTAAATGAGGTTATTTGTGATGTAACTCGCCCGGAATATATGGGTAACCCCAAGGGAATTGATGGAGATCAATATAGCAGGGGGAGTGAATCCTTAGCATTTCCGTTACTAAGCATTTAAACAAGTGCTCACAAACGGGAATAAGAAGAATGGTCGAGGATAATTTTTTATCGGCTCATGGAATTAGTCGCCGTGATTTTATGAAATTGTGCGCCGGGATGGCCGCAACCCTGGGATTAAGTCAACATGCGGTGGCCCAGATGGCCACGGCACTCACCAGCCCCGAGCGGCCACCGGTGATCTGGATCGGCGCGCAGGAGTGTACTGGTTGTACCGAATCGCTGCTCCGTGCCACTCACCCCACCATAGAGAACCTGATCCTCAACACCATTTCGCTCGAGTATCACGAGGTGCTCTCGGCGGCCTTCGGTCATCAGGCGGAACAGAACAAGCACAACGCCATCGAGCGTTACAAGGGCAAGTACGTGCTGGTGGTGGATGGCTCCATTCCGCTCAAAGATGGCGGAATCTACTGCATGGTGGCCGGTGAACCCATCGTCGATCACATTCGCCGCGCCGCAGCCGATGCGGCCGCCGTCATCGCCATCGGCTCCTGCTCCGCCTGGGGCGGGGTACCCGCCAGCGGTGGCAACCCCACCGGTGCCGTGAGCCTGGAAGAGGCCCTCGGCAATATCGGCACTCCCATCATCAATATTCCGGGTTGCCCGCCCAACCCCCACAACTTCCTCACCACGGTGGCCTACTACATCACCTACGGCAAGCTGCCGGCGCTGGATGCCAAGAAGCGCCCGTTGTTTGCCTACGAGCGGCTTATCCACGAGAACTGCGAGCGTCGCCCTCACTTCGATGCCGGCCGCTTTGCCAAGGAGTTTGGCGACGAGGGCCACCGTCAGGGCTGGTGTCTCTATCACCTGGGCTGCAAGGGCCCCGAAACCTACGGCAACTGCTCGACTCTGGAGTTTTGCGACATCGGCGGCGGCATCTGGCCGGTGGGTATCGGCCACCCTTGCTACGGCTGCAACGAGCAGGGGGTGGGTTTTAGCAAGGGGATCTTCCAGCTTGCCAAGGTGGAAAATCCCACCCCACGGGCAGAGAAGCCCGATGTGGCCATCCAGGAAGGGGGGCACATCACCCCGACGGCCAGCGGCCTCATCGGTGGCGCCCTCGGGGTGCTGGTCGGGGTGAGTCTGATGACGGTGCGTGAACTCGGACGCCAGCAGAAGCGCCACGAAGCCGGGCAGCACCCATCACGGGAGGAGTAACCGTGAACAGACGCAATTTCCTCAAATTCGCCTCAGTCGGTGCACTGGCGGCGGGCACCACCGTTTCCGGCAACGCCCTCGCGGGCGCCCAGAACAACCCGCCCATACCCGGGGCGCTGGGCATGCTGTACGACTCCACCCTCTGCGTCGGTTGTCAGGCCTGCGTGGCGGAGTGTCAGCGCTTGAACGGCAACCCGGCCAATCCGGCCGGTGATCAGATCTGGTCCAACAACGACAAGCTGACCCCCTACACCAACAACATCATCCAGGTGTGGCGAAGCGGCACCGGGGAGCACAAGGATCAGCTGGTGGATGGCTACGCCTACATCAAGAAGCAGTGCATGCACTGCGTCGATCCCAACTGTGTCTCCGTCTGCCCGGTGCAGGCCCTGAAAAAGGATCCCAAGACCGGCATCGTCCACTACGACCCGGACGTCTGTACCGGTTGCCGCTACTGCATGGTGGGCTGCCCCTACGACGTACCCAAATACGAGTACGACAACCCCCTGGGCGCCATTCACAAGTGCGAGCTGTGCAACCAGAAGGGGCTTGAGCGGATCGATCAGGGCAAACTGCCCGGTTGTGTCGAGGTGTGCCCCACCGGCGCCGTTATCTTCGGTACCCGTGAAGAGCTGCTGGCCGAGGCCAAGCGCCGTCTGCTGGCGCCCCCCGGCAGCGAATACGCCTATCCACGCCAGACCCTGCAGGCCAATGACCCTTACCTGCACCAAGTGCCCAACTACCAGCCCTACGTCTATGGCGAGAAAGAGGGCGGCGGCACCCAGGTGCTGGTGCTGGCCGGCGTGCCCTACACCAAGCTCGACATGCCCGATCTGCCGGAGCTCTCTTCCGGCGCCCGCTCCGAGCATATCCAGCACACCCTCTACAAGGGGATGGTGCTGCCCATGGTGGTGCTGACCGGCCTCTCGGTGCTGATCCGCCGCAATACCAAGAAGAACGGCCACGATCACCACCATGATGCAGGCCACGATCAGGGTAGTGACAAGGGAGGCAAGGATCATGAGTAATCACAAGGCGCATCCGCTCGGCGGCAAGCTGGTCAGCTGGCCGGTGCTGGTGCTCGCGCCCTTCGCCGTGCTGTGCGGCATGCTGATCTTGAAGCGACTGTTTTTCGGGCTGGGCTCGGTCACCGATCTCAACGGGGGCTACCCCTGGGGTCTGTGGATCTCCTTTGATCTGCTGATCGGTACCGGTTTCGCCTGCGGTGGCTGGGCACTGGCCTGGGCCGTCTACGTCTTCAATCGGGGCGAGTATCACCCCCTGGTGCGTCCGGCGCTGCTGGCGAGCCTCTTTGGTTATTCCCTGGGGGGGCTCTCCATCACCATCGACGTGGGTCGTTACTGGAACCTGCCGTACTTCTACCTGCCGGGTCACTTCAACACCTCCTCGGTGCTGTTCGAGACGGCGGTCTGCATGACCATCTACATCGGTGTGATGGCCCTGGAGTTCGCGCCCGTGCTGCTGGAGAAGTTCGGCTGGAAGACCTCCATGGCGCGGCTCAACAAGATCATGTTCTTCATCCTGGCGCTCGGGGCCCTGCTGCCCACCATGCACCAGTCCTCCATGGGGTCATTGATGATAGTGGCGGGGGAGAAGATCCATCCGCTCTGGCAAAGCTACGAGCTGCTGCCGGTCTTCTCCTTGTTGACCGCCTTCATCATGGGCTTCTCCATCGTCGTGTTTGAGGGATCCCTGGTGCAGGCGGGACTGGCGGGGCGCGGCCCCAACGAGAAGCCGCTCTTCTACAAACTGACCCAGGTGATCGACATCTTCCTGATCCTGTTTGTGGCCCTGCGCTTTGCGGAGATCGTCATCCACGACAAGTCGGAGTACCTCTCAGAGTGGAGTCGCTACTCCATCATGTTCTGGAGCGAGATTGCGCTGATGATCTTCCCGCTGCTGGTGTTCCACTGGGACAAGAGCCGCCGCGACTCGCGCATGTTGTTCCTGGGGGCCCTCAGCATGTTGCTGGGCTCGGCCCTCTGGCGACTGGATTACTCCCTGCTCGCCTTCAACCCCGGCAATGGCTATCACTACTTCCCCAGCACCGAGGAGGTGCTGATCTCCCTTGGCTTCGTTGCCATCGAAGTGTGTGCCTATTTGCTGCTGATCCGGCTGTTGCCGGTACTGCCATCACTTGAACGTGTTCACCAAGATTATCAGGCCCGAGGGAAAGCCAACGTATGAGCCAACGTATCACCATAGACCCCATCACCCGCATCGAGGGGCACCTGCGTATCGACTGTGAAATCGAAGGCGGAAAAGTGACCAAAGCCTGGTCATCCGGCACCATGTGGCGCGGGATGGAAGAGATCGTCAAGGGCAACGACCCGCGCGACGCCTGGATGATAGTGCAGCGCATCTGCGGGGTGTGCACCTCCATCCACGCCATCGCCTCGGTGCGGGCGGTGGAGAATGCCATCGGCGCCAAGGTGCCGGTCAATGCCCAGTACATCCGCAACCTCATCATCGCGGCCCACAATATCCACGATCACATCGTCCACTTCTACCAGCTCTCGGCGCTGGACTGGGTGGACATCACCGCGGCCCTGCAGGCCAACCCGCAGAAGGCGGCGGACATGCTCAAGGGGGTATCGACCTGGTCCCTCAACAGCGCCGATGAGCTGACCAAGGTGCAGGACAAGATCCGCGCCCTAGTGGCGAGCGGCCAGCTCGGCATCTTTGCCAACGGCTACTGGGGCCACAAGGAGATGAAGCTGAGCCCGGAGGTGAACCTCATCGCCGTGGCCCACTACCTGCAAGCCCTGGAGTGCCAGCGCGATGCCAACCGCATCGTCGCCATCCTGGGGGGCAAATCCCCCCACATCCAGAACCTGGCGGTGGGCGGTGTCGCCAACCCCATCAACCTGGATGCACCGAGCGTGCTCAACCTCGAGCGCCTCATGTATGTGAAGAGCTTCATCGATCGCCTCGGCGAGTTTATCGAGCAGGTCTACAAGGTGGACGCCGCCATCATCGCCGCCCACTATCCCGAGTGGCTGACCCTGGGGCAGGGGGCCAAGCACTACCTGAGCGTGCCGGAGCTCCCCACCGACGGCAACGGCGGCAGCTTCCTGATGCCGGGCGGTTACATCGAGAACGGCGATCTGGCGAACTATCGCCCCATCGAGAGTCACCAGGATGCCTGGCTGATGGATGGCATCGCCGAGAGCAACAAGCACGCCTGGTACCAGGATGACGAACCCCTCAAGCCCTGGGAGGGCAAGACCGAGCCGAACTACACCGGCTGGCAGGATGACGGCAAGTACTCCTGGGTCAAATCCCCCACCTTCTACGGCAAGGTGGTGGAAGTAGGGCCGCTTGCCGACCTCCTGGTGAAACTGGCGGCCAAGCACCCGGACACAGTGGCGCATTTTGATCAGCTAAACGGTGTCTACAAGACCCTCACCGGGGCGGCCATCAAGCCCGAGCAACTGCACTCCACCATGGGCCGCATCATAGGCCGGGCGGTGCGCTGCTGCGTACTGAAAGACACCCTGGCGCACCAGTGGCAGGCGCTGGTGGAGAACATCGGCAAGGGGGATACCACCGCCTACATCAAGGCGGAGATCCCGGCGGACAAGGAGTTTCGTGGCGTGGGCTTTGAAGAGGCCCCGCGCGGCATGCTTTCCCACTGGGTGGTCATCAAGGAGGGCAAGATCGCCAACTATCAGGCGGTGGTGCCTTCGACCTGGAACTCGGGTCCGCGCAACTTCAACGATGAACCCGGCCCCTACGAGCAGTCCCTGGTGGGCACCCCGGTGGCCGATCCCGCCAAGCCCCTCGAGGTGGTGCGTACCATCCACTCCTTTGACCCCTGCATGTCCTGCGCGGTCCACGTGGTGGATACCCAAAATGGCGACGTGACCCAGGTGAAGGTGCTGTGATGAATACCCTGATCCTGGGAGTGGGCAACCTGCTCTTGAGCGACGAGGCAGTGGGGGTGCGCATCGTCGAGGCGCTGGGGCGCGAATACCGCTTCGCCCCCGGTATCGAGCTGCTCGACGGCGGCACCGCCGGCATGGAGCTGCTGGAGGCGATGGCGAGCCGCGATCACATCATACTGGCGGACGCGGTGCGAAGCGGCAATCCCCCCGGCACCGTGGTGACCCTGAAGGATGAGGAGATCCCGACCCTGTTTGGCCGCAAGATCTCCCCCCACCAACTGGGGCTGGCGGACGTGCTCTCTGCACTGCATATGACGGGGGAGTCGCCCAAGCGGCTCACCCTGATCGGGGTCGAACCCGAGTCCCTCGAACCCCATATCGGCCTCACCCCCGTGGTGGCGGCCGCGATGGAGGAGGCCAAGGGGCGGATTTTGACCCTGCTGGCCGAGCTCGGTACCCCGGCCATTGCGCTCTCTGAAGAGGAGCGGGCAGAGATGCACAAGGAGGGCCTATGGCGCAGTCCCATTTAAGCGAGGCGCCCGCCGACGTGGCCGGGTTTGCCGGTTTTGCCGAAAACCCGGCTCCCTTGCTGGTGGCCCAGTACCAGCGCATCGCCCGGGACGAGATGCAGACACTGCCCTTTTATCGCCAGGGCATACCGGTTGTGGCCGAGTGCGTGGCGTTTGAGGGGCAGTGGCTCGGCTGCGTGCTCACCCCCTGGATGCTGAGCGTGGTGGTGCTGCCCGGGGCGGATCAGCTCTGGCCGCTGCGCCCCGTCGCCTCGCGCCTGGCGCTGCAACTGCCCTGCGGCAACATGACCTTTATGGTGGGGGAGTTGCCCGAGACGGGGCAGCTGCTGGCCTGCTCGCTCATGTCCCCCCTCGATCCCCACCTTGGGGCCGACGAGGGGCGGGCACTGGTGAGCAGCACCCTCAAGATGCTGCTCTCGCTGCCGGTGCAACAGGGCGGTGGCGCCGTGGATCTGGGGCGCCGACGGCTGTTTGGTGGCCGGCGCCTGCCGGGTGCCGCTGGCGCCGAGCGTTAGGTTTCATCCGTCATCAGGTTTAGAATAGGGGCCGTTTTGGCCCCTCACTCGCATCTTTCGCCGGCGAATTGTTGCCCGCGATGAGTGACAAAACAGAGAAGGGATCACATGACAATGCAAGGTTATGATCAGGTCAGCGGTTTGCGTCGCGGCGCAGCCGCCCTGTTGGCCCTGTTGCTGGGGGTTGGCTCTCAGGCCGTCCTGGCTGCCTCACAACCCGTCCCCGCCGAGCTCAAACTCGCCATCGGTAGCGAACCCACCGAAGGGTTTGACCCCCTGCTTGGCTGGAGTCACGGCAGCTACCTGCTGCTGCACAGCCCACTGCTCAAGCAGAATGCAGACTTGAGCTGGCAGGGCGTACTGACCGAGTCGGTGACCCCGAGCAAGAATGGCAAGGGGTGGCTCGTCACCTTGAAACCCAACTTGAAATTCTCCAACGGCGCGCCGCTCACCGCCGAGGACGTCGCCTTCACCTACAACAGCGCGGCCAAAGGCGGCGGCAAGATCGACATGGGCAACTTCGTCTCGGCCAAAGTGGTGTCGCCCACCCAGGTGGAGATTGCTTTGAGCTCCCCCCAGAGTACCTTCGTCAACGTGTTGGGCTCTTTGGGTATCGTGTCGAAGAAGGATTACGATCCCAAGGCTTACGCCCGCCATCCCGTCGGCGCCGGCCCCTACCGGCTGGTGAGCTTCCTGCCCGGCCAGCAGCTGGTGGTGGAGGCGAACCCCTATTACGCCGGTGGCAACAACGACTTCAAACGGCTGGTGTTTGTCTTTATCGATGAAGAGAGCGCTTATGCCGCCGCCCGGAGCAGTCAGCTCGATCTGGTGCGCATCGCTCCTTCGCTGGTCCCCACAGTGCCCGACACCCTCAAGCTCTGGGTGCGCCCGAGCGTGGAAAACCGCGGTATCGTCTTCCCCATTCCTCCTGCGGGTAGCAAGGATGCCAATGGCAACCCCGTCGGCAACGACGTGACCTCGGATGTGGCGGTGCGCCGCGCCATCAACTATGCCATCGATCGCCAGCTGCTCGCTGATCAGCTGCTGGAAGGGCACGCCATCCCTGCCTACAGCGCGGTGGAAGGGCTGCCCTGGCAGGGCAAGGCGACCGCCTTCAAGGATGGGGATATTGCCCGTGCCAACGCCCTGCTGGATGAGGCGGGCTGGCAGGTAGGGGAAGACGGCATTCGCCGCAAGGGCTCCCAGCGCGCCGCCTTCACTCTCTGGTATACCAGCGGCGACAGCACCCGCCGGGATCTGGCCGAGGCGGTGCGGGCCATGCTCAAACCCGTCGGCCTTGAGGTGAGCCTCAAGTCCGGCAGCTGGGAGCAGGTGGAACGCGAGATGCACGCCAACCCTGTGCTGATGGGGTGGGGGAGCCTGGATCCCATGGAGCTCTATCACCACTACCAGAGCGCCTCTGCCGGGGTGGAGTTCTACAACCCGGGTTATTACCAAAATCCGGTGGTGGATGCTCACCTCAAGCAGGCGCTGGATGCCCCCGATTGGCAGGCGGCGGTGCCGTTCTGGCAGCAGGTGGAGTGGGATGGCAAAACCGGCGCCGGAGTGCAGGGGGACGCCGCCTGGGCCTGGCTGCTCAATGTGCAGCACACCTATCTCGCCAATCGCTGCATCGACCTTGGCAAGGGGGCACCGGAGATCCACGGCAGCTGGTCCTTGCTCAATAACCTGCAGGATTGGCGGTGGACGTGCCGCTAAGTTCGTCCACTATGATGACTGCAACTCTGAAAGCCCTGCTGCGTCTGGCAGGGCTCCTGTGTCTGGTATCGCTCGGGACCTTCGTGCTCCTGAGCTATTCCCCCATCGATCCCGTCAAGGCCTATATCGGCAACGATCTGTTGCACGTGCCCCCCGAGCAGTACGCCCGCATCGCCGCCCGCTGGGGGCTGGATCAGCCCCTGTGGCAGCGCTACTGGCACTGGTTTACCCAAGTGCTGAAGGGGGATCTGGGCTACTCCATGCTCTACAACGCGCCTGTGGGCGAGGTGATCGGCAGCCGCTTTGCCGCCTCCTTCCTGCTGCTGGGGGGGGCCTGGTTGCTGTCGGGCTCGCTGGGCATATTGCTGGGCTTGTGTGCCGGTCGTTACCTCAACCGCTGGCCGGATCGCCTCATCTGCCGTTTTGCTTACCTGCTCGCTTCCCTGCCCACCTTCTGGGTCGGCCTCTTGTTGCTCGCCCTGTTTGCGGTGCACTGGCCTTGGCTTCCGGTCTGCTGCGCCTGGACCCCGGGTCTGTCGGCTGATGAGGTGGACTGGGCCATGCGAGCCCGTCATCTGATGCTGCCGGTGACCACCCTGGCGCTGCTGGGGATGGGCAATATCGCTCTGCACACCCGGGGGCGGGTGGCCGAGGTGCTGGAGAGCGACTTTATTCGCTATGCCCGCGCACAAGGGGATGGCGGCTGGCCCATGCTGCGCTTTCACGTGCTGCGCCACGCCCTGACCCCGGCCCTCTGCCTGCAGTTTGCCTCGCTGGGTGAGCTGATTGGCGGTTCGCTGCTGGCAGAGAAGGTTTTCGCCTACCCGGGGCTCGGTCAGGCCACAGTGGATGCGGGGCTGCGGGGGGATATCCCCCTGCTGATGGGGATAGTGCTCTTTTGCACCCTGCTGGTTTTTTTGGGCAACAGCGCCGCCCGCCTGCTGGTGACACGCATGAATGTCGGCTGGGAGGGGGAGCATGCTGTTTAATCCGCTTCCCTCCTTGCTGCGTCTGGGGTTTGCGCTGGTCGCCCTGGCGCTGCTGGCCGGCTACGGCTGGGGGCTTTCGGCCTACGAGGTGCCCATGGATCTGCTGGCGCGCCATCAGCCGCCGTCGCTGGCTCACTGGTTTGGGACTGATCAGATGGGACGGGATCTCTGGCAGCGCGCCTTTCAGGGCACCCTCACCAGCCTGGAGCTTGGTCTTGGCACGGCCCTGTGCAGCGGCTTGCTGGCCATGGTGGCGGCGAGTGTCTCGCTGGTTCACCCGCGCTGTGATGTGGCGGTGCGGCTGGTCATTGACGCCATGCTGGCATTGCCCCATATGCTGCTGTTGATCCTTATCTGCTTCACCGTGGGGGGCGGCATGCGCGGGGTGATCCTGGCGGTGGCGCTGACCCACTGGCCCAAACTGGCGCTCATTCTTTGCGCTGAGGCACGGCGCATCGCCAGCAGCGACTATATGATCCTGGCCCGCTGTCAGGGGATGGGGCCCTGGCGCCGCTGGCGGGCCCACCTGCTGCCTGGGCTCTTGCCCCAGTGGTTTATCGGCACCCTGTTGATGTTCCCCCATGCCGTGCTGCACAGCGCCGCCCTGAGTTTTCTCGGGTTTGGCCTCTCGGCTCACGAGGCCTCGCTGGGTCTGCTGCTGGCCGATGCCCTGCGTTATCTCGCCGGGGGCGGCTGGTGGCTGGCCCTCTTCCCCGGTCTGATGTTGCTGTTGCTGGTGCTGCTGTTTGATCAAGCCACCCGCGCCCTGCAGCGGCTCTGGTTCGGGGGAGAGGGATGTTGATCCCGTTGTGCGACCTCACTCTGATCACGTGGCGGCAGGGCAACCATCCAACTGTTTTTGGGAGTAAACGATGCTGACCTTCGACAAGGTGACCATAGAGGCGGCCCACTACTCCTGGTGGGGGCGGCGCCAGTGGCGGCCGCTGCTGACCGATATCAGCCTGCAACTGGCCTCCGGCGAAATCGTCGCGCTGGTGGGGGGGAGCGGTGAGGGCAAGAGCCTGCTGCTGCAAAGTGCGCTCACCCTGCTGCCGGACAACCTGCGCATGCGCGGCACCATTGCCCTCGACGGCGATCCCCTGTGCGACGAGAGTCGGGCCCGCCTGCGCGGTCACACCCTCTGCTATGTACCGCAGGGGGTGAGCGCCCTCAATCCGCTATTGACGGTGGAGCGCCAGCTGGGCCGTGCGGCCAGGTTGTGCGGCCAGCGCGGTTCCCGTGAGCAACTTGGCGCGCAGCTTGCGCGCTACCAGCTGCCTCCCGCGACCCTGGCGCGCTATCCGCGCCAGCTCTCCGGTGGCATGGCCAAGCGCATCCTGGCCTGCACTGCGGCCTTGAGCGGTGCTCGCTTTATCCTGGCGGACGAGATCACCGCCTGGCTCGACGAGGAGCTGGCTTGTCAGCTGCTGGCCCAGTTGCGGGAGATCGCCAGCCAGGGCAGCGGCATCCTCTGGGTTACCCACGATCTGGCGCTGGCCTCGCGTTTTGCCGATCGCATCGTGGCGCTCCATCGGGGGCGGGTGAGCGATACCTTGAGCAGCCACCACCTGCGCCAGGGGCAGGGGAGCGAGATGCTGCGGGATCACTGGCAGGCATTGCCTGAGTTCAACGCGCTCTTTTCTGCGCCGGAGGCATCCTGATGTTTGAAGTACGAGACCTGACCGTGCGTCAGGGGGATCGCGCGCTCTGGCAGGCGATGAGCCTCACCATCCAGGCCGGCGAGCGAGTGGGGATCTCTGCCCCGAGCGGCCATGGCAAGACCACCCTCGGGCGGGTGCTGGCGGGTTGGCAGCCGGCGAGTGAGGGGACCCTGCTGCTCGATGGCAAGGTGCTTCCCCGGCAATGGAAGGGCTACCACCCGGTACAGCTGGTGCCCCAACACCCCGAGCTCACCTTCAATCCCCACCGCAGCACGGGGCAGGCGCTGTGGGATGTGTGGCGCCCCGACGAGGCCATGCTGGCCCGTTTTCTGGTCAACCCCGAATGGCTCGGCCGAAAACCCGGCCAGCTCTCAGGCGGTGAGCTGGCCCGCATCGCCCTGCTGCGGGCTCTCGATCCCCGAACCCGGCTGCTGATCGCAGACGAAGTGACCGCCCAGCTTGATCCCAGACTGCAACGCCAGATCTGGCGTGAGCTGATACGCGAGTGCGAGAACCGGGGGCTCGGCATGCTGATCTTCAGTCACCAACAGGCGTTGCTGCGCCAGATCTGCCATCGCATCATCCGGGTTGGCGAGGAGCAGCCGCTGGCAGAGCAAAGAGCCCATCAGGCAGCCTGAGTGGCCGTGTTCCCCCCTCATCCCCGACCCTTCTCCCGCCAGGGGAGAAAGGGGGGGAATGTGCCTCGACGCCGAGCTCGGGGTTTGGGAAACATGGCTGGCCATTGTGCCTGGAGACTCTCCCGGGATCTGTGCCTATTTCGAGCATGTTGCCGGGATCCACGAACCGGTTCCCTCTCCCTGGGGAGAGGGGTAGGGTGAGGGGGCGAGTGTGAGACTCTGGTCATTCTGGACAGAGAGAACCGTTGGCAAGGTGCGCAGATAAAAGAGAGGGAGGCATCAGCCTCCCTCTTTTTTTATCAGCGGTTTTTAACCGGTATGCACTCAGGCGCTGGCCAGCCAGCTTAACCAGGCTTCCATCCCTTCCCCCGTGGTGGCGCTCACCTGGATCACCTGAATATAGGGGTTGACTCGCTTGGCGTTCTCGATGCAGCGGGCCACATCGAAGCTCACGTAGGGCAGCAGGTCAATCTTGTTGATCACCATCAGCTGGGCGGCGGCGAACATGTCCGGGTACTTGAGGGGCTTCTCTTCCCCCTCGGTGACGGAGAGGATCGCTACCTTGTACTTCTCGCCGAGATCGAAGCTGGCGGGGCAGACCAGGTTGCCCACGTTCTCGATAAAGAGGAGGCTGCCATCCAGGGTCGGCAGCTGGTGGCAGGCGTCGTGCACCATCTTGGCATCCAGATGGCAACCCTTGCCGGTGTTGATCTGGATGGCGGGCACACCGGTGGCACGGATGCGATCGGCATCCGCGCTTGTCTGCTGATCCCCCTCGATGACGGCGCAGGGGCGCTTGTCCGCCAGCTGGCGCAGGGTCTCGCACAGCAAGGTGGTCTTGCCCGAGCCCGGGCTCGATACCAGGTTCAGCACCAGCTGGTTGGCGGCTTCGAAGTGTTCGCGGTTGTGGGCTGCCAGCAGGTTGTTCTTGGCCAGCACATCCATCTCGATGGCGATCAGCTGGCGCTGCCCCATACCGGGCACCGACAGTCCCGCTTCCCCCTTGCCGTAGTGCAGATCACCCTGCTCATGCTCATGCTCATGCTCATGCTCGTGAGAGTGGCTGTGTGCGTGATCATGTTGATGGGGGTGGGCATGATGGTGCAGATGGGCATGATCATGGTGATGGTTGTGAGGGTGATCATGGGTGTGCTCGTGGCCATGATCATGAGGCACCGGCTCCATGGGGAAGTGCACACCGTGGTAGTGGTGATGGACATCCCCCTGATGGTGGTAGTGGTGGTGAACGATCAGGGTGCGCGGTGCATCTTGTCCGTGATCATGCTCGTGATGGTCGCCATGGCTATGGCGATGATCGTGCTCATGGTGGTGGGAGTGAGCATGGTCGTGATGGTGCTCATGGTCGTGTTCATGTTCGTGACCGGCGATCCGCGCCTGGCCGCATCCGCATACGCTACACATTTCAACTTACCTCGATATCGGTGATGCGCAGGCTATCGCCCTGCGCGACGCGTAATTTGTATCCGCCACAGTCGGGGCAGGGCTGGCCCCGCTCGGTGAGCTGCACCGTCTTGCTGCAGTCGTAGCACCAGCCTTCGGCCGTCTTGTGCTGAAAATGCAGGCGGGCACCCTCGACGACGGTCCCCTTGGCGGCGGCCTCGAAGCAGAAGGCAATGGTGCTCTGATCGACACAGGAGAAGCTGCCGATCTCGAGCCAGAGGGCGGTGACCTTGTGAAAGCCCCGCTGGGTAGCCTGCTCGGCCGCCAGATCGATGGCGGCCATGGCCAGAGACATTTCGTGCATAGGGATTCCTTAACAGATCCGCGGGAGCAGTTCCCCTTGCGGCAGCTCCAGATAACGGCGGCTGCCCCAGGGGTTGCTCAGGATCACCTTGTGCTGCTCGCTTGCCTGAACCACACCAATCTGGCTGGCGGAGGGGTTGAATTGCTGCAAGATGGCCAAGGCGTCTTGCGCCTGCTCGGCGGGCAGGGCCAGCACCATGGTCCCCTCGTTGGCGAGATCATAGGGTTCGAAGCCGTAGAGCTCGCACAGGCCGCGCACCGGATCGCACACCGGAATGGCGGACTCTTCCAGCTCGATGGCCACCTGGGAGGCGCTGCTCCATTCGTTGAGCACGGCAGCGAGGCCGCCCCGGGTGGCATCGCGCAGGGCGTGGGGGGTGAGACCCGCGTTCAGCAGCGCCTCTACTTGCGGCCAGAGGGTGGTGCAATCGCTTTGCAAATCCGAGCCCAGCTGCAGGGCGTCGCGGGCCATCAGGATGCAGGCGCCGTGGCTGCCGATATCCCGCGACACCAGGATGGCGTCACCGGCCTTGATATTGCGCACCGAGATGCCCCGGCTCTGTTCTGGCAGCGGGAAGCTGCCGACCCCGCTGGTGTTGATGAAGATCTTGTCCGCCGCCCCCTTGGGCACCACCTTGGTGTCGCCGCAGACGATGCGGGCACCGCTCTTGGCAAGCTCCCGGGCCATGGATTCCACGATGCGGGCGAGGTCGGCGTAAGGGAGGCCCTCCTCGATGATAAAGCTGCAACTGAGGTATTCCGGCTTGGCCCCCATCATGGCCAGATCGTTGACCGTGCCGGCGATGGCCAGCTTGCCGATATCGCCCCCTTCAAAGAAGATCGGCGAGACGGTGAAGCTGTCGGTGGTGAAGGCAACGGGGCCCTCCACCGGCAGCAGGGCAGCATCTTCGCCGCGCAGCAGGATCTCGTTGCCAAAGTGGTGGAAGAAGAGCTGGTTGATCAGCTGATTCATTTCCACCCCGCCACCGCCGTGGCTAAGTTGAATTTCTCTCATCGGGGCTGGCTCTCCACAAGATTGCCGAAACAGACGGGTTCATCTCGACCGCTCACACGACCGCTGTGGCTTAACTGACTCTCTCTCATCGTGATTGGATCCCCATATATCGGTAATAGGCATTGCAGGCCCCCTCCGAGCTCACCATGCAACTGCCCATGGGTTGGGTCGGGGTACAGCCACGACCGAAGACCTTGCACTGGCTTGGCTTGGCCAGCCCGCGCAGGATATCGGCGCACTGGCACGCCTTGTGATCATCGATGGGTGTCTGATCAAGCTGGAAATGACGCTCCGCATCACGCCTGGCGAAGTCATCGCGCAGACGCAGGGCGGAGGCGTTGATATCCCCAAGACCGCGCCAGCGAAAGTGCTCGCGGGTCTCGAAATAGCGCTCGACCAGTCGCTGGGCCGCCTGATTGCCGCTGGCGGTGACGGCGCGGCTGTACTGCACCTCCAGGGCGCAGCGTCCCTCCACCTTCTGGCGCACCATCATCAAGAGCGCCTCCATCACATCCACCGGCTCAAAACCGCTCACCACCACCGGCACCCGGTAGCGCTCTACGATGGGCAGATAGATATCGGCGCCTGTGATGACGCTGACATGAGAGGGGCCGATAAAGGCGTTCACGCGGGCCTTGCCGTCGGCCATCACCGCATGAATGGCGGGCGGCACCAGCACATGGTTGATATGAAACAAGAGGTTCTCAATCCCCTCAGCTTCGGCTGCAGCCAGCAAGGCGGCGGTCATGGGGGTGGAGGTCTCGAAACCGATGGCGAAGAAGACCACGGTCTTGTCCGGGTTCTCACGGGCGATGCGCAGGGCATCGAGGGGGTCATAGACGGGGCGGATATCGCTCCCCTTGGCCCGCTGCTGGGCCAAGGAACCCCTGGAGCCCGGTACCCGGATCATGTCCCCCAGGGTCACTAGGATGACGTTGGGCTCGCGGGCCAGCGCCATGGCCTGATCGATGCGCTCCTTGGGCATGATGCAGACCGGGCAGCCGGGGCCGTGAACGAACTCGATGTTAGCCGGCAAGAGCTGGTGCAGGCCGTACTTCATGATGGTGTGGGTATGGCCGCCGCACACCTCCATCACCCGCAGCGGCTCGGGCAGATCTTTTGCGAGTTCAGTAATTTGCGCGGCGAGGGCGCGGATCACCTCGGGCTGACGAAAGCCCTGAAACAGGTCATTCAAGGTCAGCATGGCAGCGTCTCTTGCTCGGGCATCAGGGCTACCATCTGGCGGAAACTCTCGAGGCTCGCCTGCGCCTCTTCTTCATCAATCTTGCTCATCACAAAACCGATGTGGAGCAGCACATAGTCCCCGATCCCGAGGGGCTCATCGAGCAGCATGCAGCTGACCCGGCGTTGTACCCCCAGGGTGTCGACGGTGACACAGTTGTCTTCGGGGTGCAGCTGCACCACCTGGGAGGGAATGGAAAGGCACATATCAGGACTCCGAAATGCAACGGGTGAAGGCAAGGCGACGGGCCCGCGGCACGGCGATGCGGGCCGTGCACGCGTCGGGCTCGCGCTTGTCGTGAAGAGGGGGGTGAACAAGGAAAAGGCGCATCGGGTTTTCGTTCTCGGCTCTCACTCATCAAGGCGGGCGGCGCCTTCGGCAGGGCTGGCAACACCGGTTTGCGCCGCCCTGTGGTGGATGGCAAACCAGAGTTGTCCGGCAGCGATGCCGCCGTCGTTGAGCGGCAGGATCTCGCTGGTCAACACCTCGCGTCCGGCCTCTTCGAGACGGGGAATGAGGGCATCCATCAGCACCCGGTTTTGAAACACGCCGCCGCCAAGTGCCACCGGGTAGCCCGCAAAGCGCTTAGCAAGAGCGACGACAAGCTCGCTGATGGCCCGGATAAAGCCGGCGGCCAGGCTGGCAACCGGGGCGCTCTCCCGGGCCTTGATCAGCGCATCGACCAGGGGCGCCCAGTCGATCAGAAGTGGACCGTCGGGCTGCTCCCTAAGCTTAAAATGGAGTGGCCAGGGCTGCTCGTGCGGCGAAAGCCTTAGCGCCGCCGCCTCCAGCAGGAGGCCTGCTTCCCCCTCGTAATCCGGGGTATCGACAAGGCCGAGCAGCGCCGCGACGGCATCGAACAGCCGACCGATGGAACTGGTATGGGGCGCGTTGCGACCGAGATGCCAGAGCTGGTGCAGGTTGCTGATCCGCTCTATGGGCAGTTTGTTGATCAGCGGAATATCGAGCTGTCTGATCTCCTCGACGCCATACGACTCAAACAGCAGCCCCAGCAGCTGGCGCACCGGCTCGCGGATGGCAGCCTCACCGCCGATCAGCCGAAATGGCTTGAGGTGTGCCACCCGTTCAAATCCCTGCACGTCTGCGATCAGCAACTCGCCACCCCAGAGCGCCCCCTCATCACCAAGGCCGGTGCCATCGAAGGCAAAACCCAACACGGGGCCGGTCAGGTTGTGCTCGGCCATCACCCCTAGCAGGTGGGCATGATGGTGCTGCACCTCAAGGTGAGTGGCGTTGTGTTCGCGGCAATACTCCCTGGCCCACTGGTGGCTGAGATAACCGGGGTGGCGATCCGAGACCAGCAGCTCGGGTACGAGATCGTACAGCCCCTGAAAGGTGGCGAGGGTCTGTTCGAAGTGATCCTGCATCGGCAGGCTGTGCAGATCGCCGATATAGGGGCTGTAGATACGCTGGCGAGCGAAGGCCAGCGCCAGCTGGTTTTTCTGCTGGGCCCCGACCGCCAGCATCGGCACCTTTACCGCCTCCTGCAGGCTGGGGGTGCAGGGGGCATAGCCCCGCGCCAGCCGCAGAGTCTGGCGCCGACCACCCGCCCACTGCACCAGGCTGTCGTCGCAGGGGTGCAGGATGGGGCGGTTGTGATCCAGGATGCCGTCGATCTGATGCCCCAGCTCGCGCACCACCGCCACGCACTCGACAAGGATGGGGCTGCCACGGCCATTGGCGCTGGTGGCCACCAGCGGGATGGCGCAGGCGTCCAGCAGCAGCTGGTGGAGCGGGGTATAGGGGAGCATGACACCGAGATAGGGGATGCCGGGTGCTATCCCCTCGGCCAGCGGCACCGCTGGTTGTTGGGATGGCCGATCATCCTTGGTGCGCTTGCGCAACAGAGTAATGGGCCTGGCCTGGGAGGCGAGCAGGTTCCACTCTTCTTCGCTGCCAGTGACATGCAATTGGGCCTCGGCAAGGGAGCCCATCATCACCGCCAGCGGCTTGCGCTCGCGCAGCTTGAGCCGGCGAAGCCGTGCCACGGCGCCTTCATCGCGGGCATCGCATATCAGGTGATAGCCGCCCATCCCCTTGACTGCAATTAGCGACCCCGTTTGCAGGGCGTGGGCAGCGGCTTGCAGGGCATCCTCGCGCTCGGCCAGGGCATCCCCCGTGCCGGTACGCCAGGTCAGGTGCGGGCCGCACTCGGGGCAGCTTACCGGCTGGGCGTGATAGCGCCGGTCCAGCGGATCTTCGTAGGCTGCCGCGCAGCGCGGGCACATGGCAAAGCCCGCCATGGCGGTATGGGGCCTGTCGTAGGGGAGGCGACGAATGATGGTGTAGCGCGGTCCGCAGTGGGTGCAGTTGGTAAAGGGGTAGTGGTGGTGGCGATCAAGGGGGTTGGTCACATCCCGGGCGCACGCCTCGCACATCCCCTGATCCGGCGAGATGGCGACCGTGGCCGCGCTCTGCTGCTCGCTCGCCTTGATGTGAAACTGGCCGTCGTAGTCGGAATTATGGTCGGGGTCATCGTCAAGGGGCAGCGCCCGCGCGCTGAAGTGATCGATCCGGCTAAGCGGCGGCGCCAACTCCCGCAGTTCGCGGGCAAAAGCGGCCAGCTGCTCGGGCGACCCTTCGGCGCCTATGGTGACGCCATTGGCATCGTTCAGGACATAGCCGGTGAGGCCGTGGCGCAGGGCCAGGCCATAGACGAAGGGGCGAAAACCGACCCCCTGCACGATACCGTCGAGATGAAACTCAAGTCGCTGGCGGGTGGTGGTCTGGATGTCGGGTTGCGCCGTCATGCCGGCACCTCGAGTGCGCGCGCTGGCATGCGCAATACCCGGCGATCGTTCTCTTCCCGGCGCACCCAGCCGTCCATCTCCATGCGAAGGCAAAACGGGATGGCGTATTTGCGCGACAATCCGGTGACTTGTTTGAGTGACGCCATGTCGATCAGATCTCCCACCTGCTGGCCAGCCAGCACGGTTTCTACCATTTGGTTGTAAAGCGCAGCGTCGTAGTAGATGGGTCCTTCCAGCTGCACCAGATACTTGAGTCTGGCCAGATTGCGCAGCTGTTTTTGCAGCGCCCCCTTTTGTTGCAGGCGCTGGCGCAAACTGGCTGGCAGGGAGAGCAGTGGATCCACCGTCACGCCGCCGGGGCCCAGTTTACCGGGCTCATACCCCTCCTTGCCTTGATCTCGCACCAGTTTGAGCACCAACTGTGCCTCTTCTTCCAGATCATCTTCCGACTCGCCGCTGCCCGGCTGCCACTTGTCGTGATGAAGGCGCACAAGCTGCCCGGTTTTGAGTTGCTGCAACAGGGCCTGGATAACCGGCAGGGCAATGCCAAGGCGGGCGGCAAGCTCGGCGGCGCTCAAGGGCTCGCTTGCCAGAGTGCCAAGAAGCTCGTCACGGCGCTGGGCCAGCCAGGTGCGCTCCAGTACCCAGTCGCCCAGTTGCACAAGATGGGCAGGAAGCTCGGTAGCAAGGGTGCCAAAACGGTTTGCTGCCACATAGCCGTTGAGCCCGAGCTCAAGGTTGGCGGAGTGGTAGTTGGTGAGATCATCCGGCAGATTGCCCAGCAGGGCGTGCAGTGCCTTGCGTCTGGCGGGGTGAATATCACCGCACCAGAGGATGCGGCCGCCGTGCAGCAACTCGCTGCTGCCGTGGCGGATGATGGCGAGCGGCTGGCCAAAGAAGCAGGGGATGGGGTCGTTGAAGATAAGCCGCGCCAGCCGGGAATCCTTGATTGGAACGAAACGGGCCCGGCCATGCCAGCTGCCGAGAGCCACTTCCACCTCTTTGTTGTGCAGAGGGGATCGCAGCTCCCGGATGCTGTCGCCGACCTCACTTAGACGCACGATTAAGTGAGTTGCCGCCTCGCACTGGCCATCGGCGCGGGTCAGGCAGTGACCACGGGCCACCTCTTTGTGGGGCACCTTTTTCAATCCCACCGCCACCCGGCAGACGGCGCCGATCTCATCAAGGTTTTGGTGATAGGCCTGCAGGGATCGCACCTGCACCTCGCGGCCGGCAGGCTGGAGCAGGAGCTTCTCCCCCACCTTGAGGCTGCCCTGCTGCAGGGTGCCGGTAAGCACGGTACCGGTGCCGCTGGCGGTAAAGACCCGGTCTACATACAGTCGCGGGGCATCCTGATCGTGAGCCGCGTGCGATGCTGGCAGATCGGCAAGCTGGCGCAGAATGGCGGCGTGCAGGGCGGCCATGTTCGCGCCAGTTTTGGCGCTGACGCTGACGATATCGGGCACCATGCCGCTCTCGTCCATCACCCGCTCCAGCAGGTGCTCTTCCAGCAGCGCCAGTTCATCGGCGCTCACCAGATCGCACTTGTTGATGCAGACAACAAGGCGTGGCACCCCCATGGCCCTGAGCAGGCGCAGGTGTTCGCCGGTCATCGGCATCCACCCCTCGTCGGCGGCGATTACCAGCAGCACCAGATCCAGGCTCCAGAGCCCCGCCACCATGTTGCGGATATAGCGCTCATGACCCGGCACATCGATAACGCCTATGGTGTTGCCCTGGCCGTCGTCAAAATGGGCAAAACCGAGATCCTGAGTCATGCCGATGGCCTGCTCGTGGGCGCGGGCCGTGGTGATGCCGGTGAGGGCCTTGATAAGCTGGGTCTTGCCGTGATCCACGTGGCCGGCGAGGCCGATAACGGCGCGATAGGAGGTCATGGGATCAGGACTCCCGTGGTGCAGGGGTGAGCAGATCGGTCAGCTGGGCAATCAGGGGGGCCATGTCCTCTTCGAGCAGGGTGGCCATATTGAGCAGCACCTTCTGCTGGCGCACGGTGGCAATCACCGGCACCGGGAGTTCCCGCAGGGCATCGAGCAGCTGCTGGGCTGGACGGGGATCCCGGCAGGCCAGCGCAGGGGCGGGGTAGAACTCGTCCGGCAGGGTGCCGCCTCCCACCACCAGCTGGGCGGGCAGGGCGTCAAAACAATCGGGCAGGGCGGCCATCAGCCGATCGGATCGAACCTGCATAGCGGCAGGATCGGCAAGGGTGCGTTGGGCTATCCCTTCGCCAAGGGGAGACTTGTTGAGCTTGTGGATGAGCAGGCGTTCCAGCAGGGAGTGGATGATGCGACTCGGGCGGAAGGTGCGCATCATAGGGTGTTTTTCCAGCCGCTTGATGAGGTCTGCACGGCCGCTGATGATGCCGCACTGGGGCCCGCCCATCAGCTTGTCGCCGGAGTAGCAGACCAGATCCGCCCCCGCCTTGAGGTATTGACGCACCGGGGTTTCATCCGGCGCAAACTCCTCGCAGGTCAAGCCCGAGCCCTGATCCACCGCCAGCACCACATGATCCGGCAGGGCGCGAGCCAGCTCGCCGATATCGGGGGATTCGGTAAAGCCGCGAATGGCGAAATTCGATCTGTGCACCATCAGCACCATGGCCGTCTCATCGGTGATGGCGTCGAGGTAATCCCTGGCCGTCGTGATATTGGTGGTGCCCACCTCCACCAGTTTGGCGCCCGAGAGCGCCAGAATATCGGGGATGCGAAAGCCGCCGCCAATCTGGATCTGCTCGCCACGGGAGACGATCACCTCGCGCCCGCGAGCCACCTCCTGCAACAGCAAAAAGAGGGAGGCGGCGTTGTTGTTGACCACCAGCGAATCCTCGGCCTGGGTGAGGCAGGTGAGCAAAGTGGCGAGCAGCCCCTTGCGCCCGCCGCGCTTGCCGGTAGCGAGCTCCAGTTCCAGATTGTTGTAACCGGTGTTGAGATCGCGCACCTCGTCCCATAGCCCGGCATTCAAGGGGGAGCGTCCCAGATTGGTGTGTATCAGGGTGCCGGTGGCGTTGATCACCCGGGTCTGGCGCCGGCGCACTTGCTGCTGGCAGCGTTTGGCAATGAGTGCCTCGAGGTGGGCGGGGGTCACCCCGTGCTGGCGAAATGCCTCGCTTTGGCGCACTTCGCTCAAAGTATCGCGCACCACCCGGGTCACCAGCGGCCGGCTCAAGCAGGCGATATGGGGGACGAGGAAGGCTTGCTGCAGCAGTTGCTCCACCTGGGGCAGGCGATGGGTCGACTGCTGATGACGTGGTAACGGATCGTCGAAGGCGGCATGAGTCAAAGCATGGTCTAGCATGGGAGTCCCCCGAAGAGTGCGTGGCTGGGATACACACGCTTCACCGATAGGGGAACCAGGCAAGATGGATATATTGACGCAGCCAAATGATTCAGAATATTAATGATGCGACATATTCTGACAAATTAATGGGTGGTCAAATTGAAGCTGCCCGGAATGATATTGGCAAGCGGTGTTGATTCGATTTACCTAATATATGATTTTAATATATGAAAGTGGCGGAAGAGGCAGGAATCGAACCTGCCAGAGCCTTCTCGGCTCACATCGGTTTTGAAGACCGAGGGGGCCACCAGACCCCATCAACTTCCGCGTCGGCCGTCATTCTGGGCCAATCTGTACGTGCTGGCAATGCTTTTCTGGTCGTGGTGAGACAATATTTTGCAAATTTCAGATTGAATTGTTTTATATCAAAAACAGGGCAGTTAGCCCGATGTCATTCATTTAACATCGGGCGTTGATTAAATATTGTGACAGGTGTCTTTTAACACTCCATTAAATATTCAGGCGGTATCCTGCGTCATATTCCACTGGGCCAGTTGATTTATTAACAAACCGCTATCCCGGGCGCAATCAAGATGCTGATGCAAATAATCCATGGCCCCGCTCACCATCCCGGTCATCGGGAAGGAGAACGCCACGATGGCCGGTTGTACCCCGACAAAGATCACCTCGGGGACAAAGGTCTTGAGCTCGTCGATCAGGAAATTGAGCGGCATATTGTGGGTCGAGAAGATAAACATCTCGGCGATGGTCTCGGGGGGGATCACCTGCAGGGTACCCGCCTTCTCGCCGATCTCGGCGGCATCCACCAGCACTACCCGCGCCGGTTGCAGCTCCCGCACCTGATGGACCACATTTTCCGGCGCGATGCCGCCATCGATATGAGTCCAGCCGGGCAGGGGGGCGGCTTGCAGCTTGTCGGCGAGATAGGGGCCGGCACCGTCGTCCCCCATCATGGCATTGCCCACGGTCAACACGAGATTGCAGCCCATCAGCGGCTCCTTACCATCAGGTACATATGGGGGTCGTTAAAGAGGGCGGTGAGCTGATCCATAAAGGTATTGGTCCAGCCCAGCTCCTGCTCATCGAGTAGATTGTCGGCTTTGCGCAGTCGGTCGAAGGCGCAGGCCAGCATATGACAGTGCTCGCGATAGATGGTGATCTCGCCAAAGGTGAGAAACCCCTCCATCTTGCGGCGCGCCTCGCTCCCCTCTGGCAGCTTGGTCACCCAGTCGCGATAACCCGTCAGCGAGCAGACCTGGTCTGCTCGCAGGCAATCGACGATGCCGAGGTGGTGGCCGATGGCGAGGCTGTAGTACATCACCTCTTTGGCCTGCTCCATCTCCTTTGCCGGGGCGGGGGGCACGTCGAACTGCTCGTCGACGAACTTGCGCGAGAGGCGGTAGAAGAAAACCTGGTCAGCCATGCACCGCTTCTCCCTTGCCGGCCGCCCGGTTGAGGCAGGCGTTTGCCAGGTTGTTGACGATCTCCGCCAGGCGCGGATCGTCGTGCTGATCGAGGTAGCTCTGGATACGCAGATCCACATCCTGCTGGGTCGCCCCTTCAAGCAGGGCCATAAACTCGTCGGCGATGATCCGCCCCTGCCGGTAACCGGCCATGCGGCGCGCTTCGCGCTCGATCATTACCCGGATTTCGTTGGGGATGCCGGTGTGGCGCAGCTCGACCCGTTCACCCGGTTGCACCTCGTGGCTGGTGGCTTTGAGTTTTTGCTCAAGCAGACCGAGCGCCACTGCAAAGCCGTAGATGGTAGCCGCCGGTGTCGGAGGGCAGCCGGGGATATAGACATCCACCGGTACTATTTTGTCGGTGCCGCCCCAGACGCAATAGAGATCGTGGAAGATGCCGCCGTCACAGCCGCAGGCGCCGTAGGCGATGCAGATCTTGGGATCGGGCGCCGCCTCGTAGGCGCGCAGGGCTGGCACCCGCATCGCCCGGGTCACCGCGCCGGTAAAGAGCAGGATGTCGGCGTGGCGGGGGGAGGCGACCACCTTGATGCCGAAACGCTCGGCATCAAACAGCGGGGTGATGGTGGCGAAGATCTCGATCTCGCAGGCGTTGCAGCCGCCGCAATCGACCCGGTAGACATAGGCCGAGCGGCGAATGTCCTTGAGCAGGGTCTTCTTGAGTTTAGTGATCTCGGGATCCTGTGCCAGCGGCACGGCGCGGGTATGGGCATGGCCGACAACCGGTTCTATGCCTTTGATCTTGCTCATCACATCCACTCCTGTTGTGCGGCCATCGGTGTGGCTATCGGTGTGATCAGGGCCGAGTCAGGCTGGCTCAGCATGCTCTGTTTTCGTTTGCAGTCGGGGCAGTGGTGCAGTCGCTCTGGCGGCGCCAGCGGCTTGGCATCGCGAGCGAGCGGTGTGCCCGCCTGCTTGAGGGTGTCCTCCACCAGCGCCACCAGTTTGCTCGGGGCAAAGTAGGTGCCGCACAGGGTGCAGGGGGCCAGCGCGAAGCGGGCCTCCTCATAGAGATCCGCCTTGTTGGTCACCGCCAGCTCGAACTCGGGGGAGAGGGCGATGGCGCGGGTCGGGCAGACCTCCTCGCAGCGGCCGCAGAAGATGCAGCGCGCCATGGAGATCTCCCAGCGCCGTTCGCCGGTCTCCATGTCCACTTCCATCACCAGTGCGTTGGCCGGGCAGGCCTTGGTACAGGCGGCGCAGGCGATGCACTGATCCGCCTGATATTTGGGTTTGCCGCGAAAATCCCGGTTCACCTCATAGGGGGCAAAGGGGTACTTGGCGGTCGGGGTGCCAGCCTTGAGGATGGTCTTGAACAGCTTGATCATGATGACCCCTTATTTCAGCGGAGAGTTTTTGCGATCGATGCCGTAGCGCTCGATCTCCTTGTAGGAGACCACGGTGGATTTGCCCTTCCTGGGGTCGACCAGGGTGACCCGGTCGGTACAGGAGTAGCAGGGATCCAGACTGCCGATGATGAGCGGTGCATCCGCCACGGTATTGCCGCGCAGCATGTAGCGCAGGGCGGGCCAGTTGGCGTAGGTGGCGGCGCGGCAGCGCCAGCGGAACAGCTTCTGGTTGTCCCCGGTCATGCTCCAGTGAACGTTCTCGCCGCGGGGCGCTTCGGTAAAGCCCAGCGCAAACTTGCCCGGCTGGTAGGTGAAGCCTTCGGTGAGCAGTGGCCCCTCCGGCAGGTGCTCAAGACCAAACTCAATCATGTCGAGGGAGTCGTAGAGCTCGTGGATGCGTACCAGCACCCGGGATTGCACGTCGCAACCCGCCTTGGTCTGGATCTCCATCGGCAGCTCGCGGTAGCCGGCAAAGTCGTGGACCCGGCGCACGTCGCGCTTGAAGCCGCTCGCCCGCACCATGGGGCCGACGCAGCTGAAATCACGGGCAATTTGCGGGTCGAGCTTGCCGATACCGATGAGGCGGGAGGAGATGTTGGCGGTATCCAGCAGCATGGCCACCAGGGGTTTGAGCTCATCACGCAGCTCCCGTACCAGCTGGGCACCCTTGATGCGATCTTCCTTGAAGATGTCGCGGCGTACCCCGCCAATCAGGTTGAGACCATAGGTCTTGCGCGCGCCGGTCAGCAGCTCGGCCAGGGTCATGGATTTCTCCCGCACCCGGAAGAACTGCATAAAGCCGGTGTCGAAACCGGTGAAGTGGCTCGACAGGCCGATGTTGAGGATATGGCTGTGCAGGCGCTCCACCTCCAGCAGCACGGCGCGGATCATCTTGGCCCGCTCCGGTACCGGAATACCCATGGCGTTCTCCACCGAGGTGGTGTAGGCGACGCTGTGGGTAAAGCCGCAGATGCCGCAGACTCGGTCGGTCAGGAAGGCCACTTCGTTGTAGCCCATCCGGGTTTCCGCTAGCTTCTCCATGCCGCGATGGACATAGAAGAGGCGGTAGTCGGCATCGATGATGTCTTCGCCATCGACGAACAGACGAAAGTGCCCCGGTTCGTCCGAGGTGATGTGCAGCGGGCCGACCGGCACGATGCGGTTGGCATCACTGCCGAGCTCATTGACGAAGGGGTAGGTCTCGGTGTCGGTGGTGGGCATCGGGCGCTGGCGATAATCCATGGCGTCCTTGCGCAGCGGGTGGATATCCTCCGGCCAGTCATCCGGCAGTACCAGACGGCGTTCGTCCGGCAGGCCGATGGCGCGCAGGCCGTACATGTCGCGGATCTCCCGCTCGCCCCACACCGCCGCCGGAATGGTCGGGGTGATGGAGGGGTACTCCTGGGTATCGGCATCCACCAGCACCCGGACTGTGATCCAGCACTTGGTGTCGCCCTCCATGGAGAAGACGTGGTAGACGGCGAAGTGGCCGTTGAGGCTGCGCTCGTCATTGGCAAAGGAGAGCGGAAGCCAGCCCCCCAGCTGATGGAAGATCAGGCTGGCCGTTTCGACCAGACTGGTGGGCTTGACGGTGATGGTGGCCTGATCGGCGGTTTGCCACTCCTCGTCGACGATGGCGTGGGGTAGTTGTGCTCGCACCTGCTGGATGTAGTCGCAGCCGATGCGATCCGAAATGGCGATGGTCATGCAGTTCTCACTTTAATGTTCGGGAATGAGCATTCGAAAATGATGAAATCGGAAAAAGTTGCTGTGCTGGCGGGCATGATTCAGACCCCGACCAGATAGGCGAGCAGCGCCAGCAGGGCCAGCCCCAACCCGTAGCGGGTGAGCTTGTGGGTGCGCACGAACTGGGTACGGGCCATGGCGTTTTCGATGATGCCGGCAAGCCCAAAGGCCACCAGCAGCTTGCAGGCGAGGATCAGCGCAGCGCCGATGAGCGCGGGCAGACTCCAGTTGGCCGCCTTGCCGAAGGGCAGGAAAATGACCAGAAAGAGCTGCACCACCACCAGCTGCTTGAGGCCGATGGAGAGCTTGAGCAGGGCGAGGCCCGCACCGGAGTACTCGGTGAGCGGCCCCTCTTGCAGCTCCTGCTCGGCTTCGGCGCAGTCAAAGGGCAGTTTGCCCATCTCGACAAACACCGCGAAGGCGCAGGCGGCGCCAGCCAGCAGGGTAGCGATGGGCGCGGCCAGCGGCTGGGTCGCCACATAACTGCTGATATTGCCCAGATCCGAGCTGCCCACCATCATCGCCATGATGAAGCAGGCGAGCACCAGAATGGGCTCCACCAGAATGCCGAGAGTCAGCTCGCGGCGGGCACCGATCCCTGCAAACATGCTGCCGCTGTCGAGCCCGGAGAGGGAGAAGAAGAAACGGAAGATGGCGAACAGATAGATGTCGGTGATGAGATCCCCGGCGATAGGGAAGGGGGACTCGTGAGTCAGGGTCGGCAGCGCCATCGCTACCAGCAGCAAGGCGGCGATGAGCAGTGTAGGCATCAGGTTGAAGATGATGCCTGCAGGCTCGGGGGTCACCTCCTGACGGCGCAGGAGCTTGGCGATATCCCGGTAATCCTGCAGCAGACCCGGCCCCTGACGGGAGTGCATCTTGGCCCGCAGCACCCGGTTGAAACCGGTGGCGAGCGGCGCCAGCGCCAGCATGGCGATGGCCTGGGTCAGGGCGAGGGCGACCATGCCCCAGCTCGGCATTTCAAGAACAGGCATATCAGACTCCTACAGCCATCAGGATAAAGAGCGCCAGCACAACACCATTTATTAAAGAGAGCAGCAGCCAGCCGGTCGTCCCGCTGGCATCGCTCACCCCGTGCAGGGCGCTGGCCAGATCGAGCTGCGGCTGTTTGCGATAGAGCGGTGCGCAGAGTTGGCGCAAGGTGTGGGTGACACCACCGGAGGTGAGGCTCATGCGCTCCTCATAGGCGTAACCACAGGCCCACGGGGTGCCGGCGTGACGACGACCGAGCTTGGGCCCCTTGAAGATGGCCAGTACCAGCAACGGGATGAGGAACAGACCCAGCAGGGTGATGGCGATAACGGGCGGGGAGAGGATCGCCTGGCTGCTATCCAGCGGCAGCAGGGTGGCGCCGGTGGCGATACTCATCTGGCTGGCAACCAAGGCTTGGCCATAGCTGGCGATATGGGGGGCAATCCAGGGGGCGCCCAGACCCAGCACCAGACAGACCGCGGCCAGCAGCAGGGTGCCTGCCACCATGGCGCCCGGCACTTCGCGGGCGTGGCTCGCTTTCTCGCTGCGCGGGGCGCCGCAGAAGCAGATGCCATACACCTTGACGAAACACATCACCGCCATGGCGCCGGTTACCGCCAGCATCACCACCGCCAGCGGCGCGACGACAGAGGTGCCGAGTTTGGTCATGGAAAGGAGCGACTGATAGATAAACCACTCGCTGACAAAGCCGTTGAGCGGCGGCAGCGCCGAGATGGCCATGGCACCGATGAGGAACGCCAGCGCGGTCCAGGGCATCAGCTTGGCCAGCCCCCCCATCTTGTCCATGTCGCGGGTGTGCAGGCGGAACATCACAGAGCCGGTGCCCATAAAGAGCAGGCTCTTGAAGATGGCGTGGTTGAGCAGGTGATAGAGGGCGCCAAGCAGCCCCAGCACCACCAGCGCCGGCTGCTGGTTGGCGATGCCGATCATGCCGATCCCCATCCCCATCAGGATGATGCCGATGTTCTCCACCGTGTGGTAGGCGAGCAGCCGCTTGAGATCGTGCTCGGCCAGCGCGAACAGCACCCCGAGCACTGCCGAGCAGGCACCGAAGATCAGCACCACATAGCCCCACCAGAGCTGGCTGGCGCCGAGAAAATCGATGCTGACCCGCAAGATGCCAAAGAGACCCAGCTTCACCATCACGCCGGACATCAGCGCCGAGATATGGGAGGGGGCGACGGGCTCGGTCACCGGCAGCCAGCCGTGCAGCGGCACGAAACCGGCGCGCAGACCAAAGCCGCAGAAGCTGAGCAGGAACACCAGCGAGGCGAGCGTTCCCGCCAGGTGCTGTTCGCGCAGCGCAGCGAACTCCAGCGAACCGCTTTCGCGGCAGAGCAGCCAGAAGGCGACCAATACCAGCGCCATGCCGATATGATTCATCACCAAGTAAAGCCGGCTCTGTTTGGCGGCTTCCGGGTTGGTCTTGACCAGCCAGTAGGTGGTGAGGGTCACCAGCTCGTAGCAGAGCAAGAAACCGAGTGCGTTGTCGGCCAGCACCATGCCCACCATGGCAAAGAGGAAGAGGTTCATCAGCGCGCCGATGGCCACATCCCCCTTGCCCTGATATTCGCGGATATAGGCAAAGGAGTAGAGGGCGACGGCGACGCCGACTGTGCTGATCACCAGCAGCATCAGCGCGGCCAGCATGTCGAGGTGCACCGAGCCCAGCAGCCAGAGTTGGCCGTCGACGGGGGTGCCTTGAGCAAAGATCTGGATGGCGGCGACCAGGCCCGCGAGCGAGCCCAACAGGGCAAAGCCGCTGTTGAGACGGTTGGCCAGTGCGGGAAGCTTTTGCAGCAGCAAACTGGCGGCAGCGCCCAGCAAAAAGAGCAGGAGTGTGGCCATAACAAGGGGGGACAACATCAGCGAACTCCCTCTGTGGTGGATAAATCGGATGCAGGGATCGCCGTGGCAGGCGCCGAGAAGGCAGAGGCCCCTTGCGGGTTGGTGTCGGCCGCTTGCTGGCGACGGATACGGGCGGCGCGTTCGGTGTCACCGTCATTGACCAGCTTCAGCGCCTGGGAGGGGCAGGCACCGACACAGGCCGGGCCATCGGCGCGAAATTCGCACAGGTCGCACTTGACCGCGATGCTGCGCACGCCCGGCTCCCAGCTCAGCAGATCCTCGCCAAAGCAGCGCAGGCCCGCGGAGGTGGAGGGGTTGCTGGAGCGGATGGAGCAGGGGATATAGGTGTCGTAACTGGTGGCCACGGCCACCGGACGGCTGCCGCCGCTCTGGATGGCGCCAAAGGGGCAGGCCACTGCGCAGAGGTTGCAGCCGATGCAGAGCGACTCGTTGAGTTGCACGCAATCGCCGGTCTGGCGAATTGCCTCGACCGGGCACACCTTGCTGCAGGGGGCATCGTCACAGTGACGGCACTGAATCGGCATGGTCGCCTGCTCGTGTCGCATAACGGTTAAACGGGGGGCTTGTTGCAAACCTTGCGCCTTGTGTACCTCGCTACAGGCAGCCATACAGGTGCCACAGCCGATACAAAGCTTGGGGTCAGCGATAACGAAGCGGTTCATAGCCTACCTTGTCGTGTCGCGAAGGAATGGAGTAGGCGCTGGATGGCAAAATGCGGGCCAATATGGATTTGGCATGAACTATTACTATAAGTTTATGTTTTTAAATGAATTTATTTTTTAGATAGGAGCGCAGCAAGAAGGTTGGTAGATGTCGAACTGTGACGTTCGTCACTAGTGACGAAGGGAAAGAGCCGTGATCGACACAGGGCGTCTCAATAGGAAGGGTCTGCGCGTGGGACTGATAGCGAAACGGGAGATAAGGGTAGGGTGCAATGAACGAAGTGAATTGCACCCTTTCTCAAAAGTTCTTCAAGCGGTGCAATGCGCTGCGCTTATTGCACCCTACGGTATTATGCTTTTAATGGATAATCATGAGATTTAAAAACGTTTGTTTCCACTACTCGTTCTACACTATCAAACGATGACTCCCCCATTTTTAAAGCTTCAACAAGATCGAAGTAACTAGGCTTTATGACAAGCCTATTCCAAGCACTCAATAAGTATTCTCTAAACGCTACAGTTCTATTATACCGATCTTCAATGTTGAATGATTCGCATGCTGCACGCATGTTATTTACTATTTCAGGATTGAATATAGGTGTATCAAACAGCATTGCATCTAAATATGCAAAGTCACTTATCCAACGTTTAAGATGATATTGCCCTGTTGATGTAATTCTAAACTTTGCGGGCATTTCACCAATCAAGCCTGTTTCATCTTCATCAAATGTGAAACGTTGTGATGTTTCAATTAGTTTTTTGTTCGTCGCTCTTCTTAAAGCGTGTTCTGTTTGTGTTGGTATGTACCCAGTAGCTTGCATTTCTGAAATTATTTCTCTTGTGTTACAAAAGCCATCGCGGTCTTGTAGCTCACTTTTATCTGATAAAATGGCAAGAATAAATGGGACAAGGAAATGCTCAGACTCATCGGCTATTGATATATCAAAAATGTTCATTGCTAAAGAGGTGTTGGGATCAAAATGAGAAAATTCACCTAATAGAGCTTGTTTTGAAAACTCATGTACAGGAATGATATATCTACCCTCTTTCTCATATGTTCTAATGATTTTTTCTGCTTCCACATTAGGACTTCCAATAAACCCAGTTATGAAAGTAAGGGCTTGTCTTACATTTCCCCCCGTGATGTTTTCTATAAATTCACCAAGTGACCTGTTTCTTCTCAATGATTCGAGTAAAATTTTTATGAAAATGGATAAATTGTCGATATTAATTCTTACGAACTCAGCTTTTTCCAATGGAATTTTACCTTCGGACATTTCAAGGGCAAATTGAAGCCTTTTATCTAAAACTTGATCAATTCTTGGTGGGGAAATAGTAAATACTTTATGAGGATAAGCTGTTAGCGCTCCTGAGGATTTTGATTTAAAGAAAGTTTGTGGTCTCACAGATATGAAGACCAGTGAACACCACTCTTTAGCCAACTCTTGAGAAATGACAAAGGCTTGTTGTTGTGTGTCAAAGTCCCTTTGGTCTGCATTATCTATACAAATGATTACTTGCTTTTTACTTTGCTTGGATAAATGTGCAATAGAGTTTTTTAAATGCTCATCTTTATTATCTATTTTTGCTGATAGCATTTCTAATTGCTTTTCTTCATATTTTTCTCTATTTGTATCTCGGAGTCCACCCCAAATGCCGCTAGCAAATCTCTGTATGTCTCTTGAGTAGACGCCTCTTACAAACTTTAATTCTGAAGTGTCGGTTTTATATTTGCAAAGCAATTGCTCTTCAATTTCATTTAAAATAAATTGCTGAAGGTTTTTAGCTAACGTGGCTTTTGCACCTAAATCAATATAAATGTATATAGCTTCATTGAATTCTTTAAAAGCACTAGAGTAAATAAGATTTTTTACAAAAGATGTTTTGCCAACGCCCACATCACCGATCAGTACAATTGGTCTTTTGGATAGAGCTTCTGCCATTATGCTAGGGTCTAATCCATGTTCTTTTTTGTCTGGCTTTACGGAAGTGATTTTAGGTGAGGTTTCATTATCGCTAAATAAAGCAGCATAACGAGCTTGGATCATTTCTTTGCTTAATAGCGCATATTTTGAAAGTGCACCACTCTCGCAGTAACATTTTTTATAAAAAATCTCCTCGGTTTCTGTGCTTTCTAGAGCATCTTGGATTATCAACTCTGATATTTGACGTAGTGATGTTTGAATTTCACTTGCATATCTCACCTTGGGATACATGGTGAGATATGATGAGAGCTTATTAGGTATTCCTTTCACATCAGAAGCTAAATATTTTATTAAGCGGTGCTCTTTAACTCCAAAATATGACAGCATATTCCATGCTAGAGTAAAATTATCAAGCATATTAGATAGACTATCAAAAACTAGTGCTTTTCCATCAAGAGGAGAACAACCATTTTGATTGCTTGCTATGAAAGAAATATATTGGTGCCCATTCGTAGCAACAGCAATCGGTGTTCCTCGAGAAGCACAGTAATGTTGAACCTGCTTAATTGCATTACTTAAATCTCCTTGAGGCTTTAATAATGATGGTAGGTCAATAATATTTTTCGTTGATAATCCAGCAGGGACTTCAAACGTTCGGCCCTCTCGTTTTGCTTCAATAATTACTTGCCTTGGAGATCCTAGTTCATAGTCTGTAAACGTATTTTGTTCATAGTCTTCAACTTCAATTTGCTCATCTGGCCATGCAAAAACATCTGTAATTATCTTGTTTATAATATGATGTCTTGTTTGTGCCTCATTTCTTATTTTTTCAATATCTGAGTTTTCTTCAATTAGCTTTATTAAAGATTGCTCACATTCATGCATTGTTTTCATTATATATCCCTGCATCTTCTAATACTGCAACCTAGATTTTTATATTTAGTTTGCGGTATTGAACTTATGTTGACTGAACTCGTGATTCCCTGAGGTGTCCCTTCGGAACCAGTCTCCAAGTGGCACATAGTAACCTGACAGGTGAGAAACTGAAGGAGCAGGAACTGAAAACCCGCGCTGGCTCAATAAATTTATCAATATGCGCTGGTTTATTATTCGACTTGGCTTGATGCAGCTGGACTGGGGCGATAGTAAAACCAAACAACTAGCGGCCTCGGCATCCTTTCTGCTGGTGTTGTTTATTCCTCCGTTCATCACGCGGGCAGGGGTTAGTCAGCCGGTGTCGAGCTCGTCACTTTTGTCGTGTCGATCACACTTCCCACCCCGTCGTCACCCTCGTCAGTAGTGGCATTCAGCACGCTTATCTTTCTGATTATTCCTTTATTTTCAGTTTCTTGTGATTTTTTATCGCACCCTTGGCCCGTGTTGGCCTGATAAATGCCTAGTGGGGGGCTGGCCGCATTTTGCCTGCCTGGTGGGTGAGGGCGGTCGGGTGTAACGAACCATTTAGGATCCCTCTCTATGAACAGCTTCGTGATTGCCGATCCCGGTCTCTGTATTGGGTGTCGTACCTGTGAGGTGGCGTGCGCCGTTTCACACCAGTCAGGGTCTTGCAGCGGGACCCTTGCGCGGGAGGGCGGCCTGCATCTTGCCATCGAGGATGGACATCTGGTCTCGAAAGACAACTACTTTCAGCCGCGCCTCAAAGTCATCGTGGGCAGCAAGGTGACCACGCCGGTGCTCTGCCGCCAGTGTGAAGACAAGCCCTGTGCCCAGGCCTGCCCGAACAACGCCATCGTGACCGAGGATGGCTGCGTCAAGGTGCTGCAAGCGCGCTGCATCGGCTGCAAGTCCTGCGTGGTGGCCTGTCCTTACGGCGCCATGGCGGTGGTGGTGAAAGAGGTGGCCCCCGCAGCCGATTCGCTCTTCAAGCGGCCGCAGACCAAGGCACAGGCGCTCAAGTGCGATCTCTGCCAGCACCGCGAGGCGGGCCCGGCCTGTGTCGAGGTGTGCCCGACCCAGGCGCTGCGGCTGGTTACGCCGGCGCATCTTGACACCCTGAACCGGCAGAAGCAGCTGGCCAGTGCCGAGGCCCTGCTGGCAGGCCATATCCCGGCGCAGGTCTGAGCGGGCTTTATCGAACATTTTTCGTTAATAAAAGAGTGTGAGTCATGAAAAAAGTCATTACCGTGTGCCCCTATTGCGGCACCGGTTGCAAAATCAACCTGCTGGTTGAAAACGACAAGGTGGTGGGTGCCGAAGGCGCCAACGGCCGAACCAACGAGGGGCAACTCTGCCTCAAGGGCTATTACGGTTGGGATTTCTTGAACGACACCAACCTGCTGACCCCCCGTCTCAAGAGCCCGATGATCCGCCGCGAGCGCGGTGGCAAGCTCGAAGCCGTCTCCTGGGATGAAGCGATCGAGTTCGCCAGCAGCCGCCTCTCTGCCATCAAGGCGAAATATGGCCCGGACGCCATCATGACCACAGGCTCTGCCCGTGGCCCCGGCAATGAAGCCAACTATGTGATGCAGAAATTTGCCCGCGCAGTGCTTGGGACGAACAACGTCGATCACTGCGCGAGGGTGTGACACGCACCCTCAGTCTCCGGTCTGGAGACAACTGTAGGTAACGGCGCCATGAGCAACGCCATTCCCGAAATTCAAGAGACCCAATGCCTGCTGGTGTTTGGTTACAATGCTGCTGACTCTCACCCCATCGTCGCCCGCCATATCCTCAAGGCGAAGGCAAACGGGGCCAAGGTGATTGTGTGTGATCCCCGCATGGTGGAGACCGCCCGCATCGCCGATCAGTGGCTGCCGCTCAAAAACGGTTCCAACATGGCGCTGGTCAACGCCTTCGCCAACGTGTTGATTAACGAAGGGCTCTACAACAAAGAGTTCGTCGCCAACTACACCGAAGGGTTCGACACCTTCAAGGCCACGGTGGCCAAGTACACCCCGGAATACGTGGAGGGGATCACCGGCCTCAAGGCAGCGGATATCCGCGCCGCCATTCGCACCTATGCCGCATCGCCTGCTTCCATGATCCTGTGGGGCATGGGAGTGACCCAGTACGGTCAGGCGGTGGACGTGGTCAAGGGGCTCGCGGGTATTGCGCTGCTGACTGGCAACTTCGGTCGCCGTGGCACCGGCTGCGGGCCGGTACGCGGTCAGAACAACGTGCAGGGCACCTGTGACATGGGGATGCTGCCGCACCAGTTCCCGGGTTATCAGTCGGTGAGCGATCCCGAGATCAGCGCCAAGTTCGCCAGGGCGTGGGGGGTTGATGCGCTCTCCCAGAAGCCCGGCTATCGCCTGACGGAGCTGGGCCACAAGGTGGAGGAGGGCAAGTGCAAGGCCTTCTACATCTTTGGGGAAGACCCGGCCCAGACCGAGGCAGATCTCGGTCAGTTCCGCCGTACCCTGGCGGGGATGGAGCTGGTGATCGTGCAGGATATCTTCATGACCCAGACCGCCGAGATGGCGGACGTCATTCTGCCCGCCACCAGTTGGGGCGAGCACGAGGGGGTCTACAGCTCGGCGGATCGCGGCTTCCAGCGCTTCTACAAGGCGGTGACGCCGCCGGACAACGTGAAGCCGGACTGGGCGATCTTCTCGCTGATGGCCACCGCCATGGGGTATCCCATGGAGTATCGCGACACCGAGCAGATCTGGGATGAGCTGCGCGGACTCTGCCCGCTCTACGCCGGGGTCAGCTACGACAAGATGGCGGATCTCAAGTGTGTGCAGTGGCCCTGCCCAACCGAGGATCACCCGGGTACCAGCACCCTGTTCGAGGGCAATGTGTTCAGCACCCCGAGCGGCAAGGGTCAGCTGATTGCCGCCGAGTGGCGCGCGCCGCGGGAGCAGCCCTGCGCCGAGTACCCGTTGGTGCTCTCCACCGTGCGCGAAGTCGGCCACTACTCCTGCCGCTCCATGACCGGCAACTGCTCGGCGCTGCAGACCCTGGCCGACGAGCCCGGCTATGTGCAGATCCACCCGAGCGATGCCCAAAAACTCGGGGTCAAGGATCAGGCGCTGGTCTGGATCTCGTCGCGCCGCGGCAAGGTGATCACCCGGGCCAACTACAACGACCGGGTCAACGCCGGGGTGGTCTACATGACCTACCAGTGGTGGATCGGGGCCTGCAACGAGCTCACCATCGAGCACGTGGACCCCGTCTCCTACACCCCTGAGTACAAATACTGCGCGGTAAAAATTGAGCGCATCGCGGATCAGGCCGAGGCAGAAGTCTACGTCCAGACCGAGTACAGCGCGCTCAAGGCAAAATTGCGCAGCGCCGCCAAAGGGTAATTGGCAACCACTCTCTTTGGGGAGATAAAAAATAAGGGACCGACTCATCTTGTGAGTCGGTCACCCTTGTCTTGGTTCAATTTCGATATGGGTGAGATCATGCAACATGATATCAACCGGTTATTCGGTATCTTTTATATTTGTGGCTATTTCGTCGCAATATTGCTGGGTATTGGCTGTTATATCTGGCAAGACGAGATGATATTTCTGTTGGGCTTTGGTTTTTTCGGCTGTTTCATGGCGGCGCGGCTGGCCATGCACGGGGTATTTTCCGCGCTGAGTACCACCATCGCCTGGCTGATCGCCTTCGTCTCGACCACCTTGATCAACGCCCTGTTGTTGGGGCTGATCACTTTGCTGGTCTACCTCACTCATCGGACGGTGGCGCAGGAGCTGGCCGACAACGCCAGCTGGCTGCTGATGGCCTTTCAGGGCTGTTCGGCGCTCTTTATCCTGGGTGGGCTGAAAAGTGGACATCTGCAGTGGCAGCAGGGCCAGGGTGATCAGTGCCAGTGAGCCAGATTGCTCAGCGTCAAATAATTCGGGCGGCACTCTTGAATTAATTATTAGTTATTTAATCGCGAGCTTGATTAAATGTGCACAAATGCGCGAGAAAATATTCAGCCTGATTTGTAATGAACCCGCCGCTTCATTATGATGGCACGCCAGCTTTGAATATATCGACGCTGACGATGTTATCTTTTGTTATTGTTCGTTACGTGCCCGTTTTGAATTGCAACATTTGATAAAGCATCATGCCATTCAATATTTGTCAGCAGCATGAGGGCGACCCCTTGTTGTTATATCCGGTCGCTATGGCGAATCAGTATGCCACGGCATGGCAGGCCGGCTCTGTGACTGACACTGATCCAATGTGAGGCCGTAATGCTGAATGTGAGTGCCATCCCGCTGGACGAGATCTCCCCCATCTGGGATGACGGTTTCCTCCTGCTCTCAAAAAGCCTGCTGTCGGCCGTGACGCTCGATGACTTCATCAAGAAACTCAACAAGATAGACGTCTGTTTCGACGACGTGATCCGGGTCAACCTGATCCTCAACCAGGGGACGGGGGAGGAGGCCATCTTCTGCTATATGGGGGAGAGGGGCCCAAGGCACCTCGTCTGCCGCAAGGCCGACCTTCACTTTTCCAGGGAGCAGGCGATCATCCTGCCCGCCGCCCGCTTTGAAAACCGCTGCGCCCTGTTGGCGAGCACCCCCGTCTATGATGACCTGCAATCCTACTGCCAACTGCCCATCACCACCGCTCGCAGCCACCTGGGCGGGGTGGAGTTCATCAGCCGCGAGGCTCGCGCCTTTCACATGGAGGTGCTGGCCAAACTGACCCAGCTGGCGGCCATCATCGCCATCGCGCTGGAGAACGTGCAGGACAAGGAGCGCACCCTGGAGCAGGCCCACTCCCTGCGCCTTGAGCGCGACAGCTGCAAGATTTTGGTGGACGTGACCAATGCGGTGATCAAACTGGTGCGCATCGCCGAGCTGCCAAGAAGCCTGTTTGCCATCCTGCAGCACCATTTTGCCATCAGCAGCCTCTGTCTTGCCGAATACAACGCCACCTCCGACAGCTTCAAGAGCTATCTGGTGAACGAAAGCCAGAGCGAGCAGCCCGGCATCATCGACCACTCCTGTTTCGAAAAGAACTGCCTGCAGGGGGCCCTTGGTCACAGCGAACCCTATTTCATCTACCGCGAGCATGGCCACGGCTGCAACGCCCACTGCCGCTTCGCCACCCAGATCCTGCCCCCCGAGGCCAACAGCTCCTGCATCTTGCCGCTGCGTTACCGGGGCAATCTGCTGGGGGTGCTGATCCTCTCCCACCCGGAGGTGGATTTCTTCGTCGATATCGACATCTCCCTGCTCGAACAGGTGGCGGCGCGCACGGCGATCGCCATGAACAACGTGCAGGCGCAGCAGGAGATCTCCAACACCAACGGCGCGAAAGAGAAGACCCTTCGCATTGGCGAGCCCACCGTGCGGGGAGAGTTCTCCCACATCATCTACCAGAGCCCCGTGATGGCGAGCGTAATGGAGAAGGTGCGGCTGGTGGCCGAGAGCGACTGCACCGTGTTGATTTTGGGGGAGACGGGCACCGGCAAGGAGCTGATCGCCCAGGCTATTCATCAACTCAGTGCCCGCAGCAGCCGGGAGATGGTGAAGGTGAACTGCGCCGCCATTCCCACCGGCCTTATCGAGAGTGATCTGTTCGGCCACGAGAAGGGGGCCTTCACCGGCGCCCTGACCCAGCGCATCGGCCGCTTCGAGCGGGCCCACAAGGGCACCCTGTTCCTCGACGAGGTGGGGGACATGCCCATCGATCTGCAACCCAAGCTGTTGCGGGTGTTGCAGGAGCACGAGCTGGAGCGGGTGGGCAACAGCAACCCCATCGCCGTGGACGTGCGACTGGTGGCGGCCACCAACTGCGATCTGCTCTCCATGGTCAAGAACAAGCGCTTTCGCAGCGATCTCTACTACCGGCTCAACGTCTTTCCCATCGAGCTGCCGCCCCTGCGCGAGCGGCGCGAAGACATACCGCTGCTGGTCAACTTCTTTATCAAGAAGATCGCCAAGCGGATGCGCCGTACCATCACCGCTATTCCGGCAGATGCCATGAAGATGCTGGTGTCGCTCCCCTGGTACGGCAATATCCGTGAGCTGGAGAACATCATCGAGCGGGCCGTGGTGATGACCCGCGGTCAGGTGCTCAATCTCTCCCCCGACGAGCTGCTGCCCCTCAAGGGCTATCACAAGATTGAGACCCTGGTTTATGACGAGCCCGATGCCCCCCTGTTCCGGCAGGGGCCGGAGGATGAGCGCGAGGCGATCATCGCGGCGCTCAAGGAGAGCAACGGCATCGTCGCCGGTGCCCGGGGGGCGGCCCAGCGTCTTGGCATGAAGCGCACCACCCTGCTCTCGAAAATGAAGCGGCTCGGTATTTCGGCAAAGGATCCCAGGATCATCGAATAAGGCGGCAACAAGATGTGGCAAGAGAGTGACGTGTTCCGGTGCGCCGCGCCGCGCGAGGTGGTGCACTATCAGGGGCGTGAGGTGACCACCGACAGTGCCATGCAACTGCCCTGCGAAACCCCGGTGGCGCTGGTCTACAACGGCATCGCCCACAGCGTGATGATGTGCTCGGCCGCCGATCTGGAGGATTTTGCCATCGGCTTTTCTCTGAGTGAGGGGATCATCGACGGCCTGCACGACATTCACGACATCGAGCAGGTCAATGGCTGTCAGGGCATCGAGCTGCACATCACCCTGGCCAATCGCTGCATCTATCGCCTGAAAGAGAAGCGGCGCACCCTGGCGGGGCGCACCGGTTGCGGCATCTGCGGCAGCGAGAGCCTGGAGCAGGTGGTGCGCACCTTGCCCCCCTTGCCGGACAGCCAGCGCTTTGCGGTGGGCCTTATCGACAAGGTGCTGGATGGATTGCGCCCCCTGCAGCTGCTGGGACAGTGTACCGGCGCCACCCACGCCGCCGTGCATGTGGACGGGGCGGGCAATATCCTCGCCATTCGCGAGGACGTGGGACGCCATATTGCGCTCGACAAGCTGGTGGGCCACCTGTGTCGCACCGGCCGGCGCGATGGCGCCATCCTGGTGACCAGCCGCGCCAGTTTCGAGATGGTGCAAAAGGCCGCCAGCGCCGGGGTGGAGATCCTGCTCGCCATCTCGGCTGCCACCGAACTGGCGGTAGCGCGGGCCGAGCAGACCGGTCTCACCCTGGTGGGGTTTTGTCGCCCGGGGCGCGCCGAGATCTACAGCGGCTGCCAGCGTATCGTGCTGGCATAAGTGCGGGCCTGGAGCCTGACTACTTCGCCAGGATGGGCACAGGCATCAGTAGTGACATTCAGTGCTGACATTGGCGTTGAGTGGGTGGAACAGGGCAGGGATACACCCACAGGGATGGGGCAGAAACGCTAAGGCGTGATGGGCGCGGCTTGCCCTGTGCCATCAGGTGCAAGTGACAGGCAAAGGTATCACCAGCAAGAGGCCGTAAAAAAGGGCGGGGAGTGTGACTCCCCGCCCTTTTGGCATTGACGCGGCGAATTAGCGGGCCAGCAGGATGCGCAGCATGCGGCGCAGGGGCTCGGCGGCGCCCCACAGCAGCTGATCACCCACGGTGAAGGCGGCCAGGTACTCGGGGCCCATGTTGAGTTTGCGCAGACGACCCACCGGGATGCTGAGGGTACCGGTGACGGCAGCCGGAGTCAGCTCGCGGGCGGTGATGTCGCGATCGTTGGGGATCACCTTGACCCAGTCGTTGTGGGAGGCCAGCAGGGATTCAATTTCTGCCAGCGGCACATCTTTTTTCAGCTTGATGGTGAACGCCTGGCTGTGGCAGCGCAGGGCGCCGATCCGCACGCACAGACCATCCACTGGGATGGCGGCATCCTGGATCCCCAGGATCTTGTTGGTCTCGGCCTGGCCCTTCCACTCTTCACGGCTCTGGCCGTTGTCGAGCTTGGTGTCGATCCAGGGGATGAGGCCACCGGCCAGCGGCACGCCGAAGTTGTCCACCGGCAGGGTGCCGGAGCGGGTCTTCTCGGTGATTTTGCGCTCGATATCGAGAATGGCGGAGGCGGGATCCGCCAGCTCTACCGCCACTTCGTCGCGCAGGATCCCCATCTGGGTCACCAGCTCGCGCATGTGACGGGCACCGCCACCGGAGGCGGCCTGATAGGTGGCCACGCTCACCCACTCCACCAGATCGGCCTTGAACAGGCCGCCCAGGGCCAGCAGCATCAGGCTGACGGTGCAGTTGCCGCCAACGAAGGTCTTGATGCCATCGTTCAGCGCCTGCTCGATGACGTCACCGTTGACCGGATCCAGGATGATGACGGCGTCCTGCTCCATGCGCAGGGAAGAGGCGGCGTCAATCCAGTAACCCTGCCAGCCGGCGGCCTTCAGGCGCGGATAGACATCCTTGGTGTAATCGCCGCCCTGAGCGGTGATGATGATCTCCTGCCTGGCCAGTGCCTCGATGTCGAAGGCATCTTGCAGAGTGCCGGCATCGACGCCGAAGTTGGGGGCGGCCTCACCGGCCTGGGAAGTGGTGAAGAAGGTAGGTTGAATATGGGCGAAATCCTGCTCTTCCTGCATCCGGCTCATCAGAACCGATCCCACCATGCCACGCCAACCGACCAAACCTACTTTTTTCATAATGTCCTACCCTGGATAGCTGCTTAATAATGCGTTGTGGATCCCGTGACCCCTTGTATGGCGCCGGCCATTTACAAGCTGGTTACAAAATACGAGTTGCGAAAAATGTGTCTGTCCACATTACGGATTGTGGCGGCGGGCGCAAGTCGAATTGCGCAATATTCTGTGTCGTTCGCTGCAATATCCAGCGGCGCGAACACCGTAGGGAGGTGGAAAAAGCGGCGCATAAAAGAGGTGGGGAGAGGCGGAGATGAAAAAACAGGCAGGCCACCTGCATAAGGTGGCCTGCCGATGGAGCCTGGGGCGACTCAGGCGTAGCGAGCCAGGGTCAGCCCTTCGTCGCTGATGGCGGTTGCACTGCCACTGATCAGATCGCAGAGCAGTTGGCCAGAACCTGCCGCCATGGTCCAGCCCAGGGTGCCGTGACCGGTGTTGAGCCAAAGCCCGGGGATGGGGCTTGGGCCCACCAGCGGGGTGCCGTCCGGTGTCATGGGGCGCAGGCCGGTCCAGAACTCGGCGCGGCTGATGTCCCCCCCTTCGGGGAAGAGATCGCCCACCACCATGGCCAGGGTGTCGTGGCGTTTGGGGTTGAGCACCAGGTTGTAGCCCGAAAGCTCCGCCATGCCGCCGACCCTGATCCGCTCGTCAAAACGGGTGATGGCCACCTTGTAGGTTTCATCCAGCACTGTGCTGCGGGGGGCCGCATCCGGATTGGTCATCGGCAGGGTGAGGGAGTAGCCCTTGACCGGATAGACCGGCAGCTCCAGCCCGAGCGGGCGCAGCAGCGGACGCAGAAAGCCGGTGCCGTAGCTGCCAAGGGCGCAGACGATGGCATCGGCACGGTATCGTTGCTCACCGGCGCGCACTGCCACGGCGCGGCCATGGGCGACCTCAATCTCATCGATATCGCAGTTGAAGATGAATTTGACCCCGAGTTTCTGCGCTTCCAGCGCCAGCGCCTTGGTAAAGCGGAAGCAGTCGCCGGTCTCGTCGCCAGGCAGACGCAGGCCGCCCACTATCTTGCCGCGCACCCGTGCCAGGGCCGGTTCGGCCTCCTCGCAGCCGCTGTCATCCAGCGACTGGTAGGGGACGCCATACTCTTCCAGCACCTCGATATCGCGCTTGCTGGCATCCAGCTGGGCCTGGCTTCGAAACAGTTGCAGGGTGCCGAGCTGGCGCCCCTCGTAGTCGAGGGCCAGTTCATCGCGCAGCACCTTCATGCAATCGCGGCTGTACTCGGCTAGGCGCACCATGCGCCCCTTGTTGGTGGCATAGGCCGCCGGGGTGCAGTTGGCCAGCATCTTCAGCATCCAGCGCAGCTGGAAAGGGTCGGCGGTGGGGCGCACCGTGAAGGGGGCATGCTTTTGCAGCATCCATTTGGCCGCCTTGAGGGGAATGCCGGGGGCCGCCCAGGGGGCAGCGTAACCGGGGGAGATCTGGCCGGCATTGGCGTGGCTGGTTTCAAGCGCCACCCCCTCTCGCCGCTCCAGCAGGGTCACCTGATGGCCCGCTTTTGCCAGATACCAGGCGCTGGTTACACCAATGACGCCACCCCCGAGTACCACTATCTCCATACGTCTTTCCTTGACTGATGCCTTGATAAGGCCCCCACCTTAATCAGCCGCCACAGTATATTCAACTGGGTAAGATATAATTGGTATAAATATCTATTTACATTTATTTAACTGGTTTTCAATGTTGCTGATTGTTGGTTTTCTGGCATTTAGTGCGACAAGTTGGGTGCCTTTGCATGGCGTCACTTGCAAGTGGCCGGAACAGGCGTGCGATACCCGCCGTGACGGCGATTCAGTTGAACTTTGGGCATGAGGAGCAACGGAGTTCGTTGAGTATCAAAGGGGGCGGATCCAGATAAAAAAAGCCCCCGCATCCGGGATGCGGGGGCTTTGGCAATAGAGGTCAAGGTAGCCGGTTAGACGGCCAAGTACTCCAGCTCGACCGATCCCAGTGCCTTGAGGGTGGACTGGGCGGCGTCGCGCTGGCTGATCTGGCCGTTTTTGCTCTCCAGCAGCACGGCGCGACGGATGGTGGCGAGATCCGCACCGTTCAGCACCGCATGGGCGCAGGCCATCTGCATCGGCGGCAGGCTGGGGTTGAAGGCAGCGTTCTCGGCGTAGCGACCACAGAAGAGGCGGCCATCGGCAAATTGCAGCGCCACCGCGGCATAACCCTGGCTGTAGGGCGCATAGCTTTGGCGAGCGGCGGCCAGAGCGGCCTGCCAGAGCGGATCTTCGCTCTCAAGGGCCAGCTCGTCGTGGGACTGCGGGCTCATCAGGGCATCTGTGATATCGAGATCCGCCGGTCCGAAGGAGTGGGGCAGGAAGGATTGCAGGGCACTGAGATCATCGGGCAGGGAAACCTGCAGGGTCTTGGCGGTGCTCAGCTCGTTCATGAACTGGCGACAGTGGCCGCAGGGGGTGTAGTTGACAGTGATCTCGCTGATCCCGGTCTCGCCACCCAGCCAGGCGTTGGAGATGGCGGACTGCTCGGCGTGCACCGAGTGGAACAGCCCCTGGCCTGCGAACTCCATGTTGGCGCCGAAATACCAGGTGCCGCTCAGGCCGCAGGCGATGGCGCCGACAAAAAACTTGGAGATAGGGGCGACCGAGCAGGCGGCGGCCAGTGGCAGCAGAACCAGGCGCAGGGCGCGATCATCAAGGCCGCTGGCGGCTTTCAGGGTAGCGACCTGATCCGGGGTAAAACGGGCATTGAACGCACTGCCGTCGGCAGGGTCGAGCATGGGCAGCAGCGCCGCTTTGAGCGGGGCGGGCAGGGTATCGAGTGGCTTGGCAAAACGGGGATGCATAGTGTGTCCTCAAAGGCCAATTGGGGGGCCATTGTAGGGAGCAAGCTCGGTGAATTGTGTGAGCTTGCTCACGCCCTGACGGGCAAACGGAGCGGGATAGTAATGGAAACGTTTGTCTTGTGCAAATTGTGCGGCAGGTCGCACGGGCGGGCCCGCAGGCCCGCCTGACGAAGGCTTAGCTCAGCCAGTGATAGAGGGTGAACAGGAGTGGCGCGACGGCGGCGGTGAGAATGCCGCACACCACCATGGCGAGCGACGAGAAGGCCCCCTGGACTATGCCCTGTTCGGCGGAGGTGGCGGTGCCGATGGCGTGGGCACAGGCGCCTACAGCCAGCCCCTGGGCCTCGGGGTCAGTGACCCGCATCAGCTTGAGCAGTGGATAACCAATCAGGGCGCCGATGATCCCGACCACCACCACCACGGCGGCGGCGATGGCGGGAATGCCGCCAAGGGACTGGCTCACGCTCATGGCCAGCGGCGTGGTGATGGATTTTGTGATCAGGGACGCAAGTAGTGCCGGGTCGGCGCCCATAAAATGACCGATCAGCAAGGTAGTACATACCGAGATCAATACCGAGGCCAGGGTGCAGACTAGGATGGGCTTGAGCCTGGCCCGGATCTGGCGTGCCTGCTGATAGAGCGGCAGGGCCAGCGCCACCACGGCGGGCTCCAGCAGCGCCGTGATGGGGCGGGTGCCGCTTTCGTACTGCTCAAGGGGCAGGTCAAGCCAGAGCAGCAGGCCGATGATGACGGTGGTGGGCACCAGCACCGGATTGATGATGGGCCAGGGCAGACGGCGATGGAGCGCCCGGGTGGCAAAATAGAGTGCCAGGGTCAGGGGAATGGCGAGCCAGAAGATCATTTGTTCATCCTCTGGTAAAGGTGCCCGACGGTGCCGAGGATCAGCACTATGCCCACCACGATGCAGAGCATGATGAGGCCCAGGGATTGGCGCAGGGGTTCCAGCCAGGCCACCAGGCCTACGGCCACCGGCACGAACAGGACCCCCATATGGCGCAGCAGCAGACCGGCACCGAGCTCGACCCACTGCAGCTTCACCAGTTGCAGCGAGAGCAGCACGAACAGCAGCAGCATGCCGATGATGCTGCCGGGGAAGGCGAAGGGCAGGATGGCTGCCACGGTTTTACCTGCCAGCAGGCAGGCGACGATGACCATAAAGTCACGAAGGTATAGCAAGGCACGTTGCGCGATCACGTGAGCCCCTTCCTGATAACTGTGAAGAAAAGCGCAGTTTACCAGAGAGGCCGGGTCGCGGCATTAAAACAATAACAGCTGAAATCAGTTCGTTTGAAGCTGATTTAATTGAAGTTTCGTTTTTGAAAATTGTCTGATAGAACCCTTTTCGAACTACAAGGAGTAGTGATGACATCCCTCTTGTCCCGTATCCGCCAGCTGGCGACCGATAATGATCTGCCCGCGCACTTGTTGCAAACCCGCCAATGGGATGGCCCCCTGTGCCGGGTGCGCCTCGACAACACGGGGCGTGACGATACCCCGGTGGGGCGCTGGGTGCTGTTTGACGGCAAGCTCGGCCTCTCGCCCGATGTCTCCATCTATGGGGAGGGGTTCCAGATGCTGGCCCAGACCATGGGCAGCTGGCAATCGCCGCAGCCGGTGGGGCGTTGCCCCGATGCCAGTGTCTATCGCATCACGGGTGACGAAGGCTTTCACACCGTGCACAACCTGCTGCTGGTAGAGCACGGCAAGGGCTGGCTGCTGCTTGCCTTTGCCAGCTGCCACCGCTTTGGCGGCGAGTTTCGCCTCTATCCCGATGGTCGCCTGCAGATCCTGATGAACTGCGAGGATCGTCTGCTGCCTGCCGGCCAGCACTGGCAGAGCGAGGCGCTGATCTGCCTGGAAGGGCCGGAGCGTGAGGATCTGCTGGCCGAGCTGGCGACTCTGATCGAGGCTGAGCATGGATCGCTGATCGGCCAGGTCACCACTCGCCCCAGCGGCTGGTGCTCCTGGTATCACTACTACAGCGATGTGAGCGCCACCGACATTCGCGAGAACCTGGCGGTGCGCGCCGAGCGCTTCCCGGCCCTGCGCTACGTGCAGATAGACGATGGCTATCAGGCCAAAATGGGGGACTGGCTCACCCCTTCTGCGAAATTCGAGCAAGGGGTGGCGGCGCTGGCCGCAGAGATCCGCGCCGCTGGCTGCGAGCCCGCCCTCTGGGTCGCCCCCTTTATCGCCGAGCCCACCTCGCAGGTCTTTCTGGAGCATCCCGACTGGTTCGTGAAAGGAGATGACGGCTTGCCGCTGCCTTCCGAGCGGGTCACCTACGGCGGCTGGCGCTGCACTCCCTGGTATGTGCTGGACGGCACCCATCCCGAGGTGCAGGCCCATCTCGAACGGGTGTTTCGTACCCTGCACGAGCAGTGGGGCATCCACTACTTCAAGCTCGATGCGAACTTCTGGGGCGCCATTCACGGCGGCCAGTTCCACGACCCGTCCGCCACCCGGGTCGAGGCCTATCGGCGCGGCATGGCCGCCATCTTGCGCGGGGCGGGCGAGGGGACCTTCCTGCTCGGCTGCAACGCTCCCATCTGGCCGAGCCTGGGGCTGGTGCACGGCATGCGGGTGAGCGACGACGTGGAGCGCCACGGCCCCCGTTTTCGCCAGATAGCCCGCGAGGCGTTCTGCCGTGCCTGGCAAAACGATCGGTTGTGGGCGCTGGATCCCGACTGCGTTTGCCTGCGGGATCTGCCGAGTCAGCAGGCCAGCGCCACCGATTACCACTTCCATCTGGCGGCGCTGGTGGCAAGCGGCGGCATGATGCTGGCGGGAGACAGGCTGCAGGATCTTGACGAGGCGCAGGGGGCGCAGCTCAAGCGGTTGCTGGCCCTGTGTGCGGCCCGCGCCCCTTCCGCCCGTTTCGAGTCGATGGACTTCGCCTGCGGCGAGGTGAGCCTGCCAGGTGGCGAGACGTTGCTCTGCCTGTTCAACTGGGAGGCACTGCCCCAGGAGTTTTTGCTGCCAGAAGGCGGAGTGGATTTTTGGGATGAACAGCCGGTTGGCACCTCGATCACCCTGCAAGGGGGCGAGGGGCGAGTGATCCGCTACCTCTGATCAAGACGCAGTGACAAACAAATCAGGCTCCGTGAGGAGCCTGATTTTTCTATGAGATTTTCAATGGGGTCAGTAATGCCACTCAAAACCGACGGCGTAATTGGCGGAGCCGTAGCCCGGGATGTCGTTGTTGGAAACGATGGCCTTGAGGGTCAGTTGCGAGCTTAATGGCACGCCGAGACCAAAGCCGATGGCAAGCTGATCGTTGGGGTTGCCGATCAAATCCACCCGCATCACCCGATAGAGGGACATGTCCTCACTCAGGTGCACATAGGCCTGGGAGGCACGGTTGTAGGCCTGCCCGAACACCTCCAGCTGGAAGCCCGAGTGAGCGCTGATGGCCAGCGGCACCCCGACAAACTTGTAGAGGGGGGAGTCGTTGAAGTAGCTGTTGGTGATCTGGGGGGTAAAATCGGTCTTCTCGTAGAGGGTGTTGAAGCTGTGGGCCACGATTTGATAGGTCTGCTCCGGCAGTCGGGCAAGGTAGTCCGGGACATCGAAACGATAGGCGCCCTGGGCAAACAGGGGCAGCAGAGCCAGTAATCCAGACAGCGTGCGCAAAGAAGGCATAGGCAGACAAGTATCCGGTTGACCGTGCCTCGCCATCATGGCGAGACGTTCACAAGATATTGGTACTTGAGGAAAAATTCCCCTTCGTCATTATTGCGCGATGAAGGGGAACCGTGTGGAAGATTTATGTGAAATCACTCACAACTCATAACTCTTCCAGATAACGATAGAGACTCTTGAGAATCGCAAAGTTCCGTTCGTTACCCTGATTTTGCTCTGCCAGCGCTTCGAGGCGAGGGGCGTAATCGGGCAGATGATGGCTGAAGTAGTCGCTGCAGTGCAGACGCCAGCGCTTCTGTTCCGCTTCGCTCAAGGTATGGGGCCAGTTGCGGGCGCGGTAGCGGAACAACATCTCCGGTAGGCGGGCGTCGCTGAAGGCGAACTCCCGCTCACCCAGCAGATCCGGCGGGGTAGCGCGCACCAGGTCCATGGTGGATTTGTCGCCATGGCCGAAGAAGCCAGCGTAGAGCTGGGTATCCGGATCGCCGTCATTGCTGCCGGCAAACTCCTGGTTGAACACCTCCACCAGTTTTTCCCGCACCTCGGGGTGGGCGCGCAGCAGATCCAGGCTCTTGCGGCACTGCTCCCGATTGACGCCCAACTCATCGGCGCGCTCCGCCGTCAGGGTGGCCGCCGGCGCCAACACAGGGCACTTGTTGATGTGCACCAGCTTCACCGGAATGCCGGCCAGATCCCCCAACTCCTCTTTTTTGGTATAGAGGCGCTCGCGGATCTCCTCGCTCGACAGCTCGATGAGTGGGGTGGGATCGCGGGTGAGATCCACCATGATCACCGCGTTCTGGTTGGTGGGGTGCCAGGCGAGCGGCGATACCCAGCTCACGCAGCCCTGCCAGGGAGAGAACATGCCGGAGACATGGACCAGCGGCTTCATGGTCACCACGTCAATGAGCGCCTTGACCTTGTTCTTGTTGCGCAGATCAAAGAGATAACCAAACAGCTTGGGCTGGGCCTTTTTCACCAGTTTGGCCATCTCGATGGTGGCCAGCACGTCGGAGAGCGCGTCGTGGGCGTTGGCGTGAGACACGCCGTTGGCGACGGTGAGCTTCTCCAGCCTGAAACTCGGCTTGCCCTCCTCGTCAAAGGCCCACTCGATCCCCTCCGGGCGCAGGGCGTAGCAGGCCCGCAGCATGTCGAGAATATCCCAGCGGGAGTTGCCGTTCTGCCAGCTGTAGGCATAGGGGTCGTAGAAGTTGCGATAGAGGGTGTAGCGGGTCACCTCGTCATCGAAGCGGATGCTGTTGTAACCCAGCACGCAGGTACCCGGGGTGGCAAACTGCTCGTGGATCTGGCGGATGAAATCCGCCTCGCAGAGCCCATCCTTCATCGCCTTTTGCGGCGTGATGCCGGTGATAAGACACGCTTCCGGCTGCGGCAGATAGTCCGCTGGTGGCTTGCAATAAATCACCAGCGGCTCGCCAATCAGGTTGAAATCCGCATCGGTGCGAATGCCGGCAAACTGCGCCGGTCTGTCCTTGGCTGGACTGATGCCGAAGGTTTCGTAGTCGTGAAAGAAAAATGTGGGCCCGCTGCCCGGGTGCGCTGTGTTGCTCATGTTGTTCGAGATGGGGTATCCGGTGACGGCGGCGCCTAGCGCCGGGGTGGGCGGTGCCAGGCACCACAATTACCTGCATGGTAAACCATAGTGCCGCCAGAGCGAAGCCTGGGGGAATTGCCTGCTGGTTTAATCGGCAGGGGGAAAAATGGGGGAGGTACTTGGGAGTGTCGGCGGGCAGGGCGTCCTGACCATTTGCGACGGCGAATGTTGCCTGCGGGCATGCTTGCGCTTGCCCCGGCATTGAGGGGCGGTGAGCACTCCCAAAAAGACCATGCCAGTCGGGTTGCCCGACCGGCATGGCAAGTTGAGGCCGAGGGCCTGCCAGTTGAGCGCTTAGAGCAGATCTTCGAGCTGGTACTTCTTGAGCAGTTGCTCGAAGGTGCCGTCGGCCTTGACGCTCTCGATGGCGGCATCGAACTGGCTCTTGAGCTGGTCGTTGTTCTTGCGCAGCGCCACCGCCACCCCTTCGCCCAGGATCTTGTCTTGGGTGCCGTTGAACTGGGGACCGACGAAGGCGAACTGCTTGCCCATCTCCTTGTCGAGGAAGCCCACCTTCAACTGCACCATGTTGCCGAAGGTGTAGTCGGCGCGACCGGACTGCAGATCCAGCATGGGGGACTGGGCGTTGACGTAGCGCTTGATCTTGGCCACGTCGCCGTAGCGGGCGGTGACGAAGTTGTCCTGGGGCGTGCCCTCCTGCACCGCGATCACCTTGTCCTTGAAGTGCGCCGGCTCATCGGCGAAGTCGGCGGCCTGGTCGCTGCGCCCCACGAAGCGGTTCTGCATCATGTAGTAGACCTGGCTGAAGTCCACCTTCTGGCGCCGCTCGTCGGTGATGTTCATGGAGGACATGATGGCGTCGTACTTGCGCACCTGCAGTCCGGGGAGCAGGGCATCCCAGGGCTGGTTGATCACCTCGCACTCGGTCTTCATGGCCTCGCACAGGGCGTAGGCCAGCTCGACCTCGAAGCCGCCGAGCTTGCCGCTGCTGTCGACCATTTCGAAGGGGGGATAGGTGGCGTCGGTGGCGATCACCAGGGGTTTGGCTGCAGCCTGGCCGGTGGTGGCCAGGGCCACCAGCATCATTGCGGTGTTGAGTTTCATAGTCAGTCCCTTGAATGTGGCGTCATGTCGATGGTCGTAACGGGTGTCGGCCTAGGGGCCGACGGTTATCTTGCGATGGGCGAGGGCCGGCAGCTGGCTGCGCACCGTGCGCTGGGCTGCCAGATCCAAGGTGGCGATGGCCATGCCCTGACCCTCCTCGACCCGGGCCAGTACCCGGCCCCAGGGGTCGATGATCATGCTATGGCCGAAGGTGTGGCGCCCGCCGGGGTGGTGTCCCCCCTGGGCCGAGGCCAGCACGAAGGCCAGGTTCTCCACCGCCCGGGCCCGCAGCAGCAGCTCCCAGTGCGCGAGCCCCGTGGTGTGGGTGAAGGCGGCGGGCAGGGCGATGACGTCGGGGGCCGGCCCCAGCCGGAACAGCTCCGGGAAGCGCAGGTCGTAGCAGATCCCAAGGCGCAGCAGTCCCCAGGGCAGGGGATGGCTCGCCACCGTCTCCCCCGGGGTCATGGTCGCGGCCTCGTCATACTGCTCCTGCCCGGTGCAAAAGCCAAACAGATGCAGCTTGTCGTAGCGGCAGGCCAGGTGGCCCTCGGGGTCGACGAGCAGGCTGCTGTTGTGCATCTTGCCGGGCTCGTGGCTGGCCAGCGGCAGGGTGCCGGCCAGGATCCAGATCCCGAGCTCCCGGGCCAGCCCCTGTACCCAGGCCAGCAGGGGGTGATCGCCGACGGGGGCGGCCAGGGCGACCCGTGCCCGCTCATCTTCTGGCATCAGGTAGAAGTATTCGGGCAACTGGGCGAACTCGGCCCCCTCGGCCGCCGCCTGGCGCAGCAGCGCCTCGGCCTGGGTCAGGTTGTGGTCGAGGTCATCCCCGGAGACCATCTGCAGCACGGCGACGCGTACGCTGTCCATGTGGCCTCCTAGACGCGGCACAGGCGCTCGGCGCCCGCCAGCAGGGTGTCGTCATCCTTGGAGAAGGAGAGGCGGATGACCCGTTGATCCGTGCCGTCGTGATAGAAGGCGGAGACGGGGATGGTGGCGACCCCGTGATCGCGGATCAGCCGCTGCACGAACAGGCTGTCGGACTCGTCGCTGATGCGCTCGTAGCTCGCCAGCATGAAGAAGCTGCCGGCGGAGGGGAGCAGGGTCAGACGCGACTCTGCCAGGGCCGAGGTCAGCAAGTCGCGCTTGCGCTGGTAGAAGGCCGCCAGCCCCTGGTAGTGAGCCGGTTGCTGCAACAGGTGGGCGAAGCCGTACTGCATGGGGGTGTCGGCGGCGAACATGGCGAACTGGTGCACCTTGCGGATCTCCTCCATCAGGGAACGGGGGGCCACGCAGTAGCCCACGCGCCAGCCGGTGACGTGGAAGGTCTTGCCGAAGGAGAAGACGGCGACCGAGCGCTCCACCAGCTCCGGGTAACGGATGACGCTCTGGTGCAGGGCGCCGTCGAACACCACGTGCTCATACACCTCGTCCGAGAGGATCAGGATGTCGGTGCCGCGCACCAGGCGGGCGAGGTGCTCCTGATCCGCCGCCTGCCAGACGGTGCCGGTCGGGTTGTGGGGGGTGTTGAGCACTATCATGCGGGTGCGCGGAGTGATGCGGGCGGCCACCTCCTCCCAGGGGATGGCAAAGTCCGGCGCCTTGAGGGCGATCACCACGGGGGTGGCCCCCTGCAGCTGGATCATGGGGCGGTAGCTGTCGAACGCCGGCTCGAACATGATCACCTCGTCACCTGGGTGAACCAGGGCGGTGATGGCGCAGAACAGGGCCTCGCTGGCGCTGGCGGTGATGGTGATCTCCTCGCCGGTGTCATAGTGGTGGCCGTAGCTGGTCGCAATCTTGGCCACCAGCTGCTCGCGCAGGGCAGGCAGCCCGGTCATGGGGGCGTACTGGTTCTCGCCGGCCAGCATGGCCTCGTGGGTCACCCGGATGAGCTCGGGATCGCAGGGGAAGCTCGGTGCCCCCTGGGAGAGGTTGATGCTGGGGTGGCGGGCGGCCAGATCCCCGATCACGGTGAAGATGGTGGTGCCCACCTGGGGCAGTTTGCTGAGAACCTGGGGGGAAGACATGGCGCCGTCACCTGAGTATGGGAATGAGCTCCTGTTTTAACCCCCGGGGCGCTTGCCGGACAACGGATTATTCGGCATGGTATGCATGAGTTTTTCTCAAGCATGGAGGCTTCTGTCTTGACTATTCCGCCCCGCAGCCACTTGCCCCTGTATGGTTTGCAGGTGTTCGAGTGCGCCGCCCGTCATCTGAGCTTCACCCTGGCGGCCGACGAGCTTTGCGTCAGTCAGGGGGCGGTGAGCAAACAGATTGCCCAGCTGGAGGCGCGGCTCGGTCATACGCTCTTTTTGCGCGGAACCCGCTGCCTGAGCCTGACCCCGGCCGCCGAGCGCCTGCTGCCCTTCATCCGGGAGGGGCTGGTGCGCATGGGGGAGGGGCTCAGCGCCCTGCAGGCCCTGCCCCACGAGCAGGCCATCAGCATCAAGGTGCCCTCCTGCGCCAGCCGCTGGGTGCTGCGACGGCTGCAGGCGTTCGAAGGGGAGGCGGTGGAGGTGCGTGGCAGCCACCACCACGGCATCGACTTCTCCCGGGAGCCGTTCGATCTCGCCATCGTCTACCAGCCCTGCCTGGGGCGCTATCCCAACAGCCAGCCTCTGTTCCGGGAGCGGCTGACCCCGGTCTGCGCCCCGGCGTTTGCCGCCAAGCACCGCCTGTTCGAACGCTCCCTGGAGGAGCTCCCCCTGTTGCCGCTGATCCATGCCAGCGTGGATCGGCTGGACTGGCGCAACTGGTTTACCGCCTTCATCGCGACCCCCTGGCAGCCCCAGGGGGGGCAGCTGTTCGATACCCTGGACTTGGCGATGAATGCCGCGTTGCAGGGGTTTGGCCTCTCTCTCGGGGATCCCACCATAGTGGCCGAGGAGCTGGAGAGCGGCGCCCTGGTGGCACCCTTCGCCCCCGTGCTGGAGACGGATCACGAATACGCCCTGCTTGTCTGTCCAGGCAACCCGCCTCCCGGCGTAACCCGGGTCTGCCAGTGGTTGCTGGGCGAGCGCCCCTCTTTCTGACAAACATAATTCTGACTCTATATACGTGATGTAATGCTGCCTTGGTACAAGGTGGCGACAAGACCATACTGCGGTGAGCGGGCTATGCTTGGTATAAGCCGTGCATAGTGCCGGTATCTGCGCGCAAGGCGCCGATTGGGGGAATGGATATGGAATCGCTAAAAGCCAGGGATTATATGCAAAACAGGCCGATCACCTTCAAGGCGGACATGATGGTGCAAGCGGCTGTGGAGAAATTTTTGAACAGCCACCAGCTGGGGGGGCCGGTTGTTGATGACAAGGGACACCTGATCGGCTGGATCTCCGAACAGGATTGCATCGCCGTCATGCTCAGGGAGGCCTATCACTGCGAGCAGGTGGCCCAGGTCAAGGATGTGATGCGCAAGGAGGTGCTGACGGTGGGGCCGGATACCAGCATTCTGGCGCTGGCGGAGATGATGATGGGGCAAAAACCCAAGATCTATCCGGTGGTGGAGGAGGGGCATCTGGTGGGGGTGATCAACCGCCACAACGTGATGCAGGCTATCCATGCCCAGCTGACAACCTGCTTCGTTCATCATGCGCACGGCTAAGCCGCTGCACGTGACTATCTCAAAAGCAGGCCGCTGGCCTGCTTTTTTGTCTCTGATATGGGTTGCCCCTGGCTTGCGGCCATTTTTGGGCAGTTAGCCTTGAACCATTAACGCCAGATACTGAAAGGCTTGCACCACTCATTCCCGCTCTTTAGGATCACCCCCAGCTATCGATATGGCCCTTGATGGGCACTCTTTTAAGGAATTCGTACCTTGTCTCTCTCTATCGAGGCGCTGCGCCGCCGTCTATCTGCCTGCATGAACCTCGACGCCCGCCGTCTCTCCAGCCGTCTGCACGGGGCCAAGAAGCTACCGGAAGCCAAGCAGGCCGCCGTGCTCGAGACCATCGCTGCCGACCTGGATGTGGCCGAGGCGCGCTATCAATCCCGTCTGGCCGGTGTGCCCAGGGTCACCTATCCGGACAATCTGCCGGTCAGCCAGAAGCAGGCGGAGATCGCCAAGGCGATCCAAGAGCATCAGGTTGTGATCATCGCCGGCGAAACCGGCTCGGGCAAAACCACCCAGATCCCCAAGATTTGTCTGGCGCTGGGGCGCGGGGTCAAGGGCTTTATCGGCCACACCCAGCCGCGCCGTCTGGCGGCCCGCACCGTGGCGGCCCGTATTGCAGAAGAGATGGAGTCCGAGCTCGGCCATTACGTGGGTTACAAGGTGCGCTTTACCGATCAGGTGAGCGAGCAGACCCACATCAAGCTGATGACCGACGGTATCCTGCTGGCGGAGATCCAGAATGACCGGATGCTGACCCAGTACGACACCATCATCATCGATGAGGCCCACGAACGCAGCCTCAACATCGACTTCATCTTGGGCTATCTCAAGCAACTGCTGCCCAAGCGCCCCGACCTCAAGGTGATCATCACCTCGGCCACTATCGACCCGCAACGTTTCTCCCGCCATTTCAACAAGGCGCCGGTGATCGAGGTATCAGGTCGCACTTACCCGGTGGAGGTGCGTTATCGTCCACTTACCAGTGACAAGAGCGAAGGGCTTGAAGAACGCGACGAGCTGCAGGGGATCTTCGATGCAGTCGAAGAGCTGGTCCGCGAAGGGTTGGGGGACATCCTCATCTTCATGAACGGCGAGCGGGAGATCCGTGATACCGCCGATGCCCTGCGCAAGCTCAACCTGCGCGACACCGAGGTGCTGCCGCTCTACGCCCGCCTCTCCAATGCCGAGCAGAACAAGGTGTTCCAGCCCCATGCCGGGCGGCGCATCGTGCTCGCCACCAACGTGGCGGAGACCTCGCTGACGGTGCCTGGCATCCGTTACGTGATTGACCCGGGTACAGCCCGCATCAGCCGCTACTCCTGGCGCACCAAGGTGCAGCGGCTGCCCATCGAGCCGGTCTCCCAGGCCAGCGCCAACCAGCGTAAAGGGCGTTGCGGCCGGGTGGCGGACGGCATCTGTATTCGCCTCTACTCCGAGGAGGATTTCAACGGCCGCCCGGCCTTCACCGACCCCGAGATCCTGCGCACCAACCTGGCCTCGGTCATCCTGCAGATGCTGGCGCTGGGCCTTGGCAACATGGAGGCGTTCCCCTTCGTCGAGCCGCCCGAATCACGCCATATCAAGGATGGCCTGACCCTGCTCAAAGAGCTGGAGGCGGTGCGCGAGCTGCCAGCCACCGGCGATCGCGAAGCCAAGCTGCAGCTGACCGAAATTGGTCGCCAGCTTTCGCGCATCCCCCTTGATCCGCGCCTGGCGAAGATGGTGATCAGCGCCGCGCAGACCGGCTGTTTGAGCGAGGTGATGGTGATCACCGCCGCCCTCAGCATTCAGGATCCCCGCGAGCGGCCCATGGAGAAGAAGCAGGCCGCCGACGAGCAGCACAGACGCTTTGAAGACAAGGAGTCCGATTTCCTCGCCTTCGTGAACCTGTGGAACTACCTGAAAGAGCAGCAGGATGCCCTTGGTAGCAACCCGTTCCGGCGCATGTGCCAGAAGGAATTCCTCTCCTACCTGCGAGTGCGCGAGTGGCAGGATATCCACTTCCAGCTGCGTCAGACGGTCAAAGAGCTGGGCTTTAAAGCCAACCAGGAGCCGGCGGATTTCAAGACGGTGCACTGCGCCCTGCTGACCGGCCTCTTGAGTCACATCGGCAACAAGGATCTGGAAAAGCCGGAATTTCTTGGCGCCCGCAATGGCCGTTTCCATCTGTTCCCGGCCTCGGGTCTGTTCAAGAAGCCGCCCAAGTGGGTGATGGCCGCAGAATTGGTTGAGACCTCGCGTCTCTACGCCCGCATCAACGCCAGGATTGAACCCGAGTGGGTGGAGCCGCTGGCAGGCCATCTCATCAAGCTGCACCACAGCGACCCCCATTGGTCGAAGAAAAATGGCGCCGTCATGGCCAAGGAGAAGGTGACCCTCTATGGCCTGACCCTGGTTGCCGAGCGCACCATCAACTTCAGTCGCCTCGATCCGGCCCTGTGCCGCGAGCTGTTTATTCGCCGCGCCCTGGTGGAGGGGGATTTCGAGACCCGTCACCGTTTCTTCAGCGACAACCGCAAGCTCTTGGCCGAGGTGGAGGCGCTGGAGCACAAGTCGCGCCGGCGCGACATCCTGGTGGATGACGAGGATCTGTTCCGTTTCTACGATGCCCGCCTGCCGGAAGAAATTATCTCTGCCCGTCACTTTGACAAGTGGTGGAAGGAGGCGCAGAAGCAGGACGCCGAGCTGCTCAACTTCGAAAAAGAGATGCTGATGAAGGGGGATGCGGCCCACATCAGCGATCTCGACTATCCCAACTTCTGGCAGCAGGAGCGCCTCAAGCTCAAACTGACTTACCAGTTCGAACCGGGGGAGGCCGCCGATGGCGTGACCCTGCACATCCCGCTGCCGCTCCTGAATCAGGTGGAGGTGAAAGGGTTCGAGTGGTTGATCCCGGGGCTGCGTCACGAGCTCTTGGTGGCCCTTATCAAGTCGATGCCAAAGCCGATGCGCAAGAACTTCGTACCAGCCCCCAACTATGCCGATGCGCTGCTCGCCAGCATCAACCCCGAGCAGGGGCCGCTGCTGGACGAGATGGAGCGCCAGCTGCGGCGCATGACCGGCGTGGCCGTACCCCGCGAATCCTGGGATTGGACCGCTGTGCCCGATCACCTGAAACTCACCTTCCGGGTGGTGGACGACAAGCACAAGAAAGTGGCGGAAGGCAAGGACCTGGAGGCATTGAAAGAGTCCCTGCGCGGCAAGGTGCAGGAGACCTTGTCGCAAGTGGCGGACGACGACATCGAGCAGTCCGGCCTCACCCTCTGGAGCTTTGGCGAGCTGCCGAAGGAGTACAGCCAGAAGCGCAGCGGCTTCGAGGTGAAGGCCTATCCGGCCCTGGTGGATCAGAAGGATTCGGTCGCCATCCAGCTGGTGGAGAGCCCGGTGGTGCAGCAGCAGCTGATGTGGGCGGGCCAGCGCCGGCTGGTGCTGCTCAACGTGCCATCTCCCATCAAGTACCTGCAGGAGAAGCTGCCCAACAAGGCCAAGCTGGGGCTCTACTTCAATCCGTTTGGCAAGGTGGCGGAGCTTATCGATGACTGCATCGCCTGCGGCTGCGACAAGCTCATCGAGCAGCACGGCGGCATGGCCTGGGACGAGGCCGGCTTCGAGGCGCTCAAGGAGTATGTCCGCGCCGAGCTCAACGACGCCGTGGTGGAAGTGGCCAAGCAGGTGGAAGCCGTGCTGACCCTTTCCCATGAGATCAAAAAACGCCTCAAGGGCAAGATGCAGCTCGACACCGCCTTTGCCATGTCCGACATCCAGCAGCAGCTCGGCAACCTCATTCACAAGGGGTTCGTGACCGAGACCGGCTGGCAGCGGTTGCCGGATCTCTTGCGCTACCTGCGCGCCATCGAGCGGCGCCTGGAGAAGCTGGCCATCGATCCCAACCGGGATCGGGTCTACATGCTCAAGGTGCACAGCGTGGAGTCGGAATACAAGGCGCTGCTGGCCAAGATCCCCAAATCCCAGCTGGTGCCCACCGAGGTGGCCAACATCCGCTGGATGATCGAGGAGCTGCGGGTGTCGTTCTTTGCCCAGAATCTGGGGACCCCCTATCCGGTCTCCGATAAACGGGTGCTAAACGCCATCGCCCAGTGCTAAGCTGCTATTTGTCTGAATTAACAAGATGATATGTGTCGTTGACAAGGGGAGGGGCAGGATTGGCCGCCCCGTTGCCAAACCAGACAGGGAGGCAGGATGCTGGGGATCTGGTTGAGTGTGGCGCAGGTGGTGATCAGCGGTTACCAACCTATTGCCGAACAAACCTGGGTACAGTTGAACCCGGAATATTATCCGCTGGGGCGCACGCCCCCCGCCATGTTCGTGGCCTGGCATGGCAACCAGTTTCCACCGTTGGCGCAAAGGCAGAAAAACGGGCGCTGGCAGATCCTCTTTCCTGCCAGGCTGGTACCACCGTTCGATCTGTTCGAAGGGGAGGCCGAGCTCTCCAAGGCTTATCTGGCGAGGCTCAGGCGCATCGACGAGATGGCCTACGGGGTTGCCCCCAATCAGGGCGTGACCACGGCGTCCGCGGCCACTCTGGTGGCAGCGTCACCGCGTGAAGATGATGCCCTGGTTCCCTTTATCGCCGAGTTCCGCATGCCGGAGCTGGCACGCAATGAACGGGCGCTGCGCGGACGGGACGAGGGGGGGGAGCCTCTGCTGGCACAACTGGGGATGAACGTCCGGACGATGGCAGGAGCCGGCATGGTGTTGGCCGAAGGGATGTCATCGCCCTCCTATCCATACGATGAGCTGACGGAACTCGAACCGGCGGCTGGGGATGGGCGGGCTCTATGTCACAGGGTGGCTGCCGGTGAGACCCTGTGGCGTATCGCCAATCAGCTGGCCAATCGCATCGGGGCGGACACTTACAGCTACCTGTTGGCGCTGGCGGCAGATAACCGTTCTCGGCTTGGCAACGGTATTCGGGTCAAGACCGGGGATGCGCTCTATTGCCCCCGCGCCGAGACGTTGGCACAGTTTGATGCCCTGAGCCCGGGCCAGCGTCAGCAGCAGTTTGCCTGGCTGGAACAGGGCAATTAAATAGAGAAGTACGCGCCTTGTATCCGATATTGGCCCGTGGTAGTATTCGCGCTCGTTTTGCGAGGTGCTGACCGGTCGCAGTCAACACCATACATTCATCTAAAAGAGATACTTACTATGTCTTTCGTATTCCAAGCTGAAGTCCGTTCTGACCTGGGGAAAGGTGCGAGCCGCCGCCTGCGTCATGCTGACCAAGTTCCTGCCATCGTTTACGGTGCAGGCAAAGAAGCCCAGTCCATCACTGTTGACCACAAGAAATTCATCCTGGCCCAAGAAAAGCCGGAATTCTATGAGTCCGTACTGACTCTGGTGATCAACGGCGAAGAAGTTAACGTAAAAGTGAAAGCTATCCAGCGTCACCCGGTACGTTACAAGCTGGTTCACCTGGACTTCGTTCGCGTTTAATCGCTAACTGTCCAGTTGAAGAAAAAGCCACTCTCAGGAGTGGCTTTTTGCTATCCGGTGTTCCCCGGTTGGCACTTGCCAGTGCGCGTTCAGGAGAACTCCCTTGTTATTTCATCTGGTTCAGCGCCTGCTGGCAGCGCTGCTCGGCGGCCTCAAGCTCCAGCAGCACGACCCGGATGTCTTCCATCTGCTGCTGCAAGGTTTCCCTTCTCTCCGCCACCAGTTCGAGCATGGTTTGCAACTGGGTCCGGCTGCTCTTGTCGGCATCATAGAGATCAAACAGTTCGCGGATCTCTGCCAGGCTGAACCCCAGCCGTTTACCGCGTAGAGTGAGTTTGAGGCGCACCCTGTCCTGTTTGCTGTAGATACGGGTCTGCCCCTCTCTGGCGGGGTTAAGCAAGCCCTGATCTTCATAGAAGCGGATACTGCGAGTCGTTACATCAAATTCCCGGGCCAGCTCACTGATGCTGTAACGCCGGCTCTCATCCTTGGTTTTATTCATATGGCTATCTTGGCAAACGATCCTGAGGGCACCTTACCTAAACGTAAACTGCACTGCAACTCTTGTTCCATGGCGCCAGAGCACATATGTTAGGACCATCCAACAAGGAGAGAGCAGCAAATGGATATTGCAATCGTAGCGGCAAAACGAACGCCCATGGGAGCCTTTCAAGGAGCATTGGCAGAGGTGTCGGCCCCGGAGCTGGGGGCTTGTGCCATTCAGGCGGCCCTGGTGCAGAGTGGCTTGTCCCCGGAGCAGGTCGATGAGGTGTATCTTGGCAATGTGCTCGGAGGCGGTGTCGGCCAAGCGCCGGCGAGGCAGGCGACGCTCAAGGCCGGTCTGCCTCTTGCGGTCCCCGCCACGACCATCAACAAGGTGTGTGGCTCCGGCATGAAGGCGGTGATGCTGGCCGCAGACAGCATCCGGCTCGGGGATAACCGGGTCGTGGTAGCTGGCGGCATGGAGAGCATGAGTCGTGCCCCCTATCTGCTGGACAAAGCGCGCAGCGGCTTTCGCATGGGACATCAAACCGTGCTCGATCACCTGTTCCTTGATGGGCTGCAGGATGCCTATGATGGCCAGTTGATGGGGATCCACGCCCAGCACAGCGCCGATCAGGCGGGACTGACCCGGGTGGCCATGGATGAATTTGCTCTTGCCTCGCTGCAACGAGCGCGTCAGGCCCAGCAGGAAGGACTTTTTGCCGCCGAGCTGGCCCCCGTCTATCGGTGCGAGCAGTTGTTGCTTGCCGAAGACGAGCAGCCCGGTAAGGGGCGACCTGACAAGATCCCCACGCTCAAGCCGGCCTTCGGCAAGGAGGGAACCATCACGGCAGCCAACGCCAGTTCCATTTCCGATGGGGCCGCCGCCTTGATCCTGATGGCGCCCGAGCTGGCGCAAACGCACCAGATCCCGGTGCTGGCCCGGATCGTGGGTTATCAGAGCCATGCCGCGTTGCCGGCGGAGTTTACCTCGGCACCCATCGGTGCCATCTCTCGTCTACTGGCCAAACTCGACTGGTCAGTGGAGGAGGTCGATCTGTTCGAGATCAACGAGGCCTTCGCTATGGTCACCATGCTGGCGATGGCCGGATGCAGTATTCCCCATCACAAGGTCAATGTGCACGGTGGCGCCTGCGCCCTGGGTCACCCGCTGGGAGCGAGCGGCGCCCGTGTGCTGGTGACCCTGATCGCGGCGCTTCGCCAACGGGGTTTGCGACGCGGGGTGGCTGCGCTCTGTATCGGGGGCGGGGAGGCGACCGCGATAGCGGTCGAGATCGACTAGTCGGTTGCCGTCATCGCCTGGAACTGTTCGTTGACCCAGGTGGTGGCGGCCAGATAGAGGTGGCTGATTTTGTCTTCGCTCAGCCCCAGTCTGGCCGTTCTGGCTGAGACTTGTGTCCAGTTGGCGCTTTCGTACTCTTCACAAAATGCGAGGTAGAAACCCAGGTTGCCCTTGCGCTCCAGCAGGGCCAACCGGATTTCTTCGGCGAGCGGAATGGTACCCAGCAGCGTGTCCATCGGTTGTTCCATCAACACATCCAGCAGCGAGAAGAGCCCGGTGATGAAGGCCTGTGGTTCCTGCTGGGCGGGTGCATGGACATGGGCAAGCAATTCACAGAAACGTGCCCGGATCAGGGACATCTGATAGAGCTCGGCACTCTTGCCTTTACCTGCGCTGGTGGCGGCAACCAGGGAGACAAAGCGCTTTAGCTGGGTGTTGCCAAGGTAGATGGCCGCCTGACGAAAGGAAGAGATGGGATTGGTACGCCCCTTGAGATGATTGACATAACGCAGCAACTTGAGGGAGAGGGCCACGTCCTGACTCAGCAGCTGTTCAATCCGGTTGATGTCGGGCTCTGCCTGATTGACCACGTTGAGCAGCTGCATGACCACTACCTGGGTCGGCTCCATGGTCGCCTGCTTGACCAGTTCGGGGCGGCTGAAGAAAAACCCCTGAAACAGTTGGATGCCCAGTTTCTTCATCCGTTCGAATTCGGCCTTGTCCTCCACCTTTTCCGCCAGATAGGTGAGGTTGAGGCTTTTGTGACGTTGAATGAACACCTTGATCTGGAACAGGGAGGTGGCCCTGAGATCAAATTTGATGATGTGGATAAAGGGAAGGAAACGCTCCCACTCCGGCGACAGGGTGAAGTCATCCAGTGCCAGCTGGTAGCCCTGTGTATGCAGCTGTTTGACCTTCTCCAGCAGAGCATCATCCGGCGCCGCATCTTCCAGAATTTCAATCACCACCTTGTCGGGAGGGAGGCATTCCGCCAGACCATCCAGCAACAGGGAGTGAGGGAAGTTGATGAAGCAGGGTCGGCCTCCCAGCAATTGATCGATGTTTTGCTGCAAAAATTGCTCCACCACCAGGCGTGATGTGGCCTGCTGGGAGGAGATGCTGGGGAAGACATTGTTCAGGCTATCGCGAAAGAGCAATTCATAGGCATGGGTATTGAGATCCTTGTCGAGGATCGGCTGTCTAGCTACGTAGGAATACATGCCTGGCTCCGATATGGGTACTGGCTTGATTCTATGGTGTAGCGCGGCACTATGCCAGTATTGACCCGGCTCGCTGAGTCAATGACTGGCATAGTGTTTGTTTGCAAGAAGAACGAGTTAGAAGAGATAGCTCAGCTGGGCACCGGCCAGCCAGGCATCCCCTTCCGAAGTGCCGTCAAAATTGGACTGGTAGTGGGCCGGGATGCCGTTGGGCAGGCGAACCGGTTGCGTGAAGGATTCATGTACCCCCACTTTTTTGCCATCGATCAGGGTGACGCCCACATCGACCGAGAGCGCTTTGCTGTACTGATATCCCATCCCCAGGCTGTACCAGATGCGATCCGAGTCGGGGATGGAAATGGTGCGGTTGGCCGCAGGGACCGGACTCTCATCGTAGGCAATGCCTGAGCGCAGTTGCCACTTGGGCGCCACTTGATAGGTCATGCCGATCGCATAGCGCCAGCTGTCCTGCCAGTTTTCATCTTTGATGTGCATCGGCCCCTGATGATCCAGGTTGGCATCCAGACCGACAAACTTGCTCCAGTTAGTCCAGTTGACGCTGCCATGGAGCGCGAGCTTGTCTGTGAGCTGCTGGAAGAGGGCAAGTTCGGCGGTGGCAGGCAGTGGCAGTACCAGATTGCCAGTATCTTTGAACGTCTGTCCCTGGCCATCGACCCCGACGGCATCCCCCTTGAGCTTGAGATCGACCCCGTTGCGATAGGTGAGACCGATACGGGTCTGCTCGCTTGGGGTGAGCAGCACACCGATATTCCAGCCCAGCTCGTTCCCAGTGCCTTCGAGATGCTTGGCGATCTTGTCCTGGTGGGGGAAGGTGCCACCTACTTCTCCCTCGCCACGAATAATGGAAAGTCCCATGCCCGCGGAGAATAAGGGGGTGAACTGATAGGCCAGGGCCGTGCCGAGCTCGACCGTCTTGATATCGGACACATTGCCAAAGTGGCCGGCGCTGTACCCTTTGGGCATCTCGATCCCGAGCCCGTATTGGGAGGAGAGGGAAAGCCCTAGGCTGAGTCGTTCATTCAGGGGGGTGACGACATAGAGGTTGGGCACCCAGGCATCGCCCGCCACGTCGCTGGCGTCGGCGGACTTGTTGCCGGTGGGCAGGCTACCCACTGGGGTCACGAACTTATCGCTCACACGCCCCTCGATATCGACCTGGGGGCGAATATAGATGAAGCCGCCGGAGAAGGCGGTCTGTTTGAAGCGGGTAATGGCACCCGGGTTGCGGCCCAATACGGAGGCGTTGTCGGCAATGGCGGCTTCACCGGCAAATGCGCGGCCGAGGCCGGTGGCAGATTGCTCGGCCAGCTGGAATCCGGCGGCATGGGTTTGACCCGCGATCACCAACAGGGCGATGGCGGACGGTTTGATGATGGATTGCATGACAAAATCCTTGGGTATGAACCGAATGTTCAGTAGGCCATATGAATGGAGGCAGGATTTTATATGGTATGACCAGTAAGGCAACCACGGAGGCACACAGAGGATGAAAACGGGATTAAATACTGGGAGAAAGCACTCTAATAGTTTGATTAAAAAAGAAAAGTGAACATGTGTGTGCTACAGCTGTACGCCGAGAAGCAGATGTTGCATAAAAAAAGAGCGCCTTGCGGCGCTCTTTTATGTTGCTCAACAATCAGAACTTCATGTTGAACTGGGCAGATGCCAGGAAGGCGTTGCCGTGGGAGGTACCTTGCCAGCGAGGGTTGTTGACAGTGCCACTGTGGGTGACCAAACCTTCGTTAACATCAACTTCTTTCCCGTCCAGATAGGCCATGCCGAAGTCGACGCTCATATCCGGGTTGATGTGGTAGGTAGCACCGGCGCTGTACCAGACACGGTCAGAGTCAGGGATGCTCAGGCTGCGGTATTCAGGTTCGATCGGGCTGTTGTCGTAGGCGAAGCCCAGACGCGCTTCCCAAGCCGGGTTGATATACCAGGTACCGCCGATGGAGTAACGAGTGGAGTCCTTGAACTTCTCGTCTTTTTGCAGGCAGACACCGCCAGCACACTGGTTGCTGGTGGCTTTCAGCTCTTGGAAGGCGCTCCAGTCGGTCCAGTTGACGGAGTAGTGAACGGCAAACTGTTGGTTAAGGCGGTGGTAGCCGGCGAACTCGGCCTGTGCCGGCAGATCCAGCTTCAGGTTGCCGTCAACAGTCTTGTAATTAGAGCTGGTACCATTGAAATCGCCATCAAAGCTGAGATCGACCTGGGAACGATAAGTCAGTGCGAAACGATGGTCATCGTTGACTTCATAAAGGGCGCCTACGTTCCAGCCAAAACCCCATGTGTCACCTTTAAGTCCCGCAATTTTGGTGTCGGCGGAGTGTACTTTCCCTGTTTTTTGAGACAAAACAGGTGCCAGTACACCGGCATAGCGGTTCAGCTCGGCTTCTGCATACACGGCATTGATGCCGGCACCAATGCTGAACTGCTCGTTGATGCGGTAGGCGATATTCGGGTTGATATTGAGGGTCAACAGCTCGGTATCACCGGCACCGGAACCCGCGGCAAAGTTCTTCTCATATTCGGTAGAGAGGCCGTAGTTGGAGAAGAGGCCGATACCCCAGGCCCACTGATCATTCAGTGGCTGAATGAAGTAGGAGGCCGGAACAAAAGCGGCGGGCGCGATATTAGATTCAGAGGCGCTACGGTTGAAGTAGTTGGGAACCGACGTGCCAGTTGGCAAAGTCAAATTGCCGGAGGTTTGCCCCTCTACATCCACATCCGGCTTGATATAGGTGCCGGAGACGGAAACGGCCATCTTGTCGAAGGTGGTCATGGCTGCCGGGTTGCGGGCCAGCACGGCGGCGTTGTCGGCAATGGCCGCTTCACCGGCATAGGCACGGCCCAGACCGGAGGCGGAGTGCTCGTTCAGCTGGAACGCAGCAGCATGAACCTGGCTGGTGGCCAGGGCAATAGTGGCTGCAATCAGGCTCTTCTTGAAAACTGTTGTGGTCATGGTGTTCTCTCTTGTAGGCAGATTTTTTTGCCGATACTTGGCTGCATGTTCACTGCAGACCTCGACAAAATCCGTTGTTATTTCAGCTTCTTCCCAATCAATGCTGGCGTGATTCTATGGATCTGGTAGGAGGTAAGAAATCAGACCAGTGACAGCAGAATACATAAAAGTGACCAAGGTGTTAATCATTTGTTTTATTTGGCTGTTTAATTCATCAATTTCGGGGGTGGAAGGCCATTTTTAGAGCAAATTAACCGATCTGGCTCACAAAAATATTTTTTTGAAAAATGGGATAACGTGCGACATCTGGCGGAAAAAGAGGGGGGAACTTGAGTTGAACAGGCAGCTGGGCGAGCCAGACTGCCTGTGAATATGGGTATCGACCGGTTTTGTTAAATGGACCAGTGCAGACGTGACTCCAGTGTGTCGGCAACTGGCGCAAGGGGCTCTTGCATGTCACCAATCAGCACCATGTTGGCACCCCGCAGCGGCACTATTTCACCCTTGAGGGTGCCATCCTCAAAGTTGGGTTGCAGGGTCAAGGGCACGTGTTTGGGTACCAGAAACAGGGTGACCGGTCCCATCTTGCCCTGGATCACCATGTGCAGCGCGGGCCCCTGATAAAAAGAGCAATGGTTGACATAGGTCACCTTGAGCCCGTCCATCCCGCTTAAGGTGGCGCCATATTTCTCCATCTTGGCGTTGATGTTTTGCAGGTTGACCCGCTCGTCGACTCCCTTGATAAAAGGTGCTTCCCCATAGACATGGGCCATCGCCACCTGGGCGAGGGACTGGGTCGTGGCCGGAGCCTGGGGCAGGGTTATCCAGCGTGTGCTGAGCCCGAGCAGGAAGGCGACGGAGGCGGCCATGGCCAGCTGGCGCCAATTGGTCCTGGCAGTACCTGATGTTGCCGTGGGCAGGTTCCCCACGGGATGAGCCGGTTGCCGGGCCTCATCTTCTTCTCGCAGCAAGGCCTGTTTTAGCAGGATCCGCTGGGCGAGTCCGGCTGGGACGTCGACTTCCATGGCCTGATGGAGCGAACGATCGAGCCGCTTCATCTCGTCCAGATATTGGCGATTGGCCGGATTGGCATTGGCCGCCTCGAGAAAATCCGGCTGCTGATCATGGGGCTGGATCATGGCGTTGCGGCGAAATTCGAGTTCATCCATGTCCGTGTCCTCTTGCTGGTTTCTTCTGTTCCATCGCCTCTTTGATCTGGTTGCGGGCTCGAAACAATCTGGTCATGACGGTGTTTTTGTTGAGGCCGAGCATCTCGGCAATCTCGTCACCACTGAATCCCCCCACCACTTGCAGCAGCAGGGGTTCCTGGTACTCCTCGGGCAGGCGGCCGATATGGCGGCGTAGCCACTCGTGTTCCATCTCCTGTTCGCTGTGCAGGGCATCCGGGTGACTTTGGGGATGTTCATCCAGATCCACCAGATCGAACTGTTTACGCTCGAAACGGCGGGCGTTCTCTCGCCTTAGTATGGTGATCAGCCAGCTCTTGGCTGCCTTGTCATCGAGCAAGGTGTCGATGGCCTTCCAGGCGCGTAGGAAGGTCTCTTGCACCAAGTCTTCCGCCACCGCCGGATCCCGGGTCAGCCAGTAGGCGTAACGGTAGAGATCCCCGTGCAGGGCATGGACCAGTGCTTCAAATTTGGTTTGTTTGTCAGCCATATGGTCATAGACCGGCGTACTGGCCGGATCATTTCCTCCAATATGGTGCTGAGCGTGTTTTTTTCTGAAAAACAGCAATGCCATTAAGCACTCCTTGTCAGGGGGCCGATGCGCGGGAGCGAGCACTCAGGTGCGCCAGCAGGCAGATGAGGTGTGCGATCCCGATGGTTTCATGGGGCCTTAGCGTGTCGGCGAGCTGTTGCCAGCGGGGGAGCGGATCAGTTGGCTGGCTGGAAAAGCAGACTCGTTCGAGATCTTCTAGGTGCGCGCCGACATGATTATGCCGAGCTCGCTGCAACTGGCCTAATTCATAATAGGTGCCCTGCCAGCGTAGGGAGGCCCAATGGATGAGCGCTTTTCGGCTGGCATCGGGCCGGTGCAGGCAGAGTGCCCGCTGCAGGTAATAGAAAGCCCGCCAGCGTGGCCAGCGATGCCAGACCATGCGCAGCCCCAACGCCAGCAACACCCACCAGAGACTGTCTGCGGCGACTTCTCGTGATGCGCTCTGCTCTGCTTCATGGCCCGTCGTGGGCTGGAAGCTGAGGCGGGTGGCTGGCAGGGATAGTTGCTCAATTTTGCCGGTTTGAGTGTTGAACCAGCTCAACTCAATGGGGGGCAGCAGGTAGGTACCGGTCTCCTGGGCTGACAGAGTTTGCCGCCACTCTCGCTCGATGTGCAGGGTATTGTCGCGGTAGCGTTCGTTTTGCCGCTCCCCGTCGGGATGGGCCTGCAAACCGTCAGGGAGGCGACTTGCCATGAGAGGGGCCAGCTGCACCTGACTGCTGTCGCCATTTTCCAGCGTCAGGGTCAGGATGCGGATCAACGGTTCTCCCAAAGGCCCTTCGCTGGCGGGCTCGATGCGCTGGCGCAAGGTCAGGGCGCTGGCCACGGGCGTGGCAGGAGCCTTGTCCACCCGAACCTGAAGCGGCGCCGCTCTGGCGGAGAGCCGATCCGGCCCGTCCCCTGGTCGGGGCAACTGGCCTTGCAAGCGGGGAGACTCCAATTGCCAGTGCCCCGGCTCTCTGGCCTGGATCAGCCAGCTGCGGGTGAGCCTGCCGGGCAATCCCCCCTGTGCGGGGGCTATCCACTCGTCATCGCCAAGGCGGCGAATGATGAAATGGGGAGAGGTCAGCTCGCTCAACCCCGGGTGTTGCAGATTGGCGGGGAGCCAGAGGGTGAGTTGGTAAATGACCGGCTGACCGGGATAGAGGGGCCCTTGATGCAGCAGGCGGGCCTGCATCTCCATCGGCGTGGGTGCTGGAGGTGGTGCGATTTTTGCCACCTGCTGCGGGCGAAAATGGAGGGGTTGGGTCATCTCATCACCCAGCTTGAGGGAGGGAATGATGAGGTCAGCCGTTCCATCGTGCCCCTGGCCGAGGTGCAGGGGGATCTGCCAGCGGGTCAGCTGCTGCACCGGCGTCGTGACTCGACTCATGGTGACCCTGCCCACTGCAAACTGGCGCAGCAGCGGGGCTATCTCCAGCTCGCGGCTATCGCGCTCGCCATCTGCCTCAATGATCAATAGCCAGTCCGCCGCAGTGGCGCCCGGCAACAACTCGGCCCGAGGTGGCAAGGCCCAGCCGGGGAAGGCCAGCAACGCGAGGATCAGCACCAGGTATCTCACCAGGGCGCCTCCACTTTGACCAGCTCCCGCCTGAGCGCCTCCTTGCGAAGACGCTGTTCAAGCAGTACCACCGGCGGGGCGGGGGGCAAGGGGGCCGGTTCGCTTTGAGGAGAAGAGGGCGACGGGTGAGGCGTCGTGTCGGTCCTCTCAGGCGCGGATGCCGCCTGGCCCTGCAGCAAGGAGAGGTTATAGAGGGCATCTTCATGGCCAGGTTCTTGCGCAAGAGCAGCCAGATAGGCCTCTTTGGCGCTGTCCAGTTCCCCGAGCTGTACCAGCGCATTGCCCCGGTTGTAGTGGGCGGTGGCGCTGTCATTTTCCTGATAGGCCGCGATCGCCTGACGGAACTTGCCTGCCCGATACCAGGCGTTGCCGCGCCAGATGGGGTTATCGAAGGCCAGGGCCGCGTCCTCAAAATCTCCTCGCTGATAGGCGGCAAGGGCTTGTTGTTCGGTGAGCTCGTTCGCCTGTGCCGACGGTGACTGCAACAGTGGCCAGCCAAGCAGCAGCGGCACCATCATATAGGCCCCCACTCTGGCGAGTAGGGCGAGCAGCAGCAGCGGGATCAGCAACCAGGGACCGAGATCGAGGGGGGCTGGCGTCAGGGCCGAGCTGGTGGCCGGCAGCGGCGCAAAACGGGGAGGGGCGCCGTCAAGCCACTGCAGTGAACCGCCAAGGCGGCTCGCCAGGGCCTCGATGGCGTGGCCGTCCGGTGCCGGCAAACGGGGGGGCTGGTGCGCAAAACCAAGTTCACCGGCCGGGATGGGAGGCATATTTGCCGCCTGGCCGCTGCTGGCGAGCAGGATATCGAGCCGCGCTGGGGCATTGTCGTGGCAAAACAGGCTCTGCTGGCAGGGCCACAGCTTGCCAATCTGCGCTATCTGTTTGGCGCTTAGATCATCGGTGATGAGCAGCAGCCGGGCCTGTTCGCCGGGGGCAATCTGTTTCATGGCCAGGGCGACGGCCCGTGCCGGGTTGCTGCCCTGCAGCGGCATAATGGCGGGGCGCAAGTCGGGCAGCAGCAGGGAGAGCGCCTGATGATCCCGGGTCGGTGGCATGGCGAGGTAGGCATCCCCGGCATAGAGGATGAGGGCGATACGCGCGCCTTGGGCGCTGGCGAGCAACTGCTGTAGCTGCCACCTGACCCGGGTGGCCCGATCAGGTTTGAGATCGGTGGCCTCCATGGAGCGGGAGAGATCGAGCAGCCAGATATCGAGGGGGGCGGCGGGTTGTTGTTGCAGCTCACCGCGCAGAGCCGGCCCGCTCAGTGCCAGGATGACGGGCAAGGTTGCCAGCCAGCGCCAGGGGCGAGAGGGCCTGGTGGCAGGCAGCAGATAGGCCTGCATGGCTGGCGCCAGCAGGGGGGGCTGGCGATGGCGTCGCCACCCTTGCCAGAGCCAGGGGATCAGGGCAAGCAGCCACCATGGTCGCAGCAGGATCAGCTCCATCGGCGAACCCTTCTTGCCAGCAGGGCGCGCCAGCCACCAGGAAGCGCGCCTTTGCCGTTGGTGGGGAGCAGCAAGAGGGCGCACACCAGCGCCAGTGGCCAGGGATAAAGTTCGGTGATCGGTTGATGGTGCGCAATTGGCCGGGCGGTGGGTTCCAGTTGATTGAGGGCGTTGTTGATAGCCTCAAGATCGGCCTGGGTGCGTGCCCGAAAGTAGCGCCCGTGGCCCACCTCGGCTAGCGCCTTGAGCAGGGGCTCATCCAGCTCACTGCTGGGATCGGCTTGGCCGGTGCCCAGCTGATCGTAAGGCAGGACGAAGGTATCCGGATCGGCGCCAACCCCCAGGGTGTAGATCCGCATGCCGCTCGCAGCGGCGAGGCGGGCCTCCTGCAGAGGATCGGCGCTGCCTGCGGTATTGCGCCCATCGGTCACCAGCAGCAGGGCGCCGGGGTGGGCTGGGTCGGCGTGCTGGCGAGCCAGCAGGATGGCTTCACCGAGCGCCGTAGTACGCCCCACCAGATCAAAGTCGAGCTCGTCACTCAAGGTCAGCAGGGCGGGGATCTCCCGGGTCAGGGGTGAGAGCAGGTAGGCGTGATCAGCAAAGACGATAAGCCCGAGCCTGTCTCCGGTACGGGCGGCGATCAGCTGCTTGATCTGCTGGCGCACCGCCGTCAGACGTGCCAACTGTTCGCCGCGATCGAGCATGTCGGGGGTGCGCATGCTGTCGGAGAGATCCACCGCCAGCAGCAGATCGCGGCTCTCCTGATAACGCACGATAGGCTCTCCCCACCATTGGGGGCGGCAGAGGGCGAGGATCAGGGCGCACCAGATGAGCAGAGCGCGCCATAAGGACAAGCCACCGTGGGGACGCAGCAGGGGAAAGCCGGGATGGTGCAGATGACCCCTCTTCAGGGAAGGCAGGCCAAAACGTACCAGCAGGGGCAGCACCAGTGCCAGGGCAAACCAGGGCCAGGCGAGGATCATGACTGCCTCCGGCGAGCGCGTCTCGTCGCCAACAGTGGCTGGCGCAAAAAAACGGTGCGCCCCCAGCGGCGATAGGCATGCTCAAGCCGGGCGCACTGCTCGCGGGTGGGTGACTGGTTGCCATAGAGCCAGCCGCTCCATTGATCGGCAAACTGGCAAAAATCGCTCCCGCCATGGCGATCGACAAAGGCGAGCCACGCCTCGCCATGCAGCTGGCGAGCCTCGGGCCAGCGCTGCAGCGCCTCATGGCGCAGGGCCTCCTGAAGTCGAGGCACCAGTTGCTGGGGGTCCCCATCAAACTGTCGACACCAGCGCCGGTATCCCAGCACCATCAGAGTGAAACGGATGATCAGCCAGAGCAATGTTGCACCGATCAGTAGCCACAATAGCCCTTGAATCCTCGGGTCCAGGCTCTGTTCGACGATCTCGGGGCCCGGGTGTATGTCCCTCATCAGCGAGCTTAGCGGCGGCGTGATGGCATCCGAAGCGGGGCTGGCAACTTCCAGCGCAGCAGAAGCATTTATCCCTGATGACATAACCCCTCCTGCCACTGTTGCTGCAGCGTCTGGCCGTTGTCGAGCAGATAAAGGCGCTGCACCAGCGGTAACAGTTGCTGCCTGCCATGGGCCAGTTGCTGCTGGGCCGCTTGTTGGTAACGCTTGGTAAATCCCGCATGTTGGCCATCCAGCCAGCCCTGATAGTGCCGGGGCGGACGCTCGATGGCGACAGGCAGCTGACCGTGAGCGGGCAGGTCAGCCTCCAGAGGGTCGCGGATCTGCCAGTAGTGGATATCGTGGCGACGGGACAAGAGCTGCAACTGTTGGCACAGGGCGCCATCACAGGGTCTGTGATCCGTGATCAGGGTCAGTCTGGCGCCATGGGGCAGGGTCAGCCTGGCCAGGGTCTGGGCGAGGAAGGGCGCTGGGTCGCGGCGCATCAGGCCGAGACGGTAGTGATGACAGAGGGATTCGAGCAAGGGGATGACGCTGCCGCGCTGGCTCAGGCGATGGGGTTCGGCGCCGTGGCAGATCAAGGTGTTGTGTTGCTGTTCCCCTTGCCAGATCAGGGCGGCGGCCAGCTCGCATCCCAGACGTGCCTTGAGTTGCAGCGTGGAGCCGAAATACATGGCGGGGGAGAGATCGAGCAGCAGCCAGCGAGCCTGATCCTGCTCTTCACTATAGAGGCGGGTATAGGGTCGCCCGAGCCGGGCGGTGACCCGCCAGTCGATGTGGCGCACCTCGTCACCGGCCTGGTAGGCGCGCAGCTCCTTGAAAGTGAGGCCCGGGGAGCGGCCCGGCTTGCCTCGCTCGGCACTGCTTCTTCCCGGTTTGCTGCGGGCTTTTGCCCATAGCCGGATATTGATCAAGCGAGGCAGCTCCAGCGCGATATCGGGATGCTGGCAAGGATCTAGGGGCATGGCACCAGATCCAGCAAGCGGGCGATCAGGGTGTCGTTGTCCAGGTTGTCCGCCAGGGCTTGGTAGCTGGGAATGAGGCGATGGCGCAGTACAGGATAGGTCTGCAGCTGGATATCTTCCGGCACTACATAGTCTCGTCCTGCGAGCCAGGCTCGTGCACGGGCCGAGCGGGCCAGGGCCAGCGAGGCTCTGGGGCTGGCACCGACGGCGATGAGGGGCTCGAGAGCGGGGCACAGGCCGCTGCCCGGGCGAGTGGCACACACCAGCGCCACCAGATAGTGAGCGAGCCGCTCTTGCATCGTCACGGCCAGCACCTCGCTGCGGGCACTCTGCAAGGTGGCCTGACTCAGGGTCACGGGGGCGGCGGCCAGCTGCTCGCTTTTGGCGTTGAGCTGCAAAATGGCGAGCTCCATGGTGAGGCTCGGGTAATCAACCATCAGCTTGAGCAGGAAACGATCGAGCTGGGCCTCCGGCAGAGGGTAGGTGCCCTCCTGCTCGATGGGGTTCTGGGTTGCTGCCACCATAAAGAGGGGCGGCAGGCGCCAGCTCTTCTTGCCCACCGTGATCTGGTGTTCGGCCATCGCCTCCAGCAATGCGGACTGCACCTTGGCCGGAGCCCGGTTAATCTCGTCGGCGAGGACCAGATGATTGAACAGGGGGCCGGGTTGGAACACGAAGCTGGCATCCTGGGGATGAAATACCTCGCTACCGGTGAGATCGGCCGGCAGCAGATCCGGAGTGAACTGGATGCGGGCGAAGCGTCCCTCGACGGCGCCGGCCAGCGCCTTGACTGCTCGAGTCTTGGCAAGACCGGGCGCCCCTTCGATTAACACATGTCCTTCACATAGCAGGGCGATCAGCAAGCCTTCAATCAGCTCATCCTGTCCCAGGATCTGGCTGCTCAAATAGTCCCTCAATTGTCTGAATTCGGCCACAGCCATGCGATAAACCCGTTGTTTTTATGGAAGTTGATCTGTTTATACTCCAGTTGACCCGCGAGGGCGAGCCAGGGGGCCGAGTTGCGCTCAATTTAGTTTCAATCAGCTGTATGAAACTTGTGATTGGATTGTTAAGATGTGGCGCAATGAGGTCAGACCTCTGCCTTATAACCCAAGGAGCCAGGATGAAACAGCCATTGAAACTGACGACTCGCCAGGGCGAACGGATTGCCGTCGTGGCGGGTCTGCGAACCCCTTTTGCCAAGCAGGCGACTGCCTATCACGGCGTGCCTGCGGTGGATCTCGGCAAACTGGTGGTGAGCGAGATGCTCGCCCGTACCGATCTCGATCCCAAGCTTATCGATCAGCTGGTGTTCGGCCAGGTGGTGCAGATGCCGGAAGCCCCCAACATCGCTCGCGAGATCGTGCTCGGTACCGGCATGAGCGTGACCACGGATGCCTATAGCGTCTCCCGTGCCTGTGCCACCAGTTTCCAGGCGGTGGCCAATGTCACCGAGTCCATCATGGCGGGCATGGCCGATATCGCCATTGCCGGCGGCGCTGACTCCTCCTCCGTGCTGCCCATCGGGGTGAGCAAGAAGCTGGCTCGCGCCCTGGTGGATCTCAACAAGGCGCGCAATCTGCAGCAGCGCTTCAACATTCTGCGCCAGTTGCGGGTCAAGGATCTGCTGCCGGTGCCCCCCGCAGTGGCCGAATATTCCACCGGCCTTTCCATGGGGCAGACCGCCGAGCAGATGGCCAAGACCCACGGCATCAGCCGCGAGGCGCAGGATGCGCTGGCCCATCGCTCCCATACTCTGGCCGCGCAGGCTTGGGCCGACGGCAAGCTCAGTGGTGAGGTGTTTACCGCCCACGTACCGCCCTACAAGTCGCCGCTGGAGCGGGACAACAACATCCGCGAGGCGTCTGATTTGGCAAGCTATGCCAAGCTCAAACCGGTGTTTGATCGGGTGCACGGCTCCGTCACTGCCGCCAACGCCACCCCGCTCACCGACGGTGCTGCCGCCGTGCTGCTGATGCGCGAAGGGCGGGCCAAGGAGCTCGGCCTAGAGCCGCTTGGGTTTATTCGCAGTTTCGCGTTTTCTGCCATCGACGTCTGGCAGGACATGCTGATGGGGCCCTCCTATGCTACGCCGCTGGCGCTGGACCGCGCCGGCATCACTTTGGCCGATCTGACTCTTATCGACATGCACGAGGCATTCGCTGCCCAGACCCTGGCCAACCTCAAGATGTTTGCAAGCAAAGAGTTTGCCCGTGACAAGCTGGGCCGCGATCAGGCCATCGGTGAGGTGGACATGGAGAAGTTCAACGTGCTCGGCGGTTCCCTGGCCTATGGTCACCCCTTTGCCGCCACCGGCGCGCGGATGATCACTCAGACGCTGCACGAGCTGCGTCGTCGGGGTGGGGGATTGGGGCTCAACACCGCCTGCGCGGCAGGCGGATTGGGTGCGGCCATGGTGCTGGAGGTTGAATGATGAGCGCGAAGACTTTTTCACTGGACGTACGCAAAGATGGCATCGGCATCCTCACCATGGATGTGCCGGGCGAGAGCATGAATACCCTGAAGGCCTCTTTTGCAGAGGAGATCCGCAACCTGCTGGCCGAGGTGAAAGGCAATCGGGATTTGATCGGCCTGGTGATCACCTCAGGCAAGAAGGATTCCTTCATCGCCGGGGCCGACATCAGCATGCTGGCGGCCTGTGCCAGCGCCCAGGATGCCGAGACGCTCTCTCGCGAGGGGCAGATCATCTTCGCCGAGATCGAGTCCCTGACCATTCCGGTGATCGCCGCCATCCACGGCCCCTGCCTTGGCGGTGGGCTGGAGTTGGCGCTGGCCTGTCATGGCCGGGTGGTAACTGAGCATGGTAAAACCGTACTCGGTCTGCCCGAAGTGCAACTGGGCTTGCTGCCGGGCTCTGGCGGGACCCAGCGTCTTTCTCGCCTCATCGGGGTGGCCAAGGCGCTGGATCTGATGCTGACCGGCAAGCAGGTGCGGGCCAAACAGGCTAAAAAGCTGGGACTGGTGGACGATGTGGTGCCGCCTTCCATTCTGCTTGAGGCCGCCATCAAGCTTGCCAAGAAGGGCAAGCCGCGCCACCAGCTGAAACGGGATCTGCAGGGCAAGCTGCTGGAAACCAACAAGCTGGGTCGCAAGGTACTGTTCGATCAGGCGCGCAAAGGGGTGAAGGCCAAGACCCGTGGCAACTATCCGGCCCCCGAGCGGATCATCGAGGTGGTACGCATCGGCGTGGAGGAGGGGATGCAGGCAGGGCTCGCCGCCGAGTCCCGCCACTTTGGCGAGCTGGTGATGACCCGCGAATCTGCGGCTCTGCGCTCTATCTTCTTCGCCACTACCGAGATGAAGAAAGAGGTCACCTATCAGGGGGCCGAGCCGCGTAAGGTGGGTCATGCCGCCGTGCTGGGCGGCGGCCTGATGGGGGGCGGCATCGCCTTTGTCACCGCCACCAAGGCTGGTGTGCCGGTGCGGATCAAGGACGTGGCCAACGCCGGCATCGGCAATGCCATGCGCTACAGCTATGACATCTTGGCCAAGAAGCTCAAACGCCGCCAACTCCTGCGCAGCGAGCTGGAAAAACAGATGAGCCTGCTGACCGGCACCCTCGACTACTCCGGTTTCCACCGGGTCGACATGGTGGTGGAGGCGGTGTTTGAAGATCTCTCCCTCAAACACCAGATGGTGAAAGATGTGGAGCGCGAGTGCGGCGAGCACACCGTATTTGCCTCAAATACCTCGTCGCTTCCCATCAACCAGATTGCGGCCGCCGCCGCGCACCCTGAGCGGGTGGTGGGGCTGCACTACTTCAGTCCGGTGGACAAGATGCCGCTGGCCGAGATCATTCCCCATGCTACGACCAGCCCAGAGACGGTGGCCACCACCCTGGCCTTTGCCCGTGCCCAGGGCAAGACTCCGATCGTGGTGAAAGACGAGGCGGGTTTCTACGTCAACCGCATCCTGGCTCCCTACATGAACGAGGCGGCTCGCCTGGTGCTGGAAGGGGAACCGGTGGAGGTGCTGGACGGCGCCCTGCTCGACTTTGGCTTCCCGGTGGGCCCCATCACTTTACTCGATGAGGTGGGGATCGACGTGGGGGCCAAGATCTCGCCCATCCTTGAAAAAGAGCTGGGGGGCGAGCAGTTCCAGGCGCCCAAGGCCTTTGACAAGCTGCTGGAGAACGATCGCAAGGGTCGCAAGAACGGCAAGGGCTTCTACCTCTACGGCAAGGCCGCCAAGGGCAAGAAGAAGGTGGACGAGAGCGTCTATGGGGTGCTGGGGATCAAGCCGGTGGCCAAACTGGCCAAGCAGGAGATCGCCGAGCGCTGCGTGCTGCTGATGCTCAACGAAGCGGCCATGGCCCTTGATGGCGGCGTGGTGGCCTCGGCCCGTGATGGCGACATCGGCGCTATCTTCGGCATCGGTTTCCCGCCCTTCCTCGGTGGTCCTTTCCGCTATATGGATACGCTTGGCATCGACCATCTGGTCGGCCGGCTGGAGTATTACCAGAAGCGCCACGGCGATCGTTTCGCCCCCTGTGATCGCCTCAAGGCGATGGCCGCGGAGCAGCAGACCTTCTACTGATAGCGTCCCGCGATGGCCAGATAAAGAGGCCGCACCCCGAAGGTGCGGGCCTCTTTTTTTATGCTGGTGCTGATGGCATGCAGGGACGGGTACGGCGTGGAGTAAAGGGGGCAAAAAATGGCCCACCAGGGTGGGCCATTGGGAGGTGCGATGAGTCAGATCCCGGGCTTGCGCTCCGGACAACGCCCTATGATGTCTGGCGGCATGTCGCCGTTGTCTTGCTCCAGCACCACATCGAATCCCCACAGCTGGTGGAGATGCTTGAGCACCTCGTGGCGGGAATCACCGAGGGGGATGCGGTTGTGAGGCACATAGCGCAGGGTGAGGGAACGATCCCCCTTTACCGCCACGTTGTAGACCTGAATATTGGGTTCCAGATTGCTGAGGTTGTACTGAGCCGACAGGGTGTTGCGCACCTGGCGGTAGCCTTCGTCATTGTGGATGGCGGAGATCTTGAGGTAGTTCTTCAGATCGTCGTCATCGATGGCAAAGAGCTTCATGTCCCGCATCACCTTGGGACTCAGGAACTGGCTGATGAAGCTTTCGTCCTTGAAGTTTTGCATGGCGAAATGCAGGGTCTCGACCCAGTTGCTGCCGGCGTAGTCCGGGAACCAGTACCTGTCCTCCTCGGTCGGGTGCTCGCAGATGCGGCGCAGATCCGTGAACATGGCAAACCCCAGTGCATAGGGATTGATGCCCGAGTAGTAGCGGCTGTTGTAGGCCGGTTGATAGACCACGTTGGTGTGGCTGTGCAGCACCTCCATCATGAAGCGATCGCTGATCTTGCCCTCGTCATAGAGGTGATTGAGGATGGTGTAGTGCCAGAAGGTGGCCCACCCCTCGTTCATCACCTGGGTCTGCTTCTGGGGATAGAAGTATTGGCTTATCTTGCGCACGATGCGCACGATTTCGCGCTGCCAGGGCTCGAGCAGGGGGGCATTTTTCTCGATGAAGTAGAGAATGTTCTCCTGGGGCTCGGCGGGGTAGCGTTTGTCCTCGACCCCGGCACTCTTGTGTTGCTTGGGCAGGGTGCGCCACAGCTCGTTGACCTGGGTCTGCAGATAATCTTCCCGTGCCTTCTGGCGCCGTTTCTCCTCCGCCATCGAGATCTTCTGGGGGCGTTTGTAGCGATCCACCCCGAAGTTCATCAGGGCATGGCAGGAGTCGAGCAGCTGCTCCACCGCATCGATACCGTGCTTCTCCTCGCACTGGGTGATGTAGTTCTTGGCAAACAGCAGGTAGTCGATGATGGAGGAGGCATCGGTCCACGCCTTGAACAGGTAGTTGTTCTTGAAAAAAGAGTTGTGGCCGTAGCAGGCGTGGGCCATCACCAATGCCTGCATCGGCATGGTGTTCTCCTCCATCAGGTAGGCGATGCAAGGGTCTGAATTGATGACGATCTCGTAGGCCAGTCCCATTTGGCCACGCTTGTAGTTGCGCTCGGTGTGAATGAAGCGTTTGCCGAATGACCAGTGCTGGTAGCCGATGGGCATGCCGACACTGGAGTAGGCATCCATCATCTGCTCGGCGGTGATCACCTCGATCTGGTTGGGGTAGGTGTCCAGCTTGTAGAACCTGGCGACTCGGGCGATCTCCTGGTGGTAGGTCTCCAGCAGATCAAAGTTCCAGTCCGGCCCGTCATCCAGTGGCGTCACTCGTTTTTCGGTTTCGATCATGTGACCTCCTTACGCCGCTTGCTTCTTGAACAGCTCCCGGAATACGGGATAGATATCCTCGACCTTGCGAATATGCTCCATCGCAAAGTGGGGGAACTGGCTGGCCACCGATTCATACTCGTGCCACAGAGTCTGGTGGGCACGGGTGGTTATCTCTATGTAGGAGTAGTAGCGCACCCGCGGCATGATGTCCCGCACCAGGATCTCACGGCACTGGGGGGAATCGTCGGCCCAGTTGTCGCCATCTGACGCTTGCGCCGCATAGATGTTCCACTGGTTGGCTGGATAGCGATCGTTGATGATGTCGTTCATCATCTTGAGCGCGCTGGAGACGATGGTGCCCCCCGTCTCCTGGGAGTAGAAAAACTCGTGTTCGTCCACCTCCTTGGCCTGGGTGTGGTGGCGGATATAGACCACCTCGACATTCTTGTAAGTCCGGCTCAGGAACAGATAGAGCAGGATGTAGAAGCGCTTGGCCATCTCCTTGGTGGCCTGATCCATGGAACCCGAGACGTCCATCAAGCAGAACATCACCGCCTGACTGGAAGGCACCGGTCGCTTGACGAAGTTGTTGAACTTGAGATCGAAGGTGTCGATGAAGGGCACCGCATCGATCCGCCGTTTCAGCTCGCGGATCTCCTTTTCGAGCTGGGACATCTCGGCAAAGTGCTCGTTGGGATCGGCGGCCAGCAGGGCGAGGCGATCCTCCAGCTCGTGCAGCTGGCGTTTCTTGCCCGCCTGCAGCGCCATGCGCCGTGCCAGCGAGTTTTGCAGGGATCGCACCACGTTGATGTTGGCGGGCACCCCGTTGGAGGTGTAGCCCGCCCGGTAGGTTTTCATCTCCATCAGCTGGTTGAGTTGGGTCTTTTGCAGGCGGGGCAGCTCGAGATCCTCGAACAGCAGATCCAGATATTCATCCTTGGAGATCTGGAACACGAAGTCATCCGAGCCTTCCCCCTGATTGGAGGCCTGCCCCTCACCGGCACCCTGTCCACCACCCCCTCCCTTGGGGCGTTCAATCTTGTCGCCGGTGACAAACTGATCGTTGCCAGGATGCACCATCTCCCGTTTGCCCCCCTGTCCCTGATGGAAATGGGGTTCGCCGATATCCTTGGTCGGGATGCTGATGCTCTCGCCCTTGTCTACGTCCTGAATGCTGCGCTTGGAGACAGCATCCGAGACCGCTTGTTTGATCTGCTTCTTGTAGCGGCGGATGAAGCGCTGCCGATTGACAGCGCTTTTGTTTTTGCCGTTGAGCCTGCGGTCGATAAAATGCGCCATAACTCCCCCTTGAACAGGTCAGGGTCAGGATGACTTGCGGACCCTGAGATACCATTCGGAGAGCAGTCGCACCTGTTTGCGGGTGTAGCCTTTCTCCATCATCCGTTCGACAAAGTTATCGTGCTTCTTCTGCTCCTCGGCCGAGGTTTTGCTGTTGAAGGAGATAACCGGCAGCAGCTCTTCCGTGTTGGAGAACATCTTCTTCTCGATCACGGTGCGCAGCTTCTCGTAACTGGTCCAGTTGGGGTTACGGCCTGCATTGTTGGCCCGGGCGCGCAACACGAAGTTGACGATTTCGTTACGGAAATCCTTCGGGTTGCTGATCCCGGCAGGTTTTTCGATCTTCTCCAGCTCGCTGTTGAGCGAGGCGCGGTCAAACAGCTGGCCGGTCTCGGGATCACGGTACTCCTGATCCTGGATCCAGAAGTCGGCGTAGGTGACGTAGCGGTCGAAGATGTTCTGGCCGTACTCGGAGTAGGACTCGAGGTAGGCGGTCTGGATCTCCTTGCCGATGAACTCTACGTAGCGCGGGGTCAGGTAGCCCTTGATGAACTCCAGATAGCGGTCGTGCAGCTCTTGCGGGAACTGTTCCCGTTCGATCTGCTGTTCCAGCACATAGAAGAGGTGGACCGGGTTGGCGGCCACTTCCGCGTGGTCGAAGTTGAAGACGCGGGAGAGGATCTTGAACGCAAAGCGGGTAGAGAGACCATTCATCCCCTCATCCACACCGGCGTAGTCGCGGTACTCCTGATAGCTCTTGGCCTTGGGATCCGTGTCTTTGAGGCTTTCGCCGTCATAGACCCGCATCTTGGAGTAGATGCTGGAGTTTTCCGGCTCCTTGAGGCGCGACAGCACGGAGAACTGGCCCAGCAGCTCGAGGGTGCCCGGGGCGCATTTGGCCTCGGTCAGCTCGCTGTTGACCAACAGTTTTTCGTAGATCTTCACCTCTTCCGAGACACGCAGGCAGTAGGGCACCTTGACGATGTAAACCCGGTCGAGGAAGGCTTCGTTGTTCTTGTTGTTGCGGAACTGCTGCCACTCGGATTCGTTGGAGTGGGCCAGCAGGATGCCGTCGAAGGGGAGGGCGGAGAGCCCCTCGGTGCCGTTGTAGTTCCCCTCCTGCGTCGCGGTCAGCAGTGGGTGCAGCACCTTGATGGGGGCTTTGAACATCTCGACGAACTCCATGATCCCCTGGTTCGCCTTGCAAAGGGCACCCGAGTAGGAGTAGGCGTCGGCATCATCCTGGGCAAAATGCTCCAGCATGCGGATGTCCACCTTGCCGACCAGAGAGGAGATGTCCTGGTTGTTGTCATCGCCGGGCTCGGTCTTGGCAATGGCGATCTGGTCGAGGATGGAGGGATTGACTTTTTCCACCTTGAACTTGGTGATGTCGCCCCCGAACTCATGCAGTCGCTTGGCAACCCAGGGGGACATGATGGGGCGCAGGTAACGGCGCGGAATGCCGTACTCTTTCTCCAGCAGCTCACCATCTTCCTCAATGTCGAACAGGCAGAAGGGGTGATCGTTGACCGGGGAACCCTTGATGCGATAAATAGGCACCTTTTGCATCAGGGACTTGAGTTTCTCCGCGAGAGAGGATTTACCGCCCCCGACCGGGCCCAGCAGGTAGAGGATCTGTTTCTTCTCTTCCAGCCCCTGGGCAGAGTGTTTGAGGTAGGAGACGATCTGTTCGATGGCCTCTTCCATCCCGTAGAAGTCCTTGAAGGCGGGATAGCGGGCCACGACCCGGTTGGAGAAGAGCCGGCTCAGTCTGGGATTGGCGGAGGTATCGACCATCTCCGGCTCGCCAATGGCGGTCAGCAGGCGTTCGGCGGCAGAGGCGTAGCAGGATTTGTCCTGCTTACACATGTCCAGAAACTCCTGGATGCTGTATTCCTCTTCCCTGGCTTTCTCATATCGCTGTTGGTAATGCTCGAAGATGCCCATAACTTTGCCCTCGTTATAGTCGCTTACCCTGAAAATGAGCGGATCACTATTTGTTTGGTCTTGCATTTAAAGCCTAGTCAACAGGCCCCAGTAATCCATCCCTATTTGATTGATGACACAGTGACGAAACCGGCCGGCTTACCGAGTGGGCCGGTCAGCCAGCAACACAGCTATGTTACTGACTGTTAAATTATTTTTGCCATGATAGTGAGGCAAATGTCAAAGACATAAAAAATAAATGTTTCTTGGCTTGCGGGCAGGTTAGGGCGAGTCGATGCAGGTGAAACGGGAAGCCAGGCGTGGCGCCAGTTGGCGGGAATATCAATAAATTTATCATTACGCTAACGTCAACGTAATGTGATTTGTTTGAAGTTATAGCTCTAATTTTTACATTGACGCTACAATTTCGCTCATCTAGATTGGCCATGTGCAGTTGACAAGCCGCTTTAGCAAGAGAGCGGTTTGTTGTGGCACTAAGCTCTGTTTAAGCACGTTTCCGTTGGCTTGACCCTCGCAAAGGCGAGGGTCTTCTTTTTTTATCTGCTGAAAATATTGTAGTGGTGCGCAGCTTGCTTTGTGCTCAGGAGTAGGCCTGCTTCAGGGCCTGCAACACGTTGGCAAAGGGATGGGCCGCCAGTTGGCCAAACCCGGCCAGGGATCTGGCCTTGACCCGGGTGGTGAGCGGTGTGGCGATGCCGCACAGGAAACGGGCCAGGACCCGCTCATCCAGTGTGCCTGTCTTGGCGATGAGGGGATCGCACCAGGCGCGGATGCCCGCCTCGTTTGGCATGAACAGTCGGGGCAAAGGCGGGAGCACGGCAACCTGACCGCGACAGACGGAGCAGTGGCCGCACCGGGCGGGGGCGGCCTCATCGGCAAAATAGCGGGCCAGGCGGTGGCTCAGGCAATCGTCGGCGGTGAAAAAGTCCAGCATGGCCTGCAGTCTGGCAAGCTCGCTCTGCTCTTTTTGCAAAAAAAGACCGTGCAGCCGCAGCGCCTCTTCTTCTTTGTTCCACCCCTGTTGATTGACCCGGTAGACCTCGGTCATCTGCTTGCTCTCGAGTTCTATCCATCCTTGTTGTTGCAGGTAGTCGAGGGCCGCAACCGCCCGCTGGCGTTCTCCCTGATAACCCTGCCAGAGTGCCTCGAAATCCATGGTGCACCAGCTGCGTGCCAAGGGCGCGCAGGCAAACAATTGTTCCAGAAACTGGCGTCGTTCCGGGTTGAAGCGGGCGAGGATGTCGCTTTTATCCAGCACGAACTTGAAGCGGTAGTCGGCAAAATAGCTGTAGGCCGGCGTGATGATGCCCGCCATTTCCAGATAAACCAGCAGGGTCTTGAGGGGCAGCTGGCGGATATTTATTTCGCTTGAGAGGCGCAGCAGGGTGAATTCCCACTGCGGGCCGCTGCCTGCAATTATGTCAAGCAACTGGCGGATGGCCGCCAGATCCGGGGTATCGCCATAGACGAAATTTTCCAGCACCGGCAGCTGGCTCTGGTTGGCCAGCACGGTGCAGTGCGAGAGTTGTCCATCGCGACCGGCCCGGCCAATCTCCTGGCTGTAGTTCTCGATGGATTTGGGCAGATCGTAATGAATCACCCGGCGGATATCCGCCTTGTCGACCCCCATGCCAAAGGCGATGGTGGCGACGATGCAATCCACCCGACCGGTCATGAAATCCCGCTGGATCTGGCTGCGCACCTCAGTATCAAGCCCGGCGTGATAGGCAAGTACACTGAGCCCCTGCTGCTGCAACATCCCGGCGCACTGCTCGGCGGTGTGTTGCAGGGTGACATAGATGATGGTGGGCAGGCCGGGGTCTGCGCGCAAGGTTTGGGCGAGCCAGCTATCGCGCTCCTCGGGGGGAAGCGGCACCACGGCGAGATCGAGATTGGGGCGATAGAAGCCGGTCACGATCACGTTATCAGGCTTGATGGCAAATTTGGCCTGCATATCCTCGATGACCGCCCGGGTGGCGGTGGCGGTCAGCAGCAATACCTGGGGTATTTTCAGCTCATCGCGATAGTGCGGCAGCTTGAGGTAGTCGGGGCGAAAGTTGTGACCCCACTCCGAGATGCAGTGCGCCTCATCCACCACCAGCAGCGACAGCGGCACCTGCTGGATAAAGCGGCGAAAGCGCTCGTTCTTGAGTCGCTCCACCGAGATCATCAGGATCTTCAGCTGGCCATCCAGGGCTTGTTGCATCACCTGACGGCTCTCTTCCGCACTCTGGCTGGAATCGAGGGTCGCGGCGCTGATCCCCTTGTTTTTGAGAAAGGCTAGCTGATCGTGCATCAAGGCCAGCAGGGGTGAGATCACCAGAGTGAGATGGGGCAGGGCGAGGGCGGGCAACTGATAACAAAGGGATTTGCCTGAGCCGGTGGGGAAGATGGCGGCCGCGCTTTGGCCTGCCAGCACCCGGTTGATCACCCCCTCCTGGCCGGATCTGAGTCCGGAAAAACCAAAGTGTCGGGTCAGCAGGGTCGGGATCATGGCAGGCCTCCAGCGCAAATTGGCGATGATAACACAGCGACCCCTTGATAACGGGAGTGAGTAAGTCGGTAAAGACTGGTTGAAATGCGTACAAAAACGGGTGGTTGCCTTCTGGTTAAGAGTTTGTTGCGGGATTTTGTGATAAAAGCCGGATATTTTTTGGTGATTCTCTGGAAAAAAAAGGTGGCGAGTGGGATATTCCATCAAGCAATCCTGATAACCGCCGGATCGGCCCGACAGAAGGCTGGCCGCGGTTATCTCATATGAGGGGCAGGCGCTTCTCAATGCGGGATTGCAGACAGGACTCATGAATCATGCACTACGGTGCCTAGGGACTTTTTGATGACACAACAACACCCTCTTATCCGGCTGGTCAATAGCACCAGTCTTGTCAGCCAGATCCTGGTCGGTCTGGTATTCGGTATCCTGCTGGCCATGTTTGCCCCCGAGTGGGCCAGGGCAGCCGGCCTGCTCGGTAGCCTGTTTGTCGGCGCATTGAAGGCGGTCGCACCACTGCTGGTCTTTGTGCTGGTGATGGCGGCCATCATAGGCCACAAGCAGGGGCAGAAAACCAACATCCGCCCCTTGCTGGTACTCTATCTTTTTGGCACTTTCGCGGCGGCCGTCGTCGCCGTCATGGCCAGCTTCCTGTTCCCTTCCAACCTGCATCTGGTAGCCAACACAGCCGAGATCACTCCGCCGGGCGGCATCACAGAAGTGCTGCAAACCCTGCTGTTCAACATCGTAACCAACCCGGTCAAGGCGTTGATGGATGCCAACTACATCGGGATCCTGGCTTGGGCCATTGGCCTTGGCATCGCCATGCGTCATGCCAATGAGAGCACCAAGGCGCTGATCACCGATCTCTCCCACGGTGTCTCCACCATCGTCAAGGCAGTGATCCGTTGTGCCCCGCTGGGTATCCTGGGCCTGGTCGCCTCCACCCTGGCCGAGACCGGCTTCGATGCCCTGTTCGGCTATGCCCAGCTGCTGGTGGTGCTGATCGGCTGCATGCTGTTCATCGCTTTCGTGGTCAACCCGCTAATCGTGTTCTGGAAGATCAAGCGCAACCCCTATCCGCTGGTGCTGACCTGCCTCAAAGAGAGCGGCGTGACCGCCTTCTTCACCCGCAGCTCTGCCGCCAACATCCCGGTCAACATGGCCCTGTGTGAAAAACTGCGTCTGCCGGAAGATACCTATGCAGTCTCCATTCCGCTGGGCGCCACTATCAACATGGCCGGCGCCGCCATCACCATTACCGTGCTGGCCATGGCGGCAGTGCATACCCTGGGAGTGGAAGTGGATCTGGCCACGGCTCTGTTGCTCTCCGTAGTTGCCACCGTCAGTGCTTGCGGTGCCTCCGGTGTGGCCGGTGGTTCCCTGCTGCTGATCCCGCTGGCATGCAGCCTGTTCGGGATCAGCAACGACATCGCCATGCAGGTGGTGGCCGTCGGCTTCATCATCGGGGTACTGCAGGATTCCGCCGAAACGGCCCTCAACAGCTCCACCGACGTGCTGTTTACCGCCGCGGCCTGCATGGCCGAAGACGAGAGCCTGATGGACGCCGAGGCGATCCCAAGCCGCGAAGCTTGATCTCGTTACCCACCTTCTCTGTTATTTGGCGCCCTCTTCGGAGGGCGCTTTTTTATGCCTGCAAATATGGTGTTGGCGGGGCATTGGCATCGCATCAGGTTGAGCCAGTCGCTTGCTGGCCTGTCATGCCTGAACGCCATGTCTGGTTCAGAGCACGAGTGAGGGGCTGGATACAAAGATGAGAAACTCATGGCGGGAAGGGCAAGCTACGACTGCCCTACACCTTATTGCAACGCTAAAGCGGAGCCACAGCGTTATTGCAACGTCCGGGGCTTTACCGTGGATTGGCAACGCCATGGCGGCAGGGTGGCAGCTTCAGCCATGGCTTTAGTCAATGTCTGGCGGGCTACGGGAAAGGTGCGACGGTGTGTTTTCTTATACAACACAGATGTGCGGCAGGAGGTTGATGCAAGCAACAGGGTGGTTGAGCGTGTTGTGCCTGGTGCTTTCCCACCGGATGGGAGAGGTCGATTATTCGGGAAACAGGACAGGGTTAACGGAACTTAGGGGAAACAGGGGATGTTAGATGGGATATGTCGGCAAGAGAGGAGGGACTGACGCAGCGCGCCCATAAAAAATGCCAGCCGGATAACGGCTGGCATTTTGGTTCGGCAGCGGGAGGGATTAACCAACCAGCTGATAGAAGATGGCGGAGATGGCAATCAGACCCATGGTGGCAACGAACACGTTGCTGATCTGGCCCTGGTACTTCGCCATGGCCGGTACACGCTTGATGGCGTACATCGGCATCAGGAACAGGATGGTGGCGATGATGGGGCCGCCCAGCGATTCAATCATGCCCAGGATGGAGGGGTTCGCCACGGCGGTGCCCCACAGGGTCAGGATGAAGAAACCGATGATGAACAGCTCAACCTTCTTTTGATCCGGCTCTTTGCCAGCCTTGGTCATGTTCTGGACGATCATCCCTTTCAGGCCTTCACGGGCACCCAGATAGTGGCCGAAGAAAGAAGAGACGATGGCGACGAACGCAACCAGCGGACCGAAGTAGGAGATGATCGGGCTCGCATGCTGGTTGGCCAGGTAGGAGAGCACGGCGATGTTCTGGGCCTTGGCTTCGGCCAGCTGGGCCGGAGTCAGGCTCATCACGCAGGAGAAGACGAAGAACATCACGAAGCCCAGCAGCACCATGGCGGTACGCTTGAGGATGGCATCGGATTTCTCGACGGCGCGATCACCGTAGTCACGACGCTGGGCCAGGGCGAAGCTGGAGATGGCCGGGCTGTGGTTGAAGGCGAACACCAGCACAGGGATGGTCAGCCACAGGGTGGTGGCGAAATCCTTGGCAGACGGCACCTGCGCCAGAGCGGCACCGGTCCAGTCCGGGATCAGGTAGAGGGAGATACCAGCCAGGATGGCGATGAGCGGGTAGACCAGGAACTCGGTCACTTTCAGCATCAGCTTCTCACCGGCCAGCATCACGGACATCATGCCCATGATCAGCACGATGGAGAGGATCCAGCGCGGCGGGGCAGCCATCTGCAGCTGGTTGACCATGAAGCTTTCAACCGTGTTGGTGATGCCCACGCCGTAGATCAGCACGATGGGGTAGATGGCGAAGAAGTAGAGCAGGGTGATGAGCTTGCCTGCGCCGACGCCGAAGTGCTCTTCCACCACCTTGGTGATGTCTGCATCTTTCTGCTTGGAGGAGAGGACGAAACGGGCCAGGCCGCGGTGCGCCAGGTAAGTCATGGGGCCGACCAGCAGCGCCATCACGACCAGCGGCCAGAAGCCGCCCATGCCAGCGTTGATCGGCAGGAACAGAATGCCGGCGCCGACAGCGGTACCGAACAGACTGATCACCCAGGTGGTGTCTTGTTTCGCCCAACCCTTGGTGGTCTGGACGGAGCTGAATCCTTGCTCCTGTGCGGTCGCAACATCCTGTGCGCCAATGACAGTTTTAGACATCTATCTCACCCCGAATGTGTGGTTTTTTATTGAGTCGGCGCAAGGATACTTTTTTTTCGATTAAAAATGTTGATCAAATTCACCTTACTAACGTGAAAAACCGCACTTTCTTATAGAAACGTGATCAAAATACTAAAAAATCAATTTTTGTTTATCATTTGCCACGTTAGTTTAATGTTAAAGCACAAATTCTGTACGCCAAAATGTATCCAGGTTGTTATTTTGCGATGTGTCGTGAGAGCTGGCGGATCATGCTGGCGGTGGCGCCCCAGATGAAATGATCTTGCCAGGGTATCCAGTAGACGGTGTGCCAGTGTTGCTTGCGGGGAAAGGTGAGGGCGATGTGGTTGGCGGGATTGAGCAGGTGGGCAAGGGGCACTTCGAATGCCTGAGCCACCTCATCCTGGCTGAGGGTGAGCTGGTAATCCCCCTCGACCAGCCCGAGCACCGGCAGCACATCGTACTGGGAGACGGTATTGAGCGGACTCAGGGTACCGATGACGCGGATCTGGCGGGGGCTGATGCCGAGCTCCTCCTCGGTTTCGCGCAGGGCGGTCTGGATCAGATCCCTGTCTTGCGGATCCTGGCGCCCCCCGGGAAAGCTTATCTGGCCCGCATGGTGGCGCAGATGGGGGCTGCGACGGGTCAGCAGCAGCTGCAACCCCTGCTCGCGTTCTACCACCGGCAGCAGTACGGCCGCCGGTTTGAGTCCGGCGATGGCCAGCCGATGGGCTGGCGCCGGCAGTTGAAGTTGAAAGCGGGTCAGCAGTTCATTGCTATCCATGTCGTGGCTATCCATGTTCATCGTTAGCCACTGTGCCGTGGCTCCATGCCGGGTTAAAGAAAAAGATTTTTATCACAAGGCCGAGAGGTGGGGGAGGATCCGGGCCACCTTGTCGTAGGTCTCCTGATATTCGCTGTCGGCATCGGAGTCGGCGATGATGCCGCCACCGGCCCAGCAGGAGAGATGGCCGTTCTCGGCGATCAGGGTGCGAATGCAGATGCTGGTGTCCATCCGTCCGTGCTGGCTGAGATAGCCGATGCTGCCGCAGTAGGCATTGCGTCGCTGCGGTTCCAGCTCCTCGATGATCTCCATGGCGCGGATCTTGGGGGCGCCGGTGATGGAGCCGCCCGGGAAGCAGGCCCGCAGCAGATCGACCCCCTGCCAGCGCTCGTCGAGCTCACCGTGAATGGTGGAGACCAGGTGGTGCACGGCGGGGAAGGATTCCACCGCAAACAGATGAGGCACGCTGACCGAGCCGGGTCGGCTCACCCGGCCGATGTCGTTGCGCAGCAGATCTACGATCATCAAATTTTCCGATCTGTCCTTGTCCGCCTGGGCCAGCTCCTGGGCTATCTGGCGATCCATCTCTGGATCAGAGTGGCGGGCCCGGGTGCCCTTGATGGGTTTGGTCTCGATATGACGGCCATCGAGCAGCAGGAAGCGCTCGGGGGAGAGGCTCAAAATGGTGCTGTGCGGCAATCGGACAAAGGCGGAGAAGGGGGCCTTGTTGGCGACGGCGAGGGCGCAATAGGCGTGCCACTCGTCCCCCTGATAGGGGGCCTGGAAACGCTGGGTCAGGTTGATCTGGTAGCAATCCCCGGCGGCGAGATAGGCTTGGATGCGGGCAAACTTCTCGCCATACTCGGCGCGGCTCATATTGCTCTGCCATTCACCTTGCAAGGAGAAGGCCGGCGCCGGTTTGCACTGTTGTTGCTCAAGCCAGGCCAGACGCTTCGCCAGCCCCGCCTCGTCGCCCCAGTGCACCAGTTGCCACCGGCCGCTGGCCACATCGCGCAGCAGCGCCCAGTCGTAGATCCCCACCGCCATGTCCGGCACGTCGATATCGGCGGCGGCCTGCACCGGCAATCGCTCGAAGCGGCGACCCAGATCATAGCCAAAGAGCCCCAGTGCCCCACCGATAAACGGGAGCCTGGTTGGCTGCTCTGAAAGTTCCCCCAGCAGCGCGCGCTGGGTGCGGGCCAGCAGGGCGAGGGGATCGTCATGGTACTCGCTCTGCTGATCACCCTGGCGCAGGGTGGTGAGGGGCCCCCGGGTCTCCAGGGTGGCCAGCGGATCGGCGGTGATGATGTCAAAACCGTTGTCGGCGCCGAGTGGCCCGGCTGACTCTAGCAACATGGCCCAGGGCTGGTGTTGCAACAGGGCAAACTGATCGTGCAGGCGCGGGTGATGATCGAAGTGATAAATATGAAGTGTTGGCGTCATTTTTTGTTACACAGGCAACAGTTTAGTTTGTGGCCCCTAGTCGGTGCGGGATGGCAAGCGTATCATAGGTGTCGGTGACTAAAGAAAAAACTGCTGTGCCGTTCGTTTTTTGCTGGCTGATAGTTTTTGGTCAGCACGACCGCATAGCCAATCATATGGAAGCCCTTGTTTTGCCCTGCGGCATGGACAAGGACCAGTGAGGAAGATATGAGCATTATAAAAAAACAGGACTTTATCGATTCCATCGCCGACGCCCTTCAGTACATCTCCTATTACCACCCCCTCGATTTCGTTCAGGCTGCCAAGGCCGCCTATGATCGGGAAGCCAACCCGGCGGCCAAAGATGCCCTGGCCCAGATCCTGATCAACTCCCGCATGTCCGCCGAAGGCCATCGCCCGCTCTGCCAGGACACCGGCATCGTCACCTGTTTCGTGAAGATCGGCATGCAGGTGCAGTGGGACAGCGACATGACGGTGCAGGAGATGGTGGACGAAGGCACCCGCCGCGCTTACACCAACCCGGACAACCCGCTGCGCGCCTCCGTGCTGGCCGATCCGGCCGGCAGCCGCAAGAACACCAAAGACAATGCGCCGGCCGTGGTGCACATCGACATGATCCCGGGCAACAAGGTCGAGGTAAGCATCGCCGCCAAGGGCGGTGGCTCCGAGAACAAATCCAAGATGGTGATGCTCAACCCCTCCGACGACATCGTCGAGTGGGTCGTTAAAACAGTGCCCACCATGGGGGCTGGCTGGTGCCCGCCGGGCATGCTCGGCATCGGTATCGGCGGCACCGCCGAGAAGGCGGCCGTGCTGGCCAAAGAAGCCCTGATGGAGCATATCGATATTCAGGAGCTGATCGCCCGCGGCCCCGAAACTACCGAAGAGAAGCTGCGCGTCGAGCTCTATGACAAGGTCAACAAGCTCGGCATCGGCGCCCAGGGCCTTGGCGGCCTCACTACCGTGTTGGATGTGAAGGTCAAATCCGCTCCGACCCACGCCGCCTCCAAGCCGGTGGTGATGATCCCCAACTGCGCGGCCACCCGTCACGTACACTTCGAGCTCGATGGCTCCGGCCCGGCCGAACTGACCCCGCCGAAACTGGAAGATTGGCCCGAGATCACCCGCGAGGCGGGCGGCAACGTGCGCCGCGTCAACGTCGATGGCATCACCAAGGCAGAGCTCGCCAGCTGGAAGAGCGGCGATACCGTGCTGCTTTCCGGCAAGATCCTCACCGGCCGTGACGCCGCCCACAAGCGCATCGCCGACATGCTGGCGCGCGGTGAAGGGCTGCCGGAAGGGGTCGATTTCACCAACCGCTTCATCTATTACGTTGGCCCGGTCGATGCGGTACGCGACGAAGTGGTTGGTCCCGCTGGCCCCACCACCTCCACCCGGATGGACAAGTTCACCGACATGATGCTGGGTGAAACCGGCCTTATCGGCATGATCGGCAAGTCCGAGCGCGGCCCGAAAACCGTCGAGAGCATCAAGCAACACCAGGCCGTCTATCTGATGGCCGTCGGCGGCGCCGCCTATCTGGTGGCCAAGGCCATCAAGAAGGCTCGCGTGGTCGCCTTTGCCGATCTCGGCATGGAAGCTATCTACGAGTTTGAAGTGGAAGATATGCCGGTGACTGTGGCAGTCGACTCCCAGGGTAACAATATCCACGAGACAGGTCCGGCCTACTGGTCGGCCAAGATTGCCGAGCTGGACGGCAAGCTGGCCTCCTAAAGGTTGGCTGTCACCACGAAGTGGCGAGTCTCTATAGTAAGGCGTATCTGCGGATACGCCTTTTTTATGCTTATTGCTGCCCGATCACCCTTTCTGCTCCCTTGCCTGTCGGGCAGGTGCGCGCATAAAAGGGTCACAAACAGCGCCTTTATCAAGTTATTTTTCCGCAGGTATTGATATTATTCCCGGCAATATCTATCGGGAGATCAGTGAGATGACATCGGCGGGGTTTGATTGGAGTGCTTCGGTAATCTGGGAGGGGCCGGGAGCCATCGCGGGCAGTGAAGAGCGCTTGAGTGTCGATCGGCTGGAACGCGCTCAGTACGCCCGTTTTCTGACCAACTATCTCGCCGCCGAAGGTATACAGCGCAACTATGTGCTCAATCTCAATGCCGAGTGGGGGGCGGGTAAAACCTGGTTTATAAAGCGTTGGTATATGGAGCTGAAACAGCACTATCCCACCGTCTATATCGATGCCTGGCAGCAGGATTTTTCCGATGATCCCTTATTGACGGTCATTTCGTCGATAATCTATCAGCTAAAAGAGGTTGCAGGGAAAGACAATAAAATCCCGGAAGGTATGCGCCAGCGACTATTGGGATTATTCAAGGTAGGTAGCAAGCTTGCGTTGAAAGCGGCCATCAAGAAAGCCGGACTGGAAGAAGACGATTTTTCTCTGGAAGGGGAGGATGCCAATCAGTTGGTTGACGCCCTTTGTAGCAATCAGAAAGAGCGTTATGAATCGATCCAGTATCTTAAACAAGAGATACGGCAATGGGTTGAGGGGGCTGTTGGTTTAAGTGAGAGAAAACTGGATTTCCCAGCCTTTATCTTGATCGATGAGCTGGATCGTTGTCGCCCTTCTTATGCGGTAGAGATGCTGGAAACCATCAAGCATATCTTCGATATTCCAGGTGTAGTATTTGTGCTGGCGACGGATACCGAGCAGTTGCAACATACTATCAAGGTAATTTATGGGGAAGGGTTTGATGTTCAGACTTATCTAGGCAGGTTTTTCAAAAGACGTTTTTATTTGAATAAATGTCCAAGTTATTTTCTCATAGCAGAATTTGTTTCAGACCGTTTTGAGCTTCTATGTAGTAAAACATTTCATTGCTTTTCTGATGTTAATGAATTTTCTAAAGTAATGGCAGACATTGTGGATGCATTTTCACTGTCTGCAAGAGAGATTGAAGCATTCTTGGATACATTATTTGCTATATTGCACTCAACTTCTGAAGGCTCTATTGATATCATTTATTTGTCTGCTTTAGTTATCATGCATTCAAAAAACCCCATTGCATACATGACCATTCGCAATGGTGGGGAGCTCCTAGAAATTGAGCTTAATAATATGAGAGCAAATAGAGATAGTGTTTTTTCATTTAAAAACAAAATAAAGTTATCATTAATTGTTAGTTATTGGTCAGGCGTTCACTCAGGACGCAATGAAAAGGTAGTTTGTCAAACGAATGACTTTTATTCGTATGTGTTACAGGTTCACAAAATTCTCGATGGTTACTACTCTAGCAGTAATGGTTATAAACCTAATGATATAAACCAGCTTACTTATACAAAATCTGGCGTTAGGTATGATGATCGAGATGAATATTATCAAGTGTGTCTTGAAAGTAAAAGATTGGCAAATTCTGACTATATAGAGCTGGTCGAATTATCTACCTTGTTACTATGATAGATGGGCTTTACGCCCATCTATCAATATACAGTTATTTATTGTGCCGCTCATAAAGTCGCTGCACCACATCCTGTAATCCCAGCCCTTCGTTTTGCAGTAGCACGGTCAGGTGATAGAGCAGATCCGCGGATTCGTTGATAAGCTCCTCCCGATCCTTGGCCATGGCGGCCAGGGCTACTTCCACCCCCTCTTCACCTACCTTCTGGGCGATGCGCTTGGTGCCTTTACCATAGAGGCTGGCGGTGTAGCTGGTGGCTGGATCCGCGCCTTTGCGTGCTGCCAGGATCTGCTCAAGCTCGGCCAAAAAGCCAAGGGGCGGCACCGGGTGACCGTCGAAGCAGGAGGTTGTCCCTTTGTGGCAGGTGGGGCCCACGGGATCGGCGGCGACCAACAGGGAGTCCTGATCGCAGTCGGTGCTGATGGCGACGAGTTTCAACACATGGCCCGAACTCTCCCCCTTGGTCCAGAGGCGCTGCTTGCTGCGGCTAAAGAAGGTGACCTGGCCGGTCGCTAGGGTTTTGTCCAGGGCTTCCTTGGTCATAAAACCTTGCATCAGCACCTCGCCGCTCGCGGCATGCTGGACGATGGCGGGGATCATGCCGTCGCACTTGGCCCAGTCCAGGCGCTCGATCAGCGACACGTCGTTATTTACAGCTTGATTATTCACGGATGGCGACTCCTTCGGTTTTCAGCCAGCGTTTCAATTCGGGAATGGGGATAACCCCCTTGTGGAACACGGAGGCGGCCAGGGCCCCGTCCACATCGGCGAGGGTGAAGGCATCGCGAAAGTGCTCCATGGCGCCGGCGCCGCCGGAGGCGATAAGCGGCACCTTGCAGACGGCCCGCACCAGTTTGAGTTGCTCAAGATCATAACCCTGGCGCATGCCATCCTGGTTCATCACGTTCAGCACGATCTCGCCCGCGCCACGCTGTTGTACCTCCTGCACCCAGTCGAGGGTGTGCCAGGTGGTGGTACGGGTGCGGCTCTCGTCACCGGTAAACTGCTTGACCTGATAGTGGCCGGTTTGGGCATCAAAATAGGAGTCGATGCCCACCACCACGCACTGCACGCCAAAGCGCTCGGCCAGGCGGGTGATAAGGTGGGGATCTGCCAGGGCAGGGGAGTTGATGGATACTTTGTCGGCACCAAATTCGAGGATCTGGCGGGCATCCTCGACGCTCTTGATGCCGCCGGCGACGCAGAAGGGGATGTCGATGACTTCCGCCACCCGACTGACCCAGCTCTTGTCTACCACCCGGGCATCGCTTGAGGCGGTGATGTCATAGAACACCAGCTCGTCGGCGCCTTCCTCGGCGTAGCGGCGGGCCAGTTCGACAATGCCGCCCATCACTTCATGGTTGCGAAACTGCACACCCTTGACCACCACACCATCCTTGACGTCGAGGCAGGGGATAATTCGTCTTGCCAGCATCAGTTGCCTCCTGTTTCTGTCGGGGTAGATGCAGCGGGCGCTGCCCAGCAGGCGATGGCGTCGCCCACTGAGAACTTGCCCTCGAGCAGGGCGCGGCCGAGGATGATCCCCTTGACCCCGGAGCCCTTGAGCGCCTCGATATCCTTGATGCCGCCAATGCCGCCGGAGGCCTGAAAACCAACGCTCGGGTAGCGGGAGCAGAGATCCCGGTAGAGCTCGACGTTGGTGCCGGCCAGGGTGCCGTCACGGCTGATGTCGGTGCAGAGCACGTGCTTGAGCCCGGCAGGCAGAAAACGCTCGATCAACGCCTCTATGGTTACCCCGCTGTTCTCCTGCCAGCCGGCCACCGCAATATGGCGATTGCCTTGGGCATCGATATTGACGTCCAGCGCCAGCACGATGCGCTCGGGGCCGTATTTTTCCATCCAGCTGGCCACCAGATCCGGGGATTTGACGGCGGTGGAGCCGATCACCACCCGGCTGGCGCCGGCGGCCAGCAGGTCCGCCACATTCTGCTCGCTGCGCACGCCGCCTCCCACCTGCACCGGCGCCTCGGTAGCCGACAGCAGCTGGGCGATGAGGGGGAGCTGGCGCGCCCTGGCATCCTTGGCACCATCCAGATCCACCAGGTGCAGCTGCACTGCCCCCTGGGAGACATATTCATCGAAACGGGCCTGCGGGCTGTCGCTGTAGGCGGTCTTCTGGCCGTAGTCGCCCTGATAGAGCCTCACGACTTGGCCGTTAATCAGATCAATGGCTGGGATAATCATCCTTGTTAAAGCTCCAGAAAGTTTTGCAGTAGGCGGGCACCGGCCGCGCCGGAGCGCTCCGGGTGGAATTGGGCGCCGAAGAAGTTGTCACGGCCGACGATGGCGGTAAACGGCTGGCCATAGTCGCAGGTGGCGATGGTGGCGCCGGTCACTTCCAGGGCGTAGGAGTGGACGAAGTAGAAGTAGCTGCCGCTTGGAATGCCCTTGAGCAGTGGGTGGCTCTCGTCGTGCTCCACCTGATTCCAGCCCATGTGAGGCAGGCGCAGGTTGCCCACCTCCATCAGCCGGATCTTGCCCGGGACTATGCCGAGGCAGTCGATAAGCCCGCCCTTGTCTTCGTCCTCACTCATGATCTCTTCGGACGCTTCCGCCAGCATCTGCATGCCGAGGCAAAAGCCCAGCAGCGGCTGCCTGGCGGCGCGAATAAGCGGCACCAGATTACGCTCGTTGAGGTTTTTCATGGCAGCCACCGCGGTGCCGACCCCGGGCAGGATCAGCTTGTCGGCCGCTTCGATATCGGCCGCCTCGCGGGAGATCCGAGGCTGTATGCCGAGGCGCTCGAACGCCATTCTGACCGAGGCGAGGTTGGCACAGCCAGTATTGATGATGACCAGCTTCTGTTTGTTCACATCCATCACAGCACCCCCTTGCTGGAGGGGAGTTCGCTCCCTTCCACCCGAATGGCTTGGCGCAGGGCGCGGCCAAAGCCCTTGAACAGTGCCTCCACCTGGTGATGGGTGTTGCCGCTGCCCACTTTCATCTGCAGGGTGATGGCCATGGCGTCCGAGAGGGAGCGAAAGAAGTGGGGCACCATCTCGGTGGCCATCTCGCCCACGCTGTCGCGGCCAAAACCGCTCGGGCAATCGAATACGAAGTAGGGGCGACCGCTTAAATCCAGCGCGGTGGCGACCTCCTGCTCGGTGAGCGGGGTCTCTTCATCCGCACGCGGCCGGCCATCGATGACCGCCTGTACCTCATCCATCGCCAGCACGAAGCCGAAGCGGCCGATGCCGCGCTTGTTGCCAAGGGCCTGGCGCAGCACTTGGCCGAGCGCGAGGCCGACGTCTTCCACCGTGTGGTGATCGTCGATGTGCAGATCGCCGCTCACCTTGAGCTTGAGGCGAAAACCTGCGTGGGTCGCTATCTGATCGAGCATGTGATCAAAAAAGCCAATGCCGGTTTCAATCTGGTTGCCGCCGCTCTTGTCTAAATCCACTGCCACCTGGATGCGGGTCTCCTTGGTATAGCGCTCCACCTCGGCAACCCGCCCTCTGGAGAGCAGCTGATCACGGATGGCAAGCCAGTTGTGATCTTGCGGGTGGTAGCGAATACCGCCAATGCCCATGTTCTCGGCGAGCTGCAGATCGGTCTGGCGATCGCCAATCACGAAGGAGTTGGCAAAGTCGATGCGGCCCGAGGCGAGATACTCCTTCACCAGGCCAAGGTGGGGCTTGCGGCAACTGCAACCGTCGGTGGGGAAGTGGGGGCAGATCAGCACTTTTTCCCAGCTCACCCCTTGCGATTCAAAGAGGTGCATCATCAGATCGTGGGGCGGCTGGAAGTTCTCCAGCGGCAGGCTGGCGGTGCCCAGCCCATCCTGGTTGGTCACCATCACCAGTACGTAACCGGCGGCCTGCAGCTCGCGCAGCACCGGGATCACCATGGGCTCGAAGCGCAGCTTGGCGAGGCTGTCCACCTGCTTGTCGGTCACCGGCTCTTCAATCAGGGTACCGTCGCGGTCGATAAACAAAAACGGGGTCTTCATCGCTACATCCTTGTCTTACAAAATGGGAGAGGGCAGATCACGCAGCACGGCCAGCACGGCGTCCATCTCGCCCTGATAGCCGATGGTGATGCGAATGCTGTTATCAAGGCCGGGTTTGGTCGAGAAATCCCGCAGTATGATGCCGGCGGCCTTCATGGCGGCAAACACGCTGGCGCCATCCACAAAGCGCACCAGCACGAAGTTGCCCTTGTCCTCGAACACCTCTTTTACGCATGACAAAGTGGCCAGTTCGGTTTTGAGCTGTGCCTTTTGCTTGTTGAGCTCCAATACCCGCTCCGACATCAGTGTCAGCCCCATGGGGGAGAGAGCCTGAACCGCAATCTGGGCGATGGGCTCCGGGATGGGATAGGGGGCGATCACCTTGGCCAGCATGGCGATCACCTCGGGGCTTGCCAGCGTAAAGCCGCAGCGGATCCCCGCCAGGGCAAAGGCCTTGGAGAGGGTGCGGGTCACCACCAGGTTGGGGAAACGGGTCAGCAGATCTACCACGGAAGCCTCGGGACAGAACTCGATATAGGCCTCGTCCACCACCACGATGGCGCGATCCCGGGCCTTCTCCAGCAGGGCGATAAGCCCATCGCGGCCCACCAGATCCCCGGTGGGGTTGTTGGGGGAGCAGAGAAACACCAGGTTCACGTCGCCGAGGCGATCGGCGATGGCGGGCCAGTCCGGCTGGCGCGCAGGCGTCAAGGGCTGCTCGACAATCCCCACGCCACAGGTCTCGGCGCTGATGGCGTACATGCCGTAGGTGGGCGGGCAGATGAGGATCTGATCCTGTCCCGCTTCGCAGAAGGTGCGGATCAAGAGCTCGATGGCCTCATCGGCGCCGCGGCTTACCAGCACCTGAGTGGGACTCACTCCCGCATAGGCGGCGTAGCCGTTGACCACTTCGGTTGGTTGGGGCTCGGGATAGCGGTTGAGACGGCTCCCCTCGACGGTAAACGGATAGGCCTGCGGGGCCTCGTTGGCGTTGAGCCAGACGTGGCCCTTGCCACCGATGCGGCGGGCAGATTGGTAAGGGGTGAGGGCACGCACCACGCGGCGAGCCAGATTGGCAATGCTCATGACAAATCCTTTTGCTGTGAACCGGTTTGGACGGCACCCGCGAGGGCCTGCAATCTCAGGGTGACGGCATTTTTGTGGCCATCGAGCCCCTCGGCCTGGGCGATGCGCTCGACGATGGGGCCAAGGCCGCGGATGCCGCTCTCGCTTAGCTCCTGCACCGTGTAGCGGCGCTGGTAGTCCGCCAGTCCCAGGCTGGAGCAGGTGCGGGCATAGCCGTAGGTGGGCAGGGTGTGGTTGGTGCCGCTGGCGTAATCCCCGACGGATTCCGGTGTCCATGCCCCAAGGAAGATGGAGCCGGCATTCTCGAGTCGGTCCAGCAGCTCGCGGGGGGCACGGGTCTGCACGATAAGGTGCTCCGGTGCATAGGCGTTGGAGATGGCGCAGGCTTCATCCAGGTTATCGCAGAGGATCACCAGGCTTGAACCCAGCGCCTTGGCGGCGATGTCGCGGCGAGTGAGCTTGGCCAGTTGGCCCTTGATCTCGGCGCCGATGGCATCGGCCAGCAGGGGCGAGGTGGTCACCAGCACCACCTGGCTGTCGGGGCCGTGCTCGGCCTGGGAGAGCAGATCCGCCGCCACGAAGGTCGGGTTGGCGCTCTCGTCGGCGATCACCAGTACCTCGGAGGGGCCGGCGGGCATGTCGATGGCGGCGCCGCGCCAGTCGCGCGACACCTGCCCCTTGGCTTCGGTCACATAGGCGTTGCCCGGGCCGAAGATCTTGTCCACCTTGGGAATGCTTTCGGTGCCGTAAGCCATGGCGGCGATGGCCTGGGCACCGCCGATGGCGAACATCTTCTCGACCCCGCAGGCACGGGCGGCAAACAGGATCTCGTCGCTGGCCGGGGACGGGGTGCAGAGCACCACTTCACGGCAACCGGCGATCGCTGCCGGAATGGCCAGCATCATCACGGTGGAGGGGAGCGGCGCGCTGCCACCCGGCACGTAGAGGCCGACCCGGCTGATGGGCTGGGTGCGCAGCTCGCACACCACCCCGGGCTGGGTTTCCACCCGCACCACGGGTTGCGCTTGCGCGGCATGGAAGGTGCGAATGTTGGCGATGGCCGCCTCGATGGCGCCCTTGATGTCGTCATCGAGGCGCTCGCAGGCGGCCTCGATTTCGGCGTTGCTTACCTGCAGTTGCTGGCGCGGGGCACGTTCGAAGCGCTGGCTCAGCTCGCGCAGGGCTTCATCGCCCCGGCTGCGTACTGCGCTGATGATATCCCGCACCACGGCGCCGATATCGGCTTCGTCACTCAGGGCGGGCCGGGTCAGCACGTCGGCCTGCTGGGCGGGGGAGAGGGTCTTCCAGATCAGGGTCTGCATGATATCCCTTCCTTATTCCATCATTTTTTCGATGGGCAGCACCAGGATGGAGCTGGCGCCGAGGGCCTTGAGCTGCTCCATGGTTTCCCAGAACAGGGTTTCGCTGGAGACGACATGCAGCGCCACCTGATTGGTCTCGCCCGCCAGCTGCATGATGGTGGGGCGCTCGGCCCCCGGCAGCAGACTGGTGATGGCATCGAGTTTGTCCTTGGGGGCGTGCAGCATGATGTACTTGCTCTCGCGGGCCTGCTGCATCCCCTGAATGCGGGGCAGCAGCTTGTCGATAAGCTTCTGTTTGGCATCAGACAAGGGGTTGGGGGCCTGTACCAGTACCGCCTTGGAGCGGTAGATCACCTCCACCTCTTTCAAACCGTTGGCCTCCAGGGTCGCGCCGGTGGAGACCAGATCGCAGATGGCATCGGCCAGGCCTGCGCGCGGCGCCACTTCCACCGAGCCGCCCAGCATCACGCTCTTGAAGGGAATATCTCGTTCGGCGAAGAAGCGACCGAGCAGCCCCGGGTAGGAGGTGGCGATGCGCTTGCCAGCGAGACTCTGTGGTCCGGTGTAGTTAACGTCGTCCGGTACGGCCAGGGAAAGGCGGCAGCCGCCAAAATCGAGCTGCTTGAGGGTCTTGACCTCGGCCGGCAGCCCCTGCGCGGCGCGAATGAGCTGCACCTCCTCCAGCACGTTCTCGCCAATGATGCCAAGGTCGACCACCCCTTCCATCACCAGTCCCGGGATATCGTCATCACGCACCCGCAGGATGTCGATGGGCATGTTTTCGACATGGGCGATAAGGCGTTGCTCGCGCAGGTTAATCTTGAGGCCGCAGCTCTTGAACAGGGCCTGGGAGTCCTGGCTCAGACGACCGGACTTTTGCATGGCGATACGTAGACGTTGTGTTTCCATTTGCTCGATTTCCTTCTAGTCAAAAACGAAAAAACCCTCGGAAGTGGGTGCTTCCGAGGGTTTATGAATCTTGCGGTCCTTTTGGAAGTCACCAGTTAAGTGTCTTCCAGCAGTCAACCTCCTGAAAGACTATTCGGGATGATGATGGTGGTGATGAGTCTTCAGGGTGGTGAACTGCATGTAATCAATCCTTTACAAATAAGATGTCGTAATTGACGCCTGATTTAAACTACCTGCCTTGACAGAAAAAGCAACCCGAAATTGTGATTTGATCGATTAAAATTGAGAAAACGGTTTTCTGGTCGATAACTAGACAATAACCCCTAGCAGGAGTCGACATCATGCCCAGCCAGGACCTCTTGTTCCCCATCTTGCCCCGGGCGCCCGCCACGCCTGGCAGCGAAGAGATCAAGCGGGAAGTGACCCAGATCAGCCAAAAGCATCAGCTGCGCAAGACCGGCACTGATAACAGCGACTCCCAGCAGCGCCAGCAGCCGTACCCCTCGGCCAAGCATGATCAGCCAACGTCGGAGGAGGACGATCACAAGCCCGATCCCGAGCATCAGATCGATCTCTTCGTCTGAGCGCAGAATCAGTCCCGCTTTCGCCGCGCTTTTGGCATAATGCCCCCTTTTGCTGCGGGACTCCCTTTTGACCATCCAGACCCTGTTCAAGCCAGACGGCCCTCTGGCCAACCATATCGACGGTTTCAAAGCCCGCGCTCCGCAACTGGAGATGGCCGAGGCGGTGGCCCGTGCCATCAAGAGTGGCGGCCGTCTGCTGGTGGAGGCGGGGACAGGCACCGGCAAGACCTACGCCTATCTGGTACCGGCGCTGGAATCCGGCAAGCGGGTGGTGATCAGTACGGGCTCCAAAAACCTGCAGGAGCAGCTCTTCTATCGAGACTTGCCTACCATCACTGAAGCGCTCTCTTACACCCCGCCGGTGGCACTGCTCAAAGGGCGCAGCAACTACCTGTGTATCGAGCGGATGAACCGGCTCTTGAGCGAATCCCATCTGCAAAAGCCTGAGATCCTCAATGATCTGGTCAAGGTGAAGTCCTGGTCCACTGCCACCGACAACGGCGATGTGGGAGATATTCCGGGACTGCAGGAAAACGCCGAGATCCTCGCCCACGTCACCAGCACCAACGACAACTGTCTGGGGCGTGACTGCCCCTATTACGACGATTGCCACCTGGTCATCGCCCGGCGCCGCGCCATGGACGCCCAGGTGGTGGTGATCAACCATCACCTCTTCTTCGCCGATCTGGCGGTGAAAGACACGGGATTTGGCGAGCTGGTGCCGCAGGCGCAGGTCTATGTGTTTGACGAGGCGCACCAGTTGCCCGAGATCGCCACCAACTACTTCGGCAAGTCGGTGGGCAGCCGCACCATCCAGGATCTGGCGCAGGATATCCAGCTTGCCTATCGGGCCGAAGCCCACGATATGGCCCAGCTTGGCAAGGCGGCGGATCGGCTCGCCATCGCGAGCCAGGACTTGCGCCTCGCCTTCGGGGTGGATGGCGGGCGCGGCAATACCCGCGACATGCTGCGCCAGCCCCTCTGGGGACAGGCGCTGGCTCGCCTCAACGATGCCATCGGGCTCTGTTACGAGGTGTTGAAACTGGCGCTGGGGCGGGGCGAGCAGCTGGATCACGCCTTCGAGCGGATCTGCGAGCTGCGCACTCGCCTTGGCGAGGTGCTGGCGGTGAACCAGACCGGTTTTTCCTACTGGTATGACTGCTCGCGGCTCCATTTTTCCCTCAACCTGACCCCGCTCTCGGTGGCCGAGCGTTTCGGGGCCGAGGTGCAAAGGCCCGAGGTGGCCTGGGTGTTCACCTCCGCCACCCTGACGGTTGATCAGCGCTTCGATCACTTCGTGGCCGAGCTGGGCCTGGCCGGCAGCGCCGAGCTTATTCTGGACAGCCCGTTCGATTACGGTGAGCAGGCGCGCCTGTGCGTGCCCCGCTATCTGCCCGAGCCCAACGCCTTTGGTCGGGGCGAACAGTTGGCCAACCTGATGATCCCCCTTATCAACAAGACCCCGGGGGGCTGTTTCTTTCTTTGCACCAGTCATCAGGTGATGCGTCAGGTGGCCGAGGTGCTGCGCCGGGAGATCGGCCGCACCGTGCTGTTGCAGGGGGAGGACAACAAGCAGCGGCTGCTCAAGGAGTTCGTGGAAAATGGCCGCGCCGTGCTGGTGGCTACCAGCAGCTTCTGGGAGGGGATCGACGTGCGAGGGGCTGCGCTCTCCTGTGTTATCATCGACAAGCTGCCGTTTGCCAGCCCTGACGATCCGCTGCTCAAGGCGCGGGTCGATGATTGCAAGCTCAAGGGGGGCGATCCCTTTGCCGAACTCCAGCTGCCCAAGGCGGTGATTGCCCTGAAACAGGGGGTGGGGCGGCTTATTCGTGATCGCAGTGATCATGGGGTACTGGTGATCTGTGATCCGCGCATGGTCAACAAGCCCTACGGCGCCACTTTTATCAAGAGTCTGCCCACCATTCCCCGTACTCGGGAGTTGGCCATGCTGGGGGATTTCTTTGGCGCCAAGGTATGACGCAGCCGGGACGAACTCTTTGTGCTGAGTTGGGCTGAGGCCTCGCGCTCGGGGTATATCCCTTGGGCGCTTGCTGGCAGCGCGTCGGGTCTGCGGGCCCTGTTAGCGTGATTGAACCTGTTTGAACAACAGATCGGCACTGTTTGCCGGTCGGTAATGACATTGACTGAATGTAATCGAGATTGGAACGCATGAACGAGTTGAAGATCCTGGCCGTTGATACCGCCACCGAAGCCTGCTCTGCCGCCTTGCTGGTGGGCGACAAGGTGTTTTCCCGTTGGGAAGAGGCGCCGCGGGATCACACCCGCAAGATTTTGCCCATGGTTCAGGCTCTGTTGGAGGAAGCCGGGATAAGTTTGAGCGAGCTGGATGCCATCGCTTTCGGCCGTGGCCCGGGCTCCTTTACCGGTGTGCGGATCGGCATCGGGGTCGCCCAGGGGCTGGCCTTTGGCGCCGGTGTGCCGCTTATCGGCATCTCCACCCTGGCGGCCATGGCGCAGGGGGCTCATCGTCTGGACGGGGCCGAGCATGTGCTGACCGCCATCGATGCGCGGATGAACGAGGTTTACTTCGGTCACTATGAATGGCGCGATAGTCGCATGCAGTTGGTAGGTGAGGAAGTGGTGAGCGATCCCGCCGCCCTGGTGGCAAGTCGTGGCAAGCTGGCAGACCAGGTGACTTGCGTCGGCACCGGCTTTGAAACCTATGGTGACACCCTCGCAGGGCTTGCCGACGAGCGGATGGGGAGCAAGGTGCGCTTCCCGGCAGCAGAAGACATGCTGCCCCTGGCACGCACCGCCTGGCTGGCGGGCGAGGCGGTGGCTGTGGAGAAGGCGACCCCGGTTTACTTGCGCGACAAGGTGACCTGGAAGAAGCTGCCGGGTCGCGAGTAAGGGCAGGGTAGGCAATGGCCGTGGTGCCACCCTTGCTACCAATCGATGAACATCCCCTGCCGGCCGGTGCAGTTGGCACTGGTCGGCGCGGGAACTGACGATCTGAAAAGGAGAGTGACATGTTCAAGCGTGCGATGGTGATGGGGGCGGCTGTGTTGCTGCTCGGAGCCTGTAGCTCTGTGCCCAAAGAGCTGGCCTATGAGCCTGAAAATCAGCTGGTGGCCTATCAGCCCGCGCTGGCACTGGAGGGCAAGCCTGCCCGCTGGAGCGGGGTGATTGCCGCGGTGCACAACAAGGCGGATCAGAGCGTTATCGAGGTGGTCTATCTGCCGCTTAAATCCAACGGGATACCGGAGCAGACCGAGCAGAGTCCGGGGCGTTTTTTGGCAGTCATGAAGGGCTTTGTCGACCCGACCCTCTATGCCAAGGGGCGCAGCCTGACGGTGCTGGGGACCACGGACAAGCCGGTGGACGGCCAGATTGGCGAGCACAAGTATCGCTTCCCGGTGCTCAAGGTGACGGGCAGCAAGCTGTGGCCGCCGGTCAAGGAGGTGGAGATCCGCTATATGGACCCTTACTTCTACGACCCCTTCTATGATCCCTTCTGGCCGAGACGGCCGCTGCGCCGCTAGGGGTGAACATGATTGACAGCCTGCAGGAGCGTTTTCTCACCCTGGCGGACGGTCGCCGGGTGGCCCTGCTCGACAATGGCCAGCAGGGCAAGCCGCTGCTGGTGGCCCTGCATGGCTGGCTCGACAACAGTGCCAGCTTTCTGCCTCTCGCCCCTCATCTTGATGCCTTTCACCTCATCTGCGTCGATCTGCCGGGGCATGGTCACTCGGATCACAAGCAGACCCCCTATGTCTTCGTCGATTGGCTGGACGATCTCTACCAGATCACCCAGGCTGCTGGCTGGAACAGGTTCACCTTGCTTGGTCACTCCCTCGGGGCGCTGATCGCCTCGGCCTATGCCGGGGTGTTTCCCGAACAGGTGACGCGCCTCATCATGCTGGAGGGATTGGGGCCGCTGAGTCAGCCTGATGAAGAGGTGCCAGCCCAGCTCAAACGCGCCATTGTCAACCGCAGCCGTACCCGCGAGCGTGCCTCCCAGGGTTTTGCGTCCATCGACGATGCGGTGGCCGCCCGCTGCAAGGTGGCGGACATCTCTTTGGCCGCGGCGCGCCTTATCTGCGAGCGCCAGCTGGTGAAGCAAGATGGCCGCTGGCACTGGCGCAGCGACCCTAGGTTGCGGGATCTCTCGCCCCTTCGCATGAGCGAGGGGCAGGCCAGGGCGCTGATGGGGGCAATCCGCGCGCCCGTGCTCTTCATTCAGGGGGAGCAGGGCTTTGCCAGCCTGCAGGCACAATGGCAGTCGCGTCAGGATGCTTTCAGAGAGATAGAGCGGGTCCTGCTGGCGGGAAATCACCATTTTCATATGGAAAATTGTGCCAAGACCGCTGTTTGTATCGAAAATTTCTGCGAAATTCGGTAGAATCAGCGGCTTTCAATAATTCCAGGTTTGTTTTCCCCCTCACACTTTTTCATTGTTAATGTGCTGTTAATTGATGTTGCCCTATGTAAATATGGGCGGCGTTAGAGTATGAGCTTAAAACAGTTGATTGAAATTGCAGTGAACAGGGACGGAGGCAACACAGTGAGCGCACAGGTGCTAGTTATGCAGGAGAAGTTCGTGGAAAAAGTCTGGCTGAAGCGTTATCCGGAAGGGGTTCCGGCCGAGATCAATCCAGACCAATACAGCTCCCTGGTCGATATGTTTGAAGAATCGGTAAACCAGTTCGCCGACCAGCCCGCCTTCGTCAACATGGGGCAGACCATTACCTACCGCCGACTGGAAGAGCAGTCCCGCGCCTTTGCCGCCTACCTGCAAAACGAGCTCAAGCTGAGCCGTGGCGATCGGGTGGCGGTGATGATGCCGAACCTGCTGCAGTACCCCATCGCCGTGTTCGGCATCCTGCGTGCCGGCATGATAGTGGTCAACGTCAACCCGCTCTACACCCCGCGGGAGCTGGAGCACCAGCTCAATGACTCGGGCGCCAAGGCCATCGTCATCGTCTCCAACTTCGCCCATACCCTGGAAAAAGTGGTCTATGACACCCCGATCAAGCACGTCATCCTGACCCGGATGGGGGACAACCTGGGGCTGGCCAAGGGGACCCTGGTCAACTTCGTGGTGAAATACGTCAAGAAGCTGGTGCCCAAATACAATCTGCCCCACGCCAGCACCATGCGCCAGGCCCTCTCCAAGGGGCGTTACCTGCAGTACATCAAACCCGAGATAACCAACGACGATCTTGCCTTCCTGCAGTACACCGGCGGCACCACAGGCCTCTCCAAGGGGGCCATGTTGACCCACCGCAACATGATTGCCAACGTCGAGCAGTGCCTCGGCGTCTACGGCCCCATGCTGGAGCGGGGCAAGGAGTTCGTGGTCACCGCGCTGCCGCTCTACCACGTCTTCGCGCTCACCGTGAACTGCCTGCTGTTCATGCGCCTTGGTGGTTACAACTTGCTTATCAGCAACCCGCGCGACATCCCGGGCTTTGTCAAAGAGATCAAGAAGTACCCCTTCACCTGCATCACCGGGGTGAACACCCTGTTCAATGCACTGGTCAACAACGACGAGTTCCAGGGCATGGACTTTACCAAGCTCAAGCTGACCATCGGCGGCGGCATGGCGGTGCAGCGGGCGGTGGCCGAGAAGTGGAAGACGCTGACCGATACTCCGCTGCTGGAAGGTTATGGCCTGACCGAGTGTTCGCCGCTGGTGAGCGTCTGCCCGTATGATCTGAGCGATTACAACGGCTCCATCGGTCTGCCGGTCTGCTCCACCGATATCCGTCTGGTGGATGACAACGGTCAGGTGATCACCGAATTTGGCACCCCGGGCGAGATGCAGGTGCGCGGCCCGCAGGTGATGAGCGGTTACTGGCAGCGTCCCGAGGCCACCGCCGAGGTGATGCAGGATGGCTGGCTCTGTACCGGCGACATTGCCGTGTGCGACGAGCAGGGCTTCTTCAAGATCGTCGATCGCAAGAAGGACATGATCCTGGTCTCCGGTTTCAACGTCTACCCGAATGAAATTGAAGACGTGGTGGCGCTGCACCCGAAAGTGCTGGAAGTGGCGGCCGTCGGCGTGCCGCACAATGTCTCCGGCGAGCTGGTGAAGATCTTCGTGGTCAGGAAAGATGCAAAACTGCAGGAAGACGAGATTATTGCCCACTGCCGCAAACATCTGACTGCCTATAAGGTGCCGAAACTGGTAGAATTTCGCGACGAACTTCCCAAGACCAATGTGGGCAAGATCCTGCGCCGCGTGCTGCGCGACGAAGAGATTGCCAAGCAGTAACCGGCGTCGCCAGGCCCCTTGGCTAGGCAGCGCAGTGATGCAAAACCGTGGGACATCCCACGGTTTTTTCTTTTGGCCCTGAAAACTTGCAGGCAAAGATGCACTATCAATTCATTTCACAGCAAGCCGAACTGGAGCAGTATCTCGCTTCTCTGGCCGACGTTCCCCTGGCCATCGATACTGAATTCGTTCGCACCCGCACCTATTACCCTCAACTGGGCCTGTTTCAAATTTACGACGGCAAACAGCTGGCGCTGCTCGATCCGCTCACCCTGGATCTCGCCCCGCTCTGGCGGCGGCTCGGTCGGGAAGGGCAGATCGCCATCCTGCATGCCTCCGGCGAGGATCTCGAGCTTATCCAGCACGAGGCCGGTCATTTGCCGAACCAGATGCACGATACCCAGCTGGCGGCCGCCTTTCTGGGCTATGGCGTCTCGGTGGGCTTTGGCGCCCTGGTCAATGAATTCCTCGGCGTGGCCCTTGAGAAGGATCAGGCCCGTACCGACTGGCTGGCTCGCCCGCTGACAGACCGCCAGCTCGAATACGCGGCGGCCGATGTGTTCTACCTGATGCCCCTCTACGACAAGGTGATGAGCAAGCTGCGTGAAAGTGGCAAATTCCCCTGGTTCGAGCAGGAGTGCCAGAACCACTCCGCCCGCAAGACCCAGGGCAACGATCCCCGTCAGGCCTATCTCGAGATCGTCAACGCCTGGCAACTGGGTCGCCGCGAACTGGCGATCCTGCGCGAGCTGGCCGCCTGGCGTCAGCAGGAGGCGGTACGCCGGGATCTCGCCCTCAACTTCGTGGTCAAAGAGCTGCATCTGTTCAAGGTGGCGGAGCGTCGGCCCGCGTCCCTTCGCGATCTCAACGAACTGGGGCTCTCGCCCATCGAGATCAAGATCCACGGCAAGCGGATGCTGGATATCGTCGCCAAGGCCCAGCAGAGCGATCCCGACAGCTGGCCCGAGCCCATTCGCCGTCTGGTGGACTTCCCCAAGTACAAGGCGGAGCTCAAGCGCATCAAGGCCCTGGTGGACGAGAAGGCCAAAGCCAGCAATATTCCGCCCGAGCTGATCGCCAGCAAGAAGATCATCCACCAGTATTTCACCTGGAGCTGGCGAATGAGCGACGAAGAGCGGGCCCGCGCCGACAAGCCCATGCTGCTGCAAGGGTGGCGTCATGAGCTGGTAGGTCATCTGCTGGAGCAGTAAGCCAACGCTTGGCGGCCTGAAAAATCCTCACCCCCGGGTGGGGATTTTTGTTTTCTGCTCTTGAAGGCAGAGTTGAGCTCGTGGTTGCCCCGCCCGGATAGCGGCCTCTCTTGGCGGCAATCGATGGCAATGGGCAAAAAGCAGGATGCAGCGGCGGAAAAGGTGCCAGTTAACTGCAAAATGACAGCGAAGAAGCAAAGAGAAAGAGAAGAGAGGCAGCGGCCCATGCCGCTGCCTTTTTATTACCAGATAGGCTGGGTCAGGTAGGGGTTGCTCACCTTCTCGCGGCCGAAGGTGGAGCTGGGGCCATGACCCGGAATGAAGACGATCTCGTCACCCAGCGGCAGCAGGGTTTCGGTGATCGACTTGATCAGCGTCCCGTGATCCCCGCGCGGGAAGTCGGTACGGCCAATGCTGCCGGCAAAGAGCACGTCACCGACCCAGGCGAGCCGCTCGGATTGGCTGAGCAGCACGATATGGCCAGGGGTGTGGCCGGGGCAGAAGTAGACGTCCAGCTCGCACTTGCCCACCTGTACCTTGTCACCCTGTTCGAGCCAGCGGTCGGGGGCGAAGGCGGGGGTATGGGCAAATCCGAACATCTGGCTCTGCTGGGGCAGCATGTCGAGCCAGAAGGCATCTTCATGGTGGGGGCCGGTGATAGTGACGCCGGTTCTCTCCCGCAACTCTGCGGCGGCGCCCACGTGATCCAGATGACCGTGGGTCAGCAGGATGTGAGTCAGGGTCAGCCCCCGCTTGGCGATGGCGGCCAACAGTTTATCCGCTTCGCCACCTGGATCGACAAGGGCCGCCTCATTGGTCTCGTCACACCAGATGAGGGAGCAGTTCTGGGCGAACTGGGTGACCGGGATCACCTCGAATTTCAACATGGGAATTCCTCTTGCAGCGCTTGCTGATAAGGGCCGGATCAGATAGCCTGGTTGGCGTGCTGCTCGGCAAAATAGTCGAGACAGGCCTGCTTGTCGCCCCGAAACACGATGCGCTCCTGCTTGTTGCCAAGCTGGTAGAGATACATGGGATCGTAGTAGCGGGTCAGCAGCAGGGTGATCCAGGCCAGATGCAGCTCGGTATCACCGCTGCGGCTTTGCTCTTCAAGGGCCGTTTGCATCAGCTGATCCAGCTCGCGGTGGGCCTGATCCCCCAGGCGGCGCTTGAGGCGGGCCAGGGCGTCGGTCAGGTAGGCGGCAAACAGGGGCCAGCCCTCTTCATTGCCATACATGGCCTGATAACGCAGCCAGAGATCATGCACATAATCCTCGCGGATCTGCTCGGCGCGCTCGTGTTGCGGCACATCCACCACCACCAGCGGTGCCTGGCACATGGTCTCATAGAGAGAGAGCGGCAGGCAGCAGCGACCGATAAGGCGGCTCTCGTCTTCCACCACGAACGCTTGCTCGCCGTGGTGACGACGCTTGAGCAGCTCAATGGCCAGGTTGTTTTCAAAATTGATGTTGCTGGGCTGGCCCCCCGGCAACTGGCCAAACGACGACCCCCTGTGGTGGGCATGGCCCTCCAGATCCACCGCCTGGGTCACCTGATCCAGCATATGGGTCTTGCCGGAGCCGGTCATGCCGGTCAGCACGCTCCAGTGACACTCGGCGGAGGCCCTGTCCTGGGTATCAATCAGGAAGCGGCGCAGCTCCTTGTAGCCTCCGGCGATGCGGGGACGGGTCACCCCGGCCTCATGGAGCCACTGTTGTACGGTTTGCGAGCGCAGGCCGCCGCGAAAGCAGTAGAGCAGGGCATCTGGCTGCTGGCGCAATTGCGCCAGCCAGCCTTCGATGCGCTCGGCACGTACCGTTCCCCCCACCAGCTTGTGACCAAGCTCGATGGCGGCGGCCTGACCCTGCTTCTTGTAACAGGTCCCCACCTGGGCGCGCTCATCGTCCGTCATCAAGGGCAGGTTGGTGGCACAGGGGAAGGCCCCCTCCTTGAACTCGATGGGGGCGCGCAGGTCAATCAGGGGGACGTCGTCCAGAAAGACCCGGGCGTAGTCGGTGATCAGCGGCAATCCGCTCATTGGATAACCTCGATAAAGCGCTTGCCTTCCAGAGCCTTGATCTCGCCGATGGGTGAGAGGGAGAGGCCGGCGTCACGGGCGATGGCGAGCAGGGCTTCCTCGCTCTCCTTGCCTACGGCCACCAGCAGGCCGCCACTGGTCTGCGGATCGCACAGGATGTTGCGGGTGCGATCGTCCATGGCGTCGAGCTTGTGGCCGTAAGAGTCGTGGTTGCGCAGGGTACCGCCCGGCACGCAACCCTCACTCAGGTAGTAATCTACTTCGTCCAGCAGCGGCAGCGCCTTGAAGTCGAGGCGGGCGCTGACCCTTGAGCCTTCGCACATCTCCAGCAGATGGCCGGCCAGACCAAAACCGGTCACGTCAGTCATGGCGTGGACCCCCGGCAGCGCGGCGAATTGCTGGCCAATCTTGTTGAGGGTGCACATGGCGTTGGGGGCCAGTTGCTCGTGCTCGGGCTTGAGCTTGCTCTTCTTCTGGGCAGTGGTGAGAATGCCGATGCCAAGGGGTTTGGTCAGATAGAGGGTGTCACCCACCTTGGCGGTGTCGTTCTGCTTGATGGCATCGAGCGGCACGATACCGGTCACCGCCAGGCCGAAGATGGGCTCCGGGGCGTCGATGCTGTGGCCGCCGGCCAGTGAAATCCCTGCCTCGTGACACACCTGACGACCGCCGTCGATCACCTGTTGGGCCACTTCGGCGGGCAGGGTGTTGATGGGCCAGCCGAGGATGGCGATGGCGACGATGGGCCTGCCGCCCATGGCGTAGATGTCACTGATGGCGTTGGTCGCGGCGATGCGGCCAAAGGTGAAGGGATCATCGACGATGGGCATGAAGAAGTCGGTGGTGGAGACAATGCCCTGACCGTTGCCGATATCGACCACGGCCGCGTCATCCTTGCTGCTGTTGCCGACGATAAGGGTCGGATCGTTGAAGCCCGGGATCTGGCTCTTGAGAATGGTATCGAGCACCTTGGGAGAGATTTTGCAGCCACAGCCAGCGCCGTGGCTGTATTGGGTCAGACGAATGGAAGACATACTTACCCCCTTGCTTGTGCAGGCGCTCCGGTGGGGCGCCTTGATAAACGGGCGGAATGAACCGCAAAAAACGGGTGGCCTTGGCTGCCATCAAAGGCGGCGCCGCAGGCAGTCACGCAGGGCTGCCAAGCCGGACGGGGAAAGGGGGCGACCAGATGCGCCAGCGTAGCCCCGTCAAGGGCCACAGGACGGGGTATTATGCCACAATCGGCCCCGCAGGTTCGAACAGGAATTCATGGCCAAAACGACCAATTGCTGGACAATTGGCCCCGTTATCGGGAGAAATGGGTCATAAAGGGCACATTACAAGGAGTTCAGGTGAACACGACACTGCGAGTCAACCACCCCATCACGCCAGAAGCCTTCGTCCAGTTGCTGGAGAAGACCACATTGGGCGCCAGGCGCCCCACGGAGAATTTGTCGACCATTCAGGGCATGCTGGATAACGCCGGTCTGCTGGTGACCGCCTGGCAGGGAGAGGAACTGGTAGGGGTGGCCCGCTCGGTGACCGATTTCTGTTACTGTTGCTATCTCTCTGATCTGGCGGTGGCCGAGGCGGTGCAAGGGCTGGGGATTGGCAAGGCATTGATCCGCGAGACCTTCCTGCAGCTGCAACCGGGTTGTAAGTTGATCCTGCTGGCCGCCCCACAAGCGGTGGATTATTACCCCCGCCTCGGGTTTGGCCAGCATCCCAGTGCCTGGGTCATGAACAGTCTGGACGAGCTAAGTTAACCGGCCTGGCCCATCCGAGGGGCGCTATCATCCCGCCCGCTCCAATGCCGGTTGGCGCGCCTGACCAACGCGGCGCAGGCGCCGCTGCAGCGGCCGCTCAAAGAGGTGATAGCTCACCGCCGAGAGCGCGATCAACACCGCCAGCATCAACAGGATCGCCACCACTCCCAGCAGTGGATTGGTCTGGGCATACCACCACTCGGTCAATTCTGGCGCCAGGTAGTGGATCAGCTCACAACCGGTCAGCAACACCAAGGCATGGAGCAGATAGATGGAGTAGGAGAGATCCCCCAGCCAGTTGGTGAGGCGGTTATCGAGCAGGTGCAGCAGCGGGCTTTGGCGCTTCCCTTGAGAGGCGGCAATCCAGATAAGCAGCACGTAGGCGCAGATCAGCAGCAGGGTCAGTTTCGGCGTCATGGTGAACTGCAGCAGCACGAAGGGCAGCAGGAAGGCGATAAGCAGTGGCAGATCCCGTTGCATCATGGACAAACTCCGCGCTGCCTTGACCCTGGGCAGCAACCAGAGGCCGAGCACGAATTCACTTACTCCACGACCGACCGCCAGTGCCCCGCTGGTGACATCCAGCGTCCCCCGGCTATGCACGATAAAGGCCAGCACCGTCAGGGCAAGCAAGGGGGAGAGGTGACTCCAGCGGCTGCGGGTGACCGCGAGCGGAATGAGCAGCGGGAACAACAGATAGCTTATCCACTCCACGCTCAGGGACCAGGCGGCGAAGTTCCAGGTCAGCCCCTGATCCGTCACTACCTGCAGCAGCAAGAGTGCACTTGGCAGCGCCTCGGCCGGGGTAAAGGGGGAACCAAACGGAGGCATTCCTTCCCACTCCCACATCTTGAACAGGGGGCCGCCGTAGAAGCCCACTCCGTGCTGCGCCTTGTAAAGCTCCCAGCCTACCAGCAGCACCAGGGTTACAACATAGAGGGGGTAGACCCGGGTCAGTCGCAGCCAGAGAAAGCGGCCATAGCTGACGGTGCGGCGGGGGGCGGTGAAGGCCTCACCGTAGACATGGGCCAGCACCAGCCCGCTCAGGATAAAGAAGAGATCGACCCAGAGATAGCCATTCTCGATGAGTCGGGTGACCCCAGCTATCGACTCCATCCACTGGGGAAAGAGCAACAGACGGGCGTGGAACAGCACCACCATCAGGGCAGCGATGCCCCGCAGCGGTGTCAACAGCGGCAATGATTGATTCATGACGTTATCCCTTGTGATGTTCAGCTTGGCCTGACATCGATTTTTGTTGTTGTGCCGACCCCTCAGTCCTGATGGGGCTGGTCCCGGGCGCAGGATCGCCTCAGGCTGGCTTACGTTACGAGAAAGAGAGTCATACGAGTGTGACCAAAGTCATGAATGTGCACTTATTGTGCAAAAACAGGCAGCAAAGGATGACAGGGGCCAAGCGGGGCGAGAAGGTGAAAGGAGAGGGGGCGGGCCACAGCACCAACGACAAGGGCGCGGCAAAAAAATCAGGCCCGCAATAGGGCCTGATTGATCAAAAGGGGAGGGAGCTTGCCGATCAGCGGGCGCGCACCACCAGCCCCTTGAGGTAGAAGCCTTCCGGATAGGCGGTACCGATGGGGTGATCGGAGGCCTGGGAGAGCAGCTCCAGGATCTGGGCATCGCGACCGGCATCGAGGGCCGCATCGGCGACGATCTTCTGGAACAGGCTCTGCTCCATCAGGCCGGAGCAGGAGTAGGTGAGCAGCACGCCGCCCGGCGCCAGCAGCTGGAACGCCAACATGTTGATGTCCTTGTAGCCGCGGCAGGCACCCAGCAACTGGGCCTTGCTCTCGGCAAACTTGGGTGGATCCAGCACGATGACGTCGAACTTCTCGCCTTTCTCGCGGTATTCGCGCAGCAGCTTGAACACGTCGTGACGCACGAACTGGGTATTGCTGGTGTCCAGGCCGTTCAGCTCGGCGTTCTGGCGGGCGATGTCCAGTGCGTTCTGGGAGAGATCCACGTTGACCACCTCCTTGGCGCCGCCTTTGAGGGCATAGACGCCAAAACCGCCGGTGTAGCAGAAGCAGTTGAGCACCCGCTTGCCTTCGGTGTACTTGGCGGCTGCCTGACGGTTGTCACGCTGATCCAGATAGAAGCCGGTCTTGTGGCCGTTGCGGATGTCCACCAGGATCTTGACGCCGCCGTTCTCCTCGATCATCACGGGTTCGTTCGGAGTCTCGCCGTAAATCACGCCGGTGCGCTCTTTCAGACCTTCCTTCTTGCGTACCGCCACATCGGAGCGCTCATAGATGCTGCACTCTGGGTAGAGGGTGCGCAGGGCCTGGGTGATGAGGTCACGCTGGAACTCGGCACCGGCGGAGAGGATCTGGCACACCAGAAAATCGGCGTAACGATCGATGGTCAGACCCGGCAGGCCGTCGGACTCGGCGGCGCACAGGCGATAGCCGGTGAGACCCTGGCGCTTGATCAGTGGATCGCGGGACTCCTGGGCATAGGAGAGGCGGCGGATAAAGAAGTCGAGATCGATGGTCTCGTCCTTGTCGAAGGTCCAGACCCGGGCGCGGATCTGGGAGCTGCCGGACCAGGCGCCACGGGCGAGCCACTTGCCATCGTTTGAGTAGATCTCGACGGTGTCGCCGTCGATGGGGTTGCCCTGAACCCGCTCGATCCCCTTGGAGAAGATCCAGGGATGGCGACGCAGCAGGGATTTTTCGCGGCCTTTGACGAGATAGATGGAAGCGCTCATGGGTAGTTGCCGATGGTAGAAATAAAAGGGGCCACATTCTATGTGGCCCGCAGGTAAAACTCAAACGACCCGGCGCATTTACGTCCTCCGGCCTGATCTGGCGAAATGCGCAATCAGATCTTGATCCCCTTGAGGGCCTGGGTCAGTTCGCTGGCGGTGGCTTTCAGTCCCTGGGTGCCCGCCACCGAGGCGCTGGCGGACTCCTCCACCTGCGCCGCCTCGTGGCGCACCTGATCCAGGTTGTGAGTGATCTCGGCGGCCACCGAGCTCTGCTCCTCGCTGGAGGTGGCGATCTGGGTGCTCATCTCCAGCACCGCATCGCTGTGGTTGCTCAATTTTTCGATATCCAGCCCCACTTCGCTGATCAGCTGCTGGCTGCTGGCGGCGCGACCGACGGTCTTCTCCATGATGTCGTTCAGCGCCCCGGTGCCGGCCTGCAGCTCTTCAATCATCTGCTGGATCTCCACAGTCGCCTGCTGAGTGCGGCTGGCGAGGGTGCGCACCTCGTCGGCGACTACCGCAAAACCGCGCCCCTGCTCGCCGGCGCGGGCGGCCTCGATGGCGGCATTGAGTGCCAGCAGGTTGGTCTGCTGGGAGATGGCGTTGATGACGTTGACCACTTCGTTGATGCGATTGGCGTTGTGAGTCAGCCGCTCCACCGCGCCGGAGGCGTTGCCAATCTCGTCGGCCAGGGTGCGAATAGCCTCTATGGTACGGGCCACCCGCTCGGCACCGTTGGCCGCCTCTTCGCTGGACTGGCGAGTTTGTTGCAGGGTGTCGTTGGCGTTGCGAGCCACTTCCCGGATGGCAGCGGACATCTGCTCCATGGCGGTGGCGAGGGAATCCATGTGCAGGCGCTGGGCGCGGGCCATGGCTTCCCCTTCGCCGGCGTGCTCGCGAAACTCGTCGGCGGCCAGGGTCAGCGCCTCGGCGGACTCTTCTACCAGTTTGACTATCTTGTGCTGACGGTCGGTGAAGCGGTCTATGCTGCCCGCCAGCACCGAGAATTCGTCCCGCACCGGGAAGAAGTTAAGACGAAAGGTGAGGTCCCCGTCGGCGACGGTCTGCAACGCCTTGTTGGTGGAGTAGAGGGCGCCGGAAACAAAGGTCATCATATAGTGGATGACCAGGGCCATCAGGACTGCGAGGACGGCGATGAGGATCAGAGTTGAGCCCTGATCATCCCACATGGATAGATTGCTGACATCGAGCTGGCCGGTGACGTAGCCCGCCTGGCCCGCTGCAGCGCTGAACCGGTAGTGCTCCCCCTGTTGCTGCAGGCCGGCGCTGCCTTGCGCCTCCAGACGCAGATTGGCGGGCAGGGCGAGGCCGGGTTGCTGGCTTACCAGCTGGGCCACCGTTTCGACCCGTTCCTGCAGTTGCTGAACCCTGAGCTGGATCTCCTGCTCATGACTGCTGGCCAGCATGTACCAGCTGAGAAAGGCAATGATCAGCAGTGGGAGCCAGAACGAGACGTAGAATTTTTCACCAATGGTCAGGTGAATGAGATAGCGGTCAACCCAACGGAATTTAACTTCTTTCATAATGGAGCTGCATCCTGCAGAAGAGAGAGTGTCGCGCACATTATCGTCTTGGCAGCCAATTCCTTAAGCAGAAGGTGTGAGAAATGGGAGAGCAATCGTTTGTCATTCGGGTGTGGGGACAGGTTCAGGGCGTCGGGTTTCGCTATTTCACTCGCGAGCGTGCCCTGCAACTGGGCCTGCGAGGGCATGCCTACAACCTGGAAGATGGCTCGGTGGAGATCCTGATCTGTGGTCCAACGCAGGGGGTACAGATGATGCTGGGCTGGCTGGAGCATGGCCCGCGTACCGCCAGGGTGACCCGGATGGAGTATGAAGAGGCGCCGCCGCCCAAGGGACAGGGTTTTCATACCAATTGAGATCGACGAAAAGGAAGCGGGAGCCCCGTGGGCTCCCGCTTTTGTTTGCATTATTTGGCCTGTGCGGCGTCGGCGATGGCCTGGGTCTTGGCGAGCACCGCCTGCAGGGCGGGGCGCTTGGCCAGGCGATCCCGATAGGCCGCCAGCTTGGGCGGAATGGTCTGCTCGAAGCGGGTGGCCCACATCAGGGTATGGGCCAGCAGCAGATCCGCGATGGTTACCTGCTCACCCAGCAGGTAACCCTGCTCTGGTACCCAGGATTCGGCAATGGCAGCCGCCTTGTCAAACTCCCACTTGGCGGTGGGGAAGATGGCCGTCAGGCGCTGGGTCTCGGGCAGGGCGAAGCGGTGCTTGCCGATAGTCCACAGCGGCTGCTCCAGCTCGCAGGTGATGAAACTGACCCACTGGGCGTGCAGCGCCGAGGCCTGCGTCCCTCTCTCTGGCAGCCACTCTGGCCCGTATACCTCGGCCAGGTACTGCATGATGGCGGCAGATTCGGTCAACACGAACTCCCCATCCTTGATCACCGGCATCTTGCCACTCGGGTTGAGGGTCAAAAACCAGTCGCTGCGGTTTTCCCCCTTGGCAAAGTCGAGAAACTGGAACTGCCACTCGATACCCAGCTCTTCCAGCAACCAGGAGACGCGCAGTGCCCGGCTGACAGGGGTTCCATATAAGGTGATCATGCTTACTCCTTGCCGTGATGAATGACGGGTCGATGACCCGACGAGAACCGCCAGTCTAGGCAAATTGCACGATGGCGACAACCATCCGCGAGGAAGGAGGGCAAGTCTTCTTGTTAACCCTTGGCGCAGCGGCGCGGGCATGAAAAAAGAGAGGCCAGGGGCCTCTCTTTGAATGGGATGTGAAATTGCGCCTACTTGACGCGCATGCCGGGCTGGGCGCCTTCCTGGGGCTCCAGGATCCAGAGATCCTTGCCGCCGGGGCCGGCAGCCAGCACCATGCCTTCGGACATGCCAAAGCGCATCTTGCGCGGGGCCAGGTTGGCCACCATCACGGTCAGCTTGCCTTCCAGATCTTCGGGGTTGTAGGCGGACTTGATGCCGGCGAACACCTGGCGGGTTTCGCCGCCGATGTCGAGCTGCAGTTTCAGCAGCTTGTCTGCTTCCGGCACCGCTTCGGCCTTCTTGATCAGCGCCACGCGCAGGTCCACCTTGGCGAAGTCGTCATAGGTGATGGTCTCGTTGATGGGGTCATCAACCAGCGGGCCGGTCACTTTCGGCGCCTGCTCCTTGGCCAGATCCTCCTTGGAGGCTTCGATCATGGCTTCAATCTTGGCCGGCTCGATGCGGGAGAACAGCGCCTTGAACGGGGCGACGGTGTGGTCGACCAGCGGGGCGGCGATGCCGTCCCAGGTCAGGGTCTCACCCAGGAAAGCTTCGGCGCGCTCGGCCAGCTGCGGCATGACGGGCTTCAAGTAAGCCATCAGCACGCGGAACAGGTTGATACCGACGGAGCAGACCGCTTGCAGCTCGGCATCTGCCCCTTCCTGCTTGGCGATGACCCAGGGGGCCTTGTCGTCCACATAGCGGTTGGCCTTGTCAGCCAGGGCCATGATCTCGCGGATGGCGCGGCTGAATTCGCGGCTCTCGTAGGCATCGCTGATGGCGGCGCGGGCGTTGGCGAACTCGGCATAGAGTTCGGGCTCGGCACAGGTGGCGGCCAGTTTGCCGCCGAAGCGCTTGGCGATAAAGCCGGCGTTACGGGAGGCGAGGTTGACCAGCTTGTTGACCACGTCGGCGTTGACGCGCTGCACGAAGTCTTCAAGGTTCAAGTCCAGATCGTCGATGCGGCTGTTGAGCTTGGCGGCGTAGTAGTAGCGCAGGCACTCCGGATCCAAGTGGTTCAGGTAGGTGGAAGCCTTGATGAAGGTGCCCTTGGACTTGGACATCTTGGCGCCGTTGACGGTCACATAGCCGTGTACGTTGACCTTGGTCGGCTTGCGGAAACCCGCCCCTTCCAGCATGGACGGCCAGAACAGGCAGTGGAAGTAGGCGATGTCCTTGCCGATGAAGTGGTAGAGCTCGGCGTCGGAATCCGCTTTCCAGTAGCTGTCAAAATCGATGTCGCCGCGCTTGTTGCACAGATTCTTGAACGACGCCATATAGCCGATGGGGGCATCCAGCCAAACGTAGAAGTATTTGCCAGGGGCGCCCGGAATTTCGAACCCGAAGTAGGGGGCGTCGCGGGTGATGTCCCACTGCTGCAGGCCGCTTTCGAACCACTCTTGCATCTTGTTGGCCATCTCTTCCTGGATGGCACCGGAGCCACGGACCCAGCCGGCCAGCCAAGCTTCGAACTGGGGCAGGTCGAAGAAGAAGTGCTCGGAATCCTTCATCACCGGGGTCGCGCCGGAGACGGCGGATTTCGGGTCAATCAGTTCAGTCGGGCTATAGGTGGCGCCGCAACTGTCGCAGTTGTCACCGTATTGATCCGGAGACTTGCACTTGGGGCAGGTGCCCTTGACGAAGCGGTCCGGCAGGAACATGGCCTTTTCCGGATCGAATAGTTGGGAGATGGTGCGGCTGCTGATCTTGCCGGCCTCTTTGAGACGGGTATAGATGAGGCTCGCCAGCTCGCGGTTCTCTTCGCTGTGGGTGGAGTGATAGTTGTCGAAGCTGATGTTGAAGCCGGCGAAATCGGCCTGGTGCTCCTGGGAAACCGCCGCAATCATCTCTTCCGGGGTGATCCCCATCTGCTGCGCCTTGAGCATGATCGGGGTGCCGTGGGCATCATCGGCACAGATGAAGTGGACCTGATGACCGCGCATTCGCTGATAACGAACCCAGATATCGGCCTGGATGTGTTCCAGCATGTGGCCAAGGTGAATGGAGCCATTGGCATAGGGAAGGGCGCAGGTTACCAGCATTGTACGAGGATCAGTTGCCATAATACGTTCTTGATGTGCTTGTTGGGATGATACAGTGCCGTGCATGTTACCCGAATTGGGGGTAGCCTGCCTAGGGTTGTGGCGCTGCCCCGCCCGGTGGACGCCGTGTTGAGCGCGGCAGGCAAGCCACTGATTTGTGTGCGGTAACCGTTCACCTCAAGATAATGACGAGATAATGAGGAGTTAATGGTGATTGATTCAGTAAAACAGATCCTCGCCGAATTTAAGCCTGCCGGCTGGCACAAGGATCTGGTCGATGCCGGCTTCGTGCGCGAGATCATCCATGAAGATCAGGGGCTCACCATTCGGCTGGTGCTGCCCTTTGCCGGTCTCTCGCTGCTTGAGCAGCTCAAGGAGGACTTCGACGCCAGGCTGCGCACGGCGACCGGGGTCTCCCGCATCGACTGGCAGCTGGAGATAGACGTCGCCAGCATGCCGCGGGCCCAGGGTCTGGCGGCGGTGCAGGGCATTCGCAACATCATCGTTGTCGCCTCCGGCAAGGGGGGGGTGGGCAAGTCCACCACCGCCGTCAACCTGGCGCTGGCACTGCAAAAGGAGGGGGCGCGGATCGCCATTCTGGATGCGGATATCTATGGCCCCTCCATCCCAACCATGATGGGTACCCTCAAGGAGCGCCCCGTCAGCCATGATGGCAAGATGATGGAGCCGGTCATGGCGTGCGGCCTCAAGAGCAACAGCATCGGCTATCTGGTTGCCGAGCAGGACGCCACCATCTGGCGCGGCCCCATGGCAAGCAAGGCGCTGGCGCAGATCCTGGGTGAAACCCGCTGGGGCGAAGTGGATTATCTGGTAGTGGACATGCCGCCAGGCACCGGCGACATCCAGCTCACCATGGCCCAGCAGGTTCCCACCTCGGGGGCGGTGATCGTCACCACACCGCAGGATGTGGCGCTGGCCGATGCGCGCAAGGGGGTGGCCATGTTCAACAAAGTCGATGTACCCGTGCTCGGCATCATAGAGAACATGAGCTACCACGTCTGCAGCGCTTGCGGTCATCACGAACCGCTGTTTGGCACCGGCGGTGGCCAGAAGATGGCGGAGCAGTATCATGTGGCGCTGCTTGGCCAGATGCCGCTGCACATCGACATTCGCCAGCATATGGATGACGGCTGTCCGACCGTGTTCGGTGCGCCGGAAGGCACCCTGGCTCAGGCCTATCTGAAGCTGGCCCGCAGGGTAGGGGCTGAACTCTTTTTCAGCGCAAAACCGATTGCGACCCCCCTCTACACCCGGGCGCTGGGTGATTAATCGGCTGTCGATAGCTTGAAAAGGAATTGAGGGTGGGCATGGCCCACCCTTTTTCATATAATGGATCGGTTTAAATCATCCCCACAGCTCTTCTCTTTTAGGTATTTGTCATGTCTGATACTCAACATTCGTGTGTGATCATCGGTATTGCGGGCGCGTCTGCGTCCGGTAAAAGTCTTATCGCCCAGACCATTTATGAAGAGCTGGTGGCTGAGCTGGGGGCTGGGGAAATCGGTGTCATCTCCGAGGATTGCTACTACAAGGATCAATCCCACCTGACCATGGAAGAGCGGGTCAAAACCAACTATGACCATCCCAGCTCCATGGATCACAGCCTGCTGGTAGAGCACCTGGGTTCTCTGCTCAAGGGGGAGGGAGTCGAGATCCCGCAATATTCCTACTCCGAGCACACACGGATGAGTGAAGTGACCCGCTTTGCGCCGCGCAAGGTGATCATTTTGGAAGGGATCCTGCTGCTGACCGACAGCCGTCTGCGCGATTTGATGGATGCCTCCATCTTCATGGATACCCCGCTGGATATCTGCCTGCTGCGCCGTCTGGTGCGTGACGTGCAGGAGCGTGGCCGTACCATGGATTCCGTACTCAAGCAGTACCAGAAAACCGTGCGCCCCATGTTCCTGCAGTTTATCGAGCCTTCCAAGCAGTATGCCGATGTGATTGTGCCCCGTGGCGGCAAGAACCGTATCGCGATCGACATGCTCAAGGCGCGTATCCGCCACATGTTGATTGGTTAAGATGAAACAAGCCGGGTGATACCCGGCTTTTTTAAATGAATAATTTGTCAGGAGAGTCGCCCAATGCGTCTTTGTGATACCGATATCGAACGTCATCTGGATGAAGGCAAGATCATCATCGAACCCAGACCCGGTGTGGAGCGGATCAGTGGTGTCAGCGTCGATGTGCTGCTCGGCAACGAGTTTCGGGTATTTCGCGATCACACCGCCCCCTATATCGATTTGAGCGGCCCGAGCAGTGAAATGGCCGACGCCATCGATCGGGTGATGAGCGACGAGATCCACATTCCGGATGGCGAAGCCTTCTATCTGCACCCGGGCCAGTTAGCACTGGCTGTGACTTATGAATCCGTTACCCTGCCTGCGGATATCGTCGGCTGGCTGGATGGTCGCTCTTCCCTGGCGCGCCTTGGCCTCATGGTGCACGTTACCGCACACCGTATCGACCCGGGCTGGTCCGGCCGCATCGTGCTGGAGTTCTACAACGGCGGCAAGCTGCCGCTGGCACTGCGTCCCAAGATGAAGATCGGCGCGCTGAACTTCGAGATGCTCTCGGGGACTGCGGCACGTCCCTATAACAAGCGGGAAAACGCCAAGTACAAGAGCCAGCAGGGCGCCGTTGCGAGCCGTATCAACCAGGATTGAGGTGGCGGCAGATAACATGAAAAGGAGCACTCAGTGCTCCTTTTTTGTATCCGTCTGTCGGCAACCATGGGAATGAGGAGTCATCAAAGGAGGCATGGCCAGCGACAAAAGATGTTTTGCAGTGCGTTTTATGACCTTGATTAGGTCGTTTTGGGATTTATAAATAGTAAAAAAAGCGTTTTTGTAATTAGAAAGCACATGAAAAAACGCGTTTTAAGCAATGATTGGTTAATTTAATTAATCCTCGACAGGCCGTATGGAACCTGTACGTAAGCTGTACTGATGAAAAATGCTCTTTTTTTTTATGGCTGAAATATTTCATGGGTGGCTATGGCGTTGGCCGCCATCTGGCATAATCCGCCGCAACTCATAAACAGGCTTTTTTTTATGTTTGAAATGTTCAGTGGTTTGGGTTTGTGGTGGTCAATTGGTTTGGTATTGGCCGTTTTTTTTGTGCTGGCCTATGAATTTATCAACGGCTTTCACGATACCGCCAATGCGGTAGCAACGGTGATCTATACCAAGGCAATGCCCGCTCATCTGGCGGTTGTGGCCTCCGGGATCTTCAACTTCTTTGGTGTCATGTTTGGTGGCCTGGGGGTGGCTTACGCCATCGTTCACTTGCTGCCCATCGATCTCCTGCTCGGGATGGATTCCACCCAGGGATTGATCATGGTGTTTTCCTTGCTGTTTTCCGCCATCGTGTGGAACCTGGGCACCTGGTTCTTCGGGATCCCGGCATCCAGCTCCCACACCTTGATTGGCTCCATTCTCGGAGTTGGCGGCGCCTATGCCTGGATCAGCCATAAACCGGTGACCCAGGGGATCAACGTGGGCAAGGCCATCGACATCATGCTCTCCCTCATCATCTCTCCAACCATCGGTTTTATCGTCGCGGCCCTGTTGCTGCTGGCAATGAAGCGTATCTGGACCAGCAACAAGATCCATAAAACGCCGGAAGAGCGTCAGCTGGTGGATGGCAAAAAGCACCCGCCATTCTGGGCTCGTCTCACTCTGGTTGCGTCGGCCATGGGGGTGAGCTTTGTACATGGCTCCAACGATGGTCAGAAAGGGATCGGTTTGGTGATGCTAGTGCTCATCTGCATGGCGCCGGCCTACTTCGCGCTGGACATGAACAGCCGCGCCTATGACCTGGATCGCACCCAGGATGCCAATCATCGCATCATGGAGATCTATCAGCGCAATCAGGCGGCGCTGAGTGAGGTGATCAACTTCTCGGCGCCGGCAGCCAGCAAGGAAGAGCTGTTGACTCACTGCTCTGCCGACAGTGCCTTGCAGGCGATGGCGACGCTGGATACTCGCCTAGACGCCGTGCGTACTTACGATCAACTGAGTCCGAGTGATCGCCGTGAAGTGCGCCGTCTGCTGCTTTGTATCGACGATACTGCTCGCAAGGTCTCCAAATTGCCGCTGCCGGCCAAGGAGCTGACCGATCTGGCCAAGTGGCGCAAGGATCTGACCGCGACCGCCGAATACGCGCCGACCTGGGTCATCGTCTCCATCGCGCTGGCGCTGGGGTGCGGCACCATGGTGGGCTGGCGCCGCATCGTTCACACCGTGGGGGAGAAGATTGGTTCTTCCGGCATGACCTACAGCCAGGGTATTGCGGCCCAGATCACCGCAGCCAGCTCCATCGGGGTCGCCAGCTTGACCGGCATGCCGGTATCCACTACGCATATCCTTTCTTCTGCGGTTGCGGGCACCATGGTGGCGAACAAGTCCGGCCTGCAGAGCCAGACCATCAAGACCATCCTGATGGCCTGGGTGCTGACCCTACCGCTGACTATGTTGCTCTCCGGTGGTCTGTTCATTATCAGCAATCATTTGTTTGGTTGAACAGCAACGTAATTTTATAAAAGGGCCTGCGGGCCCTTTTTTCTTGTCCGCAGCTTGAGAGCAGTCGATGCCTTGACCCTCTGAAAGCGAAGACTGCTTTTCATGGGCTTTGTTGTCAGATTGCTTTTACTTGACGACAAGAGGGGACTCCTAATTTCCAAGCTTTTCACGATGGTGATAAGGCAAGGGAAATGAAATCATAGGATAAGACTTGAATGGTCACAGGAATGTTGTGAGGTGAGTTGGTTAGCGACGAAAATAGATTGCCTTGTCGGCAGAGGCTGAACGAGCGGCACAGTTCGTTCTGTATGCGTGACGGCGGTATGTAACGAAGAGTCGATACTTGAAGGGCTAGATGATGTTCCTGCCGAGCCATCTCCGTGTTTGTTATCTCATATCAATGGCCCAAATTCATCGATAGGAGATGCACTGGACTACTCATTGAAACTCGCCACTAGTTATCATCCATCATCAGCCATGTTGTTGATTTGAAAGGGGGGCCGAGAACAGAGATGTGTCGATAAGAACCTCTATATATGCCAACAAACTAAATGTTGATGACAATATCTTAAACCCAGATCTGAAACCTCAATACTCTCTAACAAGGCCAGGCAGTAAAGAGTCGGAGGCGATTGGCAAGATGATGAGGGTAATAGTGAAGAGCTGAGGGATGGGAAAGGGGAGCCTGGTGCCGAAGGCTCCGGCGCAGTAGTACTTGGATGATCAAATCAAAGCAGGTGGCTGGTACCGTATCCAACAGGAGAAAACTGATATTTGGCTAAAGTTAACTGTGCGACAAATAAAAAGAGCCACTCCTGGGAGTGGCTCTTTGCAAATCAGGCTTGCTGATTAAGCGATTACGGACGACCAGCCGGGCAGGAAGCCGCGTTGACGGCAGCGGTGCTGCCACCATGGCGACCTGAGCTGCTGACCTCACTGCGGACCAGCGGCGGGTAATCAACTGGCTCGCGGGCAGGCAGGGCAGGGGCTTCGGCCGGAGTAGCCATCGGCGCAGATGCCTTGCGGGCGCGCGCCAGCAAACCAGCACCGTGCATAACCTGCTTGGTGATGGTCGTAGCAGGTTCCGCTTCTTCCATAGCAACCTCTTCGGTTGTGGTGACAACAGGTGCGACAACTTCGTTCACCACAGGAGCCACTGGCTCGGCTGCGATAACCGGCTCTGCAACCTCTGCGGTTTCTATAGCCTCAACCACGCTTACGCTCTCGACCTCGGGGGAGGCTTCGATGGCGATGGTCGCAGGGGCTGCATCTACAACAACTTCAGTTGTTTCTGCTTGAGTGTCAGCAACAGTGGCTTCCACCTTGTCGGCAGCTTCTTCCGCGATGGTTTCAACGACCACATGCTCGGTCAGCGCGGCAGAGGCCTGAAGGGCTGTGGCAACAGCTTCGGCGCTCGGAATAGTGATCACCGGTACTGCAGGCTCTTCCACTTTGACCTGGGCTGCATCGGATTGGGCCGCTGCAGTCATTGTCACTTCGGCCTGCGGCTCTTCATCACGCTGGCTACGAGCCTCTTCGTTGATGCGTTTGCGACGCTGGCCTTCAATGCGCTGGTTGCGCGGAGTGCGGCGGGAACGACGCTGGCCTTCGGCCTGCTCATCCTGCTCGTGGGCAACATTTGTTTCCACGGCAGCGGCCTGAACTTCCTCAACCGGCAGGGCAGGGGTGTCAGCGGCAGCAACATCGACACGGATCTGCTTGCGCAGTTGACGACGTTCGCGGCGCTCGGCCACTTTCTGCTCTTTTTCCTGACGCGGTTCAGCGGCAACGGCTGCGGTCTCTACGGCGTCAACCATCACTTCCGCGCGCGGTTCGCGGGGGGCACGAGGCTGGCGGGGAGCACGAGACTCACGCTGTTCGCGTTCCTGACGCGGCTCGCGAGGTTCACGTTCCATACGCTGTTCAGTGCGTACTTCACGATCCTGACGCGGTTCACGCTCCTTGCGGGGACGACGGTTACGGTTTTCGCTTCCTTCGCGATTGTCACGGCCGGCGTTGTCACGCTTCTCGGACGCATCTGCATTGCTGCGGTTACCGCGGTTGTCATCACGACGGCCACGCTGACCACGGCCACGGCCCTCTTCACGCTGGTGACGATGACCCTCTTCCTTGCGCGCCTCACGACCAGCGGCCGCTTTCTCGGCAGGCGCTTTCACATCTGCAGGAGCGGGTTCGCTACCAAACAGACCTGCGATCCCTTTGAACAGCTTGCTGAAGAAGCTACTGCCCTGTGCTGGAGTCGCCACGGTCGCGGCCGCTTGCGGCTGGGCGACAGGCGCTGGCGGAGTCGGCTGGGCAAAGCCTTGCAGCAGCGGCTGCTCGCGTTCGATCACCTGAGCCTGTTTGGGCTGATAGACCGGCTTGGCAATTTCGGTTTTCAGCTCGTAGCTGGCCCCTTCCGGGATCTCGCTCTGGCGGATGCGCGTCACTTCATAGTGCGGCGTTTCCAGATGCTGATTCGGAATGATGTAGACGCGAACATCGTTACGCTGCTCCAGGCTGGCGATGGAGCTGCGCTTCTCGTTGAGCAGATAGGCGGCGACATCAACCGGCACCTGAGCATGCACTTGCTCGGTGTTGTCCTTCATCGCCTCTTCTTCGATGAGGCGAAGGATGGACAGAGCCAGTGACTCGTTGTCGCGGATCACGCCCTGGCCCTGGCAACGGGGGCAGATGTGGCTGCTGGACTCGTTGAGGGAGGGTCGCAAACGCTGACGAGACATCTCGAGCAGACCGAAACGGGAGATACGGCCCAGCTGGATGCGGGCACGGTCCTGATGTACGGCTTCACGCAGACGATTCTCCACTTCGCGCTGATGGCGAACCGGAGTCATGTCGATGAAGTCGATGACGATGAGGCCACCCAGGTCACGCAGGCGCAGCTGGCGAGCAATCTCGTCGGCTGCTTCCAGGTTGGTCTGTAGAGCGGTCTCTTCGATATCACCACCCTTGGTTGCGCGGGAGGAGTTGATATCGATGGAAGTCAGTGCTTCAGTCGGATCGATGACGATGCTGCCACCGGAGGGCAGACGCACTTCACGCTGGAAGGCAGACTCGATTTGGCTCTCGATCTGGAAGTGGTTGAACAGGGCAACTTCACCCTTGTACAGCTTCACACGATTGAGAAAATCGGGGCGAACCAGCTCGATGTGAGCCTTGGCACGCTCGAAAATCACCGGGTTGTCGATCAGGATCTCGCCTACATCGCGACGCAGGTAGTCACGAATGGCGCGCACAATCACGTTGCTTTCCTGGTGGATCAGCACGGGAGCGGCACGCTGTTGCGAGGCCTTGTGAATGGAATCCCAGTGGTTGAGCAGAACGTTCAGATCCCACTCCAGCTCTTCCGGGGACTTGCCCACACCTGCGGTGCGCACGATGAGGCCCATGCCATCCGGCACAGTCAGTCCGCTCAGGGCTTCTTTCAGCTCGGTCCGCTCGTCACCCTCGATACGACGGGAGATACCACCGGCGCGGGGGTTGTTCGGCATCAGTACCAGGTAGCTACCGGCCAGGCTGATGAAAGTAGTGAGGGCTGCCCCCTTGGTGCCGCGCTCTTCCTTGTCGATCTGGACGATAACTTCCTGACCTTCACGGACCACTTCTTTGATGTTGGGACGACCCTGATAGGAGTAACCGGAGGGGAAGTAATTGCGGGCGATCTCCTTGAGAGGCAGGAAACCGTGACGCTCGGCGCCGTAGTCGACAAAAGCAGCTTCGAGACTGGGTTCTACGCGGGTGATCTTGCCCTTGTAAATGTTCGCTTTCTTCTGCTCGTGGCCCGGACTTTCAATATCCAAATCGTAGAGCTGTTGTCCGTCAACCAGCGCTACGCGCAACTCCTCTTCTTGAGTTGCGTTGATCAGCATTCTTTTCATTGAGTTCTCATTATTGTGTCATTTTGATTTCCTCCACCTGGGTCCTGCCGGCGCCGGCCTCGGGTCTTCAGCATACTGGGGCAACCTCCCGGTTGGGGTATGCATGAGGCGCAAACTGAGGGCGCTCTGGTCATCACTTCTCGAGAAGGGACGTTACGGATGCCGCAGTGGAGACAAATTAAAGGTGATGTTTGTGTTCTCCATGCGTTGTACCTCGCACCCGGGAACCGACATGTTCTTGTATACACGGTGTTTCGGGATTGGGTGGCATACTTTTTGGCCACTTAGTACAAGGCTTGAACACAATGACAAAACCTTGTTTATTATCCCATTTAAACCTCTTTTATAGCAAGGCGCCATTTTTCAACAAACCATGCAGCCAAGGGGCTCAGGCAGTGTTAAAATCCGCGCCATGACACAGATACATCAACAAGTGCAGCTGCTCACCATCGAAGCTGAGCATGACGGGCAGCGCATCGACAATTTTCTCAAGACTCAGCTAAAGGGCGTCCCCAAGAGCCTGATCTATCGCATCCTTCGCAAAGGCGAAGTGCGGGTAAACAAAAAGCGCATCAAACCGGAGTACAAACTCTGCGCGGGCGACGAAGTGCGGGTGCCCCCTGTGCGTGTGGCCGAAAAAAATGAGCTGCCCTCGGCCAACCTTGGGGTTATCCAGCGCCTCGAGAGTCAGATCCTGTTTGAAGACGATGCCATGATCGTACTGAACAAGCCTTCCGGTATGGCGGTGCATGGCGGCAGTGGCCTCAGTTTCGGCGTGATTGAAGGGCTGCGCGCGCTGCGCCCCGAAGCCCGTTTCCTCGAGCTGGTGCATCGTCTCGATCGCGATACCTCAGGTGTGCTCCTGGTCGCCAAGAAGCGCAGTGCCCTGCGCAGTCTGCACGAACAGCTGCGGGTCAAGACCATGCGCAAACAGTATCTGGCACTGGTACGTGGCCAGTGGCAGTCACATGTCAGGGTGGTGAATGCGCCGCTGCGCAAAAATGAGTTGCAATCTGGCGAGCGGGTGGTGCGGGTCAGTGCCGATGGCAAGCCATCGGAAACCCGTTTTCGGATCGTGCGTCAATTCGCCGAGGCGACCCTGGTCGAGTGCAGTCCGATCACCGGTCGTACCCACCAGATCCGTGTCCATACCCTGCATGCCGGTCACCCGATCGCCTGTGATGATAAGTATGGAGAAGCCGCGTTTGACGAGAAAATGCGCAGCCAAGGGCTGAAACGACTCTTTTTGCATGCCTGGAAGCTGACCTTTACCCATCCGGCCGATGGCCGCGAGATGCAAGTCGAGGCGCCGCTTTCCCCCGAGCTCGACACCTTCCTGAACGGGTTGCCTCGCTGATGCCAATATCCGGCTCGCTCTTTTCGAGTCGTCACTGATCAAAAAACGGGAGCCTGGGCTCCCGTTTTATTTTGTGGCATTTTATGCCGAGTCATGAGGTCAGGGGAGGGCAAGACCGTGGCGCTCTAGCAGCTCGATCAGGCCGATCAGCGGCAGGCCGATCAGCGCATTGGGATCGCGTCCCTCCAGACCTTTGAACAGCACTATTCCCATTCCTTCGCACTTGAAGCTGCCGGCACAGTCGAGTGGCATCTCGGCCTCCACATAACGCCGGATGGCATCCTCGCTCAGAGTACGAAAATGGACGGTAAAGGGCTCTACCAATTGTTCGGCGCGGCCGGAAGCGGCATCCAGTACGCAGAGTCCGGTGTAGAAGGTAACACTGCGTCCCTGCGCCGCCATCAGTTGGGCAACGGCGCTGTCAACTGTACCCGGTTTACCGAGGATACGACCATCGCATACACACACCTGATCAGAACCGATGATCAAGCCATGATCAACTCGATTGGCGATGGCTGCGGCCTTGGTGTGGGCAAGGCGAGCCACCAGCGCTTCGGCGGTTTCACGGGGCAGGGGGGATTCATCCACCTCGGGGGCAATACATTCGAAGGGGAGGCCGAGCTTCTCCAGCAAGGCTTTGCGGTAACGAGAAGTTGAGGCGAGGATCAGATTCTGTGGCATAATCAGGTACCGATGAGAACGAGTACCGGCATTCTAGGGACTTGTGAGGTTAAAATCATCGGCGGTAAGGACTTTTTCCTTTGACTATCAGTTGTTAGACCTATATTATTCGCGCCCTATGCAAAAGGTGAAGTTGCCCGTTAAGGTTGATCCAGTCCGTAGTGCCTCGAAGCTACTCGATTATGTCGGGATAGTGGAAAAGTCGCAGATGCCCAGGCTGGAGGAATCAACCGCTGGCTTGCAGAGTGATATCGAGGTATCACTGCACTTTGGCAAAGATGTCCAGAAGTTGACCGTTATGAAAGGCACTGCCCATGCCAAGGTTGACCTGGTTTGCCAACGTTGCGGGGAGATTTTCGAACATCTCTGTGAAGCTGAATTTATCTACACTCCGCTGTTCGAGAGAACAAACGAGGAAGAACTGCCGGAAGCTTATGAGCCCATTGAGTTGGACGAAAACGGCGAGATAGATCTTCATCAAATCTTGGAGGATGAACTCATCCTCTCGTTGCCTCAAGTGGCCATGCATTCTTTAGATGCGTGCCCGCGAGGCAACATGGAGATGACCTGGGGTGAAATCGAACCTGCTGATGAGCGGCCGAATCCCTTTGCAGTTCTTGAAGAGCTTAAACGTAAGTGAATTTAGGAGTTAGCCTACAATGGCCGTACAACAGAACCGTAAAACCCGTGCCAAGCGTGGCATGCGTCGTTCCCACGATGCGCTGACCACCGCTGCCCTGACTGTTGATCAGACCAGTGGCGAAACCCATCGTCGTCACCACGTGACTGCCGATGGTTTCTACCGCGGTAAAAAGGTAATCGCTTAAGGATTGCCTTTGTCTACGCAAACTGTCGCGCTAGACATCATGGGGGGAGATATTGGCCCCTCGGAAACAGTGCCTGCCGCCGTGCAGGCACTGTCTCTTTTACCCCAGCTAAAACTTATTCTGGTCGGTGAGCAACACCAGACCTCCTCACTGCTGCAGCAACATGGCTTGCTGAATCATCCCCGCGTTCGTTTCGTGCATGCCTCCCAGATCGTAGGAATGGGCGACAAGCCGATCGTGGCGCTGCGTACCCTGAAAGACTCCTCTATGCGGGTCGTACTTAATCTGGTGAAATCCGGCGAAGCCGATGCCTGCGTCAGTGCCGGCAACACCGGTGCCCTGATGGCCATGGCCAAGTGCGTGCTCAAATCCCTACCCGGCGTCGACCGTCCAGCCCTCATCAAGGCACTGCCTACCTTGAGTGGCAAACGTACTGTGATGCTGGATCTGGGGGCCAATGTCAGTTGCGATGCCGACACCTTGCTGCAATTCGCGGTGATGGGGTCTGTGGTGGCCGAGAAGGTCGAGGGCATGGCTGCCCCCCGGGTTGCCTTGCTCAATATTGGCGAGGAGGAGATCAAGGGGAACGATCTGGTGCGCCACAGCGCCGAGTTGCTTCGTCAGTGCTCCGCCCTCAACTATGTCGGCTTTGTCGAGGGAGATCGCATCTTCAGCGGCGATAGCGACGTCATTGTCTGCGACGGGTTTGTCGGCAATGTTGCCCTCAAAACGGCGGAAGGGGTAGTGAGGATGATGGCCGAACTGGCAGGATATCCCCGCAAGAAGCGTACTTTTATTGGCCGGATCGCAGGATTTCTGTTCAAACGGCGTTTTTCTTACCTGAACCCCGACCAGTATAACGGCGCAAGTCTGTTAGGATTGCGCGGCATTGTGGTAAAAAGTCATGGGCGGGCCGAACGACGCGCCCTGTGTAATGCGATCCTGCTGGCCGCACAAGAGGCCAAACATCAACTCCCACTGCAAATAGCAGATCGCCTTGAAGCTGTCTTCTCCGACAGGGACCTATAAGAACTCTATGCATAGCAAAATTCTGGGTACTGGCAGCTATCTGCCGAGTTCTGTGCGCACCAACGCCGATCTCGAGCAGATGGTTGAGACCAGTGATGAGTGGATTGTGGAACGCACCGGGATCCGTGAGCGCCGCATCGCCGGCGCCGATGAAACGGTTGCGACTCTCTCCTACCAGGCCGCCTTGCGCGCCCTGGACGCGGCAGGTCTGACCGCCGCCGATCTCGACATGATAGTGCTGGCAACCACCAGTGCCGAAAACGCCTTTCCCGCGGCAGCGTGCGAGCTGCAGGGCCTGCTCGGCGTGCCGGGCATTCCCGCATTCGATGTAGCGGCCGCCTGCGCCGGTTTCACCTACGCGCTTTCCATTGCCGATCAATTCGTCAAATCCGGTGCCGCTCGCCATGTACTGGTGGTTGGGGCCGATGTGCTGTCCCGCATGTGCGATCCCGAAGATCGTGGCACCATCATCCTGTTTGGTGATGGGGCAGGGGCCGTGGTGATTGGTGCCAGCGAAACCCCCGGCATCCTCTCCACCCATCTGCATGCCGATGGCCGCTATGGCGACCTGCTCAAATTGCCCCACCCCCGTCGTGGCATGCCGGGCGCCGAGCTTGAAGCCTACATGTATATGAAAGGCAACGATGTGTTCAAGGTCGCGGTGACGCGTTTGAGCGAGATCGTCACCGAGACGCTGGCTGCCGCTGGCGTTGAGCCGAGCGAGCTGGACTGGCTGGTTCCCCATCAGGCCAACTTCCGTATCATCAGCGCCACTGCCAAGAAGCTTGGCATGAGCCTCGACAAGGTGGTACTGACCCTCGACAAGCACGGCAACACCTCTGCCGCCTCCGTTCCCATCGCTTTCGATGAAGGGGTCAGGGACGGTCGCATCAAGCCGGGCCAACTGGTCTTGCTGGAAGCCTTCGGCGGCGGTTTTGCCTGGGGCTCGGCGCTGGTTCGCCTCTGATCTTCTGCGGGATGCCCTTGGCGACATCCCGTAACCGATTTCATTTTTGTCTTAGCTAAAAGGAATCAACGATGACCCAATTTGCCATTGCCTTCCCGGGACAAGGTTCCCAGTCTGTTGGCATGCTGGCCGAGCTGGCCGAACAACACGCCGTGATCAAGGAAACCTTCGCCGAGGCGAGCCAGGTGCTGGGTTACGATCTGTTTGCCCTGGTGATGGAAGGTCCGGCCGAAGAGCTGAACAAAACCTGGCGTACCCAGCCAGCCCTGCTGACCGCGTCCGTCGCTCTGTGGCGCCTGTGGCAACAGCAGGGTGGGGCAGCTCCTGCCGTGATGGCAGGCCACAGTCTGGGCGAATATTCCGCCCTGGTGTGCAGTGGCGCACTGACCTTTACCGACGCGGTCAAACTGGTCGAGCTGCGTGGTCTGGCCATGCAGGAAGCCGTGCCGGAAGGCACCGGTGCCATGGCCGCCATCATCGGCCTGGACAACGACGCCATCGCCGCCAACTGCGAAAAAGCGGCAGAGGGGCAGGTGGTTTCTCCGGTCAACTTCAACTCTCCGGGTCAGGTGGTGATCGCCGGCCACAAGGAGGCCGTCGAGCGTGCCAACGTGCTGATGAAAGAGTCTGGTGCCAAGCGTGCGCTGCCGCTACCGGTCTCCGTGCCATCCCACTGCGCCCTGATGAAACCGGCCGCCGAAAAACTGGCCGCTGCGCTGGACGGGATCGAGATCAAGGTTCCGAGCATCGCGGTCATCAATAATGTCGACGTATCCTGCGAACAGGATCCGGTCGCCATCAAACAAGCCCTGGTGCGTCAGCTGTTCAGCCCGGTACGTTGGACCGAGACTGTGGAGCGGATGGCCAATGAGGGGATCTCCCTCGAGATCGAGATGGGTCCGGGCAAGGTATTGACCGGGCTCGCCAAGCGCATCGACAAGCGCGTGGAAGGTATCCATGCCAACGATGCCGCCTCTTTCGAGCAGGCGCTGGCCCAGTCCAAATAAACAGGAGCAAGTAATGAGCTTTACCGATAAGGTTGTGTTGGTCACCGGTGCCAGTCGTGGCATCGGTCGTGCAATTGCTGAAACTTTTGCAGCCCGTGGTGCGAAAGTAGTCGGTACGGCGACCAGCGAGAGCGGCGCCGAGGCGATCAGCGCCTATCTGGGTGAGCAGGGTTGCGGCATGGCACTGAATGTGACCAGCCAGGAATCCATCGAAGGCGTCTTCGCGGCCATCAAGGAACGCTTTGGCGACATCGATATCCTGATCAACAACGCGGGGATCACTCGTGACAACCTGTTGATGCGGATGAAGGATGACGAGTGGAACGAGATCATCGACACCAATCTCACCTCCCTATACCGTCTGAGCAAGCCGGTATTGCGTGCCATGATGAAAAAGCGCCATGGTCGCATCATCAGCATCGGTTCCGTTGTGGGAACCATGGGTAATGCCGGTCAGGTCAACTATGCCGCCGCCAAGGCCGGCCTGGTGGGCTTCACCAAATCACTGGCGCGGGAAGTGGCATCCCGTGGCATCACAGTGAACGCGGTTGCGCCCGGTTTCATCGAAACCGACATGACCCGAGCCCTGAATGAGGAGCAACGCGCAGGCATCATGAACCAGGTACCTGCCGCCCGTTTGGGTGATCCAAAAGAAATTGCCGCCGCTGTGGTATTCTTGGCATCTGACGATGCCGCCTATATCACTGGTGAAACCCTGCATGTTAATGGCGGGATGTACATGGTGTAATCAATTTGTCGTGAGATCTGTTCAAATTTGCGATAGTACGCCGAAGTTTGGCACATTTCGTGGTTTGACCAGCGGCAAGCTACTTGCAAACTCACGGCAATTGAATAAACTACCCCAACCAGACGCAATAGCGTATTTTTAAAGGAAAATTCAGGTCATGAGCAACATCGAAGAACGCGTAAAGAAAATCATCATCGAACAACTGGGTGTTAAAGAGGAAGACGTTAAGAACGCTGCCTCCTTCGTCGACGACCTGGGCGCTGACTCTTTGGATACCGTTGAACTGGTAATGGCGCTGGAAGAAGAATTCGATACCGAAATTCCTGATGAAGAAGCCGAGAAGATCACCACTGTTCAAGCGGCTATCGACTACATCACCGCTAATCAGGAATAATTTCCTGTTCTGAAGGAAGCGGCCCAAGGGCCGCTTCTTTTATATTTGTTCCCTTTCAAAATACCTCTCGGAGACTACCTCAGTGTCAAAACGCAGAGTCGTGGTGACCGGCTTGGGGATGCTTTCCCCGGTGGGCAACACTGCTGAATCCAGCTGGCAAGCCCTGCTCAACGGGCAGAGCGGCATTTCCCCCATCGAACACTTTGATGCCAGCGAGTTTGCAACCCGTTTCGCTGGCCAGGTCAAAGATTTTGATCCAGAGCAGTACGGTATCAACCGTAAAGAAGCTCGCAAGATGGATCTCTTCATTCAATACGGCGTGGCCGCCGGTATCCAGGCACTGGATGATTCTGGCCTTGTTATCAACGAAGAGAATGCCGAGCGTGTCGGCGTGGCCATCGGCTCCGGCATCGGTGGCCTGGGTCTGATTGAACAGAACCACAGCAGCCTGGTCAACGGCGGCCCCCGCAAGCTAAGCCCCTTTTTCGTGCCGTCCACCATCATCAATATGGTGTCCGGTCATCTTTCCATCATGAAAGGCATGCAGGGCCCCAACATCGCCGTGACCACTGCCTGTACCACGGGCACTCATGCCATCGGCATGGCCGGTCGCATGATCGCCTACGGCGATGCGGACGTGATGGTCGCCGGTGGTGCCGAGAAGGCTTCCACCCCGATGGGGATGGGCGGCTTTGCCGCAGCCAAGGCGCTCTCCAACCGCAACGACGAGCCGCAGAAGGCGAGCCGTCCGTGGGACAAGGATCGCGATGGTTTCGTGCTGGGTGACGGTGCCGGTGTACTGGTGCTGGAAGAGTACGAACATGCCAAGGCCCGTGGCGCCAAGATCTATGGCGAGCTGGTTGGCTTTGGCATGAGTGGCGATGCCTACCACATGACAGCGCCTCCCGCTGATGGCAATGGTGGTGCTCGCGCCATGAAGAACGCCATCAAGGATGCCGGGATCGCCCCCGAGCAGATCGGTTACATCAACGCGCACGGCACCTCCACTCCGCTGGGCGATGTTGCCGAATTGCGTGGCATGAAAGAGGTATTTGGCGAGCATGCCAAGTCCCTGATGATCAGCTCCACCAAGTCCATGACCGGTCACCTGTTGGGTGCTGCGGGCGCCATTGAGGCCATCATTACCGTTCTGGCCCTGCGCGATCAGATCGCGCCGCCGACCATCAACCTGGATAACCCGGATGAGGAGTGTGACCTGGATCTGGTTCCTCACGTGGCCAAGCCGGGGAACTTCGAGTACGCCCTCTCCAACTCCTTCGGTTTTGGCGGTACTAATGGTTCACTGATCTTCAAACGCGTATAATTTGCCGAAGGGCAATGACAGGGGCCCGATACTGACGGTATCGGGCCTTTTTTATCGGAGGGATCCCTTGCTTATCAATGGAATGAATGTCGATGCCATCTCGGCCAAGGATCGCGGTCTTGCCTATGGAGATGGCCATTTCACTACCATGGCGGTCAGGAATGGTCGAGTGCTGGAGTGGCCTGCCCATCTGGCCAGACTGCAGCAAGCTAACCTCCGTCTGGGGATCACAGACCCGGATTGGGAGCTGCTGGCAGAGGAACTCGATTCGCTCGTGGCCGAACAAGCAGAGTGTGTGGCCAAAGTTGTCCTGACACGTGGCGAAGGTGGGCGTGGTTATGATGGCAGTGACTGCCGGCATCCCACCCGGATCCTCTCCCTTGCGCCTTTCCCGCAACATTACAGCGAATGGCAACAAAGCGGGATCGAGATGCTGGTATGCCGGCAACGGATTGGCGATGCTCCCATGCTGGCCGGTCTCAAGACCTTGAATAGACTGGAACAAGTGTTGCTTAAAAGCGAACTAGTCAGTCGCGGTGCAGTCGAAGGAGTAGTGCTGAACAGCAGGGATTGTCTGGTGGAAGGGGTCAGTGCCAATCTGTTTTGGCGTCGGGGTAAGACGGTGTTCACGCCCGATCTGGCCCGTGGCGGTGTCGATGGCATCATGCGGCGCAAGATCATGATGATGTTGAAACAGATGAGTATTGAGTTGCGTGTGGTAGAGGCTCCGCTGGAGTCACTGCGACAAGCGGAAGAAGTGTGGCTCACCAACACCCTGATGGGAGTGGTGCCGGTCAACGGCATTGAAGAGTTTCGCTATCCCGCAGCAGTATTGAGTCGTCGTTTACAGGAGCGTTTGGTCATTGAAGTTTAATCGGCTTTACACCCTGCTCGCGGGGGCGGCCCTGACAGTGGCCGCCGCCGGGGGTTATGTGCACTACAAGTGGCAACAAGTGGAGACGCTTACCAACAAGGGGCCGACCCGGCTCTTTACGGTGGAGAAAGGGGCCCATGCCGCTCGTCTGATCGCCGAATTGGGGGAGGGGGGAACCAGCCCTTGGGCGGTGCGGCTCTGGTTGCGGGGTCATCCCGAACTGGTCGCAATCAAATCAGGTACCTATGAAATCAAGGAGGGAGCCCCGCTCAAGGAGACGCTCTCCCTGTTTGCCTCAGGCAAAGAGTTTCATTTCAGTCTGACCTTTGTCGAAGGCTCCCGTTTCGAGGACTGGCAAAAGCAGCTCTCTAGCGCCCCTTATCTGGAGCGTCTGACGGTGGAGCAATCCGAGGACGAACTGGCCCGCGAGCTTGGCATTGAAAATGGTAAGCTGGAAGGGTGGTTCCTGCCGGAAACCTATGCCTATACCACCCATGCCAGCGATCTTTCCATCTTGCGGCGGGCGCATCAGGATATGGAAGCCTTCCTGCAGCAGAGCTGGGAAAAACGTCAGGCCAACCTGCCTTACAAAACCCCTTATGAAGCGTTGATCATGGCCTCCATCATCGAGAAGGAGACCGGCAAACCAGAGGAGCGGGCACAAATTGCCTCTGTCTTCGTCAACCGGTTGCGTCTTGGCATGAAGCTGCAGACCGATCCCACTGTGATCTACGGGGTGAAGGATCGCTACGATGGCAATATCCGCCGCAGCGATCTGACCGACAAGAACCCGTATAACACCTATGTGATCGACGGCTTGCCGCCCACCCCCATCGCCATGCCTGGCAAGGCCTCCATTGAGGCAGCCCTCAATCCCAAGTCGACCGATTATCTCTATTTTGTCGCCAAGGGGGGCGGTGCCCACCATTTTTCCAAGACCCTCGATGAACACAATCGGGCGGTTCGTGAATACATATTGAAGAAGTCCTAATGTCTAAATTTATCGTGATCGAAGGATTGGAAGGGGCAGGGAAGAGCTCCGCGGTGCGTTATGTCACCGATTATCTGCATAACCATGGCATCGACCGCATCGAGTGCACCCGCGAACCGGGTGGCACGCCGCTGGCCGAGCGGATGCGGGCCATCGTCAAGGAGGTGCATGACGAGCGGTTGACCATCGAGGCCGAGCTGCTGCTGATGTATGCCTCCCGGGTACAACTGGTGGAAACCCGCATCAAGCCGGCGCTGGCCGAGGGGATCTGGGTAGTGGGGGATCGCCACGATCTCTCCTCCCAGGCCTATCAGGGGGGCGGCCGCGGCATCGACGCCCACTTGATTGGTGCCATCAAGCAAGCGGTGCTCGGTGACTTCAAACCGGATCTGACTCTCTATCTCGATATCGATCCTGCCGTTGGTTTACAGCGGGCCCGTCATCGCGGTGAGCTGGATCGCATCGAGCTCGAACAACTCTGCTTTTTTGAACGTACCCGCCACCGTTACCTTGAGCTCGCGGCCAAAGATGATTCCATTGTGGTGATCGATGCAGAGCAGACTCCGGATCAGGTAAAAGCCGCCATCGAAAGCGCGCTGGACACGCATTTATGTATCCCTGGTTGATCCCCGACTGGCAGGCCCTGAGCCAGACAGCCGCCAGTGGGCGGCTGGGTCATGCCTGGTTGTTGCTGGGCGATCCCAGTCTTGGCAAGGAGCAGCTGGCGGAACGCCTGGCCCGCCTTCACCTCTGTCAGCAACCGGATCGGGGAGAGCCCTGCTGTCATTGTCACTCCTGCCAGCTGTTTGACAAGGGCAATCACCCGGATCTGGGTCAGGTATCCCGTGAGGGGAAAACCATCGGGGTCGAGGCCATTCGCGATATTTGCAACCGGCTGCAGGGGTCTGCCCAGCTGGGGCGTGGCAAGGTGGTGATCATTCCTGATGCGGAGCGGATGACGGAATCGGCGGCCAATGCTCTGCTGAAAACGCTGGAAGAACCGGCCGGCGACAGCTTGCTGCTGCTCATCGCTTCCCAGGTTTCCCGATTGTTGCCCACCATATTGAGTCGTTGCCACAAGCATGTCTGTCAATTACCCGCTGAAGGGGAGACGGTGCGCTGGCTGGCGGAGCAGGGGCATCAGGCGACCCTGGCTCAGGTGCGGATCTGTCAGGGGGCACCGTTGCGGGTACTCGACTATATCGAGCAGCAACAGGATGGCGCCCGTCGCGAATTGTTGGAGCACTTCGTGGCCCTCGGCAAGGCGCCGAGCAAGGCAACCGTACTCTGCTCACAACTGGGTCAGGAGACACAGGTCCGCTTACACTGGTTGCAGCTCTTTATATGTGATGCTCTAAAAATCCAGGCTGGCTGTGGCCATCATCAATTGGCGATGCCGGATCTGGCGGCGCTCAGTGGACAGCTGGCCGAGCAACACTCCAGCGAAAAACTGCTCGACGCGGAGCAGCAGCTGGTCGCCCTCAAGGCTGCTTGTCAGCCGGGACAGCTTTCCAATCCCACCATCCATCTGATGAACTGGCTCAGCCGCTGGTTATAGATCTGAAAAGAAAGGTTGTTTATGTTACTCGTTGATTCCCACTGTCATCTTGACCGCCTCAGCTATGGCAGCAAGCAAACCGATATGGCAGATGTCCTGGCCAAGGCGGCGAAGCTGGATGTGGGATATTTTTTGTGTGTGAGCGTCACCCAGGCGCAGTTTCCAACCATGATGGCAGCGATTGCGCCTTATTCCCAGGTGTTTGCGTCCTGTGGGGTGCATCCGCTTAATCAGGAGCCGGGTGTCGATGCCGATCTCCTGCTGCGCCAGGCCGCCGATCCTCGTGTCGTTGCTATCGGTGAAACCGGACTCGACTATTTTTATTCGCCGGAAAACAAGGCGGTGCAGCAAGCTTCGTTCCGTGAACATATCCGGGTAGCGCGCGCCCTGAACAAGCCACTCATCATCCATACCCGTGATGCCCAAGAAGATACGCTGCAGATCATGCGTGAAGAGGAGGCAGATCAGGTGGGCGGCGTACTGCACTGTTTCACCGAATCCCTGGAAATGGCCGAGGCCGCCATGGCGATGGGTTTTTATATCTCCATATCGGGTATTGCGACCTTCAAGAATGCATCTGCCTTGCAAGCCGTGGTCAAGGCGCTGCCTCTGGAGCGACTGCTGGTCGAAACGGACTCACCCTATCTTGCCCCCGTGCCCCATCGGGGGAGGGAGAACGAACCCGCGTTTGTACGAGATGTCGCCCAGTTTATTGCAGATTTGCGTCAGATCCCCCTGGCCGAATTGGCAGAAGCCACTAGCCGGAATTTCTTCGAATTGTTCAAACTGGCCAAACCTTAGTCACAAAATGCCCCGCAAAAGTGGGGCATTTTCTTTAAACTTCAGAAACCTTGATATTCAAATTTTCATGTGCTCCATGCGTTATCTCTTACAAAAGATATTTCTTCATGCCAATGTTGTTGCTAAACGAGTTAACAAGTGTCTTAAAAAATAAAGGATTGCCCTCGGGGTTTGTTTCGTTAAATGAAGTCTCTTAAGTATCGATAATATTCATTATCGATACTTGAAGGATCTTGAAGATCCTGTAAGATCTTTCGAAACTTTACATAGAATCATAGCGTTACGTGTCTTACCCTACTTTTTCAAACCCCGCACATCAGTCACTGCAAACCGTCTTCGATGCCCAGTTAAATAGCCGGGCCAGGCGATTTCTACGCAGTGCCAAGGCTGATTCCACACTCAATGCCTATCAGGCGGATACCCGCATCTTCGTATTCTGGTGCCAGTTGCATGGGCTCGATCCACTGCAAACAACCCATCACGACATCATGAACTTTTTGGCGGATCAGGCCGATGGGGTATTGGCCGACTGGGTATGGCTGGATAAGGAAGAGGGTAAGGGGGAGCTACGCAATGGCGAGCCGCGCAAGCCGGCTACTCTGGTGAGACGACTGGCAGGGATCCGCTACGCCTTCAAGCAAAAAGGCATTCACCCTATGCCAACCGAACATCCCGAAATCAAGGAGATGATGCGCGGCATAGTGCGGCTGGGTGACAACCGAAAGCGCAAAACTGGCGCCCTGACCTTGCAACCTCTGGCCAGAGTGCTGAGCGGGATCGACACCTCAACCCTGGCGGGCCTTCGTGACCATACCTTGTTGCTGCTGATGTTCAGTGGCGCATTGCGCCGATCGGAAGCCGCACGAATTGAAGTCAACGACCTGGATTTTGTGGGGCAGGGGATAAGGCTTCGTCTCAAACCCAGCAAACATCAACTGCACGAAACCGAAATAGCCCTGGTGCCAGGCAAACAATATTGTCCGGTTTCGGGACTACAGCGCTGGTTGGAAAAAAGCCGTATCAAGGAGGGGGCACTGTTTCGCCGGATGAACCGTTGGGGGCAACTCACGGAGGAACCGCTCGGTCCGCAAGGCATCAACCTGATGATCAAGCGTCGTACTGGCCAGGCCATTGATGATCTCTATGTCAGTGGTCACAGTTTGCGCCGAGGCTTTATTACCTCGGCGGTGACCGCAGGCAAACCCATGAACAAGATCATCGAAGTGACTCGCCACAAAGACATGCGTACCTTGCAGGAGTACTTCGACGATGCAAACAAGTTCTCCGACCATGCGCTTGATGGATTGCTGTAATCATTACAGCGTCACTCACTATTTTATGTTAAATGATATCTCTTTGATCTGGTGGTATATTTATCGCGCTTATACAAGGCCCCCATTTCGAGCGGGGGAGCGGGGAGTTTCTCTTGTCCATACCTTGTCGGTATTGAAGGTGAGAGATAACAAGGTTGGTAATTAAAGTTTGTAGCACTTATGAGTCAGGAAACGAAAGAGAATTCGGCCCTCGATAATGCAGAGCGTCAGCGCCAACATGTGAAGCGCAAACAGGAAAGTCATACCCGTCTGCAGTGTTGGATCAGCAATCGCCACGCCGCACGTTTGCATGAATTGGGCATTCATCTTGAAGACAGTCAGGCTTCCCTGATAGAGCAGGCGATCGATCTGCTCTATCAGCATGAGATCTTGTCATCGCCACCCCCGGTCGAGGAACCCTTGCTCGAGCCAGTCGAGTAGCAGGGAAGGGGAAACATCAGATATAAAAAAAGCCAGGTACCAATTCCTTGTACCTGGCATAGGGGAATTGGCTCCTTGCAGAGCCGTGCGCTAACTGGTGTTCGGATTGCCTTAAGCTTAGACAATGAACCCGGCTTTTCAAGATCCGACGAAAAGTTCAACCGAAGTGTGGGTTTTCCAGACTCGAACAGAGGCGGAGCCCAACCCTTTCTAACCTGTGGTCATTCGGCAAACAGATTGGTATCTCGCACCAGCTCGCGGGGCAGGGCATTCTTGACCCGGCTGCCGACCCATTTCCCCATCCCCAGGGTATGTCCCTGGTAACGGACGATCACCTCGCCGGCGCCAGCCTCCTGCTCGGGCCAGACATCCCGTCCCATCATGAACTCCCGCGCATTGGTACTGTCGAGCTCGACAAATCCCCGGGTTGCCAGGTCACCATGGGCCAGGGCCCATTCGTGGGTGAGGCGATATCCTTTCTTGAAGGTCTCTGCCAATTTGAAGCCAATGCGATCGAAGCGCAGCTTGCCCTGAACCTGTTCGAACAGCGCGGGGAAGCACCAGATCTCGTCATTGCGGCCAAATAACTGTCCCTGCAGCGCCACACCAAACGTGGCTGCGATGTCGCGTGCCATGGGATCCACCTCCTTGGCCGGCAGCGGCGAGAAGGGGAATTTGCCGAGTTTGCCCGGCTTGAACATGGTGTTGGGCACTGAGTGGTGCTTGCGCAATCTGGCGACGAAAAATCCTTCACTGTCGAAGATCTGGGGCCAAACGTGCAGGTATCCTTCCGCTGTGCATGCCTGCTCGGCCCCGGGGAAGAGGCTCGCCAGCGAGTCAAAGCTCAAGGCATCGCCAAACTTGTCCAGCAGGGATTGGCAGATGGCCTGGTTCTCCTGCTGACTCAATGTGCAGGTGGAGTAGACCAGTACACCGCCGGGCTTGAGGGCATGGAAGGCGCTCTCCAGCAAGCCGGCTTGCACCGCCGCGATCTCCTCGATGCTCTCCAGGCTCCAGTTGCGCAGGGCATCCTCGTCTTTGCGCACCGTGCCCTCACCGGAGCAGGGGGCATCGAGCAAAATAGCATCGAAGGTCTCCGGCAACCACTGGCCAAATACCTTGGCATCGAAATGGGTCATGCCCACATTGGTGACGCCGCAGCGCTGGATATTGGCACTCAATACTTTGAGTCGACTGCTGGAGTACTCATTGGCAACCAGCATCCCCTGGTTGTTCATCAGCGCGGCGATCTGGGTGGTCTTGGAGCCGGGGGCGGCGGCAGCATCGAGCAACATGCCGTCGGTTTTGATCTTGTCGCTGGCAAAGAGCGCCGTCACCGGCAGCATGGAACTCGCTTCCTGGATATAGAAGAGACCGCTCAGATGTTCCGCCGTGTTGCCAAGAGGAACGGTTTCATCGGCCCGGGTCAGCCAGAAACCGGTGTCACACCAGGGCACTGCATCGAGTTGCCAGCCAAGGGGGGCCATTTTGGCCACAAAGTCAGACACGGAGATCTTCAGGGTATTGACCCGGATACTGCGCCGCAGTGGCCGCCGACAGCTGGCTACGAACTCCTCCATGGCGAGGTGAGCCGGCATGATGGCCGCGATATGACGTAAAAAATGATCGGGAAGGTAGGTATTGTCGTGCACGGCGCCGTCTCGTCAGACCTGAAAAAGGGGCGCATTTTACCACATGCCCAGTGAGATCCTGAACGCTGGTGCCAGGAAAAATAACAAGCCCGGCGCAGAGCGCCGGGCTTGTGGTCAAGGTTTGTGGTTAAAAAGAGGAGGCGCTCAGGGTTGGATCCTGGGGCTCCACTCAAGCCACTCTTTTTCCGCCTTGGCGTAGAGCGGATAGCGGTGGCCTGCCTTGACGGTCGGCCCCATGTCCCGCTCCGGAGTGTTGAAGGCAATGCCACCGGCCAGCAGGCTCTGCACCGTTTCCACCTCTATGGTGCCGCCGGTCAGACCGATGTCGGCTTTGACGCCGGAGACGTTCCAGAAACGTGAGTGAGCTCGCACCAAATGGGCATACTCTTTGTTGACGTTCACATCGATCAGCACCTCGCTGCCATCACGGGCCAGAGCGACCTTGGTCACGCTACCGACCACCATTTTGCGAAACAGCAGGGGGCTGCCGACGCTCAGGCCATTGACTGACGGACTCTTGAGGGTCAAGGCCAGTCCCACGGGATCAGTCTGGCTCAGCGGGAAGCGTTCCTTGCCTGCCCCTTTGCCGGGCAAGGCCTCCACGAAGGCGCCCTTGATCAGGGTATCGAGATGATTCACCCCCCCCAGACCCAGCTTGGCCTGTACCAGAGTGAAACGAGCCCCGGATTGCAGGAAGCGTTCGGCATACTGGCCATCCAGCTGCGCCTTGAAGATCACCTGACCCAGCGCAGGTTCCAGTTCGATCTGTTCAATCTTGCCGATCTCGACACCGCGATAGCGGATCGGGCTGCCCACTCCAAGGCCTGGGTTGCTCTCGGCAACCAAGGTGAGTGGCCGTACCCTGGCGGTGGCCTGCTCCTTGCTGTCAAACAACTGATGGCTGCTGCGACCTGTGCCCAGCAGATCAAACTCGATGGCGCCGCGCAGCAGGGTCGCAAGATTGCCGACCTTCACCTTGACGCCATCGACCCCGACTCTGGCATCGACCGCTGCCTTTTTCCAAAATTGCGGCTGCTTCGCCAGCAGAGGCGCATAGACACCGTCGATCTCGAGCGCTATTTCGACTCCTTCGTCGATGGCCCGCAACTGTGTGACCTTGCCTGCTGCCAGCCCCAGATAGTGCACAGGCGTGCCGATGCCGATGCCATCTGCCTGGGCGGCCTTGAGCAACCAGCGCTGCGGCTTGGCATCCTGGCTACCGAGCAGCGCCAGCTCCTGGCTGGGATAGAGGCGGTTGATCCGCTCACCACTGGCAGCCTGCACCAGCTTGATGCCGCCGCCGAGCCAGGCACTGGCCGGACTGGTTTCGACCTTGATGCCACTCAAGTCAGCAGCGATCTGCAACGGCGCCGCCCGGTAGAAGCGGGCGCGAGCCAGCAGGTGCTGGTACTCGGGCTGGATCATCAGCTCGACGCTGGCATTGCCTTGCTTGTCGAGGATGAGCTGGTTGATGCGGCCCACCTGCAACCCCTTGTACCAGATAGGTGCATCCTGATTGAGCCCGGCCAGATCGTCGGCCTGTAGGCTGATGCGGGTCCCCGTCTGGGGGGCTCGGTCGGTGAGCGTCATCTGCTCGACCTGGTTGCCCGCTACATAATCGAGACGAATCGCCGGGCCCGCCAGCAGGCGATCCGCATGCTTGACCCCGGTGGGGGAGAGCGCCGCACTCTCCCAGACCAGCTTGCTCTTGTCGGTGATCCGCCAGGCCTGCTCCGGGTTGATCAGCGCCGTCACGTCCCGCCCCTTGTCGGTCAGGATAATCGGGTCGATGCGGCCAATCTCGATCCCTTCGAAGAGAATGGGCATCCCCTCCTTGACTGGCAGGTCCCCCGCATTGATGGCGATGCGTGTCCCCCGGGCTGCTTCATTCAGTCCCTTGAAGAGGGTGAAGATTTGTCCCGCTTCAGCCTCAGGTGAGGTTTTTGGTGAATCAAAAGCGATGCCGCCGCTCAGGATGGAGGTCAGGCTGCCAGCTTCAACATTAACGCCGGCAAGGCTGAAGGAGCCCTTGATGCCGCTGATGTTCCAAAAGCGGGTATCGGCCTTGATGAGGTGCTCGAAACGGGGCTCGATCACCAGATCCAGCAACACATTCTGGTTGTCCTGGCCGAGGCGGGTGTTGATGACGCTGCCCACCTCGATACCACGAAAATAGAGCTTGGAGCCAATGCCTACCGAGCCCAGCGAATCCGCGGTCAGGTGCAGCATGCGCCCCTGCGCCTGATAGCCCGGGGGAGGGCCTTCCAGAGCATCGAAGGTATCTTCAAACGGGTTGCTCTCGCGCCCCGGTTGCAAGTTGATGTAGTTGCCGGAGACCAGGGTATCGAGGCCCGAGATCTCGGTGAGGGACGCCTTCGGGCTCACCAGCCAGAAATCGGAGCCCTTGCGGATTAGCGAGCGGGCGCTGCTCTCTATCTTGGCCATGACTGCAATCTTGCGACCATCTTCGGCCAGCTCCAGCTCCTGCACCACGCCGACGGCAACCCCCTGATAGCGGATCTGGGTCTTGCCGGGCAGGATGCCGTTGCCTTGGGCAAAGTTGATCTGGATAAGCTGGCCCCGGCTCGCTATCTGCTGATAGAGAAAGCCGCCTGCCAGCAGCAGGGCAATGAGGGGTAACAACCAGACCGGCGATAACCAGCGACGCTTTTCAATGACGGGTTCAGCCCCGATCATAGTGACTCCTTATTGGCTGCCTTCGACAGCGCATCGACTAAACACAGAGAATGATTCAACGGGCCGCTTTGTCCCACAGCAAGCGGGTATCGAGCATGCGGGCCGACATCATGGTCAGTACCACCACCCCGGCAAAGGCCGTGGCACCGGGGCCGGCTCGTACGCTAAGCATGACGCCGCGATCCACCAGAGCGACCATCAGGGAGATGACGAACAGATCCAGCATCGACCAGCGGCCGATGAAATCGATCACCCGGTACATCAACAGCTGCCGCTTGCGACGCACCGGCTTGCTGCGTTGCAACTGCCAGCAGATCCAGCCCAGCCCCAGGATCTTGCCCACCGGCACCAGGATACTGGCGGTCAGCACTATGGTGGCAATGCCCCCCATCTTGCTGCGATAGAGGGCCATAATGCCGCTGAAGATGGTGTCGGACTGCAGCAACCCCTTGTTGTAAAAATGGGTGATGGGTAAGAGGTTGGCGGGCAGCAACATGAAGGTGGCGAGCGCCAGAAAGCCCCATGACCAGGCCAGGGAACGGGGTATCCGCACCTGCAATTTGCTGGCGCAACGTGGGCAAACGCTACCGACCTGATAGCGCACCAGCAGGCCGCAGGTGTGGCAGCGGCACAGTCCCAGTTCACGGGCGCTGGTCACGTTGCGGCTCCTTGAGAGGAATACGTTCCCAGTAGGGGGCGGGATCAAACAGGATAAGCAGGGTCATGTTGAGCAGCATCAGGATGCCAAGGCTCAGCAAACCGCCGCCGAGGCGCACATCGGCGATATCGACCAGTTTGAACAGGGCCACCAGGAGGCTGACGATGTAGACCTCCAGCATGGCCCAATGGCGAAACACCTCCACTGCCTTCAAGGTCGGCGCCAGGAGATGCCAGCGCTTGGCGAGCCCGGAGGCGAGAGCAAAGATCCCCCCAAGCAACCCCACCGGCGCCAGCACGGCGCACCAGAGCACCAGACTGGCGACCCAGAGCTCTCCCTCTTCAAACAGCACCATGATCCCCCGCAGCAGGTTGGCGTCCGAATTGACGCCTGCGAGGCGCAGGTAGAGCAGGGGTTCAAAAAAAGCGGAGGGAAGCAGCATGAAACCCGTGATGGTGAGCGCCATCAGTTGCGAGGGGCGAAAGGCGTAACGGCCGTAGAGATGCTGGTGACAGCGCGGGCAGTGGGCATGGCGACGCAGCGGCAGTGCCTTGCGCTGAATGAGCAAGTCACACGCCGGGCAAACGATCACGGAACCGGGCTCCATCATACGATTCAACCTGTTGAAGGAATTGGTGAAATTTACCTTAAAAGCCGTCATCTGTCTTGCCTGACGCGGGTCTGCCACGAAAGTATGATTGACGTTAACGTAAACGTGATATTAGATGAGTTAACCAGACAGATGAAAGGAGTCATGATGTCCAGTTTGCCCCCCTCGGCGGGCCTGCGTTTTCGCACCGCCCTCGCCAATGAACGCCCCCTGCAGATCGTCGGAACCATCAATGCCTACATGGCGCTGATGGCCGAGCGTAGCGGTTTTCAGGCCCTTTATCTCTCCGGTGCCGGGGTGGCCAATGCCTCCTACGGCCTGCCGGATCTTGGCATGACCAGCCTGAACGACGTCTTGACCGATGCTGAAAGGATCACGGCGGCGACCCGTGTTCCACTGCTGGTGGACATCGACACCGGCTGGGGCGGCGCCTTCAACATCGCCCGCACGGTGCGGGCCTTCGAGCGGGCAGGGGTGGCTGCCGTCCATATGGAAGATCAGGTCGCCCAGAAGCGCTGTGGTCACAGACCCAACAAGGCGGTGGTCTCGCTGGAGGAGATGTGCGATCGCATCAAGGCGGCGGTGGATGCCCGCGAGGATGAACACTTCGTCATCATGGCGCGCACCGATGCACTGGCAGTGGAGGGGATTGGCTCAGCGTTGGAGCGCGCAGCCGCCTACGTGGCCGCCGGGGCCGACATGATCTTCGCCGAGGCGGTGACAGAGCTTGGCCAGTACGATCTCTTCAAGCAGACGGCCGGGGTACCGATCCTGGCCAACATGACCGAGTTCGGCAAAACCGAGCTGTTTGATAAAGCGCAGCTCGCCGCCCACGGGGTCGACATGGTGCTCTACCCCTTGAGTGCCAATCGCGCCGCCAATCAGGCGGCTCTCAACGTCTATCAACACATTCGCCAGGATGGCCACCAACGCGCCGTCGTGGAGACCATGCAGACCCGGGAGTCGCTCTACGACTTCCTCGGTTATCACCACTACGAACAGACACTGGATCGTCTGTTCACATCCAGGGACTAGGAGGAAGAGGCAATGGGACAGCAAAAACCGTTGGGCGGCGCCGGCCTGCGCGGACAGAGTGCGGGGGAGACCAGCATCTGCACCGTGGGCAAGAGCGGCACCGGGCTCACCTATCGCGGCTACGACATCAAGGAGCTGGCCGACAACGCCCAGTTCGAGGAGGTCGCCTACCTGCTGCTCAAGGGCGAGCTGCCGAGCAAGCAGCAACTGCAGGAGTACAAACGCGAACTGCGTCGCCTGCGCGCCCTGCCGGCCGCGCTGCTGGAGGTGCTCGAGCGTATTCCCGCCGATGCCCATCCCATGGACGTGCTGCGCACCGGTTGCTCCATGCTGGGAGATCTGGAGCCGGAAGATGGCTTCGAGCATGAACACGAGGTGGCCGATCGCCTGCTGGCGGCCTTCCCGGGCATTCTCATCTACTGGTACAAGTTCAGCCACGAAGGGGTGCGCATCCCACTGGATACCGACGAGGAGTGCATCGGCGGCCACTTCCTGGCGCTGTTGCACCAGAAAGCCCCGAGCGAGCTGGAGCGGCGCGTCATGCACGTTTCCCTCATCCTCTATGCCGAGCACGAATTCAACGCCTCTACTTTCGCGGCCCGGGTCTGCGCCTCGACCCTCTCCGACATGTTCTCCTGCATCACCGCCGCCATCGGCACCCTGCGTGGGCCTCTGCACGGTGGCGCCAACGAGGCGGCCATGGCGATGATCGAGGATTGGCAGGACGAGGCCCAGGCCAGACGCGAGCTGCTGGCCAAACTCGCGGCTAAGGAGAAGATCATGGGCTTTGGCCACGCGGTCTATCGCACCTCGGATCCGCGCAACGTCATTATCAAAGGGTGGGCGGAACAGCTGGCCCAAGCCTTCGGCGATGATCGTCTCTACCGCGTCTCCTGCGAGGCGGAGAAGGTGATGTGGGAAGAAAAAGAGCTCTTTCCCAACGCCGACTTCTTCCATGCCAGCGCCTATCACTACATGGGGATCCCGACCAAGCTGTTCACCCCCATCTTCGTCTGTTCGCGGGTCACTGGCTGGTGCGCCCATGTGATGGAGCAGCGTGAGCACAACCGGATCATCCGCCCGAGCGCCGACTACGTCGGTCCGGCCCCCCGTCATTTTGTCTCTCTACAACAACGATAAGGAAATCACGATGTCCGCCAACGTCGACGTCAACCACAGACCCGATCCTGACCAGGTACTGGTCGATATTGCCGATTACGTCTGCAGCCACCCCATTACCAGCCAGGCGGCCCTCGACACCGCCCGCCACTGCCTGATGGATACCCTGGGCTGTGGCCTGCTGGCCCTGCGCTTTCCCGAGTGTACCAAGCATCTGGGCCCCATAGTGCCCGGTACTGTCGTCCCCTTTGGTGCCCGGGTGCCCGGCACCCAGCTTTGCCTCGATCCGGTCAAGGCGGCCTGGGATATCGGCGCCATCATCCGCTGGCTCGACTACAACGACACCTGGCTCGCTGCCGAGTGGGGACACCCCTCTGACAACCTGGGGGGGATCCTGGCCACCGCCGACTGGCTCTCCCGCACCCGCGTGGCCGAGGGCAAGGCGCCGCTGACCATGGCCGATGTGCTGGTGGCCATGGTGAAGGCCCATGAAATTCAAGGTGTCCTGGCGCTTGAGAACTCCTTCAACCGGGTGGGCCTGGATCACGTGGTGCTGGTGAAGGTAGCCAGCACCGCCGTGGTGACCCACATGCTGGGGGGGACGCGCGATCAGGTGATCGACGCCGTCTCCCAGGCCTGGGTTGATGGCCAGAGCCTGCGCACCTATCGCCACGCGCCGAACGCCGGTTCGCGCAAGAGCTGGGCGGCGGGGGATGCGACGTCCCGTGCGGTGCGCCTGGCCCTCATCACCATGAGCGGCGAGATGGGTTATCCCGGCGTGCTGAGCGCCCCCAAGTGGGGCTTCTACGACGTCCTGTTCAAGGGCAACCAGTTCGCCCTGCACCAGGGCTACGGCAGCTATGTGATGGAGAACGTGCTGTTCAAGATCTCCTATCCGGCCGAATTCCATGCCCAGACCGCGGTAGAGTGCGCCATGAAGCTCCATGGTGAGGTGAAGGGGCGGCTGGATGAGATCGACCACATCGAGCTCACCACCCATGAGTCGGCCATTCGCATCATCAGCAAGGTGGGCGCCCTCAACAACCCGGCGGATCGGGATCACTGCCTGCAGTACATGGTGGCGGTACCCCTCATCTTCGGTCGCCTCATCGCCGAGGATTACGAGGACGATATCGCCGCCGATCCTCGCATCGATGCGTTGAGAGACAAGATGGTGGTACAGGAGGACAAACGTTATAGCCGCGAATATCTTGAAGCGGACAAGCGCTCCATTGCCAACGCCATCCAGGTGTTCTTCAAGGATGGTACCCACACCGCCAAGGTGGAGGTGGAGTATCCGGTCGGCCACCGCCGCCGCCGTGAGGAGGGGATCCCGCTGTTGGTGGAGAAATTCCGCCACAATCTGGCGACCCGTTTTCCGGCCAAGCGGGTAGGGGAGATCCTCGCCCTCTGCCAGGATGGCAAGCAGCTGGCCAGCACCCCGGTCCACACCTTCATGGATCTGCTGGTGATCTGATCTGCCGGCGCACAGGCCATCTAAAAAACCCAACTACGACAGCGGGCCCATCTGGCCCGCTTTTTCTTGCCTTGGCTATCGGAAAAGAGGCGCAGCGCGCTAACTGCCCGCCAATCCCTCCGTTTACGCCAGCACGTCAGCATCCCCTGCAAACAGGGCATCCATGATCGCCGTCTCGCGGCTGGCAATGGTGGCCAGAAACTCATCGGCCCGCCCCATCTGGTGGCAGACCCGATAGCCGCGCTCGACGAAGGAAAAGAGCTCGCCCAGCCCCGCCAGATGGGCAGGTCCGGAGACCAGCTTGAGAGTGGTACCGAGCAGGGGCTTTCGGGCCAGTCGGTCCAGAGTCGCGCCAAGCTCACCCACCAGCGCAATCTGCTGCTCCCGCCGCGCCCTTTCCCCCACGGCGCGATAGGCGATGGCGTAATAGTTCGCGCTGATGGGGTCGATGCCATCGATGCGGCGCAGCGCCACTACCATCAGATAGTCGAGCTCCTCCGAGAGGGCATCGAGCTCGATCGCCTGGGCCAGCACCTTGAGGCCGGACTCGGGCAAGAAACGCTCGGCGGTCGGCATCACCCGCATCACGTCCGCATCCCGGCGGGCACAATCCCCGGGGCCATAGAGATCAGTCAGGAAGAACTCGGCGGCCGGGCCATAACGATCGCTTTGCAGCAGATCCTGATGGGTGCGCCCCAGCCGGTCAGCCTGCCACTGGCGCAGCCTGTCCCGGTCCGCCTTGTCTTGCGGGTGGGTGCGGATCTGCTCGCGCAGGGAGGCAACCCGGTTGAGCTGGCTATAGAGCCGCTCCTGGATACTCGCGTCATCCTGATGGGTCATGTCGTGCTCTCTGGCCTGGGGATAAACAAAGGGTCGAAAAATCAGTGGCTTTGCCATAGCGTCAGAGAAAGTGTAACGCGCCGGCGGCCGGGAATAAATGGCAAGCCCGGGTGCCCAGTGGCAGACCACCGACTCTGTTAAGTGAGTCCCATTTATCGGCACACCTCTTTCACTTGTCGTGAACATGTGTTTAATATCAATAAACATTTCCCAGCAGGTATTCGCCATGTTCCTCTATGACTCGCGCAGCGGCAGCAACCCACTTTCCACCATTCAGGTCAGCCGCCGGCATGAACTGGGCCTGGCGGCAGCGCGACTGGCCGCCGAAGCCATCGCCCAGGATATGGGGGAGAGCTACCAGCTTGACTGCGAATGGGCGAACGAGGATGAGACGGAACTGCGCTTTCGCGGCTCCGGGGTACAGGGGCTGCTCACTCTCGACGAAGACTCCCTGCATCTTGAAGTGCATCTGGGATTGATGCTGTTGCCGGTACGCAGCGTGCTGGAGCAGGAGATCCTCGATTATGTGAAACATCGGCTCCCTTGTCCGAAATCTGTTTAAAACTTTTTCAAGGCGCCTCGCGGATAATAAATTTTCGCAAGACGCCTTGTTTGAATATCTATTTTTGAAACGCGCCAATTATTTAACCGGGGAATAAATAATTCTGCCTCGGGCTGCTTGAATACCACACAACTCTTTTTGTTTTGTTTTGTTTAATTGCAAGCCGTCTCTTTTTATTGTCATTTCACCGTGCACATGCCCCATGCCAATATGCCGTTCGGCATGACTGATGAGCTCGAAAATGCATTTTGTAGGGAAACAAAGATGCCATTGAGTGAATTTATCTCCTGCGTCGATACCGCCTGGCTGCGCATGGACAGACCCAACAACCTGATGCAGATCATCGGGGTATTGATGTTTGACGGACAGCTCGACGAGGCGCGCCTGAGACAAGGTCTTCGTCACACCATTTCCCTGCAACCACGCTTCCGCCAGCGTGCCGTGCTGGAAGGGGGGAGCTACTACTGGCGCCACGACCCCGACTTCGATCTCGATCAGCATCTCAAACGGGTGATCCTGCCGGGCGAGGCGGGCAAGCTGGAGCTCGAAAAGCTGGTGGCCGATCTTGCTTCCACCCCCCTCAACCCGCAGCGTCCCCTGTGGGACATGCACCTGACCGACACCTCGCTTGGCGGTCAGGCGCTGGTGGTGCGCATCCATCACGCCATGGGGGACGGTTTTTCCCTGGTTAAGGCCATGCTCACCATGATGGACAACACCCCCAAACCGGCCGCCATTCCCTTGTCCGAACCCCGCATAGATGAGGATGACGAGGAAGAGGAGGAGTCGCATCAAGGCAGCCGCCTGGTGCGGGCCGGGCTCAAACTCACCGGCACCCTCTGGTCCAAATACGTCGAGGTACTCACTCACCCGACCAGGGCGGTGGATTATCTCAAGACCGGCCGTGACGTGGCGGGCGAGCTGTGCAACATCGCCACTCTGGCGGACGATTCCCCCTCCCGCCTCAAGGGCAAGACCGGCAGTACCAAGCGGGTGGCCTGGTCGCAGCAGATCCCCTTGCCGGACATAAAGGCGGTGGGCAAGGTGCTTGGTTGTTCGGTCAATGATCTGCTGATCGCGGCCACCGCCGGCGCGTTTCGCCACTACCTGCAGGCCCACGGGGAGGACGCTGACAAGATTGAGATCCGCGCCTTGGTGCCGGTCAATATGCGAGCGCCCGACGATGATGGCACCCTTGGCAACCGCTTCGGGCTGGTGGCCCTGGATCTGCCCCTTGATATCGAGCACCCGCTGCAGCGGCTCTTCACGGTGCGCGATCGCATGCAGGCCCTGCGCAGCTCGCTACAACCCGTGGTGGTGCTCAATTTGCTGGAGGTGCTGGGCATGGCCCCGAAGACGGTGCAGCAACAGGCAGTCGATCTGCTCTCGGCCAAGGCCAGCGCCGTCATCACCAATGTGCCGGGCCCCCAGCAGACTCTCTATCTGGCGGGGGCCCGCCTGCGCCAGCCGCTGTTCTGGGTGCCCCAGGCCGGCGATATCGGGGTCGGGGTATCGATCCTCTCCTACGACAACAAGGTGCAGCTCGGCCTTATCACCGACAAGCTGAGAGTGCCGGATCCCGACAGCGTAGTGGAACGCTTCGCGGTGGAATTCGAGCAGCTGTTGCTGCTGGTGTTGATGGATCCCGAGCTGTTGTTTGACCCGGACGGACTGGATGCGCTCTTGGGCTGAGCCGCCCCCCCGCATGCCCTTTGCTTAAAAAAACAGAGGCCAACCCGACGGTTGGCCTCCTTGCTTGCGCTAAACGGAATCGTTACTCCTCTTCCAGTTCCTCACGAGCCGCTTCCACATCGAGTCGCTCCATGGCATCGGCCGGCTCGCAGCTGGCCGCTTCGGCATAGAGGGCCTCGGCCGCCTTCAAACGGCTCTTGCCATACAGCATCACCTGGGCATTGGCGTACTCCATACGGGCGATGGCGGAGTCCGGAATAAGGGCCAGCGCCGCCTGGAAGTGGCGCTCTGACTCCTCCTTTTTCGCCCCGTAGGTGAGGCCGCCTATCATGGCACCGAGCTTGTCGACGATCTCCGCATGCCAGGCCCCGAAGGCGATATGCGCCTCAGCGTGCTCGGGGGCGAGCGAGAGGGCCTTCTCCAGGCTGCTCTTTATCTTGTCGCCGATCCCCTGGGAAAGGGCCTTGGAAATGGAGATCACCTGGCTGTAACGCCCCAGCGCCAGGGCGTGGAAATACCAGGCGTTGGCATTGTCAGGCTGCCGCTTTTGCAGCTTCTCGGCGTTGCTGGCGGCGAGTTCAAAGGCGGCCCGCTTGGCGTACTTGTCCTCCAGCAGGTAGCTGGCATGGATCACCAGCGCCTTGTTCACCACATTGATCCCTGCCTCCCCGGCGTCGTTGCCAAGGGCCACCGCCCGGGCAAAATCCCCGGCGTGGTAGGCGCGCCAGGCATCCTGCACCTTGGGATCTTCGGGCCAGGGTTCGGCATCCCCCTGATGCAGCATGGCCCACTGTTCGGCCAGCTCGTCGCCCGGGTACTCATAGGCCCCGCCTGGAAAGGGGAAAGGGATGAAATCGGAGAGTTGGGACTGTGAGGTTGTCATGCATGTTCTCCCTGTTGCATGTGGTTCACACCTTGCAGGTGTAGTGGTGGGCGAGGGCGTCCAGATGAACACGGGCATCCTCGCGCAAATAGGGGGCCACCAGCTGCATCACCTGAAACACGCCGCGGGCGATATCGGCGTCCTCGCCAGGGTGCAGGGCCCGTTGATAGGAAATCCAGAATGTCCCCACCAGCGCGATATTGGCGGCGAGAGACTGCATCTGCTGCAAGGTGCCCGACATCAGCCCCACCGTTTGCAGATGGTGGCAAATGGCCGCGGCGGTCTGCTCCTTGCGCCGCAGCAGGGCGGAAAAGTGCCGCTCGACCCGGTGATAGCTGTTCATCAGAGCCGAGATGTCGTAGTAGAAAAAGCGGTATCTCCAGATGGTCTCGAACATCAGGTGCAGGAAGAGCCAGATATCCTCCGGCTCGTCGGAGGGGGCACTGACCGCATCGAGCAGACGGGTCATCTCCTGCTCGAATTCGCCGAACAGGGCGTTGACTATCTCCTCCTTGTTATGGAAGTGGTAGTAGAGGTTGCCCTGGCTTATCTCCACCTCGGCCGCGATGGCGGTGGTGGTGACAGCACTCTCACCCTGCTGGTTGAAGCAGGCAAGGGCGGTGGTCAGGATCCGCTCACGGGTACGCCGCTTGGGTTTGCGCTCCATGCTACTCCTTCGACACGGGGCGCCGCGCCCCCTGGCCATAGCGGCGAGTAAGCCAGTGCTGCAACTGCTCGAGCGAGCGGTCGAGAGCCGCCACCGCATCCGTGCTGGGGGTGAGCAGGGTGCGCTGTTCATCCGCCAGCGCCGCCAAATTGAGCTCAAGGCCGTGCCGGGCCAGCACAGGGGCCAAGGTCTCGCGCCGCGCCCAGAGATCCCGGCGGGTGTGCTGATAGGCGTGCTCGCACAAACGGCGGCGATCCCGGTAACTGAACACATTGGTAAAAAACATCTCACCATCGGCGGGGGAGGGTTCAAACAGCAGGACGTCGGCATCGGGGTACTGATGCTGGTAACGGTCCATCCCCACATGCATGCGCGAGTGGATGATGGCGCGAAACGTCTGGGCCAGCACCACCGGCAGGCCGCTATCCACCAGGTTGGTGGGCTCGCTGGTCGCCATGTCCGCATCGAAGGGCACCAGCGGATTGATGCAGAGGACCAGATCCGCCCCCTCCTGCAGCGCCACCGAGGCGTGCAGCGTCTTGATCAGCGCCCCGTCCACATAGTAACGACCGTTGATAAGCAAAGGGGGAAAGAGGCCGGGCAGGGCGGCCGAGGCCTGTACCGCGGCCGAAATGGGCACATTGTCGTACCCCGGGCAGCCGAAAGCCACCGGGTGACCTGTATCGAGTTCGGTCGCCACCACAAAGAGGCGGCTGTTGAGCTCGCGAAAATCGTTGCTGCGACCAGGGCGGGAGAAGAACTGGGTCAGGATGCGATCCACCCCACGGTTGTCAAACAGACCGGTCGGGATCGCCTTGGCGAGCCCCTGCAGGGATTCGAACAGACTGTGTTTCCAGGGGGCGGCCAGATAGTGGGTCAGGCTCTGCCACGCCAGCGGCGGTATGGTGCCAAGGCGCGCGACATATTCACGAAAGGCAGGGCGCAGCAGGGTGGCGGGGTCGAAGATCTCGCCGGCGTCGTCACTGAGCAGGATCCGCACCAGTTTCTCCGGCGAAATGCCGTTGGCCAGGGCCGAGGCGACCACGGCGCCTGAGCTGACCCCCACATAGATATCCGCATGTTCGAGGCGCAGCCCACGGATGCTGTCGGAGAGCGCCGCACAGGCACCGACTTCATAGATACCACCAAGCGGGCCGCCGCCGGCAAGGGCCATCGCGATCGTACTCATAGTCGCCTCCCTCTCCATGACACTCTTCATGACACTTTTCATGACGATACCGGCCCAGCGCAGGGCATGGGCCGGTATCGATTAGCAGTGCACCGTCAGGGGATCAGGGGAGGACGCTTTCCGCCTTGGCCTTAACCTCTTTTACCGCCTCTTCGGCGGCGGAGAGCAGATCCGCAGCCTCTTCAGCGACCGCCTCCTTGGCCTTGGCGACCGGCGCTTTCTTTACCGGAGCCTTGCGGGGAGCCGGCTTTTTGGCCGGGGCAGGTTTGGCTTCGGCGGCAGGGGCCTCGCCCTCCTGGGCATCCAGCAGCTGTTGTACCACCTCGGTCAGCTCGGCCATGCGCTTGGAGAGCTTGTCGATGTCCTTGCGGGTCGGGATCCCGAGGCTGGCCACCGCACGGGCGACGCGCTCCTCGAACACTTGCTCCAGACGACCCCAGGTACCGGCAGTCTTGTCGGCCACGGCGGCGATCTTCTCATCGGCGCTCTGGCGGGTCTTGGCCTGCAGAGCTTCCCCTTCCTGCACCAAGGCGTCAAAGATCTTGCCACCCTCTTCCTGGGCTTTGGAATAGGCACCGAGCCCTGCCAACCAGATCTGCTGGGTCGACTCCTTGATGGTGGAGGCGAGTTGGTTGTCGGTGACCGAACCGGCCAGCGCTTTAAGTTTTTTAGCCATGATATTGCTCCTTGAATAACGGCAGATACATGTAATGGCGACAACGACAACGGCAATCCGGTTGAGGCATTACTGATTTTTCATCTTCAGTCTATGGACAAAAAATAGAGGGTTCTACCTAATAACGAAATAGTCGATTAACTGAATTTAGGGATGGCTCACGAACCGGTAATTGTATTGAAGATTCCCATATGAATCGTGATATACCTAACATCAACTAACAGTAAAATCAGTAGCGGAACCATAACATGAACTATTTCATCACAGGCGGAAGTGGTTTTATCGGGCGCAGGTTGATTAAGAAATTGCTGGCACAATCCCCTGACAATCACGTTTATTTTCTGATGCGCGCCGCCAATCAGGATAAATTACCCGAGCTTTACGACTACTGGCAGGTGGATGAAGGACGAGCTACTCCGGTATTCGGGGATATGACGCTGCCGCTGCTGGGAGTGACAGAGGCGCAGCAAGGGGAGCTTCACGATCGGATCGATCACTTCTTTCACCTGGCTGCCATTTATGATCTCAACGCCAAGGCGGGCGTCCAGCAACAGGTCAACGTCGATGGCACCCGTCAGGCGGTGCAACTGGCGGCCCAGCTGGGTGCCCGCCAGTTCCATCACTGCAGCTCCATCGCGGCGGCCGGCCTGTTCGACGGCCTGTTTCGGGAAGACATGTTCGAGGAGGCCGAGCAGCTCGATCTGCCCTATTTCCAGACCAAGCACGAGGCCGAGGGGATCGTGCGCAAGGAGTGCATGGTGCCCTGGCGCATCTACCGACCCGGGATCGTGGTAGGGGATGCCAACACCGGCGAGATGGACAAGATTGACGGCCCCTATTACTTCTTCAAGACCATCCAGAAACTGCGTCGCCTGCTCCCCCCCTGGATGCCCGCCATCGGGGTGGAAGGGGGACGCATCAACGTGGTGCCGGTCAACTTCGTGGTCGATGCCATGGCCCACATCTCTCATCAGGCGGGGGAGGAGAACAAGACCTTCCACCTGACGGATCCCAACCCGATGCGGGTCGGCGATATGCTCAGCACCTTCTCCCGCGCCGCCCACGCCCCGGAACCCGCCATCCGCATCAATGCCTCCCTGTTCAGCTTTATCCCGCGCCACCTGATGGCGATGCTGATGACCATGACGCCGGTGCGCCGCATCCGCGATGCCGCCATCGCCGATCTGGGGCTGCCCAAGGATGTATTTCGCCTTATCAACTATCCAACCCGCTTCGACAGCCGGGAGACCCAGCGCGTACTGAAAGGAACCGGCATTGAGGTACCACCGCTGCACAGCTACGCCTGGCGTCTGTGGGACTACTGGGAGCGCCACCTCGACCCCGAGCTCTTCATCGACCGCACCCTGCGCGGCCGGGTCGAGGGCAAGGTGGTGCTGGTCACTGGCGCTACTTCCGGCATTGGTCGGGCCACGGCCCGCAAACTGGCAGGGGCGGGGGCCATCGTCGTGACCATCGCCCGCGATGAGCAGAAGATTGCCGAGACCCGGGCCGAATTTGCCGAGCTCGGCCTGTCACTGCAGGTCTATCAGGGAGACTTGGCCGATCTGGCACAGGGGGAAGCCATCACCCAACAAATCGTCGCGGATCATGGCGGGGTCGATATCCTCATCAACAATGCCGGTCGCTCCATTCGCCGCTCCATCGAGGACTCCTTCGATCGCTTCCACGATCTTGAGCGCACCATGCAGCTCAACTACTTCGGAGCGCTCAAGGTGATCATGGGGGTGCTGCCAGGGATGATCGAGAAGAAGAAGGGGCACATCATCAACATCTCCTCCATCGGGGTGCTGACCAATGCGCCGCGCTTCTCGGCCTATGTTGCCTCCAAGTCGGCCCTCGATGCCTGGGTGCGCACTGCGGCCTCCGAGTTTGCCGACAAGGGGGTGAACTTCTCCATCATCAATATGCCGCTGGTGAAGACCCCCATGGTGGCGCCGACCAAGGTGTATGACCAGGTGCCCATGATGACGCCAGAAGAGGCGGCCGATCTGGTGTGCGACACCATCATCAACAAGCACGTACGTCTGGCAACTCGACTCGGAGTGTTCGGTCAGGTGGTCCATGCCCTGGCCCCGCGAGTAGCCCAAGTGATCATGAACACGAGTTTTCGCACCTTTGCCGACCCCAAAGATGGCGATCAATCCAAGGCAACCGCCGATCAGGTCGCGGTCTCGACCCTGATCAAGGGGATTCACTTCTAGCAACACGAAAGAAGTCATAAGCACAACGGGCCTGAGCGATCAGGCCCGTTTTTTTCAGAAGCGTTGCAGGAGTCCCAGCAGCAGATCCGTGGTACGACGGGAGTAAAGCAGGGAGAGGTGGCCGAGAGCGGGCAGTTCGATATCTTCCATCCCGTCCAGCCGCTGACGCTCCTGGGGCATCACCACGTTGTCGTGGCTGGTGCGCACCGACACCCCGGGCACGCACAGGGGCACGCTGGCAAAGCGTTGCAACCAGCCGGAGCCCGGCTCCATCTCGCGGGCGTTGGCGCCCACCCCCAGCATCGCCAGCTGGCTGCCCTGGTGAGGGGTCGCCAGGGTGATCAGCGCGGCCACCTTGTCACCGCCGGCGACCGCCAGATAGTCGCGGCATACCAGCCCCCCCATACTGTGACCGATCAGCAGCAGCTGGCTGGTACCGGTCTGGGCCAGCACATGGTCAATCCGCCGGGCAAGCAGGGGCACCATCTCGTCGATATGGCCAAAGGGTGGAGAGAGGGTGATGGTCGCCACCACGTGACCGGCGGCCTCAAGCCTGGCTCGCTGGGTGCGCCAGATCCCGCGGCTGCAACCATAACCATGCACCAGCAACACGGGACGCCGGCAGGGTGGCAGCCGATCGGGGGCCATCAGCAGCGGCTCGAAGGGGAGCAGCCAGGTGAAGGTGTAGAGGTAGGCAAGCATCTCGCCGGCCATCATTTTGACCCTGGCCCAGAGGCTGATAGCCGGGGAGGGGTAAAAGCGGGTGAACAGCCAGCTGCCCAGCACCACCAGGCAGCGCAACATCAGCAGAGTCAGCGCCACCCACAGCAGGGTCAACAGCCAGGGGAGATCCATCACCAGGCGGCCAATGCCTCCGAGCAGCAGCACCTCCACCATCAACAGGATAAACAGGTGTTGTACGATCGTCATCAATCCATGCTCCGACCAGTCAGACCTAGAAGCCAAATGACACTTTACTATCTCACGACGTCAATAGCTGCTTCCTCCATCGCACTTTTCCCTTCCCCTGTTTGCAATACTGTATATCCATACATATACTCTACTGACCAACACCAAGAGGAGGCCATCATGGCTGTCGAAATCAAATATGTCGTGGTTCGTGGGGGAGTGGAGAAGATGACCTTTGCCAGCAAGAAAGAGGCAGATGCCTATGACAAACTGCTGGATACGGCGGACGAGCTCATGCTGCTGGAAGAGGCCCCCATCGAGCTGGCCCCGCAGCAGCAAGAGAGCCTGGCATTCTACCTAGCCGAACAGCGTGATCGACTGCAAACCCTGCTGCGTGGCGGCAAGCTGCAAACGACGAGCAACAAGGAAGATGAACAGGCGCCGACCAAACGCAAAGAGAAGCCGCTCAAGCAGGTGGCTTAAGGCCCCCTGGTACGCCGCGCTTGGGGTAAATATCTACCGCATTCACTAAATCAGCATTTATAGTCATTTTTGCCGATATTTACCCCGATAAATTTTTAACAACACTGCATATTCATTGCATAAACCAGAGCCGTATTCAGAGTGCGGTCGCCAGCACCGTATCGGCTTGATGCCGGGTCTAACAGCATCGACTTATCGATAGTCGCGCCCCGCAGGTCAGGGAGCCGGATAAGCTGGCAACCGTACGGGCCTTGTTGTATCCACACCCTGAACTTGCCTTTGAATCAACGCACTCTTGCCAAGCCATAGCATCACCATTACAAGCTACACCATGACTCATCCAACTTGTTCTTTGCCCCCCGCCATGCCGCTCTTTGACGGTCTGGCCTACCTGGAAGCCGGCAATACCCAGGTCAATCTCTATCTAGCCAACCTCAGTCTGAACGATATCCCCGACGCCGGGCTGGTCTACGAACTGGCGGTCGACTGGCTGCTGGAGCAGCGCCATAACGAAAACAACTACAAGACCTACCGCAGCGAGCTGACCACCTTTTTCCACTGGTGCTTTCGCGAGGCCGCCATCAGCCCCAAAGATCTGACTCGCCGCATCATGATGCGCTATCTGGACTACTGCCAGTCCCCACCACAGGAGCTGATTGCCTATCGCAATGTGGCGCAGTTCGTGCTCGACAAAGAGTGGGGGGAGCGCCTGCCTAATCCCCATTGGCGCCCTTTTCTCGGCAAAAAGGATCTCGGGCGGGCCCTGCCATATCGGCTGAGCGAGCAGGCGATGAAGACCAAGCTCGCCATCCTGTCGGCCTTTTTCCAGTACCTTATCCAGGAAGAGTACATGGACAGAAACCCGGTGCTGTTGTTGCAGCGGGCGAAACGCCCGGTGGAGAGGGAACCGGATGATCAGGTGCAATCCTTCAGCGAGCTGCAATGGTCCTATGTGATGCAGGCCGCCGAGTGGCTGGCCAATGACAATCCCGAGCAGCACGAACGCAGCCGGTTTCTTACCATACTGATGTACGCCTGTTATCTGCGGATCTCGGAAGTGGCCGCCAGACCGGGCTTTACCCCCGTGATGGGGCAATTTCGCCGGGACCGCAAAACCGGCGTCTGGGGCTATTACATTCCCCAGAGCAAGGGTGGCAAACGGCGAACCGTGGCTGTCTCGCAGGCGCTGCTGGAGGCTCTTGGCCGCTACCGCCGTTTTCTGGGCTTGACGCCGTTGCCGGCGCCGGACGAACAGACACCGCTCTTTATCCGGCACAAGGCGGCAGGGCATGGCCGCGAACAGGGGCAACTCAACGCCAATCTGGGGATCCGTCAATTGCGGGATCTCATCATGATGGTGATCGCCAAGGGAGCCGATCTTGCCGAGCAGGATGGCTTTGCTCAGGATGCGGCCGAGATGCGCCAACTGTCGCCCCATGCCATCCGCCACACCGGCATCACTCACGATATCAATCTCAACGGCCGGCCGCTCTCTCACGTCCAGGCCGATGCCGGCCACGACAGCATAGATACCACCTCGAAATATCTGCATACCAGTAATAGCGAGCGACATGAGAGTGCCCAGAAAAAACCATTGGACCGACTGGGCTAGAAAGTGAGAGATAACAAAGTTGGGAAAAATATATTCACCACATTCAACTCGCAGCTTCTTTTATGACGTTAGGTTGATTTACAGGGGCAGGGGAGGGACCCCATACATGGTGCCTTGGCCATGGATGGCCATGTGATTTGTTTCCCGCAGACGTCAACATCTTCCCTTCTTATCGCCCACTTCCCGTCTTGCCAAATATCGTGGCTTCACGATGTCGGATCAGGGGAGGGGACTCCATTGTCAGTGGCATAACGTCTCCCATCAGGAACAGGCCATTCCCGGATTATCCAGCTGAGCGCGCAATCATTGTGGGTGAGGGGAACTGGGTGGATCTGCCGGTCGGGGGATCTTCTATTTCCAAATAGCCAGGAAGCTAATTGAAGTTGGGTTGGAAGAGGCGTCTCGGGTTGTCAAACAAGATGGCCGGCTAACATTTCGTTATCGTCCGATTAAAGGGCATGCTCATATCGAAGAAACGGATAAATTCGGCCAATTGAATTTCTCAAATAATGCCGATAACCCCATTTATCGGCATCGATGACAGCAGCTAACATGTTGACATCATTAAATAAATCCATGTCAATACGTATCTATTGGATTCTGTGTTTGGTACGATCTTTTTAGCTAGCCAGTGTGGTTAGCCCTGTCTAAAGGATCATTTACCAATGAGCGAACGAATCGATTTGATTGCCCCAGGTCAACTGGTTGTATTGCGTAGTGGTAGCTTTGATATGACCATTGATGGTGTTGATCAGGAAAGACAACTAGCCACATGTGTATGGTTTTGTCCTGCTTCAGAACGCGTTCAGATAGAACAGTTTGCAGTGCATTCGCTTAGCCGAGTTGGCAGTGAACCGGACACTCAACAGCGCGAATATTTTGCATTTGGTGAGATAGTTCAGTTGCAAAGTGGCGGCCCATTGATGACGGTTACAACTATTGACGATTCTTGCGGAAGAGAGCCTTCTGTTGGTTGTATTTGGCTTGATCCTTTACAACGTCAATTGACTTCTTTGTATGCCGAGTTTCATCCGGCATCCCTTGCTAAAGCAGGTGATTTTAGTGAAGAGAGAGCCCATCTTGCGTGGGTTCCTTGGGAAAAGGCTCGTGATTCATGGAAGAGTTGAGCATCAGGGGCCTCCGGCCCCTTCGTTCTATCTATAAGCCTGATTGCGCATAATGTATATTATGTTAAATGATATATAGAGATGAACTCCCAGTATCCCTATTACAGCTTGTTTGCTTAGCCAGCCAGTCTCGTTCGTATCGAGTGACACACCGAGCCTGATTACTGCGTAAACCCATGACGCGCCGCATGACTGGGTGCATTTCATTGACGCTGGCCTAGGTGTACCGTTTTCGAACTGACGAGAAAATGGGTGCTACGGTACTGCAAGCTTTTGCTTGTTGCCGTGTATTTTCTACCGCAAACGGGATGACTATGGGTAACCGGTGCAAGTCCATTCCTGCTGGCTCTTCTGCAACTGTGGCTTGTCACCCGTCATCCCAGAACCCGACTTTATGTTCCCCTGCACGCTGTGATGGCCGATTCAGGCGTGCACCATTTCGACGATCTCTACTCCGTCGAGCCCTCCATTTTCTCTTCTTGCTCTTATCACACGCCAAGTCAGTCCAATCATGCGGCCAATGGGCACAGGATGATGACATTTGGCCTTCACCCATATCACATCCCCCATAAACAGGAACAGAAATGCAGCAGCGTGTCTTTTTCTTCAGTTTATTGCGAGTGATGGCCGCTGTTGCGGTGATCGCCATCCATGTAGTCGCCACCTATTGCGACTCGCTCGGCACGATACCGTTTAATCAATGGGTGACCGCAGTTGCCATCAACGGCGCGAGCCGTTGGGCCGTGCCCATATTTATTCTGATTAGCGGCGCGCTGATGCTAAGCGATCGGCGCCCATTTGATCTTCGCTACTATGTGCGGCGTCGACTGGGGAAAGTAGTTATCCCGTTTGTCGTATGGTCGCTGTTCTATGCATGGTTATCGGGATGGAGCACCAGTGGCTTTGAGGGCGGCACGGCCTGGCAAACCCTGCTCGCCAGCCCGCAAGAGGCAACTTATTACCATCTCGGATTTTTCTATTATTTCATCCCGCTTTATCTAGTGATCCCGTTTCTGCAATGGGGCGTCAAGCGCTGGGGTGATCCCCTCCTCTACTGGTTGGTTGTGCCGTGGCTCATCACAACGACCCTGTTCCTGCTTGGTGTTGATGGGCTATGGAGCAACGATTTGTGGCTGTTTTCCGGGTATTTGCCACTGGGTTATCTGTTGTACCACAAGTGGCCGAGCAACCGATGGAGCCTGCTGCTTTTGACACTGTCCGGATTGGGGGCTCTCTATCTCACTGTCAGTGAAGTGGTCGCATTAAGTCTTGCCCAGGGCGAGTACAGCGTGGGGCTATGGTTTTCCTACAAGACCCTCAATGTCGTGGTGATCGCCAGCATGATATTTGTCCTGGCACGAACCTGGGCCACCAGATTGCCCTTGTCTTGGCAGCAAGGCGTGAACGTCATCAGTCAACACAGTCTGGGTATCTATCTACTACACCCTATCTTCCTGTGGCCGCTAAAAAACTACACCATGCTGCAAGAAGGCAACCCTGTATGGGCGATCCCGCTATGGGTCACCCTAAGCGGTGTGGCCTCCTTGTTGACAAGCTGGATGGTATCACGTCATCGCAGCACCCGCTGGCTGTTGCCATAGCCTTCGAGCACGGTGCCAAGATCTGAATTTTGCGCCTAAAAATCAATTGCATACCCTAATGCAGCAGGAAACAAGGAGCCTATAAACAGGCTCCTTGTTTCCTGTCACCACTAGTTGAACTGTGTATAATGGCAACAATTGATCCTATTTTTCGACCGGATGTCTTAAGTGGCTGAATTAACATCAGAACAACTAAAACCCGCTTTTGCAATTGAACAGTTTTCCATGCTCAGTGAGCTTGAACCCATCCCCTTTGCGGCTCTGCAACCCAGAGCCATTTCGGCGGTCAAACGGTTGGCCAGTTTCGATGGTGATTGCCCGGTCATGCTGCTCAACGGCTTTCCCGGTGCCGATTATGAAGGGGTCTGCCAGACGCTGATTGCCGATTCCAACGGCAAGGATGGCGACCTGTTCGATCTCTGCTATACCGAAAACCTCAACAACCCGTTCAAGCCCATCTGGCTGCGGCTGCAACCAGGAACCGGCATCGAATTCTGTGAGATGGTGGGTGAACTGCTCAAGTTGATGAGCCACCATCTGGACGCCGAGCGTCTGGTGACCCGCATCATGCGCAAGCAGAACAACGATCCCAAGATTGATGACTTCCTGACCGATCTCGCCGCTCACGTCGCCCTGGGGCTGGAGTTCCAGCATCCCGTGCTGATCAATTTGCTGATCCATCACGAAGATCAGCAGGCGCCGATCATTTACGGGCGGGATCTCAACTGGGATACCCTGTTCGGTTCCATCAACTACCAGACCGAGCAGGGCTCCGTCTATGCCAACCAGCATCTGCTGGAACCTGGTCTGCTGCGCCAGGCCAATGGTGGTTATCTCATCCTGCAGCTGGACGAGTTGCTCGATCAGCCTCACCTCTGGTTCAAGCTGAAAAATGCCATGCAAAAAGGCGAGCTGGACTGGATTGCCTATCAGGAAGGCAAAACCCTGACCCCCTTCTTCACCCCGGAAGCGACCCCGCTCAAGCTCAAGCTGATCCTGGTAGGGGATCGCCTCGATGTGGCGGAATTCCAGATGCTGGACCGGGACATGTCGGAGCGTATCTTCCTGCGCGCCGATCTGGTTTCCGAGGTCAATATCGAGGAGCAACTGCCCGAATTCTTGCAATATCTGGCCTGGCTGCGCCAGCGCTGGAACCTGCTGGATTTCACTCCGGCCGCCCTCGCCGCCATTTGTCGTCATGCCAGCCGCCTGTGCGATCATCAGGAGTGGCTCTCCCTGTCCGAGATACAGCTCTCCGCCATCATGCGCATGTCGGACAGCCTGGCTCGGGAGCTGGAGTCGGAAGTAGTCACCGATGCCCATATTCGCGGCGCGCTGGAGGAACAGGATTACCGCCTCAACTACCTGGTTGAACAATCAGATCAAGGGGTTATCGATGGCCAGATCCTGTTGCAAACCGATGGCGAAGAGATAGGCCAGATCAACGGCCTCTCCGTCATCCAGGTCTCGGGCCACCCGTATGATTTCGGTGAACCGGTGCGCCTCACCGCCACAGTGCATCTGGGGGATGGCGATGTGGCGGATATCGAGCGCAAGGCTGAACTGGCCGGCCATATCCATGCCAAGGCGATGATGATCATCCACGGTTATCTCTCCAACAAATTTGGTGCCGAGAACCCCTCGCCGCTGTCGGCCAATCTGGTGTTCGAGCAGTCCTATCACGAGATTGACGGCGACAGCGCCTCTCTCACCGGTCTGTGCGCCCTGCTCTCTGCCCTCGCCCGCCAGCCCATCTACCAACACTTCGCGGTGACCGGCGCCGTCGATCAGTTTGGCAATGTGCAGGCGGTGGGGGGCGTCAACGAGAAGATCGAAGGTTTCTTCCGGGTGTGCCAGATCCACGGTCTCACCGGCAAACAAGGGATCATTCTGCCGGGCACCAATACCCAGCAGCTGAACCTCTCCGATGAAGTGATAGCCGCAGTGGAAGCAGGCCAATTCCATATCCATCCGGTGGATCATGTGGAGGAGGCCATCGAGCTGCTGACAGGGTGCGTGGCCGGCGAGCCGGATATGCCGGATACCCTGTTTGGCCGCATTCAGGAGCGGTTGGATGAATTGAATGGCACCAGCGTCAAGCCCACCGGGCTGCGCTCCCTGCTGGCACGGCTGCTGGACAGGTAATGAAGTGATCGGAGTTGTTTAGCGCACAACTGTACGCTAAATTGGCCCCGCTTTGACCCACTTGAAGGATATACAGCGTGACCCCAGACAATACCACCATGGAAGCCCGCCTTTCTCTGTGCGAACAGGGCAAAGAGTCTTTTACTCGTGAAGAGCTGCTCGCTTGCAGCCGTGGCGAATTATTTGGTGAGGGTAACAGTCAGCTGCCCGCCCCCAACATGTTGATGATGGATCGCATCGTCAAGATCAACGACCACGGCGGTGAGCATGGCAAGGGCGAGATCCTGGCAGAGCTCGACATTACGCCGGATCTCTGGTTCTTCGACTGCCACTTCCCGGGGGATCCCGTGATGCCTGGTTGCCTGGGCCTGGATGCCATGTGGCAGTTGGTCGGCTTCTTCCTCGGCTGGAAAGGCGGCCCGGGCAAGGGCCGTGCGCTGGGTGTGGGTGAAGTGAAGTTCACTGGCCAGATCCTGCCGACCGCCAAGAAAGTGACCTACAAGATCACCTTCAAGCGCGTGATCAACCGCAAGCTGGTGATGGGTATCGCCGATGGCGTGGTCGAGGTGGATGGTCGTCCGATCTACAGCGCAACCGACCTGAAAGTGGGCCTGTTCAAGGACACCACCGCATTCTGATCTGCAAAAACAGATGATGAACTGCAACGCAAAGGGGCCTCGATGGCCCCTTTCCTTTTGTCATGAGTGATGAAGTACCGGTTACTTCATGAAGAGGCCTGAGCCCCGCCCTTCCATGGCTTCACGCCAACCTCCAAGCCAGTGCCCGCGGGCATCCAGGCATTGATACGGACACGCTTCTTTCTGTTTGCCGACAACGCCAGCCTGATAACCACGAGCACGAGCTCTCTCCAGACGGTCCCGTTTCTGTCTCTTCATCATCTACGACCCTCTTCGTGGAACAAAAAAAGCGACCAATTTTCCATCGGTCGCTTTCATCTTTACCCCAGTGAACAGGGCCGGTCAAACAAAAACTGCCAGACTAACCGCCCTGTGTGACACAAGACACTGAACTGGATTAAGTTTTAATTACAGGGAACTTACTCCTGATTTTTGAGTCCTTCCAGCTCTTCCCAACGGGCAAACGCCTCTTCCAGTGCCGCCTCTGCCGCATTCAGGGCATCCAGTTTCGGCTGGGTTTGATCGCTAGGCAGGGAGAAGAATCCGGGCTGGTTGATCTCCCCTTGCAGGGCCTCCAGCTCCGCTTCCAGCTGCTCGAGACGAGCGGGCAAACCATCCAGCTCCAGCTGCAATTTGTAGGAGAGCTTCTTGCTCTTCTTCGGCGTTTCACTCACCGCCACGGGCTCGGGGGCCTTGCTCGGGGTGCTTTTGGCCTGTTGTGCCGCCTGTTGCTGGGCCCGGGTGGCCATCATGTCGGCATAGCCACCAACATAGTCGCTGATGCGGCCGTCCCCTTCAAACAGCCAGCAGCCGGTGACTGTGTTGTCAATAAAGCGACGATCGTGACTCACCAGCAGCAGGGTGCCGGGGTAGTCCGCCAGCAGCTCTTCGAGTAACTCCAAGGTCTCGACGTCGAGATCGTTGGTCGGTTCATCGAGGATCAGCAGGTTGCTGGGCTTGAGGAACAGCTTGGCCAGTAGCAGCCGGTTCTTCTCGCCACCGGAGAGCGCTTTGACCGGCGTGCGGGCCCGTTTGGGCTCAAACAGGAAGTCCTGCAGGTAACCCAGAATATGGCGAGAGCGGCCGCGCACCATCACCTCCTGCTTGCCCTCCCCCACGTTGTCCACCACCGTCTTCTCGGGATCGAGCTGCTCGCGGTACTGGTCAAAATAGGCCACTTCCAGGTTGGTGCCCTGGCGCACCGAACCGCGCGTGGCGTCGATCTGGCCGAGCAGCAGCTTGATCAGTGTGGACTTGCCGCATCCGTTGGGGCCGACCAGGGCAATCTTGTCGCCACGCAGCACCTGCAGATCCAGCCCCTGGAACAGGGTGCGATCCCCAAAATCGAGACCCAGCCCTTCGGCTTCAAACACCAGCTTGCCGGAGCGTCCCGCCTCGTCCAGTTGCAGCTTGGCCTTGCCCTGCAGCTCGCGGCGCTGGGTGCGCTCCATGCGCATCGCCTTGAGGGCGCGCACGCGGCCTTCGTTGCGGGTCCGGCGCGCCTTGATCCCCTGGCGCACCCACACCTCTTCCTGGGCCAGCTTGCGGTCGAATTCGGCGTTTTTCAGCTCTTCGACCCGCAGCCACTCCTCCTTGCCCTGCAAGTACTCGTCGTAGTTGCCGGGCCAGGAGGTGATCACGCCGCGATCGAGATCGATGATCCGGGTCGCCAGCTTGTGAATGAACTCACGGTCGTGGGAGATAAAGACGATGGCGCCACGGAAATCTTTCAGAAACTCTTCCAGCCAGTTGATGGCTTCGATGTCCAGGTGGTTGGTCGGCTCGTCCAAGAGCAGCAGATCAGGATCGCACGCCAGCGCCCGGGCCAGTGCCACCTTGCGCAGCCAGCCGCCGGAGAGGCTGTCGAGAGTCACATCCGGATTGAGCCCAAGCAGGGTGAGCACCTGATTGATACGGGTCTCGTACTGCCAGCCATTCTGGTAGTCGAGCTGCTCCTGCAGCTGGCTCATCTTGCGGATGTTGGTATCGGAGGGATCGCTCGCCAGCGCCATGGAAACATGGTGATACTGCTTGAGCAGCTCCCCCACCCCGGCCAGCCCTTCGGCGGCATAGTCGAAAACGGTCAGTTCGCTGGAAGCTGGCGGATCCTGCTCGAGACGGGTTACTTTCAAGTCTTGCTGCAACACCAGACGACCGTCATCGAGAGGAAGTTCACCGGCAATGACCTTCATCAGGGTGGATTTGCCCGCCCCGTTGCGGCCCACCAGACAGAGGCGCTCGCCTCGCTCTATGGTCAGTTCGGCCTTGTCGAGCAATGGAAAATCACTGAACGACAGACAGCCGCCGTGCAATGTCAAAAGAGCCATGTTCGTTCCTTATTTCATATGAAAAAACGGGCGACAGACTGAGCCTGCCCCCGTTTTATCGTCACATCAAACTCACCCCTGACGCGCGAGCCAGCCCTGCAACTCCACCAGGGTGAATGGCCAACCCAGCTCGCGGCCAGTCTCATCGCACAGGACCGGAATGCGCACCCGATAGGCATTGAGCCAGGTTGCATCATCCATGATGTCGCACTGGCGGGTCTGGGCGGCGATACCCGCCTGCTCCACCAGCGCCCAAGCCTGTTCGCACAGGTGGCAGCCGTCGGTGTGAAACAGGGTCAGCATCAGCCTTGCGCCTCGGCATGGGTGATGATCCAGCAGTTATGGATATGCTGGTTGCGCTCGAAATCCTTCGGCCGGGTCTTGCCGGTGATGTTCTGGGCCTTGAGGCCGATGGCCTCGAGACCGGCCAGATCCATCTTGAAGTGGCGCTTGTTGTTGGAGAAGACCAGGGTGCCATCGGCGGCCAGCAGGCGTTTGAGGTGCTGCATCAGCAGCAGGTGGTCACGCTGCACATCGAAACTCTCGTCCATCCGCTTGGAGTTGGAGAAGGTAGGCGGATCGATAAAGATGAGATCGAACTGTTCGTCCGCCTCGGAGAGCCACTTCAGGCAGTCCGCCTGCACGAACTTGTGTTCGCGACCCACCAGCGAGTTGAGGCGCATGTTGTCCTGCGCCCAGTTCAGGTAGGTGCGCGACATATCCACCGTGGTGGTTTCGCTGGCGCCGCCCAAGCCCGCGTGCACGGTGGCACTGCCGGTGTAGGCAAAGAGGTTCAGGAAGCGCTTGCCACGGGCCATCTCGCCCAGCATGCGGCGGGTCTGACGGTGATCGAGGAACAGACCAGTATCCAGATAGTCGTAGAGGTTGACCCAGAGGCGTGCACCGTACTCCTGTACCTCTATCCGGTGCTGTTCTTCACCGAGTTTCTGGTACTGCTGCTTGCCCTCCTGACGCTCGCGCACCTTCAGGATCACCTTCTCGCCATCCATGCCGGTCACCTTGATGGCGGCCTGAACCATGTCGAGCAGACGCTGACGGGTCTTCTGGGCGGGGATGTCCTTGGGCGCCGCGTACTCCTGCACCACCAGATAGTCCTGATAGCGGTCGATGGCGGCGTTGTACTCCGGCAGGTCCGCGTCATACAGACGGTAACAGTCGAGGTTCTCTTTCTTCGCCCACTTCTCAAGGGCCTTCAGATTCTTGCGCAGACGGTTGGCAAAGTCCTGCGCCACCTCTTTTTGGGAGGCCACGGAGTCCAGTGCGATCTGGTAGTTGCGCAGCTGACACTCGAGCGCCCCGTTGAACAGACGATACTGCTTGTCGGCGCGCAGGCGCAGACAGCTCAAGAGCTCGGGGGATGCAGAAAGGATCGAGACTTTCCACCCCTGGAAGCTGCGACGCAGGGCATCGCCAAGAGCCTGATGCACTTCCAGCAGAGCCGGGAACTCACCAAGACGCTCGCCATAGGGCGGGTTGGAGATCAGCATGCCGACCTGACGGGTCTCCCCTTCCGCCGTCATCGGCAACGGATTTTCAAGGGCAGTGACATCAGCCTGTTTGAAGGTGATGAGATGGGCCACACCGGCGGCCTTGGCATTGTCGCGGGCTTTGAGCAGCACGCGGGAGTCGGCATCGCAACCAAACATCTTGGTTTCGCAGCGCTGAATGCCACGCTTGGCACGTACCTGAGCTTCCATCATCAGGCTCTGCCACAGTTCGCTATCGTGTTGCAGCCAGCGATCGAACCCGAAGCGCTCGCGGCGCAGGGCCGGTGCCATGTCGGCGGCGATAAAGGCAGCTTCCACCAGCAGCGTACCGGAGCCACACATGGGGTCCATCATGGGCTCACCGGCCCAGCCGCTACGGGCAATCATGGCCGCGGCCAGGTTCTCTTTGAGCGGAGCCTCACCGGTGCCCTGACGATAGAAGCGCTGGTGCAGCGCGGGGCCTGACAAGTCCAGCGTGATATTGGCCTTGCCCTTGCCCAGATGGGCCATGATGCGAATGTCCGGGGATTTCTTATCCACGTCCGGGCGCACATGACCACGCTTGGTGAAGCGATCGACGATGGCGTCCTTGATCTTGAGCGCGCCGTACTGGGTGTTGCGAATGGAGGCATTGGTACCGGTGAAATCCACCGCTATGGTGGCGGTGCCGGAGAAGTGCTCTTCCCAGGGAATGGTATGGGCGCCCAGATAGAGGTCCAGATCGTCGTTCATCTGGAACTCGGAGAGCACCAGCACGATGCGGGAGGCAAAACGGCTCCACAGACAGGCCTTGTAACCGATGGCCAGCTCGCCGCAGAAATGGACGCCGGCCACGGTCTCGCGGACCTGCTCTGCACCCAGATTGGTCAGCTCGACGGCCAACAGGTTTTCCAGCCCCTTGGGGCAGGTTGCAAAAAATTCTTTCATCACGCTCACGGGGAAGCCATAAAAATAGTGCCGCATTATACCTCATAGAGCGGCATGGAGCATGTAAAAGTCGGGAAAAACAGCGGGATGGCAGACGGGAAAATGGCCATTTGAAAACCGAGAAGACCCCTGTCCACTCGAAATGGGATCAGGGGCCCAAAGTTATGAGGGTATCACTTCATGCGAGCCTTGAAGCGAGGATTGCTTTTGCAAATGACGAACAACTTGCCCCGCCGACGGACCAGCTGGCAATCGGGATGACGCGCTCGCGCAGATTTCAATGAACAAACGACCTGCATGTCAGGACTCCTTCTTGCCGGCGAAAGCACCAAAGCGTTTATTGAATCTGGCCACACTGCCCTCTGCCGAGACCTGTTTCTGCTTGCCGGTGTAGAAAGAGTGCGACTGGCTGGAGACATCCAGCGCAACGTAGGGGTACTCCTTGCCATCTTTCCAGATGTAGCGACGGTCGCTCGTGATGGTCGAACCTACCAGAAAGAAGGCATCAGCCGCTGTGTCGTGAAACAGTACCTGACGATATTGGGGGTGGATGTGAGGTTTCATTACCGCTCCTTTTGTTATGTTATAACAAATCATAAATGAGACTTAGTCTCATTTCAACAGGAACACGAAACACATCATCCATTCACCAGGCATGACGACAACAAACCGAATACAACTAAACACACTGGTGCTATCACATTAAAAAATCACCGACTCAGGGTTATTGAACAACAATTATTAAGTCGCAAATCAATACCTTCATCATGAAAGAGCAGATATGCCTATGACCAAAACCGTCCTCGTGGTGGATGACTCCGCAAGCATCAGGGCAACCATCACCATGACACTGGAAAACGCCGGGTTTTCTGTGCTTGAGGCCGATGATGGTCACGAAGCGATGGCTCGCCTTGAGCAGCAGCGTGTGCACCTCATCATTTCGGATCTCAACATGCCTGGCATGGATGGCATGACTCTGCTCCGACAGGTCAAGGCACAAGAGGCAACTCGCTACCTCCCCTTCATCATGCTGACAACGGAAAACTCGCAGCAAATACGCCAGGAAGGATTCGAGGCTGGCGCCAGGATCTGGTTGACCAAGCCATTTGAACCACTGGCGTTGCTCGATCACATCTACAAGGTGGTGCAACCATGAAAGGGAAGAAGGCATGAGCTTCGAACTTGATATCCTGCACACCCCTACGCTGGCCACCCTGACTGGTGAACTCACCATCATGACGTTGGAGGATCTGCAAGACGACTTGTTCAGCATGCTCAATTTTACCTCTTCCATACTGGATTTGAGTCAACTGGAGGAACTGGATGGATGCGGTGCCCAGCTCATCGGATTGCTGCAACAGGAGGCCCACCAGCAAGGCAAACAACTGCAGATAAGACTGGCAGAAGAGAGTCTGGCGCTATTGGTCTTGAAACAGCTGGGCTTTCTGCCCTTGCTGAACATTGCGGAGACCGATGATGGATGTCAATAAGGCGCGAGCCCTGTTTTTTGAAGAGGCCTATGAGCAGTGTGACAACCTTGAACATGCCCTGCTCGATCGACAAACCTATCCGGATAATGCGGATACCTACAACCTGATGTTTCGCGCCGCCCATACCATAAAGGGATCGGCGGGCATGCTGGGGATGACCATGCTGGTTCGCTTCACCCATGCCATGGAGAACATGTTGACGCGTTTGCGCAGCGGCGAGCTCAGGCTGGATGAACATCTCATCAACCTGCTACTTGCTTGTAATGACCAGCTGCGCGACCTGCTACAAGGGGCCGAACACAATCCCGAGCTGCCACAGAACGAAACCCAGCAGATCCTGGCACTGCTTTCCCAATTGCAGGGACATCAGAACCTGCCTACCGAACCACCTACTCTGCCCGCCCCGATTGCGGCGGCAGAGCAAGACTTGCGCAGATGGCATCTCTCCCTGCGCTTCTACCCGGCTCTCTATCAGGATGGGTTCGATCTGCTGGCATTTATCCGCTATCTCGGCAATCTCGGACAAATCGACTTCATTGAGCCAGTCTGGCATGAGTGGCCCCCCTTGCAGCTGCTCGATCCGACCGAGTGCTTCCTGGGTTACGAGATTGGCCTGCGCAGTGCCGAGTCCCCCGAACGCATACGCAGCACCTTCGATTTCGTAGCCCATGCCAGCATCATTGCCCTGTTAACGCCCCATCAGGATCTGGCGGCATTTGCCAAAGAGGGGGAGCGGCTGGCCAAGTGGCGCAATGAACCCCTCGAAAACCAGCTGGCGCGCTGGGAAGCAGCCGATGCCCTGACCCGTGAAGAGGTGATTGCCATCTCGGATGGCCTGCCTCTCCAGACACCGCCAATGGCGGTGCAGCCCGGCCCTGACACCTCCCTTGCCTCCACGGCAAGCGACAACCAGCCGCTTGCCGAAGCACCTGCCGTAGCCAAACCGCAACCTCTGCGCGGTGAAGGGCATTACATCCGCATTGAAGCCGCCAAACTGGACCGCTTGATCAACCGGGTAGGCGAACTGGTGATCGCCACCTCCAGCACGACGCTGGAGGCCAAACAGTCAGGTTTGCCCGAGTTGATCGAGTCGGTAGCCACCGTCAACACCCTGGTCGAGGGGATCAGGGATGATGCCCTTGCCCTGCGCATGGTCCCCATCAATGAAATATTCAACCGCTTCCCGCGCCTGGTGCATGAGCTCTCCCAGCAAACCGGCAAGGAACTCGCCCTGCGCATCAACAATGCGGAGACCAATATCGATAAATCCATGGTGGAGAAGCTGACCGACCCACTGATGCATCTGGTGCGCAATGCCGCCGACCATGGCATCGAAGCAGAAGAAAACCGTCTCAGTGCCGGCAAAGCGCCCCGGGGGGTGATCACCCTGAACGCGTTTCACGATGCCGGCGCCGTTGTCGTGGAGGTCAGTGACGATGGTCGCGGCATCGATCGCAACAAGATACTGGCCAAGGCGCAGACCCTGGGCATGCTTCAGGAAGGCAGCGCATTGAGCGAACAGGAGATATTCCAGTTCCTGTTTCAACCCGGTTTTTCGACGGCATCCGGCATCAGCGATATCTCGGGCCGTGGTGTCGGTCTGGATGTGGTCAAACGCAATCTGGAGTCCCTGCGTGGAGAGATCAGTATCGAAAGCCAGCCAGGGGCAGGCACCACGTTTCGCCTGAGGCTGCCATTGACGCTGGCCATCATCGACGGTTTTCGTATCGAAGTGGCTCACTCGTCACTGGTGATCCCGCTGGACATGATGGTCGAGTGCATCGAATTGCCATCGGATGCCCTCGCAACTCCGGCACGCCAGCTCAATATCCGCGGACAGTGGGTCCCCTTTATCGTGCTGCGCGAGCTGTTTGGTCTCGCACCGGCAAGCGAGCCCGAATTTGTGGTGATGGTCGACTATGCGGACAACCGCGCCGGTATCGTGGTGGATCGGCTGATCGGGGAAGTACAGGCCGTGATCAAACCGCTGGGCGAGCTGTTCAAATCTCTGCGTTATGTCAGCGGCTCCACCATTTTGGGTAATGGCCAACCGGCTCTCATTCTGGATGTCCCGCAACTGGTCGGATTGGCCAGACGCAGAGAACATCAAGTCATTCATCAACACAATGACGCCTTGTTAAACATCAGGCATTGAGTATCTACGTTAGGGAGTCAATACCATGGACTGGTTCCACAACTTGCAGGTCAGAACAAAACTGGTGCTGTCATTTTCCACCCTGATGTTGTTGTTGGTGGGATTGAGCGCCATCAGTTACAACACCACCAATACCATGATGCACCTGATCGACGGCATGTATGCAGACCGGTTGTTGCCTATCAAGGATCTCGCCAACGCCAGAAGATATGCGATTTACCACAACCGCGCGCTCTATCGTTACTTTGGAGAGATTGATACCGAATCAAAAGAAGAGGCATTGGCCAACTTAAACAAATTCGAACAGGCAATGCAGGATTCCATGGCACAGTATCGCAAAAGCAAACTCGACCCGCAGGAAGTCGAACAGCTCTCCCACTTCAATGCAACATGGACGACGTACAAGAGGTATGCGGCCGATATTCTTCGACTGACCCAACTTTCCAATACGGATGGACAGGCAGAGCGGGATGCATTGCGATTGATGAGCGATAAAGGTCGTCCCGCATTCGATGACGTTGATGCAATGCTGACCAAACTGGTGGAGATCAATTCAGAGCTTGCCTCCCGTTCACTCGAAGAGAGCCGCAGTGGCTATCATGACAATCTCAAGCTACTCATCGCGATTTCAGGGACGGCCCTCCTGGTTTGTCTGACCTTGGCACTGCTGGTCACTCGCAGTATCTTGCGCCAGCTCGGCGGTGACCCCTCTTACACGGTGCAAATTGTTGCCAGGGTGGCTGAGGGCGATCTCTCAACCCCGGTCAAATTAAGCCCCGATGATACCAGCAGCCTGCTCTACGCCATCAAGAGCATGGCCCATCGCCTCTCCGATACCCTCAGCGAAGTGGGTGCCATGTCACAGGCCATAGGATCAGCCTCAGAACAGGTCTCCGCCACGGCAAACTCCCTTTCCCAGACCTCATCGGAACTTGCTTCCAGCGTGGAGCAAACCAGTGCCTCCGTCGAAGAGATGACAGCAACGGTGAGCCAGAATGCCGACAACGCCAAGGTGACAGAAAACATCTCCACCAAGGCGGCCAGCAGCGCTACCGAAAGCGGCCGGGCGGTAGGCGAAATGGTGCATGCCATGAAAGAGATTGCCTCGCGTATTACGGTGATCAACGACATCGCCAACAAGACCGACTTGCTGGCCATCAATGCCGCCATTGAAGCAGCCCGGGCCGGTGAGCACGGCAAAGGATTTGCTACCGTCGCGGCTGAAGTGCGCAAGCTGGCCGAGCGCTCGCAAAACGCGGCCAAGGAGATCGGGGAATTGGCCAGCCGTTCGGTCGGTGTGGCCGAGCAGGCGGGGATCCTGCTGCGCGAAATGTTGCCCGGTATCGAGCAGACCGCCACCCTGGTGCAGGAGATGGCCTCCGCCTCTCGCGAGCAGCGGGCCAACGTCTCCCAGATCAATATCGCCGTCACCCAGATAAGCGATGGCATGCAGGCGTCGGCAGCCTCCGCCGAAGAACTGAGTTCCACTTCGGAGGAGCTCAGTGCAACGGCCCAGCAACTGCAAGAATTGATGCAACAATTTATCTTGCGAAGCGGTTACCGTCAGCCAAGCTATCCCTTGCACGGCACTTACCATGCACCTGGCCGGATGAGCCGCAAAGTGAACCCGCTGGATCTGACGCACTTTCATGAAGCGATGCAGGATCGCGAACCAGAAGATGGCAAGTTCACCAACTACTAGGAGTCCATCTATGTGCGCAACGCTTGCCCAGGACGCCGAAGCATCTCATTTTCATTGCGTGACCTTCATGCTCGGGGGGGAACTGTACGGCGTCGATATCGGCTGCATTCGCGAGATCATCGAGTTCGAGGGGGTGACTCCGGTGCCCATGATGCCGCGCTTTGTCAGGGGGATCATCAATCTACGGGGGGCCGTGGTGCCGGTCATTGATCTCTCTATCCGATTTGGGCGGGGCCAGACCGAGCTGCAGTCCACCAGCTGCGTGGCCATCTTGTCGCTACCCACCAGCAGTGGCGGTACCCAGGAAATCGGTATGCTGCTCGACGCGGTATGCGAAGTACTCGAGATAGCCACAGAGGCCATCGAACCGGCCCCAACCTTTGGCACCCAGATCAGGGGGGACTTCATTCGTGGCGTGGTTACCATCGACCAACGCTTTGCCATCTTGCTCGATATGCCCAAGGCGCTCTCCATCAGCGAACTGAGCGTCATGGCGGAAGCCGCCACCAACCAGCTGTTCAATGCGGGAGCGGGAGAGTGCTGATGGTCCCTCCCCCCGGCACTCCGGGATCAGGTCCTAATCCTACCTTGAGCCAGCAGGAGTTCGAGCTGTTTCGCCGCTTTATTCTGGCGTCCGCCGGTATTGATCTTGCGCCGAGCAAACGGGCGCTGGTGCAATCCAGACTGGCCAAACGCTTGCGAACGCTCCACCTGGGCAGCTACCGCGCCTATTGGGAGCGGATCAATCAACCGCAGGCCCGTCAGGAGCGACAGATCGCCATCAATCTGCTCTCCACCAACGAGACCTATTTTTTTCGTGAAATGCCGCACTTCGGTTGGCTGAAGCACTACGCAGAGCAACGCCTGGCAGAAGATCCCGCCCCGCTGCGCGTCTGGTCTGCCGCCTGCTCTACCGGCGAGGAGGCCTACTCCGCCGCCATGGTGCTGGCAGAACAGCTGGGGATCAATGAGCGCTGGGACATCCACGCCACCGATATCAACACCCGGGTCATTCCCTTTGCCCAGCGCGCCATCTATACCGTCGAACGGGCCAGGCATGTCCCTCCCCATCTGTGGCTGCGCTATTTTCAGCGTGGCCACGACGAGTACGAAGGCAAGATCCGGGTCAAGCCGGAGCTGGCCAGGAAAGTCTCGTTTTCGAACCTGAACCTGCTCGGATGTCGCGATTTCATCGAGCGGGACTTTGACGTGATTTTTTTGCGAAACGTGCTCATCTATTTCAATGAAGCGACCAAGGTTCATGTTTTGTCACAGTTGTGTGAACTGCTCAAACCGGGTGGTTATCTGCTCATCGGGCATTCGGAGACTATCCGTCAACCGGATCTTCCGCTGGTGCAGGAAGCCACCTCTCGCTATCGCTGCCAATTCACCCGGGACGAATGATGACAATCAAAGTGATGATCGTGGATGACTCTGCGCTGGTGCGCGAAGTGTTGACCCAGATGCTGGGCAAGGCGCCCGATATCGAGGTCATGGGGGCCGCGTTCGATCCCATCTTTGCCATGCGACAGATGAACAAGGTCTGGCCTGACGTCATCATTCTGGATCTCGAAATGCCCAGGATGGATGGCTTGACGTTTCTCAAGAAGATCATGGCCGAGCGGCCGACCCCGGTCATCATCTGCTCGTCGCTGACTGCTGAGGGGGCCAGCATCACTCTGGAGGCCCTCTCTGCCGGAGCCATTGCCATTGTGACCAAGCCCGGAGTAGGAATTAAAGATTTCCTGCAACAGGGGGCCAATGATCTGATCCAGGAGATCCGCTGTGCGGCCCATGCAAAGTTGCGCAATCTCAATCCAGCCAGCAACAAGAGTGGCGGCACCATCGCGGTTCCTCCGAAAAATACCGCCGATGCCGTGCTCTCTGCCCCTGCGGAACACTCCAGGTTTCGCACCACAGACAAGATCATTGCCATCGGCACCTCGACGGGAGGCACCCAGGCGCTGGAGTATCTGCTGACCCGCTTGCCTGCTTCCTGCCCCGGGATCGCCATCGTGCAGCATATGCCGGCACGGTTCACGGCCTCCTTTGCCGAGCGGCTAAACCATCATTCACAGTTGGAGGTCAGAGAAGCCGTGACAGGAGATCGCCTGCTGCCCGGCGTGGCCCTGATAGCGCCAGGGGGCAAGCACCTGTTAATCCAGCGCAGTGGCAACCAGTATCTGGCGGAGGTGAAAGAAGGTCCCCCCGTCTCCCGTCACTGCCCCTCTGTGGATGTCTTGTTTCGCTCTGTCGCCGTGAGCGCGGGCCAGAATGCTACCGGCGTCATCATGACCGGCATGGGTGATGACGGAGCAAGGGGCATGAGAGAGCTGCGCGATGCGGGCGCACGAACCATCGCCCAGGATGAAGCAAGTTGCGTGGTATTTGGTATGCCTAAAGAGGCGATAGCTCATGGTGGGGTGGATCAGGTGATGTCACTCATGCAGATAGCCCAAACCCTCACATTGTCAGATTAACTAGGGGATCAACTATGCCATTAGTGCAATGGAAGGGCCGCTGTGCCCTGGTGGTCGATGACTCTCGCACCCAGCAGTATGAGGTGACCTGCTTGCTTCAGGAGCTGGGCTTTGGCCAGATCCATGTTGCCAGCGACGGTCAGGATGCCCTGAACAAGCTGCGACAGATAGACCATGTGGACCTGCTGCTGACCGACCTCAACATGCCGGGCATGGATGGGGTCGAGCTCATCGGCCATTTGGAAAAAGACACCAACTACCAGATGTTTATCGCCGTAATGAGTGCGGTCGAACGGGATGTACTGGACGTCATTCACTCCATCGCCGATGCCGGCACCCTTGAGGTGATCGGCGTGCTGGCCAAACCACTCAAGAAAAACGACTTGCGCAATATGTTGCGACATTGCGACCCCCAGGTACGACGGGAAAGCAACAAATGGATGCAGCTATCGTTCACCGCAGAGGATGTCCGACAAGCGCTGAACAGTGGTCAACTTGTGCCGTTTTTACAACCCAAGGTCACCATGGTGGACTCGCGGCTGTTTGGTTTCGAAGCGCTGGTGCGCTGGCGTCATCCCGAGCATGGCTTACTCCCTCCGATCTGCTTCGTGCATCATCTGGAAGAAGGCCCCCTGGCGCTGGACTTCTTCTATCGCTTTTTACATGACACCTGTGCGGCGCTGCGCAATATGACAGTCCTGCCTGATGATCTCAGTTGCTCGGTGAACCTGCCCGTTTCCCTGTTGCTTACCGACAAGCTGGTCGACAACATGGTCGCGATTGCTCAGGAACATCAACTCTCCTGTCAAACCCTCATCATTGAGGTTACTGAAACCACCTTCATGTCGAATATTGCCATGTCGCTCGGCACCCTGGCACGCTTGCGGTTGCGCGGTTTTGGCATTGCCATGGACGATTACGGCACCGGTTATTCATCCATGAAGCAACTATCTCGCTGCCCCTTCACCGAAATCAAAATAGATAAGGAGTTTGTTCACGATGCCCACACCAGTCCCAAGAAGCTGGCAATATTGACGTCCGCCATCGTGATGAGTCAGAAACTGGGGTTAAAAACCGTCGCAGAAGGGGTGGAAAATCAGGAAGATTGGCAGCAACTGGCCTTGCTTGGGTGCGAATTGGCGCAAGGCTATTACATCAGTCGCCCATTACCCATCGATCAGGTTGAAAACTGGTATCTCGAATGGCAGGAAAAATCCAGCAAGTCATAACACGACACGGCATGAAGAGTATCGCAGCATATCTGCAATAGAGAGATGAAAGATCACGGTTGAACACGGCTAGCTAACAGTGTCATTAAATAGCCACCTGGGGCTATTTAATGACACCGCACAATAATACCTTCAACTAACCTGACGGTATTGCTCCGTCATAACGACACGGGGAACCATACGGTTATGCATGACCTTGATCACCCCAAAACGGGGCAATTGCTTGCTGGTAGTCAATATCAAATCATCGGTCAAATTCAGACAGACGCTGGCCTGTTCCCCTGCTTCGATGACCATGAACTCGCCACGTCCGTGAGGTGTACACATCCAGACCAAATCACCATTTATTGGCCAGATGGTTGAATGTTGTTCGTTGAAAAACCAGCTTTGCGGCATCAGGGGTTTATAAAATCGACTGACGGCGATGGCATTGAGTACCAGTTGTACCTGATGAGGAATACTCCACTGCAGTTCGGCAGCTTTATCCATCAGCTGATAATAAAGTGCAGCATCATCGACACAAAAAGGCTGAGTCGTGAATGCATTGGGTACCAATTGCCGCCCCTTATATTCGGTGGCAAATAACATGTTATCAGACAGCTCCAACATCAGACGGTCATTCTGAGCATCGTAGTGCCATTGCCAGCTATCGGTCGGTTGGATAAACATGTGGGAGCCCTTCTTGATATTGCATCTGATGACTTTATTCCATGTAGATAAAATCGGCAACGTCAAATAAAGGGCTCCAGGTTATTTCTTATATATTTTCGACGATTTCTTTAACCAGCCCCGGGCCTTTATAAATAAAACCGCTATAAATTTGCACCAGGCTGGCACCGGCTGCCAGCTTTTCACGGGCGGCCATGGCACTGTCCACCCCCCCTACCCCAATGATGGGCAGGGCGCCATCGAGAGCCTTTGCCAAGTGGCGGATCACCTCAGTGCTCTTGTGCTGCAATGGGCGACCGCTGAGACCACCTGCTTCACCAGCATGGGGCATGTCATAGATCATTCCCCGCTCCAGGGTGGTATTGGTCGCGATAACGCCATCGATGCCATTGCGAACCAGAGAAGCAGCAACCTGATCTATTTCATCAAGACTCAAATCTGGGGCAATTTTTACAGCCAGCGGCACATACTTCTTATATTTGGCCGCCAGCTCCTGCTGGCGAGCCTTGAGAGCAGCCAGCAATTCATCGAGCGCCTCGCCATATTGCAATTGGCGCAACCCCGGGGTATTGGGCGAGGAGATATTGACGGCAATATAACCGGCATGGTCATAAACCTTGTCCATACAGAACAGGTAATCATCCTTGCCCTGCTCAATGGGGGTATCTTTGTTCTTGCCGATATTAATGCCGATCACCCCCTGATATTTCGCCTCTTTGACTCTGGCGACCAGATGGTCAACACCCTTGTTGTTGAAACCCATGCGGTTGATGATCCCCTCTGCCGGAATAACCCGGAACAAGCGGGGTTTGTCATTGCCGCTCTGGGGTTTGGGGGTGACTGTGCCTACCTCGATAAAGCCAAATCCCATGGCTCCCAACGCATCAATGCACTCCCCATCTTTATCCAGACCTGCCGCCAATCCCACCGGATTGGCAAAAGAAAGCCCCATGACGGTGACGGGGCGTTTCGGCAAATTCTGACGGAAGAAACAATCGAGTGGCGTACCGAGAAGGCGGGGCAAATATTTCATGGAGAGATCGTGTGCCTGTTCCGGATTGAGCTTGAACAGGAAATGCCTGGCGATGGGGTACAACATCTTTGCTCCTTAAAAAAAGCCCCGGCAACTGGCCGGGGCTTTGGGTGTTATGCCGGTGTTATGCCTGATCTGGCAATTACAGTGCTCGGCAATTCAACTGGAGCAGGTTCAACTCGCGCAAGGCCACCGAGAACTTGGCGAACTCGTGGGTGCTCGTGGTCTTGAAGTCGGCCAACATATGGGTCCAACGGGACAAGAGTTGCTCATGCTCCGAAATCCAGTCGGCCAGTATGGTAGCGCATTCTCCCTGATCTTTGCACCCTTCCAGTACCACGGAAGTGAGGCTGCGTTGCTGCCAGTCCAGATCTTCGCGGAACGAGGCCCGCGCCATCGCCTGCCAGTGGTTGCCCACCGGCTGATGGTTGATCTGATCGAGGAACCAGTGCAGATCCAGCTTGGCACCGAGACGGTAGTAGACATTGGCGACGCGCAGGATGTCGGTCTTGTGCTCCGCGGCAATCTGCGCCAGATCCAGGCTGGAGAAGAGACTGCTCATATGAGCGACCTGACGGGCAATGTGCTCGGGCACCTGGCGCTCCATCCACTTGGCCACCACCTGACGGTGCTCGGTCACTTCGCTCTCGTCCATCACCTCGTAGAGGTGCTCGGCCAGGGTCTCGAAGGCCGGACGGAAGAAGGCGATATTCTCGCTGATGCTCCAGCTGCGGTTACGGGCGCGCAGGAACCAGCGGGTGGCACGGCGCACGATGCGGCGGCTGTAGAACATCAGCTCGAGCTGGGTCTCGGCCCCCACCTGGTTGTCACAGGCTTCGATATCGCGCCACAGGGCGCTGAGACCGAATACCTCGCGGGCCATGGCAAAGCAACAGGCCACTTCGGCCAAAGAGGCGCCGGTCTCGTCCTTCATTCGGCTGGCGAAGTTGAGGCCCATGTCGTTGACCAGCATGTTGGCCACCCGGGTCGCGATGATCTCGCCGCGCAGCGGGTGCTGGGCAAGGGCCGCGCCGAACTGCTGTTGCAACTGGGCCGGGAAGCTGGTCACCAGCATGTTGGCGAGGAAGGGCTCGTCGGTCACCTCGGGGCAATTGAGCTGCTCTTTGAGCACCATCTTGCCGTAGGCTACCAACACCGCCAGTTCGGGTCGGGTCAGCCCCTGCCCGGCCGCCATTCGCTCGGAGAGCTCCTCGTCGGAGGGCAGGAATTCCAGCGCCCGATCCAGCTTGCCTTCACGCTCCAGCCCCTGGATGAAACGCTGCTGCTCTTTGAGCTGCTCGGCACCGCGGAAACTGGTGACCGAGATAGACTGGGACTGGCGATAGGCGTTAGTGATAACGATTTGCGCCACGTCGTCGGTCATTTCATAGAGCATCTGGTTGCGCTGTTTGAGGGTCATGTCCCCTGCCGCAACAAGCTGGTTCAGCAGGATCTTGATGTTGACCTCGTTATCGGAGCAATCCACGCCGCCCACGTTGTCGGTGAAGTCGGTGTTGATGCGTCCACCCTGGCTGGCGTACTCCACCCGGCCCAGCTGGGTAAAGCCGAGGTTGCCGCCCTCGCCCACGATGCGGGCTCGCAGATCGCGACCATTGACCCGCAGCACGTCGTTACTGCGATCACCTACTTCGGCATCGCTCTCGCGGGCGCTCTTCACATAGGTGCCGATGCCGCCATTCCAGAGCAAGTCTACATTCAGGCAGAGCAGCGCCTTGATCAGCTCGTTCGGGGCCATGCTGGCCTTGTCGGTACCGAGCAGAGTCTGGATCTCGGGGCTCAGCTTGATGGACTTGGCCGAGCGCAGGAAGATGCCGCCCCCTGCCGAAATAAGTTCGCGGTTGTAGTCATCCCAGCTCGATCCAGGCAACTCGAACAAGCGCTTGCGCTCGACGAAGCTACTGGCCGCATCCGGCGTCGGGTCGATGAAGATGTGCATGTGGTTGAAGGCGCCCACCAGCTGGGTGTGTTCGGAGAGCAGCATGCCGTTGCCGAACACGTCCCCCGCCATGTCGCCGATCCCGACGCAGGTGAAGTCGGTGGTCTGGCAGTTGACGCCGATTTCGCGAAAATGCCGCTTGACCGACTCCCAGGCACCACGGGCTGTGATGCCCATCTTCTTGTGGTCATAGCCGACCGAGCCGCCGGAGGCAAACGCATCGCCCAGCCAGTGACCGTACTCCAGGCTTATTTCGTTGGCGATGTCGGAGAAGGTGGCGGTGCCCTTGTCGGCGGCGACTACCAGGTAGTAGTCATCCTCGTCGTGGCGAACCACGTCTTTTGGCGGGATCACCTCACCACCGATGATGTTGTCGGTGACATCCAGCAGACCGCGAATAAACAGGCGATAGCAGGCCTTGCCCTCTTCCTGGATAACGGCGCGAGGGGCACCTGCCGGCATCTGCTTGCAGTAGAAACCGCCCTTGGCGCCGACCGGCACGATGACGGTGTTCTTCACCTGCTGGGCCTTCACCAGCCCCAGTACCTCGGTGCGGAAGTCTTCCTTGCGATCGGACCAGCGCAGGCCACCACGGGCCACCTTGCCCCAGCGCAAGTGAACCCCTTCCACCCGTGGCGAGTAGACGAAGATCTCGAACTTGGGCAGCGGCAGCGGCATGTCGGTAATGCTGGAGGGGGCCAGCTTGAAGGAGATGTAGGGCTTGATGTTGCCCGCCTTGTCCTTCTGGTAATAGTTGGTGCGCAGGGTGGCGTCGATCATCTCCATGAAGCGGCGAATGATGCGATCGTCATCCAGGTTGGCGACCTGATCCAGCTTGGCGGCGAGCTGCTCGTGGATCTTCGCCTGCACTTTGGCATCCTGGGTGATGGCAGGATTGAGGCGCTGCTCGAACAGGGTGAACAGCAACTGGGCGATGTCGGGGTAGCGGGTCAGCGTCTCCTCGATATAGGACTGGCTGAAGGAGACCCCGGTCTGGCGCATGTACTTGGCATAAGCCCGCAGCACAGAGACCTGGCGGCCGGTGAGGCCTGCGCCCAGCACCAGACGGTTGAAGCCGTCATCTTCCAGGTTCTTGTTCCAGATGGCGGCAAACGCTTCCTGGAAGCGCTGCTGGCTCTGCTCCAGATCGAACGGCTGCTCGCCGTGCAACAGCATGGAGAAGTCGAGGATCCAGAACACCTCATCGGCCGGAGTACGGACCTGATACGGGGTCTCGCCGATAACCCGCAACCCCATGTTCTCCAGCATGGGCAAGACATCGGAGAGATGGATGGGCTCGGTGCGATGGAACAGCTTGAGGCGCACCCGGCGATCGTTCTGCTCTTCCTGGGCACGGTAGAACAGCATGCCCAGCGGTTCGGCCTCGCTCAGGTTGTCCAGCGCCATGATGTCGGCGACGGCAGAACCCGGCAGCACGTCTTCCTTGTAGGCACGGGGGAAGGCGGCGCTGAAACGGCGACGCAGTTCGTTGCCACGGGCTTCGCCATAGTGGGAGAGCAGCACGGAGTCGAGTCTGTCGTCCCAGCTGCGGGCGGCTTCAATCAGGTTGTTCTGTACTTCGTTCACATCCACATCCACGTTGTTGTTGTTGACCCGCACTATGTAGTGAGTCCGCGCCAGCACCCCTTCGGTGAAGTAGACGTTGAACTCCACCTCTTCGTTGCTGCCGAAATATTTCTGCAGGATCTGCTGGGTTTTGACTCGCAGCGCCGTGTTGTAACGCTCCTTGGTGACATAGACCATGCAGGAGAAGAAACGGCCGTAGACGTCGCGACGCACGAACAGGCGCAGCATGTCACGCTCCTGCATCTCCAGCACGCCGAGACCGGTGGCCAGCAACTCCTCTTCACGGGCCTGGATCAACTCGTCACGCGGATAGGTTTCCAGCACGTTCAGTAGCGCCTTGTAGGCATGGGAGCCCTTCTCGAATCCGGAGGCGGCCATGATCCGCTCGAGGCGATGGCTGATGAGGGGGATCTGGGTCGCACTGGTGTTGTAGATGGAAGAGGCGTAGAGGCCGATGAAGCGGTCTTCGCCAATCACCTTGCCATGCTCGTCAAAGCGCTTGATGCCGATGTAGTCCACATAGGCCGGACGATGAACGCGGGATTTGCTGTTGGATTTGGTGAGGATCAGCAGATCGGAACTCAATGCCTCGTGACGGGCGCTGGCCGGCATAGTGCCAAGGCGCTGCCCCTCTTCTTTGATGGAGTTCTTCATCAGCCCGAGGCTCGAGCTGGCTTGCGGCAGGATCTCGTGATCCCCCTCCACCGCCTTGACGTCATAGCGGCGATAGCCCATCAGGGTGAAGTTGTGGGCGGCAACCCATTTCAGGAAGGCGACGCAAGAGTCCACCTCTGCCTTGCTGACCGGGAGCTTGCGCTTGGGTAACTCATCGATGATCTCGTTGAGTTTGGCCAGCATGGGCTGCCAGTCCCCTACCGCCAGTGCCACTTCACCGGCAACCGAGTCGAGCTCGGCGGCCAGGGCCTCCATCTGCGCCTCGCTGGTAAGATGGTCGATCTCGATGAGGAAGGCTGTTTCAACCGATGTCTGCCCATCCGTGTTGTCGAGATCCAGAATGGCGCTGATTTTGCCCTCGCCGTCACGAATAAGGTGCAGCGGCTGGTGCAGCATCATGTGGGCGGTGATATTGAGGCGCTTGAGAGCCATGCGGATGGAGTCCACCAGGAAAGGGGCATCCTGCAAGATGATCTCGACGATGGTATGGGGAGATTGCCAACCGTGGCGGGTCAGCTCCGGGTTGTAGACCCGGATGCAGGGCGCGGTACCGACGCGCTGGTTGAGCGCATTCCACAGGCTCAGTGCCGCCCCGTAGAGATCGCTGTCGTTGCGATCATGCAGGTCGCTGCTGGCCATGTTGCCGTAAAATTTGGCAACGAAGCGCTCGACCAGGGAGGCACTGTTTTTGGGCAATTTTTGGTTGATCAGGCTGAGAACGTTTTCGAGCAGAACTGAGGTAGGGGCGTCTTTCAATGCCATTTTTATATTCCTTATCGGACGACATTAACCACCGACGCAGAGGCAATCACCCTGATTGCCCGCTGGTACAGAGTTGTTGCGAAGTGTAATGGCTTGAATAAGGGAAGGCGAGCGATAGTGCTAATAAGTTGTTAAAAACAGGGGGCAGATCACGACTTAAACTGTGAGATATTTTGCCAATGATAAAAAAAACAGAAATTCTCACTGCCTTTGCGGAAAATTACCGGATAGTTAGTGATAAAAGCGAGATAACTAGTCGGTAATCTGTTCCAAAAATGTTAATTTATGCGTTCCAGGCTGATGAAACGATAATCGTCCTGGGTTTTCAGGCGAAAATAGCCGTACACCCCGCAGTGAGCGACAAAGGGGCGGATTTTTTCCAACCCTATCTCTATGGTGAGCCCCTGCTCGGTTCCCACCACCAGACGCCTGACGTGGCCCTGGTACATCAACATGATCTCGTCGTGGCTCAGAGATAATCGAAAGGTAAACTGTTTCACGTCGGCTCCTTCAAAAAGGGCGAGGGTTCAACCGAACCGCTCGCCTTGTCTTTATCTTCGCAGGAATAACGCAGGCAAGAGTGGGTAGAAGAGACCCATCCCCAGCCCTGTTTCCTTACTGCAGTAGCGCCTTGCTCACCTTCTCGAACAGATCCCGCGCCAATCCTTCGAGGCTGGCCAGTCGGGTCAGCTCGGCGCGGATCAGCCCCTTGCGCTCTTCATCGAGCCGTTTGAACTGGATAAGGGGGGTGATGAGGCGGGACGCCACCTGGGGATTAACTTCGTTAAGCTCGATCAGCAGATCGGTCAGGAAGCGGTAGCCGCTGCCATCGCGGGCATGGAACTGCACCTGGTTATTCATGGCAAAGCTGCCGATCAGCGCCCGCAGCCGGTTCGGGTTGCGAATGCTGAAGGTGGGGTGCGCCATCGCCTGCTTCACATCGACCAGCACATCGGCAGCCGGCTTGCTTCCCACCAGGCGCAGCCAGTTGTCCAGCACCAGACCATCGTGCGCCCACTTGCCCTCGAAATCGGCCAGGAGCTCGGCGCGGCACGGCAACAGATGGCTGTTGGCCACCTGCAGCGCCGCCAGGGTGTCGGTCATGTTGTCGGCGGCCGCATATTGTTGGCGCACCAGTAGATCGGCGCTGCCGGCGTCGAGGGCCGCCAGATAACCAAGTACCACGCCCTTGAGGGCGCGCTTGGCCATGTCGGCATGCACTACCCGATAGGTCGGCAGCTTCAGACTGTCGTACTGGGCGGCCAGCCGCGCCCCGAAGGCCTGCGCCAGCCGCTGCTGGATCTCATCACGCACCCGATGGATGGCATCGACATCAGCCACCTCGAACAGTTCGGCCAGGGTCGCCTCCCCCGGCAGCGCCAGGATCTCGGCCTTGAGGGCCGGATCCAGCTCGTTGTCGTCCAAAATGGCGACAAAGGCATCCAGCAAGGTGGCCGATACCGCCACGTCCTGCCCTTGTTGTACCCGGGTAACCCCGTAAATCACCGCCTTGTTGATCAGCATCTGGGCGGCATCCCAGCGGGCAAACTCGTTGCGGGCAAAGCGCATCAGGAAGGCCAGCGCCTCGTCACTGTAGTCATAGTGCAACTTGACCGGGGCTGAGAAGTCCCGCAGCAGGGAGGGAACCGGTTTGGTTGGCACTCGCTCGAAGGTGAAGGTCTGCTCCGCCTCCAGCACATCGAGTACGTTGCCTATCGCCTTGCCCTGATATTGCAACGGGATAACGGCCCCCTGTTCATCATAAAGCTCGATGTCGAGGGGAATGTGTAGTGCCAGTTTCTGTGGCTGATCCTGGGTCGGTGGCGTGTGCTGGCGCACGTGCAGGCGATAGATGCCGCTGGCGGCGTCGTATTCGTCGGTCACAGTCAGCTCGGGGGTACCGGACTGGCTGTACCAGCGACGGAAGCGGCCAAGATCCACCCCGGAGGCATCTTCCATCGCCTGTACGAAGTCATCGCAGGTGACTGCCTGACCGTCAAAGCGATCGAAATAGAGGCGCATGCCGGCCTGGAAATGTTCTTCACCAAGCAGGGTGTGCATCATGCGGATCACTTCAGAGCCCTTCTCATAGACGGTCAGGGTGTAGAAGTTGTTCATCTCGATCACCACATCCGGGCGGATGGGGTGGGCCATGGGACCGGCGTCTTCGGCAAACTGCGGGCCGCGCACAGTGCGCACATTGTTGATGCGGTTTACTCCGCGCGAGCCGAGATCGGAGGAAAACTCCTGGTCCCGAAACACCGTCAGCCCCTCTTTCAGGCTTAACTGGAACCAGTCGCGACAGGTGACCCGGTTGCCGGTCCAGTTGTGGAAATATTCGTGACCGATCACCCGTTCGATACCGTGGTAGTCGCTGTCGGTGGCTGTAGCCGGGTTGGCCAGCACGAACTTGGAATTGAAGATGTTGAGCCCCTTGTTCTCCATGGCACCCATGTTGAAGAAGTCCACCGCGACGATCATATAGATATCGAGGTCGTATTCCAGACCGAAACGCTGTTCGTCCCAACGCATGGAGTTGATGAGGCTCTCCATGGCGAAACCAGCCCGCTCCAGATTGCCCTTGTCGACGAAGATTTCGAGGGCCACCTTGCGGCCACTTCGGGTCACGTAACTGCCTCGCTCCACGTCAAAATCCCCGGCGACCAGAGCAAACAGATAGCTGGGTTTGGGGAAGGGATCCTGCCACTGCACGAAGTGACGACCTCCGTCCAGATTGCCGCTGTCGACCTTGTTGCCGTTGGAGAGCAGGAAGGGATACTTGGCCTTGTCTGCGGTAATGCGGGTGCTGTAGCGGGCCAGGATATCGGGCCGGTCGAGATAATAGGTGATGCGACGAAACCCTTCAGCTTCGCACTGGGTGCAGTAGGCATCACCGGACTTGTAAAGCCCTTCCAGCGCGCTGTTGGCGGCGGGATCCAGCAGAGTGACTATGGTCAGCACACACTCGGTGGGCAGGTTGAACAGGGTCAGGCTGCTCTCCCCCAGCTCATAATGCTCGCACGGCATACCGTCGATGGCGATGCTCTTGAGCGTCAGCTGTTCGCCATCGAGCACCAAAGGTTCGTTGTGATCGCCGTTGCGTCGAATGCGGGTGATGGCGGTGACCTGGGTGAGGGGTTCCTGCAGCTGGAAATCCAGATCGATGGTATCAATCCAGTAGAGAGGGGCCTGGTAGTCCTGACGATATTTGGCCGTCATGGCCTGGGAGTGATTTGTCATTATTGTCTGCTTCCACGCTTGTTAAAGGCGAGAAAGAGGCTGGCACAACCGGCAGGCGGGGTCAAACGATTTGCGGTCTGATAAAAGAAAGGGCGACTCGCGTCGCCCTTGTAGATTCAGATTGGCCAACTCAACTGCGTTTGCCGGCCTTGGCCAGATCCGCCGTGATGTTGGCCGCCTCGACGAGATACTCATCTGGCGCCTCAAAATCGGCAGGCAAGTCATCCAGGCTCTTCACCGCAGGCTTGCCAAGGCGGGCCAGACGTTCGTTGGCGCGCGTGAGCGCCTTCTCGTCCTGTTTGGCCTGCTCTGACAGACGTTCTGCCTCGTTGAGGGAGACCGATTTTTTGTCTTTCTCCCCCTGGTACTCGGCGATGTCCTGCATTACGTAGGCAAACTCGGGATCCTTGGCAATCCGCGCATCGTGGGCCGCCTGCAACTTGGGCAGCTGGCTGGTGAAATTGCCCAGCGTCTGGTAGTTGGCCGAGGCTATCTTGTCCCACGGCAGCGCGTTGAACTCGCGGCTCTCGCCAGTCTCTTCCGGCGCAACCGGCGTCGGGAAGCTGATGTCCGGTGCAACCCCCTTGTTCTGGGTGCTGCCGCCGTTGATCCGGTAGAACTTGGCGATGGTGTACTGCACGTGACCCAGCGGCTGCTCGTAGAAGTCATAGACCTTGGCCAGGCTGCGATGCTGCTGCACCGTCCCCTTGCCAAACGAGTTTTCCCCGAGGATCAGGGCGCGGCCGTAGTCCTGCATGGCGGCGGCGAAGATCTCGGAGGCCGAGGCGCTATAACGATCGATCATCACCGACATGGGACCACCGTAGTAGACCTGGCCATCGTCATCGCCATTGACCGTGATGCGGCCCATGTGATCACGAATTTGCACCACGGGACCGCTGGCAAAGAAGAGACCGCTCAGGGCCGAAGCTTCGGTCAGGGCACCGCCACCGTTGCCACGCAGATCGATGATGAGGCCATCGATCTTCTGTTTGTTGAGGCTGGAGAGCTCCTTGATCACATCTTCATGAAGATTGACGTAGAAGCTGGGGATCTCGATGACCCCTATCTTCTTGCCTTCGGCGCTGATCACCTTGGACTTGGCGGCACGATCTTCGAGGCGCACCTTGTCCCGCACCAGCTCAATCTGCTCGGTCTTGGCGCTGGCGCCCTTGCCGCGCTGGATCTCCAGCTTCACCTTGCTGCCCTTGGGTCCCTTGATGAGCTCGACCACGTCGTCAAGACGCCAGCCGATCACATCAACGATCTTGCCATCCTCCTGCCCTACCCCGGTGATCTTGTCATCGGGCTTGAGGTTGTTGGACTTGGCAGCAGGACCACCGGGCACCAGGGAACGAATGACAGTGAAGTCATCCTCCGCCTGCAGTACGGCACCAATCCCCTCCAGCGAGAGGTTCATCTCGGTGTTGAAACGATCGGCGCTGCGCGGTGAGAGATAACTGGTGTGCGGTTCGATAGCGCGAGCGAAGGAGTTCATGAAGAGCTGGAACACATCCTCGCTCTCGGTCTGGGACATCCGCTTGATGGCGTTGTTGTAACGCTTGCCAAGCAGCTCCTTGATCTCGGGCCACTCCTTGCCGCTGAGCTTGAGGCTCAGGGCATCGTATTTGACCCGCTGGCGCCACAACTCGTTGAGTTCGGCTTCATCCCTCGGCCAAGCCGCCCCTTCCCGATCGAACACATAGTTGTCGGGCTGGGTAAAATCGAAAGGAGTATCGAGCAGTTTGAGGGCGTATTCGAACCGCTCATAGCGCCGCTGCTGACTCAGGTTGAACATCTCGTAGGCGGGCGCCAGACGGCCTCTTTCGAGGTCGGTGTCAAACCCGTTACGGTACTTTTCAAAACGGCTGATGTCAGAGGCCAAAAACAGGTTGCGGCTGTAATCCAGATTCTCCAGATACTTGTCGAAGATCACGGAGGAAAAGGCATCATCCAGCTTGAACTGTTTGTAATGCGAGCGGGTAAACAGATTGGCAATTCGCTTGCTGGCCGTAGCATGTTGGCTCTCTTGAGCCAACACAGGCAAATCACTCTCCTTGAGCACCGGCTCGATGGCCTGTGCGAGCCCGGCAAGCGCCAGGCTACAGGCAACGAGGGAAAAACGAATTACGCCATGCTTCAACATGTCTCTCCTTAGAGAACCAGGTGCTCTGATTTGACCCGCAGGGTCATGCCGGTCTGCAGCTGGACTTGAACGTCGTCCTTGGTCACTTCCTTGATGGTTGCGGGAACCGGAGACTTGCCCATGACCACGCGGACGTCCTGACCCACTTTCAGGGTAGCGGCATCCACCTTGACCAGCGGAGCATCGGCAACAGGCGCTTTCTCCTGAGCCTTTGGCTTGGCGGCGACATCCGCCTTCTCGGTTTTGCGAGGAGCCGGACGACGGGGTTTCTTGGCCTTGTCATCCTTCTCTTTGTTGTTGGTACGACGGCTGGCAAAGACGCGTTCTTTACTCTCTTTCAGCGCCTGCTTGGCGTGTTCGATGTGCTCTTCGGTCAGCAGTTCGCCCGGGTTACCGTCCAGATCGACACGAGCCTGGCCAGCCTTGAGGCCATGCAGGTAGCGCCAGCTGGAAGTATATTGACGCAGAGCAGAGCGCAGCATGGTCTTGGAGACTCTGGCATCGTCAGCAAGACGCTCGGCCAAATCCTGGAAGATGCCAATCTTGAGCGGCTTGGCCTCTCCTTCAGCAACGAAGCAGGCCGGGAATTTCTCGACCAGGTAGGCAACGATTTCTTTACTGTTCTTCAGCTTCTCAGTGTTTTCCATGTATAACCTTGGCTTTCATATAAACGCACGGGCACTTCCCGAGCACAACAAAGGCCTCATTATAGAGAGCTTGGGGCCTTTTGCGAACCATCTAAGCAATCACTTAGAGCATGCTTTCCAAAATTTGCACCGTTTCTTCTAGGCCAATCCGGTCTTCCTGATCGAAACGGTTAAAAATCGGACTGTCGATGTCGAGCACCCCGATGATCTCGCCGTTGCGGCGCACCGGGATCACGATTTCGGCATTGCTGGCACCGTCACAGGCAATATGCCCATCAAACTGATGCACATCATCTACCAGCTGGGTCTTGCCCTCTGACACTGCGGTGCCACAGACACCACGGCCGACGGGAATGCGGACACAGGCCGGCTTGCCCTGGAAGGGCCCCAATACCAGGGAGTCCCCTTGCAACAGATAAAAACCGACCCAGTTGATATCTGCCAGCTCCTGATTGAGCAGGGCGGAGAGGTTGGCCAGGTTGGCAATCAGGTCGGTTTCTCCCTCCAGCAGGGCTCGCGCCTGTTGATTGAGGGTTCGATAAAATTGATTTTTCTCAGTCATGATTAAATAGATTTCACTCCCTGTAGGCCAAGGGAAGGTAACGCCTGGCATGGAAATTTCAAATATTTTTTCCACTCCTTTGCGGCCAACGACTTATTCCCGGGCAACCGACAACGCCAATTGCTGGCGCTCGCCATTGTTCCATTCGATATTGAGCAGCCAGACCATAGTGGGAGAAGTACAACTGCCCACCAGGGTCGTTCCCTGCCAACCGCCGCTTATTTGTTCAAACTTGACCGGAATGGTTCCCATAAACATGTCCCGCCCTTCCAGCCATGCCTTCACCGGGGTAATGGCCGGATCCCCCCCCGTCATGCGCAGGGCAAAATCCCGTTCAGCGCGTACCGGCAGCTCGGCCACCGCCACCGTAAGGGGTTTTTCGCCGACAGAGACAGTGCAACTGCTGTGGGAAAGATCACAAATCTGATCTTTTATCGGCGCGGGTGCGGCGCTGTTTTCGGTTGAAAACCAGGTACGGTATGCAATGAGCCCCAATAATAGGGCCAGCACCAGTCCGAGGTGCATGACTTTACGGCTAGTGAGTTTTTCTTTCATGAAAAGCGGTCCCAATAAGATGCGGAAAAAATAGTATTTTTGTGATCTCGCACAAGGTAAATCGCGGTTAAAACGAGGCCGGACGGAGCCAAATATATCACTGTTTATACTGTTATTTTACCTGTCACTTCAGTATCATTCCCATGCAGTTTTCATATGGTCATCTTTTGCTTTTCCTTTCGTTAACAGATGTTAACAACTGGTGGGCGGTGACTCGATGAAACAGGTCCGGTTCGCCGGACAAAAAACCAAACAACAGCAGCATCGGAAGCGGAATATAACGATGAGCCATACAACTAACCATCCTGAGTACAACTACACCGTTGTTCGCCAGTTTACCGTCATGACGATTGTCTGGGGAATTGTCGGCATGTCGGTTGGCGTACTGATCGCAGCCCAGCTGATCTGGCCTGCCCTCAACTTCGAAACCCCCTGGCTGACTTACAGTCGTCTGCGGCCCCTGCACACCAACGCGGTGATCTTCGCCTTCGGGGTGAGCGCCCTGATGGCGACCTCCTTCTACGTGGTGCAGCGTACCTGCCAGACCCGGCTGTTTGGTGGCCCGCTCGCCAGCTTCGTGTTCTGGGGCTGGCAGGCAATCATCCTCTCTGCGGCCATCTCGCTACCGTTGGGATTCACGACCGCCAAAGAGTATGCCGAGCTGGAGTGGCCGATCGATCTGGCGATCACCGTGGTCTGGGTCGCCTATGCCATCGTCTTCTTCGGCACCCTGATGAAGCGCACCACCTCCCACATCTATGTGGCGAACTGGTTCTTCGGCGCCTTCATCATCACGGTCGCCGTGCTGCACATCGTCAATAACATGGAAGTGCCGCTCTCCGGCATGAAGTCCTACTCCATGTATTCCGGTGCCATGGATGCCATGGTGCAGTGGTGGTACGGTCACAACGCGGTAGGCTTCCTGCTGACCGCAGGTTTCCTTGGCATGATGTACTACTTCGTGCCCAAGCAGGCCGGCCGCCCGGTTTACTCCTACCGTCTCTCCATCGTGCATTTCTGGGCGCTGATCTCCCTCTATATCTGGGCCGGTCCGCACCACTTGCACTATACCGCCCTGCCTGACTGGGCCCAGTCCCTCGGCATGGTGATGTCCCTGATCCTGTTCGTGCCCTCCTGGGGCGGCATGATCAACGGCATCATGACCCTCTCCGGTGCCTGGCACAAACTGCGCTATGACCCCATCCTGCGCTTCCTGATCGTCTCCCTGTCGTTCTACGGCATGTCGACCTTCGAAGGCCCCATGATGGCGATCAAGACCGTCAACGCCCTCTCCCACTACACCGACTGGACCGTAGGTCACGTTCACTCCGGTGCCCTGGGCTGGGTTGCCATGGTCTCCATCGGGGCGGTTTACCACCTGATCCCGAACCTGTTCGGCCAGGGCCGCATGTACAGCATCCGCTTGATCAACGTGCACTTCTGGCTGGCGACCGTCGGTACCGTGCTCTACATCGTCGCCATGTGGATTTCCGGTGTGATGCAGGGTCTGATGTGGCGTGCAGTCAACGAAGACGGCACCCTGACCTACAGCTTCGTGGAAGCCCTGCAGGCCTCCTATCCCTTCTACTTCGTGCGCTTCCTGGGTGGCTGCTTCTTTGTCACCGGTATGTTGCTGATGGCCTACAACGCCTATCGCACCATCACCGCGCCCAAGGGTTCCCTGGAACCCGTCGCCCAGCCAGCATGATTGAAGAGGTCAAAGCATGAGCAACAATAACCGTCACGAGATCTTTGAAAAAAGCGTTCCCATGCTGGTGGTCGGCATCATATTTGCCATCAGCCTGGGTGGCTTGGTCGAAATCACCCCGCTCTTCTTCCAGAAGCAGACTACCGAGCCGGTGGAGGGCCTCAAGCCCTACACCGCCCTGCAGATGGAAGGGCGCGATATCTTCATCCGCGAAGGCTGCACCAACTGCCACAGCCAGATGATCCGTCCGTTCCGTGCCGAAACCGAGCGTTACGGTCACTACTCGGTCGCCGGTGAAAGCGTGTGGGAGCACCCCTTCCTGTGGGGCTCCAAGCGTACCGGTCCGGATCTGGCCCGGGTCGGTGGTCGCTACTCCGACGAGTGGCACAAGGTTCACCTGATCAACCCGCGCGACGTGGTACCCGAGTCCAACATGCCCGCCTACCCCTGGCTCGATCGCAACGTGCTGACCGGCGAGATGACGGGCAAGAAGCTGGCGCTGTTCCGCGACCACTTCGGCGTGCCCTATACCGATGCCGATATTCAGGGCGCCGGTGATGCCGTCAAGGGCAAGACCGAGCTGGAAGCCCTGGTGGCCTATCTGCAATCACTGGGTCATGCCCTGAAATAAGGAGTGTGGAGATGGACTACGGCACTTTTCGCGGTCTGTACACCCTGCTGTTGATGGCCATCATGATCGGCATCTTCGTCTGGGCTTACAGCAAACGCCGCAAGACCGCTTTCGACGAGGCTGCCAATCTGGTTTTCGCCGATGATGAGCAATCCGGTGCTGATAAAAAGAACGCAGGAGCGAAACAATAATGAGCACTCTGTTTAGTATTTTCGTAACCGTCATTACCCTGGGGACCATCCTCGGCTGCTTCCTGCTGCTGATGTGGTGCCGCAAGGACAAGATGGGTGTTGAAGAAGGCAAGTCGATGGGTCACTCCTTCGACGGCATCGAAGAGATCAACAACCCGCTGCCGAAGTGGTGGACCTACATGTTCCTCTTCTTCATCGTCACCGGTCTGGTCTATCTGGTCGCCTTCCCGGGCCTTGGCAACTTCAAGGGGCTGTTGGGCTGGCAAAGTTCCAACCAGGATGTCCGTTCGCTGGCCGAATCCCGCGCTGCGACCGAGTCTGCCAAGTCGGAAGGTCGTGCGGTGGAGTATGACCGCGAGATCGCCAAGGCTGACGAGATCTACGGCGCCAAGTTCCGTGAGCTGGCCTACCAGGCCGACGGCAAGAGCTATCGCCCCATCGAGGAGATCGCCGCCGATCCGGAAGCCCGCAAGGTGGGTCAGCGTCTGTTCCTGCAGAACTGCTCCCAGTGCCACGGCTCCGATGCCCGCGGTGGTCGCGGTTTCCCGAACCTGACCGACAGCGAATGGCAATGGGGCGGTGCCCCGGATCAGATCAAGACCACCATCATGGGCGGTCGTCAGGGGATCATGGCGGCCTGGGGCGAGATCCTGGGCAAGGATGGCGTGCAGGAAGTCGCTTCCTACGTGCTGAGCCTGTCCGGTCGCAAGGTTGATCTGGTGGAAGCCAAGAAGGGTGAAGCTCGTTTCGCGGTCTGCGCCGCCTGTCACGGTCCGGATGCCAAGGGCGGCATCGCCGTCGGTGCACCTGATCTGACCAACAGCACCTGGCTCTACGGTGGCTCCCGCGAAGTGGTGGTCCAGACCATCACCCACGGTCGCCACGGTGTGATGCCGGCCTGGAAAGACATTCTGGGCGAAGACAAGGTGCACCTGCTGGCCTCCTACGTTTACAGCCTGTCTCACCCACAGACTGCCAAATAAGGTCGGCCACACCCGAAGTAACATGTGATAAACACGTGATTACACAGCAAAAAGCCTCGACTACTCGAGGCTTTTTGTTATCTTGTGTTGCGTAAAAGCCATCCTCCTCGTTAATCATTCGTTTCACGGTAGTAGCAATCATGACCCGACCCTGGTATCGCCAATTCTGGCCCTGGTTTATCATCGCCCTCCCCACCGCCGCCGTTGTCGGCAGCATCGCCACCGCCATCATCGCCAGCAAGGATGGAGTAAATCTGGTGGCAGAGGACTATTACAAACAAGGGAAAGAGATCAATCAGGATCTGAGCAAGTTTGACCGGGCCGAGGCGCTCAACATCCGCTTTGCGCTGGAGGTCAACGGTCAGGAGCTGACCCTCAAGCCGCTCAGTGGCGACATCCCGCCCGGACAGGCGCTGTACCTCTCCCTGTTCCACCCCACCTTGGCCGGTCAGGACAGCGAGCACCTGATCACCGCCGATGGCAGCGGCACCTATCGCTTCCACTTTGAACGCCCCCTGACCGGTAAATGGCACCTCCGGGTCGATGCCTTCAACCACGAATGGCGACTGCAAGAAACGGTTCAACTGCCCACTCAGGCCCCTGTCGAACTCGATCCCAAAGGACGCTAAACCATGACCGGCTGTTTTCACTGTGGCGAGCCGGTTCCCGCCGACAGTCACTATGCCCTCGAGATCAAGGGCATTGTCCGTCCCATGTGCTGTCCGGGTTGCCAGGCGGTGGCGGAAACCATCATGGAGTGCGGCCTGGCCAGTTATTACGATCACCGCACCGCACCGGGTGCCAAGGGGGATCTGGTGCCCGAGGAGCTGGCCGCCCTCACCCACTACGATCTGGCCGAGGTGCAGCAGGAGTTTGTTACCGACAGCGGCAACGTGCGAGAAATCCAGCTGACGGTAGAGGGGCTCAGCTGCGCCGCCTGTGCCTGGCTTATCGAACGCCACCTGATGACCCTCCCCGGACTGCGTTACATCAACGTCAACACCACCACCCACAGGGCCCGCATCAAGTGGGATCCGGACAAGCTCTCTTTAAGCGACATCCTCAAGGGATTCGCCAAGGTTGGCTATCGCGCCTACCCCTTCCAGACCCATCAGCAAGAGGCGCTTTACGCCAAAGAGGTGCGCCGCTACATGTTCCGGATGGCACTGGCCGGGCTCGGCTCCATGCAGGTGATGATGTGCGCTGTGGCCCTCTACATGGACTTCTTCATCAGCGTGGAAGAGGAGTTCATGGTCTACTTCAAGTGGATAAGCCTGCTGCTCTCCACCCCCATCATGATCTATTCGGCCCAACCTTTTTACGTGAACGCCTGGCGCAGCCTGAAGCAGGGTCACCTCTCGATGGATGTGTCGGTATCCCTGGCCCTCATCGGCGCCTTTGTCGCCTCCATGTGGGCCACCGTCTTCAACACGGGCGAGGTCTACTACGACTCCATCACCATGTTCGTCTTCTTCCTGCTGCTGGGGCGGTTCCTAGAGCTCAGGGCCAGACGCAAAGCGTCCGAGTCGAGCTCCAACCTGGCGCGGCTGGTGCCCATCATGGCAACCCGCATCGACGAGGAAGGTGAACATGAGGTCGCCGCCAAGACCCTGCAAATAGGAGACAGAGTGCGTGTGCTGGCGGGCGCCACCCTGCCGGCCGACGGCATCATAGTGCGGGGGGAAGCCAGCCTAAACGAATCCATGCTGACCGGCGAACAGTTGCCGCTGCTCAAGGGGCATGGGGATCAGGTCTATGCCGGTACCATCAATACTGACGCCCCCCTCGAGATCCGGGTCAGCCATCGTATTGAAGAGTCGCGGATCGCCCAGATCATGCGCCTGCAGGATCACGCTCTTGATGACAAGCCCGCCATCGCCCAGATGGCCGATGTGCTGTCGCGCCACTTCATTCTGGTGCTGCTCATCATCGCGGCCCTGGTGTGGACCTTCTGGCATTTTCACCAGCCGGAGCAGGCATTCTGGATCACTCTGGCGGTGCTGGTCGCCACCTGCCCCTGCGCCCTGTCGCTGGCAACGCCGACCGCACTCACCTCGGCCACGGCTCACCTCACCCGCAGCGGCATACTGCTGCGTCGCGGTCACGTGCTGGATGTGCTGACCAAGGCCAACCGGGTAGTGATGGACAAGACGGGCACCCTGACCACGGGGGAAATTCGCCTATGTCATACCCAGGTGCTGGGGGATCTCGACAGCGACACCTGTCTTGCCATCGCCCGCGCCCTGGAGGCACAGTCCGAACATCCCATCGCACGCGCCTTCCGCCTGCCGGCAGATGGCATCGCCCTGCTGCCTCATGCGAGCGACATCACCCCCGTCATCGGTCACGGTGTTACCGGGATTGTGGATGGCATGCGCTATCGCATCGGCAGCGCTGGCTGGCTGGGGCTGAGCGATGACCTCGTCAGCCCCCGCGGCCTCGCCATCTATCTAGCCGACGAGCGCCAGGTCCTGGCCCGCTTCGAGCTGGAAGATACCCTGCGACCCGATGCCAAGGCTCTCATCGCCGCCTTCAAAGCGGCAGGTTTGCAGACCACCATCCTCACCGGCGACAGTTCGGCCCAGGCCGATGAAATAGCCCGTGAGCTTGGCGTGGACGAGCTGATCAAGGGTGTCACCCCCGATGGCAAGCTCGCCTACCTCAAGGGGCGGGAGGCTGACGGGGAGATCAGCATCATGGTGGGTGACGGCATCAACGATGCTCCCGTGCTGGCCGGGGCCCATGCCTCGTTCGCCATGGCGGGCGGCACGGACCTGGCCAAAAACAGCGCCGATGCCATCCTGCTTGCCGACGATCTGAATCGTCTGCTGGACGCCAGGACGCTGGCCCTGCGCACCCGCAAGATCATCATCGAGAACTTTGCCTGGTCCATCGGCTACAACCTGCTGGTGTTGCCGCTGGCCGCCAGCGGCTGGTTGCCCCCCTATCTGGCGGCGGCCGGTATGTCCTTGAGCTCCCTCATCGTGGTCACCAACTCCATGCGCCTTAATCGCTGACATGACCATTGACTCGATGGCCTGTCACCGACGCAGGCCACATTTTTGACCCGTGGCGACTGGCCGGCGACCCGAACAGGGTTACCATGGGGCTCAGTCGCCAAGGAGGCATTTGCCAAGGTAGAGACCATGAACATCATTTTTGTCCTGATCCCCATCGCCATCCTGTTTGTGATCATCGCCGGAGTCGTCTTCTTCTGGGCCATTCGCTCCGAGCAGTTTGAGGACCTCGACAGACAGGGCTCCAACATCCTGTTTGATGAAGACCAACCTGCCCAGAAACCAACCAAGCACAGCCCAGATGACGCACAATCTTGATCTTCTTGGGGCCCTGCTGGTGGGACTGGCGGGCTCGGCACACTGCATCGGCATGTGCGGCGGTGTCTCGGCGGCCCTTGCCATGGCTATCCCGGCCGACAAACAGCACTTCTGGGGACGCCTCACTTATCTGCTCAACTACAACCTGGGCCGCATCCTCAGCTATGTGATTGCCGGAGCCCTGGTGGGGGGCTTGCTTGCCACCACCAGCGAGCTTGGGGCAGGCAAACACGCCATCGCCGGACTGCGGCTCATCGCGGCCCTCTTGATGATCGCCCTCGGCCTCTATCTGGCAGGCTGGTGGCAGGGCATTTTGCTACTCGAACGCATCGGCGCCAGACTCTGGCCCCACATCAAACCGCTGGCGGGCAAGTTTCTGCCCTTTACCTCCCCCCTGCAGGCACTGCCCTTTGGCATGGTCTGGGGCTGGCTGCCCTGCGGGCTGGTCTACTCCATGCTGACCTGGAGCGCAGCAGCGGGCTCGGCCAGCGGCGGCGCTCTCATCATGCTTGCGTTTGGGTTGGGCACCCTGCCCACTCTGTTTGCTCTGGGGGGGCTCGCGGATCGGTTGCGCTACTGGCTGACCTTGCGCAGTTTGCGCCTCGGAGGCGCCCTGTTGCTCATTTTTTATGGGGTTCACACCCTGTGGGTTGGCATTGCATCCTTTTGAAACCCTATCCAAAACGGATGAGTTGATGGTAAACTTGTTTGATATAAATCAATTATTCGTATGAGCCTATGATCCCGGAAAAGAAACCTGGCAGACGTATCCAGAGCGGTGGCTGTGCAATTCATTGCCAGGACTGCAGTATCAGTCAGCTCTGCATTCCCTTTACCCTGAACGACAACGAGCTGGATCAGCTCGACAGCATCATCGAGCGCAAGAAGCCGATCCAGAAGGGTGAAGAACTGTTCAAGGCCGGCGACGAGTTCAAGTCTCTCTACGCCATCCGTTCCGGGACCATCAAGTCCTACACCATCACAGAGCAAGGGGATGAGCAGATCACCGCCTTCCATCTGGCTGGTGATCTGGTCGGCTTCGATGCCATCCACAAACAGGCTCACCCTTCCTTCGCCCAGGCGCTGGAAACCGCCATGGTGTGCGAGATCCCGTTCGAAGTGCTGGACGATCTCTCCGGCAAGATGCCCAAGCTGCGCCAGCAGATCATGCGACTGATGAGCAACGAAATCATGGGCGATCAGGAGATGATCCTGTTGCTCTCCAAGAAAAATGCCGAGGAGCGCTTGGCAGCCTTCCTGCACAACCTGTCGGTACGCTTCTCCGAGCGCGGTTTTTCCGCCAAGGAGTTCCGTCTCTCCATGACCCGGGGCGACATCGGCAACTATCTGGGCCTCACCGTCGAGACCATCAGCCGTCTGCTTGGCCGCTTCCAGAAGTCCGGTCTTATCAGCGTCAAGGGCAAGTACATTACTGTGCTCGATCACGCAGCACTCGGCCAGATGGCTGGCGCCACCCGTCCGACCTGCGGCTGATCTTCCCCCCATCTCCCCTCTCCGCTGCCGGATCCTTTCCTCTGGAATTTGATCCGGCACACGACCGCCCCCCGCCTCCTGCGCTAAGCTGTAAATGCTAAGGTCCTGCTGACATTGGTATTTTCCAAGGAGGAGAAGATGGTCAAATATCAGAACATTCTGGTGGTTATCAACCCCGAAGAAGAGCGGCAAATCGCCCTCGAACGGGCGGTCAAGATCGCCGAGCTGGACAATAATGCCCATCTGACCCTGCTGCTCACCATCTATGACTTCTCATACGAGATGACCGCCATGTTGTCGGCGGAGGAGCGGGAAGAGATGCGCCACGGTGTCATTTCCCAGCGCCAGGAGTGGCTGGACGAGATCCTGACTCCCTATCGGGAAAAAGGGATCACCTGCGAGGTGAAAGTCGTCTGGCACAACCGCCCCTTCGAGTGCGTCATTCAGGAGGTGCTGGAGCAGCGCCACGATCTGGTGGTCAAGGCCACTCACCATCACAGTTTCCTGCAAACCTTCATCTTTACTCCCACCGACTGGCACCTGCTGCGCAAATGCCCCTGCCCGGTTCTGCTGGTGAAAGAAGGGCACTGGCAGCGTGGCGGCAACATCATCGCCGCCATCAACTGCTCGAGCGACGATCCCGATCAGAAGGTACTCAACGAGCGGATCACCCAGGAGGGCACAGACATCGCCGAACTGCTGGGGGCCAACCTCTATCTGGTCAACACTTACCCAGGCACGCCGGTCAACGTGGCCATCGAACTGCCGGAGTTTGATCCCAAAGCCTACAACGAGGCGATCCGCAAGCATCACGAAAACCTGCTGCTGAGCCACGCCGACAAGTTCGGGATCGGCCACCTCTGGACCCGGGTCGCGGAAGGCCTGCCCGAAGAGGTGCTGCCGGACATGGCAGAAGAGCTCAATGCCAACCTTATGATCATGGGGTGCGTCGGCCGTACCGGCCTCTCGGCCGCCCTGCTTGGCAACACCGCCGAGCATGTGGTGGACAGGCTGCCGTGCGACATCCTGATCCTTAAACCGGCCGATTACAGCTGCCCGGTGGACAGCCGCCGCAATCAGGCATAAGGCACCTTGCCCTCCCCCGGGACATGGCTATAATAACGCGCTTATTTGTGTCCCGGGTTTTACGAGCATGCTAGAAGAGCTGAACGCCAAAGAAAAATACAGTTTCAACAAACTGCAAAAGCGCCTGCGGCGCAACGTGGGTCAGGCCATTGCCGACTTCAACATGATTGAAGAGGGTGACAAGGTGATGGTGTGTCTGTCCGGCGGCAAGGACAGCTTTGGTATGCTCGACATACTGATGAACCTGAAAGCCAGCGCCCCCATCCATTTCGATCTGGTCGCCGTCAACCTGGATCAGAAGCAGCCTGGTTTCCCCGAGCACGTCCTGCCGGAATACCTCGACACCCTCGGCATCGAGTACAAGATCGTCGAAGAGGACACCTACTCCATCGTCAAGGAGAAGGTACCCGAGGGCAAGACCACCTGCTCGCTCTGCTCGCGCCTGCGCCGCGGCATTCTCTACCGCACCGCCCAGGAGCTGGGCTGCACCAAGATTGCCCTGGGCCATCACCGTGACGACATCCTCGAGACCCTGTTCCTCAACATGTTCTACGGCGGCAAGCTCAAGTCCATGCCGCCCAAGCTGGTAAGCGATGATGGCAAGAACGTGGTGATCCGCCCGCTGGCCTACTGCAAGGAAAAAGACCTGATCCGCTATGCGGACGTCAAGGCCTTCCCCATCATCCCCTGTAACCTGTGCGGCTCCCAGGAGAACCTGCAGCGCCAGGCCATCAAGCAGATGATGCAGGATTGGGATCGCCGCTTCCCGGGTCGCATCGAGACCATGTTCACCGCCATTCAGGACGTGATCCCGAGCCACCTGCTCGATCACAAGCTGTTTGACTTCAAGAGCATCAACCGCGACTCCGGCATCATAGATGGCGGCGACAAGGCGTTTGATCCCCCCGAGATGCCGAAGGTGCCCCACCTCGACATCGACGAGATGGACATGCTGGATGTGATTGAGGTGCGCTAAGCCCTCTGCAGCCAAAACAGCAATGAAAAAGGAGCGGCCCGTCGCTCCTTTTTTCTATCCGTGTGGCTGGCTCTACCCCGTTACTCCTTGCGCAGCCAGGGGGTCAGTCGCAGTACCTCCCCCTGCAGGCGCAAGGTACCGCCCGCAAAATCGGTGAGCTGAGCCTTGTTCAACTGCAGCTGGCCATCTTGCCAGGGCAACGCCTCCTGCCGGGCACCCTCAACGAGATAGGCGGTTCCGCTCGGTTCGACCAACGCGATGTGTACCCCCTCCATGGACGGCAGGAAATACTTGCCCACCATGCCCGCCATCTTGTCGAGCAACTGCTGCATCTGCTGCTGGCGAGTGGCAATCTCTGCTACCGGAAACTGGCTGCCTGCCGGCGCATCGGCCATCACCTGCACCGCCATGTCACAGCTGGCATGGGGCTCTTGCAGTTCCACCACCACGGTGGCCTTGTCGAGATTGAGATCCCCGTCAAAAGGCAGGCGCAGTTCGCTGTCCACCGTCACCTCGGCGGCTACGTCCCTGTCCGGCGTCGACACCCGGGCGGAGATCAGAGTACAGCGCCGGCCATTTTGCGGATCGGTCAGATAAAATCCCAGCCTGGCATGACCGAAATCCCCCTTGGCCACACTCTTCATCTGGCTGTAGAAGGTGCTGTATTGCAGATCCAGCGTAGGGGCGGCCACCGCCAGTCCCGGCAGCAAGAGGCTTGCCAGCAGGGCGCGGCGCAACGCCGAGGTCACTCCATTGCGACAGGTCATTTAATATCCTTATGCATCATGCGTTGAAATGATCGGGCCCTTCCCGTTCGGTCACTTCATTGACCTCTACTGCCACGCCACACAGATCCCGATAGAGGATCCCCTTGCAGTTGAAGTAGAGAGGGGCCACCCAGATAAGTCCCAGCCCCATGGGGAGCAGGGCGAGAAACAGCAGCGCCGCCATGACGCCATGAAACAGCACCAGGCTGGGCCAGCCTCGCACAAATAGCCGCAGGGAAACCACAATGGCCTGCACTGGCGTCAATCCGCGCTCCAGCACCAGGGGCACGGTGAAGATAAGGCCCATGCCGATGAGAGCAGAAGGTACAAAAGAGAACACCACAGGCAAGCCGACCAACTCGAACAGCGGGCCAAACAGGCTGGTGAGCACGCTGCCGAGCAGGCTCAGCATGCCGAGGCGCACGAAGTGACGAAAAAAGTCGAACACCTGGTTGGCCCTGGCACGGACCCCCACCGACTGCTGCAGCCCCAGCATGTCCAGCGCGCTGGTCATGGGTGCCATGATGACGGTAATGAGCAGGCTCAGCACCATGGCCACGTTCATCTGCGCATCGTCACCGATATAGGGCACCAGCAACATGTTGCTGAGCAGGATCCAGATTGCCGTCACCCCGACGATGGCCAGCAGCAGACCAAATCCGGTGCGGCGGGTCTGTTGCCACCCCTCCTGGATCACCCCTTTCAGATCGAGGCGATAACCCTGGCTCAGGGACTGCTCCAAGGAGCCACCAATACGCATTTTGTTACTCAATTGACTATCCAACATCGAAAACGAACGAATCAGGTGGCACATTATAGCGGTTTGATCTGGTATTCGTAGCCGTTTTTCCTGTCCTGTTCGGGCTAAAAAGCCTTTAATTTCATGTGTCGGCTGCAATAGAATGCGACCCTTCTTTCAACACGATGGCCACTGGCTGGGGTGAGACTGGCGGATGATGAAAAACCAACAGGTAATTGTCGCGCTGAACAAGATCAGCAAACACTACGATGGCAAGGCGATTCTCAATGACCTTGACCTTGATATTTATGACGGGGAATTCCTCACGCTGCTGGGTCCCTCCGGCTGTGGCAAGACTACCTTGCTGCGCCTGCTGGCCGGGCTCGAATCGGTAGACGGTGGCACCATCCACTTGGCCGGGGACGAGATCACCCACATTCCCGCCGAACACAGACACATCAATACCGTGTTTCAGAGCTATGCGCTCTTTCCCCATATGACGGTGTTCGAAAACGTCGCCTTTGGCCTCGAGATGCAGAAGGTGCCGGCAAGCGAAATCCGCCAGCGGGTCGAGGAGACCCTGGCCATGGTGCAGCTCTCCGATCTGGCCAACCGCCGCCCAGATCAGCTCTCCGGCGGTCAGCAACAACGGGTTGCCATCGCCCGCGCCGTGGTCAACAAGCCACGCCTGCTGCTGCTCGATGAATCTCTCTCGGCGCTGGACTACAAGTTGCGCAAGCAGATGCAGACCGAACTGAAGGCACTGCAGCGCCGCCTCGGCATCACCTTCGTCTTCGTCACCCATGATCAGGAAGAGGCGCTTACCATGTCCGACCGCATCCTGGTGATGGAGGGGGGCAACATCATCCAGCGCGGCACCCCGCGCGACATCTACGAATCTCCGGCCAACCTGTTCGTTGCCCGCTTCATCGGCGAGATCAACGTGATGGATGGCACCCTGATCAGTCAGAGCGAACCCGGCGTCTGGCGCGCCGAGGTGGAAGGACGCGAGTGCCTGCTCCACACCGCCCTGCCCTTCAAGCCCGCCGACAAGGTATTGGTGCTGCTGCGCCCCGAAGATCTGCGCATTCTCGACAACGGGGACGATCAGGCTGGCGCACTGGCGGGCAAGATCTGCGAGCGCAACTACAAGGGCGCAACCCTGGACTCGGTGATCGAGCTCGAGAGCGGCAAGCAACTGCTGATCTCGGAGTTCTTCGACGAGGATGACCCGGATTTCGACTACCGGCTGGGCCAGGAGGTGGCCATCCACTGGGTCGACAGCTGGGAGGTAGTGCTGCCCTATGAACCTCACTAATTCACGCCGCGGCCGAGCTCCCCTGAGCTTTGCCCACAACGGTTTTCGCAACGGGGCCATCGCGCTGATCCTCGGCTGGCTGACTCTGTTCGTCTTCTTTCCGAACCTGATGATCCTCGGGGTCAGCTTCCTGACCCGGGACGAGTCGGCCCTCATCAGCCCGATCTTCACCTGGGGCAACTATGGCCGACTGCTGGAGCCCCTTTATTTTGAGGTGCTGCTCCACTCCCTGTGGCTGGCGCTGGTGGCCACCGCCATCTGTCTGCTGGTGGGTTACCCCTTTGCCTGGCTGCTGGCCCATCTGCCGAGCCGCATTCGCCCCCTGCTGCTGTTTCTGGTGGTGGTCCCCTTCTGGACCAACTCCCTCATCCGCACCTATGCCCTCAAGGTGCTGCTCAGCACCCGTGGCCTCATCAACGGCTGGTTGCTGGATCTGGGGCTCATCGAGCGGCCACTGCAGATGATGTACACCGAGGTGGCCGTCATCATCGGCCTGGTTTACGTGCTGCTCCCCTTCATGGTGCTGCCCCTCTATTCGAGCATCGAGAAGCTCGATGGCCGGCTGCTTGAAGCCGCGCGGGATCTGGGAGCAAACGGCTGGCAGCGGCTGCACCGTATCGTGCTGCCGCTCACCCTGCCCGGTATCATCGCAGGCTGCCTGCTGGTATTTCTGCCCGCCATGGGGATGTTCTATGTCTCCGATCTCTTGGGCGGCGCCAAGCACCTGCTGATCGGCAACCTCATCAAGACCCAGTTCCTCAACAGCCGTGACTGGCCCTTCGGCGCTGCCATCAGCGTGATGCTGACGGTGCTGATGGCCCTGTTGGTCTACTGCTACTGGCGAGCGGGCAAACTGCTGAGCAAGAAGGGGGAACTGGCATGATGCGCGCACTGAAAGCGGGATTTCTGCTGCTGGTGTTCACCTACCTCTATGTCCCCATAGGGGTGCTGATCGCCAACTCCTTCAACCTCTCCAAGTACGGCATCGACTGGCGCGGCTTTACCTGGAGCTGGTACGAGAAGCTCTTCGCCAGCGCCAGCCTGATGCAGGCGGCCCAGCACTCCCTGACCATCGCCGCCCTTAGCGCCACGTCGGCCACCCTGATCGGCACCCTCACCGCAGTGGCGCTGTTTCGCTATCGCTTCCGCGGCAAGCAGTATGTCAGCGGCATGCTGTTCGTGGTGATGATGTCCCCGGACATCGTGATGGCCATCTCGCTGCTCACCCTGTTCGTGGCTACCGGCGTTGCCCTGGGTTTCTGGTCCCTGCTCATCGCTCACATCACCTTCTGCCTGCCCTTCGTGGTCATCACCGTCTACTCGCGGCTGTGCGGCTTCGATGTGCGGATGCTGGAGGCGGCCCGGGATCTGGGGGCTGGCGAGGGGATCATCTTTCGCCGGATCATATTGCCGCTGGCCCTGCCGGCGGTGATGGCGGGCTGGCTACTCTCCTTCACCCTGTCCCTGGACGATGTGGTGGTGAGCTCCTTTGTCACCGGTCCGGCCTACGAGATCCTGCCCCTCAAGATCTACTCCATGGTCAAGGTGGGGGTCTCCCCCGAGGTCAACGCCCTGGCCACCCTGATGCTCATCGCCTCACTGGGGATGGTGCTGGTCGCCCAGTTGTTACTGCGCAAGCGGCAGGCATAGCCTGCCCGTTTGCTCGGCTTGTTTGCTGCGCCCCGGCGCAGCCCCTTTTCGCCACATGACGGCGTCACGCAGCAACACCGCTGGCGCAGGCGAACTCTGTCACGGTGGGCCGCAAGGCCCCATTACCTCAAGGAGTTTCTGATGACAATCAAGTACAAGGCGGGCGCCATGATGGCCGCCGCCCTCACCCTCTCCGCCCCGCTGCTGAGCACGCCGGTACAGGCCAGCGAAGACAAGGTGGTCTACTTCTACAACTGGTCGGAATACGTACCGGACGGTCTGCTGGAGCAGTTCCAGCAAGAGACCGGCATCAAGGTGATCTACTCCACCTATGAATCCAACGAAACCCTCTACGCCAAGCTGAAGACCCATGGCGACGGCTACGATGTGGTGGTGCCAAGCACCTATTTCATCTCCAAGATGGCCAAGGAGGGGATGCTGCAACCCCTCGACCGTGCCCAGTTGCCCAACTTCAAGCACCTGGACCCCACCCTGCTCAACCACGAGTACGACCCGGATAACCGCTACTCTGTCCCCTATATCTGGGGCGCCACCGGCATCGGCGTCAACAGCGAGATGATTAGCGAACCCGTCATCACCAGCTGGAAGCAGCTGTGGGCACCGGAGTGGAAAGAGAGCCTGCTGCTGATGGATGACGCCCGCGAGGTGTTCCATATCGCCCTGGTTCAGCTGGGTTACAGCCCCAACACCCAGGACAAGGCCCAGATCACTGAGGCGTTCGAGTACCTGAAAAAGCTGATGCCCAACGTCAAGGCGTTCAACTCCGACAACCCGGCCGACCCCTTCATCGCCGGTGAAGTGAACATCGGCATGCTGTGGAACGGCTCCGCCTACGGCGCCCAGCGCGAATACCCGGCCATCAAGATGACCTATCCGGAAGAGGGCGCCGTGCTGTGGATGGACAACCTGGCCATTCCCGCCAAGGCCAAACACGTGAAAGAGGCCCATGCCCTCATCAACTTCCTGATGCGCCCGGACGTGGCGGCCAAGGTGGCCGAAACCATCGGCTACCCGACCCCGGTCAAGGATGCCATCCCCCTGCTCTCTCCCGAGTTTCGTAACAATGCCATGGTCTTCCCAAGCGACGAGACCAAGCAAAAAGGGGTGTTCCAGTCCGATGTGGGGGACGCCTCCCAGCTCTACGAGCAGTATTTCCTGCAGCTCAAGGCCATGGTGGCCAACGCCAATTAAGTCCATTGCCCCCGGCCACGCCGGGGGTTTTTATGCTGTTTTCCCACCAAATCTGCCATGCCGTGCGCCACAGGCAAGCAATGCCAGCGTTAACGCCACATTCATAAACCACTTCGTATATCGGTAATCCACAGCGTCATTCACTGAAAATTGGCGACCATGCCAAGTGATCCGCTGCCGTTGTCGTGAATTCCATTTTCACCATCTGCGATCAGGATGCCTGTATGCCCTTTGTGATGGAAACAAGAGTTGTCCCCTTCATTGCCCTGCTGGCGGTCGTGTTTGCATGCCTGTTCAACTGGCCCATCTGGCTGCACTTGTATGACATTCTTTCCCAGCTGGAGCGCGTCAAGACGGGCTTTGTCATCTCGCTCCCCATCCTGCTGGTCACAGCGCTCAACTTCGTGTTTGTGCCATTCTCCATCCGCTATCTGCTCAAGCCTTTCTTCGCGCTCCTCTTCGTCATCAGCGCCATTGCCAGTTACACCATGCTCAAATATGGCGTCCAGTTTGATCAGACCATGATCCAGAACGTCTTCGAGACCAACCAGAGCGAAGCCCTGGCCTATGTCAGTACGCCCATCGTCGCCTGGGTGACGGTGACCGGCATCCTCCCCGCGATCGGCCTGTTTTTCATCAAGATCAACTATGCCAACCGCTGGTACAAAGGCCTCCTCGCTCGTGCCCTCTCCATGCTGGTCTCCTTGGCCATAGTGACAGCTATTGCCGCACTCTATTATCAGGATTACGTCTCGGTGGGTCGCAACAATTCGAGCCTCAAGCGTGAAATCGTGCCGGCCAACGTCGTCAACAGCACCACCAAATTTATCTACAAGCGCTTTCTGGTCGAGCCCATCCCCTTCACGACCCTGGGAGATGATGCCAAACGGACGGCCAGCTCGGCCAAACCTACCCTGATGTTTCTGGTATTGGGGGAAGCCGCCCGCAGCAAAAACTACTCGATGAATGGCTATGCAAGGGAGACCAATCCCTTTACCAGCAAGGCAGGTGGCGTCATCTCTTTCAGGCAGATGCGCTCTTGTGGCACAGCCACTGCCGTGTCGGTCCCCTGCATGTTCTCCAACATGGGGCGCGAGGAGTTTGACGGCAATCTGGCCCGAAACAGCGAGGGACTACTGGACGTATTGCAAAAGGCAGGCATCTCCATCTACTGGAAGGACAACAACAGCAACTGCAAAGGGGTCTGTGATCGGGTCCCGAATATCCAGATCCAGCCCACGACCAATCCCACTCTGTGCAAGGGCGGCACCTGTTACGACGAGGTACTGTTGCAGGGGCTGGATGATGAGGTGGCCAAGATGAAGGGGGACAAGATGCTCGCCTTTCACCTGCTTGGCAGTCATGGCCCCACCTACTACAAGCGCTACCCCAGTGAGCAGCGCAAGTTTGTGCCGGACTGTCCGCGCAGCGACATCGAGAACTGCACGACCGAACAGCTGGTCAATACCTATGACAACACCATCCGCTATGCCGACCTGGTGGTTGCCCGGCTGATTGCCAGACTCAAGCAGTATGAAGAGAAGTACAACACGGCGCTGATCTACCTCTCGGATCACGGCCAATCCCTCGGTGAAATGGGGCTCTATCTGCACTCGGCCCCGTACCGGATCGCTCCCGATGAACAGACTCGCATACCGATGCAGATCTGGATGTCGCCGGGCTTCATCAAGGAGAAGAAGCTGAACATCCGCTGCCTGCAGAAAAATGCCAACGCCACCCCCTACTCCCATGACAATCTGTTCTCGTCCATGCTGGGGATCTGGGACGTCAAGACGACCGTCTATGACAAGCGTCTCGATATTTTCAGTCCTTGCCGAACGACGCAGGCGCCCTGATCCTCCCTGCATCTGCACTGCCGCCCTTTCCATCGCCTCATCCATTTGCAAGAAAGTGAGCGGGAAACCTTGGCGACACAACACGAGGTCTGACTCGCCTGGCTTGCAAGGCGGTTTGGCACTGTCAGTTCCATAACCATCAAGGCTGGTTAACCTGCACGCCAGTTATCCAGCCCCTCGCCAACGGAGTTGCATCCATCAGGAAGCTTGGCCTCTGCTGGCACCCTTGCCGCCTTTTCTGTTGGCACCTTTGAGATCGTTTTCACATTTTTGCCCCATCGGGATGGCTCTTGGCACTCGAAAGGCCTATCTTTGCGCCACCACGCAACCGGTTGCGTAACCGGTTGCTTCAGACAAAAACAGATGGACAGGCCAAGACCTGACGAGGTGCTGTATGAAACGAGGCGTACTGCTCAATGCCCCCCTGAGTGCCCTGGTGGCACAGATGGGGCACACCGACGAGATCACCGTGTGCGATGCGGGCCTGCCCATCCCGGCAGGCCCCGAGCGCATCGATCTGGCGCTGATGGCGGGCACCCCCAGCCTCGAGACAGTGCTGGGCGCCCTGCTCACCGATCTGGTGGTGGAGAAGGTGATCATGGCGAGCGAGATCAAGCAGGTTAGCCCCGATGCTCACCAGGCCCTGCTTGAGCAGATCGAGGCCCACGCCATCAGCCAGGGCAAGCCCATCACCATCGAATACTGCCTGCACGAAGCGTTCAAGGCTCGCACTCGCCAGAGCAAGGCCATCGTGCGCAGTGGCGAGGTGACCCCCTACGCCAACCTGATCCTCTGCGCCGGTGTGGCGTTTTAAGCCCTTTCAAGGAATCAGCCATGAGTACAACCCCCTCGCCCATTCTGTCGCTCAGCGGGATCGTCAAGACCTTCCCCGGCGTGCGGGCGCTCGATGAGGCAGGCCTCAAGGTCTACCCGGGTCAGGTAATGGCCCTGCTCGGCGAAAACGGCGCCGGCAAGTCCACCCTGATGAAGGTGCTGACCGGCATCTATCAGGCCGACAGTGGCAGCATCAGTTATCGCGGCCAGCCGGTTCACTTCAAAGGGCCCCGCGACTCCCAGGATCAGGGGATCAGCATCATCCACCAGGAGCTGAACCTGCTGCCGGAGCTCTCCATTGCCGCCAACATCTTCCTTGGCCGCGAACCGCGCACCCGCTTTGGCAATATCGACCACAAGCAGCTGCGCGAACGTGCCGCCAGCCTGCTTGCTCGTCTCGGGGTCAAGCACGGCCCGGATACCCGACTCGGGAGTCTCTCCATCGGTGAACAGCAGATGGTTGAGATCGCCAAGGCGCTGTCGTTTGATGCCAGCGTCATCATCATGGACGAGCCCACCGATGCCCTGACCGACACCGAAACCGAGCAGTTGTTCAAGGTGATCCGCGAGCTGCGTGAGCAGGGCTGCGGCATCGTCTACATCTCCCACCGCCTCAAAGAGATCTTCGAAATTTGCGATCGGGTCACAGTGCTGCGCGATGGCAAATGGATCGGCGAGAAGGCAGTAAGCGAGCTCGATGAAGACAAGATCATCGAGATGATGGTGGGCCGCCGACTGGAGGAGCAGTACCCGCGTCTGGTGCGCGAGCTCGGCCCGGTCAGCCTGCAAGTGAAGGATCTTGCCGGCCCCGGCGTGCGCGGGGTGAGTTTCTCCCTGCGCCAGGGGGAGATCCTGGGCTTTAGCGGCCTAATGGGTTCCGGCCGCACCGAGCTGATGAAGCTCATCTATGGCGCCAGCCCCATCCACAATGGCGAGATCCGCATCGATGGCAACCCGCTGCGCCCCAAGAGCCCTGCCGATGGCCTCAAGGCCGGCATCGCCTACATCTCCGAGGATCGCAAGGGTGACGGCCTGGTGCTGGAACTGTCGGTGCGCGAGAACATGAGCCTGTGCGCCCTCGACGAGTTCAACAAGCGCGGGCGCATCGACGGCCAGGCCGAGCGTCAGGCGGTGAGCGACTATGTGCGCCTGTTCAACATCAAGACCCCCAGCAGTGAACAGCTCATCAAGCTGCTCTCCGGCGGCAACCAGCAGAAGGTGGCCATCGCCAAGGGGCTGCTGACCCGGCCCAAGGTGCTGATCCTGGACGAGCCGACCCGCGGCGTCGATGTGGGGGCCAAGAAAGAGATTTATCAGCTTATCAACCAGTTCAAGAAGGAGGGGATGAGCATCATTCTGGTCTCTTCCGAGATGCCGGAAGTGCTCGGCATGAGCGATCGCATCATGGTGATGCACGAAGGGCGCATCAGCGCAGAGTTCAACACCGAGGGCGCCAATCAGGAGAAATTGATGGCGGCGGCAGTCGGTAAACAGTGGCAAGCAGAGCAAGAGGCAGCACAATAATGACAACTCAAACCCTTCCCCGCCGCGGCGTCATGAGCAAGGCATGGTGGATCGAGAACAAATCCCTGGTCGCCCTGCTGGTGCTGATCGGCGTGGTCTCCTTCCTGAGCCCCAACTTCTTCACCGCCGACAACTTGCTCAACATCCTGCGCCAGACCTCGGTCAACGCCATCATCGCGGTCGGCATGACGCTGGTTATCCTGACCGGGGGTATTGATCTGTCGGTCGGCTCGGTGCTGGCCCTGTGCGGCGCCCTGGCGGCCAGCATGGTGGCCATGGATCTGCCAATCTGGATGGTGATCCCCTTCACCCTGATCGCCGGCACCCTGCTCGGCGGGATCAGCGGTCTCATCATCGCCAAGGGCAAGGTGCAGGCCTTCATCGCCACCCTGGTCACCATGACCGCCCTGCGCGGCGTGACCATGGTCTACACCGAGGGTCGCCCCATCTCCACCGGCTTTAGCGACGGCGCCGATCACTTCGCCTGGCTCGGTACCGGCTACCTGTTCGGCCTGCCGGTGCCCATCTGGTTGATGGCCATCGTCTTTCTGCTGGCCTGGTTCATGCTCAACCACACACGCCTGGGTCGCTACATCTATGCCCTGGGCGGCAACGAGTCCGCCACCCGCCTCTCCGGCATCAATGTGGATCGGGTGAAGCTCGCGGTATATGGTCTGTGCGGCGCCCTGGCAGCCCTGGCCGGCCTTATCGTCACCTCCCGTCTCTCTTCGGCCCAACCGACCGCCGGCATGGGTTACGAGCTGGATGCCATCGCCGCCGTGGTGCTGGGTGGTACCAGCCTGATGGGGGGCAAGGGGCGCATCATGGGAACGCTGATCGGTGCCCTCATCATCGGTTTCCTCAACAACGCTCTCAACTTGCTCGATGTCAGCTCCTATTACCAGATGATCGCCAAGGCCAGCGTGATCTTGCTTGCCGTGATGATCGATAACAAAAGCAACCGTTGATAACACTAGCCACGCCACACACAAGGAATGAAATGATGAAAAAGCTCAATACCCTGCTCGCTGCCGCCATCATGTCCGTGCTGGGCACCGCCCACGCCGCCGACAACACCCTGGCCATGGTGGTCTCCACCCTCAACAACCCCTTCTTCGTCACCATGAAGGAGGGCGCCGAGGCCAAAGCCAAGGAGCTTGGCTACGAGCTGGTGGTGCTGGATTCCCAGAATGACCCGGCCAAAGAGCTCTCCAACATGGAAGATCTCACCGTGCGCAAGGTCAATGCCATCCTGATCAACCCGACCGATTCCGAGGCCGTGGGCAACGCCATCCGTCTGGCCAACCGGGCCAACATCCCGGTGTTGACCCTCGACCGCGGCGCCGCGCAGGGTGAGGTCAAGGCCCACATCGCCTCCGACAACGTGGCCGGTGGCAAGCTGGCCGGTGATTTCATCACCGAGAAACTGGGCCCGGGTGCCAAGGTTATTCAACTGGAAGGGATCGCCGGTACCTCCGCCGCCCGTGACCGCGGCGAAGGCTTCGCCCTGGCCGTGGCCGCCAACAAGCTGGAGGTGCTCGCCTCCCAACCCGCCGATTTTGATCGCACCAAGGGTCTGAACGTCATGGAAAACCTGCTGGCCGCCCACCCGGGCGTACAGGCGGTGTTTGCCCAGAATGACGAGATGGCGCTGGGTGCCATCCGCGCCGTGCAGGCCGCCGGCAAAGAGGTGATGATCGTCGGCTTCGACGGCACCGACGATGGCAAGGCTGCCGTGGCCAAGGGTAAACTGGCCGCTACCGTAGCCCAGCAACCGGCGCTCATCGGTGCCATCGGCGTGGAAACCGCCGACAAGGTGCTCAAGGGCCAGCCGGTGGAGAAATCCATCCCGGTACCACTGCAGGTGGTCACCAAGTAAGCGCGTCAAGTAAACGGATGGGGGGAGGATCGCCTCCCCCTTCCCTCGGTGTCTCTCGGCCTGGGCTCACGCCCACCTGATCCCCAGGCCAAGATGCATCAGGAGTAGTCAACATGAATCGTCTCGTCGTTCTGGGCAGTGTCAATGCAGATCATGTACTGCGCGTTCCCCACTTTCCCCGCCCCGGAGAAACCCTGACCGGCCACAGCTACCAGGTGGTGCCGGGTGGCAAGGGAGCCAACCAGGCGGTCGCCGCCGCCCGCCTCGGCGCCAGCGTCTCCTTTATCGCCCGTATCGGCGACGATGCCATCGGTCGGCAGATGCGTCAGGGCTTTGCGCAGGACGGAATTGACGTCAGCGCGGTGGAGCTCGACGACAAGCTCCCCACCGGCATCGCCATCATCTATGTGAGTGATGAGGGGGAGAACAGCATCGGCATCTCCGCCGAGGCCAACGGAGCCCTCTCCCCGGCTGTGGTAAAACGCCATGAAACCATGATCGCCGATGCCCACACCCTGCTGTTGCAACTGGAAGTGCCGCTCGAGAGCGTATTTGAAGCCGCCCGCCTGGCCCGCGCCCATGGCACCCGGGTGGTGCTCAACCCGGCGCCCGCCCGGCCCCTCGCGGCCGAGCTGCTGGCACTGGTGGATCTCATCACCCCCAACCAGACCGAAGCCGAGCTGCTGACCGGGGTCAAGGTGAGCGATGAGGCGAGCGCCCGCGAGGCGGCCAATCGCTTCCACCAGATGGGTATTTCGGAGGTGATGATCACCTTAGGCTCGCAAGGGGTCTATTGCAGCAACGCCCAGCAGCAACAACTCATTCCGGGCTTTCGGGTCGAGGCGGTGGACACCACGGCAGCCGGGGATACCTTCAACGGTGCCCTGCTGGCCGCCCAGCTCGCCGGGGCCGATTTCAACGGCGCGGTACGCTTTGCTCATGGCGCGGCGGCGCTTTCCGTCACCAAATTCGGCGCCCAGAGCTCCATTCCCGGCAAGCAGGAGGTCGACACCTTCCTGCAGGCCCAAGCAGCGCAGGGGCACTGATGGCCAATATCAAGGAGGTGGCGGCGCTGGCGGGGGTGTCAACCACCACCGTCTCCCACGTCATCAACGAGACCCGTTTCGTGAGTGATACGACCCGGGAGCGGGTCTTTGCCGCCATGCGCGATCTCAACTACGCCCCGAGCCTGGTGGCCCGCAGCCTCAAGGTGAAAGAGACCAACAGTATCGGCATGCTGGTGACCACCTCCAGCAACCCCTTCTTCGCCGAAGTGGTGCGCGGGGTGGAACGCTACTGCTTCGAACAGGGCTACAACCTGATGCTGGGCAACACAGAAGGACAGGCCGAAACTGCCCTCTCCTACCTCAAGATGATGCTGCGCAAGCGGGTGGATGGCCTGCTTATCATGTGCAGCGAGGGGCAGCAGGAGGTGTTCAACCAGCTCGACTGGCTCAAGAGCCTGCCGGTGGTGGTGATGGACTGGGGCATGGATAGCCGGGAGGTGGATCTTATCGCCGACAACTCCCATCGCGGCGGTTACCTGGCAACCCGCCACCTGATCGAACTTGGCCACACTGCCATCGGCTGCATCACAGGCCCCCACAACCGCGCCCCCGCCAACCAGCGTCAGGCGGGGTTCGAGCAGGCGATGCAAGAAGCGGGGCTCACCGTCAACCCGGCCTGGATCCAGGAGGGTGACTTTGACTGTGCCAGCGGCCATCAGGCCATGAGACGTCTGCTGGCGCAACCTTCGCGCCCCACTGCCCTGTTTGTCTGCAACGACATGATGGCGATGGGAGCCATCAGTGCCGCCCATCAGGCTGGGCTGCACATACCCCGCGATCTCTCCATCGTCGGTTATGACAACGTGGCGCTGGCAGAATTTATGTCACCGCCCCTCACCACCATCAACCAACCCAAGGAGGAGCTGGGACGCCTCGCCGTCACTCGCCTGCTGGCGCGGATCAATGGAGAACAGGTGGAAAACAGGATGATCACGGTCGAGCCGGATCTGGTGATCAGAACCTCCTGCGCCCCTCCCCCCAAGGCCTGAACCGACACGTTCGCAGAGACAACAAGGGCGACCCCGGGGTCGCCCTTTGTCATGGATTTGCCGGGTTGTTTGCCTCGGGCGTATCGACCGGACGCAGCCACTGCAATCCCAGTCGATTGGCCAGCGGCTGCAACAAATCGCCGTGGGTTGCAGGCTCAGGCAACCAGTAGCGTACCGGCCAGCCAGCCGCCAGCGTGGCGGGCGTGCTGGAGCCCAGTTCTGCGAGGGCCAGCACGCAGCCGCAAGCTTGCACCCGCGCCAGCAGCGCCGCCTCCTTTTGCAGGGTGGGCACTCGCAGCACGAGGGGGTTTGGGAGCACATCCGGCAGATAAGCCAGCAGATGAGCCAACTGCACCTGATTATCCAGCGCCACCAGCCGTGACTCGCCCTCACTCGCCGCCGTGTCATCCTCTTGCAGCAACCGGGCCATGACGGGCCCAAGCAGTCCCCCCTCCTGCAACCAGCTCACCTCACAGGGAGCCAGACTCTCCTGCCAGCGAAGGGACCACTGCCACAAACGCTCCCCCTGCTCACTGCACAGCGCCAGCCTGTCGATCAGCAAGGGGCAAGGCGCCTCGTCGGCCAGCCAGTCGCGCAATCGCTGGGCCTGCTGCTGGTTCAGCATCAGCTGTTGCTGCATGCCGGGCTGGTACCAGACTGGCTCGCTGCTGCCATCTCGCTTGGCCTGATTGAGGGCGAGGATGGCCTGATCGAGCAGGCGCACGGGATCCTGCGGTGGCAACACCTCAGACCCACCCAGCCTGCAGGCGAGATCGAAACGGCTCTCCCGGGTCACGAATTCGAAGTGAAGCAGCGCCATCAGATCGCGGATCTGCACCGCCAGCGGCTGCTTGCCGGCGGTCAAGATCACCGCAAACTCGTCACCGCCCAGCCGGTAGGCATTCCCCTGATGGGCCTGCTGCAGCTTGCTGGCCACCGTTTGCAACAGCCGATCGCCCACCTGATAACCGAGCAGATCGTTGACCTGCTTGAAGCGCTTGAGATCGAGTACCACCAGCGCCAGTACGCCGGGGGTTTGCAGGGCGCGCGCCAGCTCCTCCTGCAGTGCCCGACGATTGCCGAGCCGGGTCAGGGGATCGCTCAAGGAGAGACGCCGGTTCTGCAAATTGGCCCGGATCAGGGCATAGACCAGCACGCCACCGGTCGCCAGCAGGACGAGCTGCCAGATCTGCAGCCAGAACAGGGTATCGCGGATCTGGTTGACCGACGCCTCCCGCTCCTGGCCGGAGAGAATGTGTTCGCCTATCTGTTCAATCTGGCGGGTCTGCTCGCCCATCTGAGCCAGCAAGATGTCAAACTCCCGCCAAGGCACTGTCCCACCATCCATCAGGGGCTCGAGCTGTTTGAGCTGCTCGAACAGCCGGGCGACATGCCTGCCCAATCCATAGCGCTCCCGAACCTCGGCGGTCTCGCTGCCGATAAGGAAGATATCGAGCCGGTTCCACAGCAGATCGTAATGAAGGCTCAGGGTCTCCATCTCCAGCCGGCCTGCCCGATAGAGGCGCAGATCGAAGAGAAAGCGCTGGGACTCCAGCATCACCTGGCTGATGTTCCAGTGGACATTGCGGTAGTAGGTATCGAGCAGCTGATCCTGTTTGTGCTGCAGATAGAGGCCGCAACCGGAGGAGATCAGAAACAGCAGGATAATGGCGATCAGCAATCCATTGTGGCGTCGACGCCCCATCAGCGGATCACCTCGATGCGGTTCACCTGCCACACCATGTTGTTGTGGATGGCCGGCACGTCCAGCTTGGGATAGTCGGAAAAGGGGATCAGCAGCCAGAGCGGCCCCTTGTTGCGCCGGGTCAGCGGTTTGTCATCCTCATGGCGGACCAGGGTCAGGGGCACCCCGTCAAACAGGGCGAGATCCACCTCCTGCTGATAACCGTTGAGAGCCGATACGGCGATCTTGCGGGCTTGTGGCACTCCTTGTGCAGCCAGCACGGTCGTCAGGGTCGGACCGCGATAGCGATGAGTGCCTCGGGTCCAGGGGGTCACGGTCTGAAATTCGGTCTGCGGCAGCGTCGCCAGGTCGGTTTCATTGAGCTGACGCTGCTGGCCATCCGGCAACACCAGCGTTATCAGGGGGGAAGCGGCCGATACACAGGCACTGGCCAGTGCCAGGAGGATAAAAGCACTCCATTGCTTCATTCTATTCATGATTATTGCGCCAACTAGATCCCATCATTTGGCTGTCAGTGTGGCGACTTCAATGAGCCATTGCAACTGTAGATATTGTAATCAAGATGGATTTTTCCCTTCCCCTACAAGTAGTTCCGAAACGTCAGGAGCCACGCATCTCCATCCAGTTGTGTCCATCCACTATCCTGGGCTGATGGATGCCACACGCCTCGAGCAACTCGTCCACATAGGCGGGTACCAGCAGGGATGCCGGACCATAACGCTTCTCGTCAAACTGACTGCCCACCTCGCTCGGCTCCAGGTTGAGCTCTATGGTATGGGCGCCGTTCAAACCCGCCTCATGCACGAAACCAGCAGCAGGATAGACGGCGCCGGACGTGCCGATGGAGATGAAGAGATCACACTGGGCCAGGGCGCTGTAGATGCGATCCAGCCCCAGCGGCATCTCGCCAAACCAGACTACGTGCGGGCGCAGCGGCTGGGGAAACTGGCAGCAGGAGCAGAGTTCGTGCTGAGACAGATCGCCGCGCCACTCGATCACCTGCCCCGATTCGGGGCAACGCGCCTTAAGCAGCTCGCCATGCATATGGATAAGGTTCTTGCTGCCCGCGCTCTCGTGCAGGTTGTCGATATTCTGGGTCACCAGGGTCACCGACCCCGGGAAGAGGCGCTCGAGCCTAGCCAGGGCATAATGGGCAGGATTGGGATGAACCTGGGGTTGCTGCAGTTGCTTGCGGCGGGAGTTGTAGAAGTGTTGCACCAGTTCCGGATCCCGGGCATAGCCTTCCGGCGTCGCCACGTCTTCCACCCTGTGCTCCTCCCACAGACCGTCGCAGGCACGGAAGGTCTTGATCCCGGATTCGGCAGAGATCCCGGCACCGGTCAGGATCACTATATGTTTGAACGTCTGTCCCATGACATCTTCCTTTTCATCCCTGCTCATAGCTGTGACCTTAGCACAGGGGAAAATGGGGCTCTATTCGCCCTTGGTATTAAGGGCGTGAACGGGGAGCCACTCATCCAGCACGCTGAGATCCAGCCTGACGAACACCAGCTCGCGCCCCGTAACCAGGGTCAGGGGCAACCCCAATCGCTTGAGCAGGGTCAGCATGGGGCGGTTCTGGGCCAGCACCTCGGCCACCCACTCCCGGATCCCTTCCGACCTGGCAAGCAGGGCCAATGCCAGCAGGATGCGCCTGCCCGCCCCCCTGTGCTGGAAATGATCCGCCACAATGCAGGAAAACTCGGCTCGCTCCGGATGGCGGTGACGACGGATGGATTGGGCCTGGGCCAGCGGACGACCATCCTGCGCTGTGAGCAGCAGCGAGATCTGGCGGGCCGGATCGTAATGAAGAAACGCCGCGACCTGATCGGGTGGCGGTGCCAGCTTGGGACGCATGAAACGCAGATAGACGCTCTCTTCGCTAAGGGCATCGTAGGCCGCCAGCATGCTGGCAGGCTCGACGCCCCGCAGCTCACGCAGCTGGCAAGGCTCCTCTGCAATCGTCATCGCGACGGGCAGATCGGCACGGGAGTGCGGAGTGTGCCATCCCGCCAACCCCTTCTCCAGACGTTCCCTGTGCATCGGCCAGCAAAGATAACGAGCCATGGCTACCAGCGTCCGGCCATGCCGCGATCACGCCACGGCTCGATATCGAGCAGGTTGTAGGGGTCGTCAAGATAGATGGCGATACCAAGCTCGCGCACCCGCGCCATGAAACGCCCCTGCAGGGAGTCCGGACTCAAGGACTCCAGCTCGGGCAGCATCCCCTGCCCGACCAGCAAGGCCTCAAGGGGCAGGCGTTCCAGCAGATCAAAGGGAAGGTGCTGGCTGTTGTCGAGCACCAGGGCCAGCTTGCAGCCAGCCAGACTGGCCTGCAGCACCAGTGCGAAGCGCTCGGCGTTGGTGAGCAGGTGATCCCGGCGATGGATCAGCAGCGTCAACTCCGCAGGCTGGCGAGCCTGTTCGCCCAGCCACTCCCTCAGGCTCTCCCATCGGGTCGGCAGGCCGCTCACCGTCAACCAGACCGGCGAGGTGGTGGAAGGATGGGAACGCGGGCTGAGTTGCCCCAGCACCTCCCCCCGCCAGGTACGAATGGTGCGACGATGACCGCTCAAGCGGCGCTGGCGCAACGGACCAAGATAGAGCGCGCGCAACAATCTGAGCAGTTCATCGGTATCGAGGGGCTTGGCAAGAGCGGCCATGACGTTGAAGCCGGCATCGTGCAACAAGCGGCGCGCCCCGTTGAGCAGGGTCTGCTCATGGGCGGACAGCAGCACGATCGGCAACCCAGCCTCACGCAGCTGGGGCTGCCCCATCAGGACGCTGATGGCATCCTGCTCCACCAGGCTGAGATCGCAGATCAACATGCGGATCTCCCCGTCGGCAAGGGCCGTCAGACAGGCCTGCTCATCCTGTACCCATTGGCAGGGGATCCCCAGTTCGGCAATGGTCTGTTGCAGCTGCTTGCCCTGAAACGGGTGATCTTCGAGCAGCAGGATCCGCTGCGCCGCCAGCCAGTCGCCCCAACGGCGATAACTGTCGGCAAGCCCGGCCTGCCACTCTTCGTCAATGGCATAGATCCCCACATGGCCTTGCAGCTGGGCAAGATCGCCGGTTTGCCGATGAGAGGCGGGATCATAGATGGCGATGGCACCGGCCGTGAAGAGCCCCTCCCACTGCCAGCAGGCATCGGGCTGGGTACGGTGCAGTGCGACATAGTCGGGCAGTGCGCATCCTTTTACGTGCTCATAGGAGGCACGATCCAGGGTATATAAGGTGATGGGTCTAAAGCTGGCCAAGCCGGGCTCTTCCGAGTTGAGCAACGCCAGTAATTCTTCATCTGTGATGATCATCTTGAGCTCTCTTGGTGAAATGGCGACTGACCTCGTCCAGTGCCCGGGACAACCTGGCCTGGAGGAAAGAGTGGCGAGCACGCTGCCACTCTTCAATCACCGCGACTATGGGGGTAGCTCCCACCATTCTGGCGGCCCCCTTGACCTTGTGTAAAGTGGCTTCCACCCCGGACGTGTCCTTGTTGGCCAGGTGCAGCGCCAATTCGGCGAGATCCCCCCGGGTTGTTTCCAGATAAAGCGCTATCAGCTCATCGGTCAGCATGGGAGAGGGGGCCATCTCCCACTGCGCGTTTGTCTTCTCTGACTTCTGCCCGCCTCCCAGCTGCTGCAACAGGGTTGCCAGCTCCCGCAGAGCCACGGGTTTGTCGAGATGCCCATCACAACCGCAGGACTGCAACTCAAGGGCTGCCTGCTCGCTCAGATCGGCGGTGATGATATAGGCAGGCAGATGGCGCCATTGGGGGGAATGACGCAACGCCCGGCACAGTTCGGCCCCGTTCATCACCGGCATCTGCAGATCGGTCAGTACCAGATCGACCTCCTGCTCTGCGAGGATCTGCAGCGCCAGCTGACCGTTGGCCGCTCCCACCACCCTGGCACCCAGTTGTCTTAGCTGAAGGGTGATCAGCTCCCGGTTGACGTCATGATCTTCAACCAGCAGCACCCTGATATTCAACCCAGGCTGGAGGTCGGCCACCGGTTCATCGGGCACCCATTGCGGCTGCAACAGGCTGATCAGGGTGCCTGGCACCCAGGACTCCCCAGCCCACTGCCAATGCCACAAACCGCGCTCGTCCTCTCTGGCCTCCAGCACATCGGCGGCATCCGGGATCACGTTGACGCCAAGTCGCGCCAGCCAGGGGATGAGAGACTCAGCTTCATCCGACGGCATCACCAGCGCCAGCTGCCGTACCTCGGGTTGCCAGTGGGGAGTCTGCCGGATCACATCGAGGGGCAACTCGCAGAAGAAGCGGCTGCCGCCTCCCTCTCTGGCCACCACATCGATCAGGCCCCCCATCTGCTCGACCAGCTGCTTGCAGATGGCAAGCCCGAGCCCGGTGCCGGGCGCCCGCAGCTGCCCTGCCACGACAAATTGCTCGAAAGGCATGAAGAGGGTAGGACGCATCTCGGCGGTAATGCCGGGGCCCTCGTCATCCACCCCGAAGCGGAGCATGTTACCCGCCCGGGTGGCCCAGAGCACCACCTCCCCCCGCTGGCTAAATTTGATGGCATTCGAGAGCAGGTTATGCAGGATTTGGCGGATCCGGTGAGGGTCCAGGGTTTGCAAGGCGGGCAGAGCCGGATCCAGCACCAGGCGCAGTTGCAGGCGCTTGTCGCGCGCCTTGTTCCAGTGCACCGCAGCCACCTGTTCACACAACTCGATGAAGTCGGTCGGCTGGGGTGAGAGAGAGAGTTTGCTGCTCTCGTTGCGGCTGAAATCGAGCACGTCGTTGAGCAGCCCCAACAGCTCGTCCCCCGCCTGTCGCACTCGCCCCAGCGCCGAACTCTGTTCCTGAGTGAGCGGCGTGCTGGCAAGCCACTCCAGCAGGCCGAGGATGGCGTTCATGGGGGTGCGGATCTCATGGCTGACTGCGGCCAGGAAGCGCCCCTTGGCCAGCACGGCCTGCTGCGCCTGCTCGTGGGAACGTTGCAATGCCCGCTCCTGCTCGATGCGCGCGGTCACATCCTGCATCACCGCATAGACGCGCCACCCCTGTCCCTGGCGACGGCCACGGCCATCGAGCTGCAACCAGCGCTCCTGATGCTGCGGATGACGATAGCGCAGGGTATAAACGAAGGGTTTGCCCGCATGCAGCCGCTCCTGCATGGTATCGCGCAACTGGCGCAGCTCGTGACGGGCCAGCAGGGCAAAGACCTGGCCGGGATCGCGCCGGATCTGCTGGCTGGCTAACCCAAGCAACCCGTAACAGCCCCGGCTGATGAACTCTATTCCCTGGACCCTTCCATCTTCGAACAAAAACTGCAGCACCACGCCGGGCACCGTATTGGTCAACGCCCGCAGCCGCCGCTCCGCCTGGCGCAGGATACGCGCCCGCTCCTGCAGCGCGCTGATATCAGAGAGGGCGATAAGATCGGTCACCGGAGTCTGCTTGTCCCGCGGCAGTGGATGCTGCACGAAGGCGAACACCTGATCTCCCAGTATCAACTCCCCCTCCTCCTTGTGGGCTTGTACCGGAGGCAACGCCAGCTGATCGCCATATCGAGTGGCCAGGCGCCGCCCAAGCTTGTTCGACTTGATGACCCTGCCCTGGCTGTCACGCATAAACACCGGCAGCGGCAGCGTCTGGAACAGGGTGTCACGCAATTCGCTTTCGATGGCCAGGGCCCGCTCGGCTACCTGGCGCTGGGCCACTTCCCGCGCCAGTTGCTGGCGGGATCGCCAGATCACGCCGATGACGATGGCGCTGATCAACAGTGCCAAACCGACGGAGCCGAACCAGGCGAGATAGCTCACCCCGGGTTGCTGCACGACAACCAAGCGGCGCCAGCGTTGATTAAGCTCATTTATCCGGTTGCGGGTCAGGGTCATCAGGCTGCGATCCAGCACGCTGGCCAGCTCGACCTCGTCTTGGCGAATGGCAAACCCGATGCCAAACCTGTCCTCCATCTCCTTGATCTCGAACCCTTCCAGCAACTGGGTTCGTTGCGGATATTGCAACTGATAGAGTTCGCTCAGCATGGCATCCGCCTCTCCCCGTCGCAGCGCATCAAGCCCCTGTTCCAGGGTGCCGATGCGGATCCACTCCTGCTCCCCCAGCAGTGTTAGCAAAGAGGGATCATAGAGCGATTCGGGCACCAGGATCCGCTGCCGCTTGAGAGCCGAAATATGAGTAGCTGCCAGGGTCCCCTTGCTGATCAGCGCAAAGCGGTTGATGGAGATCATCCGACTGAAGGTGAACTCATCCGCCAGGATCGGAGACTCCGGCAAACCCGTCATTATGTCTGCCTCGCCGCTGCGCAATTTCTCGATGGCATCAGCCTTGCTAAGCGCAGGCACCACCTGGTACTTCAGGCCCGTCTCCTGGGTGATCCAGCGCAGCACGTCGGCGCTCCACCCTTTCGGGTTGCCCTGTTCATCCAAGCCGCTGTAGGGCATCAGCTCCGGGTTGACCACCAACCGCACGGTACGGCGGCTGCCGGCCAGCCAGGCCTGTTCGATATCGCTGAAACGGGGTTGGTTGAAGGAGAGCGCGCTCTGATCGAGGTAGTGATCAAGATCCGTATAGAGACTGCCGGCAGGCATGTAGCGAATGGCGGTGTCGATGAGGCGAACAAGCTCGGGCTCCTCTCGCATCATCAGACGGTAGCTTATTACCCTGTCATCCCCGAGCAGACGGCGCAGTCGCAACCCCTCCACCGGAAACTCCTTCATCAGATAACGCAGCTGCAGGTAATCGCCAAAGTAGGCATTGCCCTGGCCACTCTTCATCGCCTCATACAAGGACTCCCCCGGTGCCAGGGTTCTGATCGCCGCCGCCGGAAAGATGTCATGCAATACCGATACGGCATCGGAACCTGCGTAAGCCAGAAAAGTAGCCTGCTGGAGCGCCCCCCGGTAGAGCACGGCAGAGTCCGTCTCCATCATGGGACGACTGAGCCAGGTATTGGGCAGATTGCTCGTCGCCGCCCCGATATGGGGAACCATGTCGCACTGCCCCTCCAGCAAGGCGCCGCGCACCGTTTGCCAGTCGGGCAGCTCCTGAAACAGAAGCGGCACCGGTAGCTGTTTGGCCAGACGGGTGATCTGATCCTTGAGCAACCCACCTTGTGCCAGCAGATAGGGTGGCGGCAGCGTGGCCGGGTAACAGAATGTCAGTTGTTTGAGAGAGTTGGCATAAGCCTGGGTGGATGGCGCCAGCGGCAGTATGGTGGCTGACAGCGGCGTTGCAACCAGCGCCGTCAGCAACAACATGGAGGTTCGGATCATAGGGAAAGAAAAAAGCCAGGCGTCAGCCTGGCTCTTTGTTACTCGTTGGGTTCAACATTTTCTACCCTGGCCTTGAGTTTCTGGCCAGGCCGGAAGGTCACCACACGACGGGCGCTGATGGGAATATCTTCGCCAGTCTTGGGATTACGTCCGGGACGCTGATTCTTCTCACGAAGGTCAAAATTACCGAAGCCTGAAATCTTGACTTGTTCACCACGCTCAAGCGCTTGTCGGATTTCCTCAAAGAAGGCTTCCACCATGTCTTTGGCTTCACGCTTGCTCATCCCGAGCTGGGTGAACAGGTGCTCTGCGATGTCGGCTTTGGTAAGCGCCATAGATCAATCCCTCAAGGATGCATTCAACTCTTCACCAAGGGCCCGCACGACATTGTCCACGGTCTCGGCAATCTCTTTCTCCTCCAGGGTGCGCTGGGTATCTTGCAGCACTAGGCTGATGGCCAGGCTCTTCTTGTCCTCAGCCATACCAGCGCCCTGGTATACGTCAAACAAGTTTATTCCAACTACCTGATTTCCGCCAACTTTTTTAATTACTGCCAGTACATCGCCTGCCAGAACCTGACGGTCAACCACCACGGCAATGTCACGGCGGTTGGCCGGGAACTTGGAAACTTCGGCTGCAACCGGCACCTTGGCCGGGGTCAGCTTGTCCAGCTCCAGCTCGAACATGACAACGCGGCTCTTGAGACCCAGCTTCTTCTCGAGGCTCGGGTGGATCACGCCGATATGGCCGATGACCTCACCGCTGCGCAGGATGGCCGCGCTCTGGCCCGGGTGCAGCGCACTGTGTTCGGTACGCTCGAAGGTGAAGGTGGCACCTTCGGCAGTCAGATCCAGTACCGCTTCCAGATCCCCTTTCAGATCAAAGAAGTCTGCCCCACGGCTCTTGATGTCCCAGTGTTCGTCGCTCTGGTTGCCGGTGATGATACCGGCCAGCATGGGCTCCTGACGGATGCCGTTCTCGGCGCGTTCATCCTTGATGAAACGCAGGCCCTGCTCGAACAGGCGCACACGCGGCTGCTGGCGGTTCTGGTTGTAAACGACTGCTTCCACCAGACCCGGGAACAGGGAGACGCGCATGGCGGACATCTCGACCGAGATGGGATTCGGCAGCACGATGGCATCGCTTTGCGGGAACAGGGTCTGCTGGGTCTTGGGATCCACGAAGCTGTAGGTGATCGCTTCCTGGAAGCCACGGGCGACCAGCAAGTCGCGCACCCGCTTGAGGGTCACCTGCCCTTCCGCCTGCTCCACCATCGCCAGAGAGGCCGCCGGTTTGAGGTTGGGGATGTTGTTGTAGCCGTAGATGCGGGCCACTTCCTCGATGAGATCTTCCTCGATGGCGATATCGAAACGCCAGGAGGGAGCCAGTGCGGTCCAGCCGTCCACCTCCACGGTCACCTGCATGCCGAGGCGAGTCAGGATCTCGACCACCTGCGCATCCGCCACGCTGATGCCGATCACCTTGTCGAGCTTGGCACGACGCAGCTTGATGGGGGCAGCCTTGGGCAGATGGGCATCGGATTTGACCTCGATGACTGGGCCCGCTTCGCCGCCGCAGATATCCAGCAGCAGGCGGGTGGCACGGTCCATCACCTTGGCTTGCAGCTCGGGATCCACCCCGCGCTCGAAGCGGTGGGAAGAGTCGGTATGCAAACCGTAGGCACGGGCACGGCCGGTGATGGAGAGCGGCGCGAAGAAGGCGCACTCCAGCAGGATGTCGGTGGTGGTCTCGGACACACCGGTGCGATCACCGCCGAAGATGCCGGCCATGCAGGCAGGGCCCTGGGCGTCTGCGATAACGAGCGTGGTCTCTTTGAGCTTCACCTCGTTGCCATCGAGCAGGGTCATGGGCTCGTCAGCCTTGGCGCGGCGCACCACCAATTCCCCTTCCAACTTGGCCAGATCGAAGGCGTGCATCGGCTGGCCATATTCCAGCAGCAAGTAGTTGGTGATGTCGACGATGGCGTCGATGGAGCGGATGCCGCCACGGCGCAGCTTCTCCTGCATCCAGAGCGGGCTCTGGGCGTGCAGGTTCAGCCCCTTGATGACGCGGCCCAGATAACGCGGGCAGTCGGCAGGCGCCTCAACCCGGATCGGGAAAGTGGCGTCAATGGTGGCGGCAGCCGGCGTCCAGCTCGGCTCGACCACATCCACACTGTTGAGTACGCCGATTTCACGGGCCAGACCCGCGATACCGAGGCAGTCGGCACGGTTCGGGGTGAGATCCACGTCGATGGCGACGTCGTTGAGGTTCAGGTACTCACGGATATCGGTACCGATGGGGGCATCGCTCGGCAGCTCGATGATACCGTCGGCCTCAACGTCGATACCCAGCTCGCTGAAGGAGCAGAGCATGCCGTGGGACGGCTGGCCACGCAGCTTGGCTTTCTTGATGGTGAAATCACCCGGCAGGGTTGCCCCTACCTTGGCCACGCACACTTTCAGACCCAGGCGGCAGTTCGGCGCGCCGCAGACGATGTCCAGCAGCTCTTCTTCACCTACATTGACCTTGGTCACTCGCAGCTTGTCGGCGTCCGGATGCTGGGCACACTCGACCACTTCACCAACCACGACGTTATTAAACTGGCCGGCCACCGCTTCCACGGCGTCCACTTCCAGACCGGCCATGGTGATCTGTTCGGCCAGTGCGTTGTCACTCAACTCGGTGCGGACCCACTCCATCACCCAGGATTTACTGAATTTCATGTTCTCTCGCCCTTACTTGAACTGCTTGAGGAAGCGCAGGTCGTTTTCGAAGAAGGCACGCAGGTCGTTGACCCCGTAGCGCAGCATGGTCAGGCGCTCAACGCCCATGCCGAAGGCAAAGCCGGAGTATTTTTCCGGATCGATGCCGACCGAACGCAGCACGTTCGGGTGCACCATGCCGCAACCCAGCACTTCCAACCACTTGCCGTTTTTGCCCATCACGTCCACTTCGGCGCTCGGCTCGGTGAACGGGAAATAGGAAGGACGGAAGCGAATGGTCAAGTCTTCCTCGAAGTAGTTGCGCAGGAAGTCGTGCAGAATGCCCTTGAGCTCGGTGAAGCTGGCATGCTCGTCAACCAGCAGGCCTTCGACCTGATGAAACATCGGGGTGTGGGTCATGTCGTAGTCGTTACGATAGACGCGGCCCGGCGCTATGATGCGGATCGGCGGCTGCTGATGTTCCATGGTGCGGATCTGCACGCCCGAGGTGTGGGTGCGCAGCATCAGATCAGGATTGAAGTAGAAGGTATCGTGATCGGTACGCGCCGGATGGTGCGCCGGGATGTTCAGCGCATCGAAGTTGTGGAAGCCATCTTCAATCTCGGGACCACGGGCAACCTTGAAGCCCATCTCGCCAAACAGGCGCTCAATGCGCTCGATGGTGCGGGTCACCGGGTGCAGACCACCATTCTCGATGCGGCGGCCCGGCAGGCTGATGTCGATGGTCTCGGCGGCCAGCTTCTGGTTCAGCACGGCAACTTCGAGGGCTTCACGACGCCCGTTCAGGGCATCCTGCACTTGCTGTTTGGCCTGGTTGATCACGGCGCCCGCGGCGGGACGCTCTTCGGCGGACAAGGCGCCCAGGCCCTTCATCTGCTCGGTAAAAAAGCCCTTTTTACCCAGATATTTGACCCGGATTTCGTCAAGGGCGGCGATGTCGCTTACGCCCTCAATTTCGGCCCTGGCTTGGCCGACTACTTCTTCAAGCTGTTGCATGTCTTCCTCGTCACCACTCCCGGTACAGGAGCCTTTAGGCTAAATAAGGTCAAGAGGGGAATAATACAAAAAAAGCCCCTTCGCTGACCATACTTAAGGTCCCCTTTTCTCCCTATAAATCATTTTGTTATATCAAGCGAGTCTCACTTTATCCCCTACCCTCTTTAAATAGTTTGTTTGAACATCAGTTTGTTGGCATATAAATAGTAGAGAATGCAGGCTTAACATCGCCTCTTCTGGACTTCCCATTCCTCTGGCTAGCAGAAATGGGGCAACAAAAAAGGAGGCCTGAGTCGCTTCCACTTCTCTAACAAAAACAATCACTTAGATTAAAATCAATGAATTAGCTACTACTGGGGGTGACGTTTGGTCACCCCGGACGACCCTGTTTGGGGCATTTTGTGGACACTTTGTCATGGGGCAGGCAGCGGATTTTCCAGCGGGTTGAAGCGCACAGCATCGCTCAGGTAGTCCGGTGCGAAGTGGGCATAGGTCATCGTCTGCTGGATGTTGTGATGCCCGAGTATCTTCTGCAGTGCCAGGATATTGCCCCCGGACATCATGAAGTGTGATGCAAAGGTGTGCCGAAACACATGCACCGTCTGCCCTGCTGGCAGATCCGGCGCCACCGCCTTGATCACGTCGCGCACCAGCAGATAGTCGAGGTCACGGAACAGCGGGTCCCGGTTCACCCCCGTTCGTTATCTCTTGGCACAGTTCGGCCGAGATCGGCACTGTGCGATTCTTGCCGTTCTTGGTGTTGATGTAGGTCACCCGGCTGGCCAGCACATCCTCACGGCGCAGATGGGCCGCCTCACTCCAACGCGCCCCCGTGGCCAGGCAGAGTTTGACCACCTTCAGGTTATACCCCGATAGCGCAGCCAGCACGTCGCCGATCTCGTCCTGGGTCAGGTAGCCCATCGACCGCTCGACCAGCTTGACCTTCTTCATCTCTTTGAGCGGATGCTCATGGTGGTAGTGGCCAAGATCAATGAGCACCGAGAATACCCCGCCCAGCATTTATTGCTCGCGGTTCACCGTCTTGGGCTGACGACCAGCGTGCTGCCTGTGCCCGATACTCGGAGAACAGTGCACGGGTCACTAGCCTCGCCAACGGGTGGCGCAGAGCTGCATCTATATTGTGGAGTTTCTTGCGCACCGCCTCCCCCGCTTTCAGCGGTTTGGCCGTGGTAGCGCCACCAGAGTTCGATCAACTCGGATAGCGGCCGGTAGTCAGCCAGGCGATCCACCCACTCTTTGTTGTGCTCGGTGGCGATCACCCAGCGCTCGAACTGCTGGGCTTCGGACTTGGTCTTGAAGCGCTTGCGGATCCGCTTGCCCTCCCTCCCCTGCGGACGGATATCGACCAAGTACCCCTCGGGCGTAGACTTGATGCTCATCGCCCCTCCTTATATAGGAAGGCGTTCACCCTTCCCCACGGCCCGCACATTGACACCACTGTAGTGGTCAACTAAATCCGGACACATAGTTAAACCGCTTTTCGGCTTCTGCTGGCGCTATCCCGTCATTGTGTTGATGTGGGCGCCGCCAGTTGTAGTAATCCATCAGGTAGTAACTGATATCCCGCTTCGCTTCCCGCAGGCT
>NZ_JBGLRE010000005.1:0-309356 GCF_041403185.1 Aeromonas sp. S9(2024)
ATAGCGCCGTGGAACCACCTGAACCCATGCCGAACTCAGAAGTGAAACGCGGTAGCGCCGATGGTAGTGTGGCATTCGCCATGCGAGAGTAGGACACTGCCAGGCACCCAATTAAACGGTGATGTGAAAAGCACATGACCGGCTGCGAGGATGACACCTCATAAAGAAGCAGCAACAGCTTTAGCGAAAGCTAACCGAATGCGGAGCGGTAGTTCAGTCGGTTAGAATACCGGCCTGTCACGCCGGGGGTCGCGGGTTCGAGTCCCGTCCGCTCCGCCACTACTTAAGAAGCCCAGTCGAGAGACTGGGCTTCTTTTTGTTTTTAAGGCCTTCCCTGACGGGAAGGCTTTTTGTTTTCTGCGTATTCTTTCGCCTTTTTATGGCCAGTTCGACGATAGATAACGATTCCTGATGAGCTCGTATAATCTGCAGTTTGGCCTCAAATAGTCTCCAGTTGCTCGTTTTATCATCTTTTTTAAGGATGCCGGAGGGGTGGAAAGCGACTCTTGTGGCTGATTTACTTTTGGCCGATCTAGGTCCGTGGCGCGTGATTAGGGTTGTATCTCGCTTATAACTCGGTAGAGTAAGGACATCTTGAGTTTGCCTGCTCCGCGCTCTCTTGTCGGAAACCAGGCGTAACTTGGCCAGTTTTTATCAACCTTACGTCAGTGGTATCGATATGGAACAAGTAAACAAGTCCACCTTTAGCGATGTACTGGAATATGTGCGTATGTCCCGTCGCCAGAACAAACTCAAGCGTGAAATTGCGGATAACGAGAAGAAGATCCGTGACAACCAGAAGCGTGTGCTGCTGCTCGACAACCTGAGCGATTACATCAAGCCGGGCATGAGCATCGACGAGGTGCAGGCCATCATCGCCAACATGCGCGCCGACTATGAAGAGCGTGTTGATGATCACATCATCAAAAATGCCGAGCTCTCCAAGGAGCGCAAGGATCTGAGCACCAAGCTCAAGAGCATGAGCTCTCACAAGTAAGCACGATTGAATTGAAAAACACCGGCCATTGGCCGGTGTTTTGCTATCAGCTCGGATCTCTGCAACTCCTGCAACAATCGACTCCCCTTTTTAGAATTGCCCTGTTACCATCATTCCAAAGCGGTTAATAGTTTCAAGCCATTGACTTGAAAAGACTAAGCTTGAGAGTAACACAATAAATTGCGCAACCATGGTGGGGCTGATATGGGCGCATCAAAGCAGACGGATTTGACACAAGTGGCATCTCAAGAATCATCCATCCCGACCTCGGACGCGCATCCGAAACGCAAGCGTCGTTCCTGGTGGCGCTGGCTATTCTGTTTCCTCTTTTTATCATGCCTGGGAGCGGCGATAGCCCTGATCGGCTACGAGATGAAAACCTCGAAGCTGCAGTCCCGGGAGATCTCGCGCTATGCCGCCACCCTCACCTATCAGGTCGAGCCTGGGCCGAGCAAGCAGATTGCCTTTCCTGACGACGGTCCATCCGACAAGCGGCTGGGTTATGTGCTGCTGCCGATGATGCAGGAGCGCCTGTTGCAGCGCGGTTATCAGGTCAGTCAGCAGGTGCATTTCTCCGATGCACTGTATGACTATGCCAGCCGTGGTTTCTTCGTTCCCTATACCGAAAAGGTGCAGGCCGGGCTGACGCTCCACGATTGCCGCGCTGAGCCTTTCTATCAGTTCAAGTATCCGACCCACCACTACCCGGATTTTGCCTCGATCCCGCCGCTGATCATCCAGTCACTGTTGTTTATCGAGAACCGTGATCTGCTGAGCACCAAGGAGCCGCTGGCCAACCCGGCGGTGGATTGGCCGCGTTTTGCCAAGGCGGCGCTCTCCCAGGTCGGCAAGGCGCTGGACATGCAGGATCAGTCGGCAGGTGGCAGCACGCTCGCGACCCAGGTCGAGAAGTATCGCCACTCTCCGGATGGCCTGACTATTTCCCCGACCGAGAAGATCCGCCAGATGGCCTCCGCCAGTGTGCGGGCCTACCGGCTGGGGCCGGAGACTCTGGAAGCGCGCAAGCTGGTTGCCTGGGCCTACCTCAACTCGGTACCGCTCTCGGCGGCGCCCGGTTACGGTGAAGTTCATGGTCTGGGGGATGGGCTCTGGGTCTGGTTCGGTGCCGACGTCGACGAGGTAAACCGGCTGCTGGATCCGTCGCGTAACCAGGATGCCTCCCTGGCCGATCAGGGACTGGCTCTGCGCCAGGTGGTTTCACTGATGATCGCCCACCGTCGTCCTTCCTACTATCTGGCACAGGGGCGCGAGGCACTCGCCGAGCTCACCGACAGCTACCTGCGTCTCTTCGTGCAGGAGGGGATGATCACCCCGCCGTTGATGGAGGCTGCGCTCAAGGCCAAGATCAGTTTCCGTGACTTCCTGCAGTCACCGGCGGTCACCAAGGTCAATAACAACAAGGGATTGCAGGTGGCCCGTACCCGCTTGAGCCGTCAGCTCGGGGTGCAGCTCTATGATCTGGATCGGATGGATCTGACCGCCGATACCAGCCTCAACATGCCGTTGCAGACCGAAGTGTCCCGTTATCTGCACCAGCTCGCCGATCCGGCATTTGCGGCCGAGGTCGGGCTGTTTGGCGAGCGCCTGCTGTCGCCGGAGAAGACGGGGGATGTGCGCTACAGCTTCACTCTGTTCGAGAAGTCTCCGGAAGGGTTCAAGGTGCGGGTACAGACCGACAACACGGATCAGCCGTTTGATATCAACGAGGGCTCCAAGCTGGAGCTGGGCTCTACCGCCAAGCTGCGGGTGTTGACCACCTATCTGGAGATAGTGGCCGAGCTGCACGACAGCTATGCCGGCATGCCCACCGCAAGCCTGCGCAAGCTGGCTGACGCCTCCCAGGACAATCTCAGCCGCTGGGCCATATCCTACCTGATGACGGCCAAGGACAAGAGCCTGCCGGTGATGCTGGAGGCGGCGCTGGATCGCAAATACTCCGCCAGCCCCTATGAGGGTTTCTTTACCGGTGGCGGCATGCACACCTTCAATAACTTCCGCAAGGAGGACAACGGCCGGATCCCGCCTATCCGCGATGCGCTGCGCGAGTCCATCAACCTGCCGTTTGTCCGCCTGATGCGCGATATTGTGCGCTACAGCCTCTACAAGGAGGGGAATCGCGCCCAGTTGCTCAAGGATGACAAGGATCCCCGTCGTCAGGAGTATCTGGCCAAGTTCGCCGACAAGGAGGGGCAGACTTATCTGCTGCGCTTCTGGCGCAAATACCGCGGCAAGACCCCGGATGAGCAGCTGGATACCTTCCTCGACGGTCTGAAGCCCAGTGCAGTGCGACTGGCGGCGGTGCACCGCTACCTGTTGCCCAATGCCGATGAGGCCACGTTTGCCGCCTTCCTGGCCAAGCGACTGCCGCGGGAGAAGCTCAGCGACAAGCGCATCAACCAGCTCTATGTCAGCTATGGCCCGGGCAAGTATTCGCTACCGGATCAAGGCTATATCGCCAGGGTTCACCCGCTGGAGCTGTGGCTGCTCGCCTACCTCAAGGAGTTTGACAAGGCGACCTTCGCCGATGCCGTGGCTGCCAGCCGCGACGAGCGTCAGGAGGTCTACAGCTGGCTGTTCAAGACTCGCCACCGCAGCGCCCGTGATACGCGGATCCGCACCATGCTGGAAGTCGAGGCCTTCCTCGATATCCATCAACGCTGGGCCAAGCTGGGCTATCCCTTCGATCACCTGGTGCCGTCGCTTGCGACCGCGCTGGGCAGCTCAGGGGACAGGCCTGCCGCGCTGGCAGAGCTGATGGGGATCATCCAGAACGGAGGCATCCGGGCACCAACCCTGCGTATCGAGCATCTCTCGTTTGCCAAGGACACGCCGTTCGAAACCGAGTTCACACCGGCCCAGAGCGAGGGGACCCGGGTGTTGCCTGCCGAGGTGGCGGCGGCCCTGCGCAATGCGTTGTCGAAGGTAGTGGAAGGGGGCACTGCACGGCGTATCGCCGGGGCTTTCGCCCTGCCCGATGGCACCGTGCTGCCGATGGGAGGCAAGACAGGGACGGGGGACAACCGGATCGAGACGGTGGGGCGTTATGGCAACGTGACCAGCTCGCTGGCCCGCAACCGTACCGCCACCTTTGTCTTCTATCTGGGAGACGACCATTTCGGCACCCTGACCGCCTATGTGCCGGGCAGCCAGTCCGACAAGTTCCGCTTTACCTCGGCGCTGCCGGTGCAGGTGCTCAAGGGGATGGCCCCCTTGCTGATGCCCTACCTGCAGCCTGGCTCACACACCCAGTGCCTCGCAGACCGCTGAGTCAGACTGGATTGGCATAGCAACATAACAAACGGGGGGAGGCCAGCTGGCCTCCCCCCGTTGCGTTGTGCCTCTCAGGCGATGAGGCAAGCAGGCATGTCAGGCGTTCAGGACGAATTGCTCGATCACTTGGGCGACGCCATCTTCATCGTTGCGCGCGGTGATGTGTTGTGCCAGCGCCTTGATCTCGTCGGTAGCGTTGCCCATGGCCACGCCAAGGCCGGCATATTCGATCATGTGGCGATCGTTGCCCGCATCCCCCACTGTGATCACCTGCTCCGCCGTCAGTCCGAGATGTTCGGCCAGCGCAGCGACTCCGGTTCCCTTGTTGCTCTGCTTGTTCATGAATTCGAGGAAGAAGGGTGCGCTCTGTACTACGGTGTAGCGCTCATGGAGTTCGCCTGGCAGGCGCTCGATGGCGCGGGCCAGCTGGGGCGGCTCGTCGATCATCATCACCTTCATGATCTGCTCATCGCTGGGCAGGGTGGCGAAATCCAGCAGATTGATGGGCATGCCGATAAGGCGTGACTCGTGTTCGGTGTAGGTGCTCACCTTGGGGCTGATGAGCCCCCGGGTCACCGAGAAACCGTGGATGTTGACTTCCAGCTCGTTGGCCAACCTGGCGATGGCACTGGCATCGGCCCCGGTCAGCAGCTGGCTGCGGATGATGCGCTGATCGGCGACCTGTTGCACCAGGGCGCCGTTGTAGCAGATGACGTAATCATCCTGCCCGGTGAGGCCAAGCTCCGCCAGATAGTGGCTCATGCCCTCCAGCGGGCGACCGGAGGCCAGCACCACAGTGACCCCCTTGGCGCGGGCGGCCCGGATGGCGTCATGGGTGCGGGGGGGGATCTGGCCCTGCGGGTTGAGCAGGGTGCCATCCATATCCAATGCGATCAGCTTGTACATCTCTCACTACCTGAGTCTGGGTGGCCCGCCCTATGGGGCCAAGGAAGTGGCGAGTGTAGCGAAAATCGGCGGCGGGATCACGGCTGGCACCGCTGTGGCACGGGATGGATTACTTGCGCCCCTCGTAGGGGTTCATCAGCAATTGATCCTCGCGGATGCAGAAGTGGATGGGGCCGTGCTCGATATCGACCCGATTGTGGTGGTGGGCCATCTCCACCTCGACACCGGGGAAGAGGTGCTGGGTGGCGATGATATCCATCTCGGCCATCAGTTTTTGCAGCTCTTCGTGATTGGCGGCCAGCTGGTCGCTGAGCTGATTTTGCTCGGCCAGCAGCTGGTCGCGGATGGGTTTGAGTTTGCGCAGTGTCTCCGGGTTGCGCTTGTCGCTCGGCAGTTGCACCAGTCGCATCACCAGCTCCTTGAGCTTGTCCAGCTGCTGTTGCCCGGCTTGCTGGCGTTGCTTGAGCTGCTGCTCTTGCTCCTTGTGGATGAAGTAGCCCCCCAGGATCTGCAGCCGGGTCTGGTTGCCTGCCGAAGCGCCCAGTACGGGGGAGATGATGAGACGATTGGCAATGCTGAGCCCCCCCAGCAGATTGCCTTTGCGCATGGCGCTGTCGCCGACCCTGATATCCTGGCCGCTACGGCTGTAACAGTGGCTGAGCTGGCTCTGGATCTGGATATTGCCGCCCGCCGCCAGCTGGGTGTACTGGGCGTAGCTGGCGTGGATCTCACCCTGGGCATTGAGCTGGCAGAGGTACTCCCCCTGCTCGTTGCGTCGCCCTATGATGCCGTGGCGCACCGTGATGCTGCCACCGGCTTCAATCAATCCCCCCTCGATAAAGCCGCCGACGACGATGTCGCCGCTGACGGACACCTTCATGCCTGGGTTGATATCGCCGCTGACGATCAGCCCCCCTTCGAAGGTGATATGGCCGTGGCGGGCATCCACCTGCTTGACGCTGAGCACCTCATCCACCTTCATGCCGGACTTCTCGCGGCAGGGTAGCCCGGCGCGGCTGGCGATCAGCAGATCGGGATCCTCCTGGGAGAGGAAGGTGCCTTCTCCCGCCATCATGGGGGAGTCCTTGCCATGTTTGGCGGGCAGCTCCTGCCCGGTCACGGTAAATCCCGGGATCCCCGCAGTTGCCGGGTGGCGGCGCATCAGCTGGGTACCCGCCTTGACAGTGACGATGGAGCCGAGATCCCGCAGGTCGACCTTGCCGTGCTCCCGCTCCTGGGGCTTGAGGATGCGTTCGGCCGGCGTCTCCACCAGTCGTTCATAGCGGGTGTCCTGGCCGTTGACTGCGGGCTCGCCGCGGGCCACGACCAGTTTGAGCAGGCTGCCCGGGCTGGCCTCCTTGGCGGACTGGATGGCCTCCATGAGCAAGGGTTCGCTGACCCCCTGTTTGATCTCGCTCTGGGCGATCACCTCCTGCAGCTGCTCCAGCGTCAGGTACTTGCCACCCCAGTCGGCGGTGATCTGGGCAATGCCCTTCATCCGGTCTTTCTCCACCAGAATGGTCACCCTGGCATCGTGCCGCTGGGCGATGGGGATGGGGGTGGTAGAGACAGGGGCCGCCGGATCCGCCAGCAGGGTATTGAGCAGGGCGATGGCCTGCTTGATCCCCTCGGTGAGCGGTTGGTAGCGGCGACAGTTGGAGGCGAGCAGCAGGCTCTGCACATCCTGCTCGGTGACCGGTTTGGTAAGGCCGGCGGCGATACGCAGGCAGACCTGTTCCATGTCGCTTGATAGCAGCAGCCACTCTTTGCGTAACACTCGCTCTCCTTGCCGACTCAGGGGGGTTGGGCCCAACTGGTCATTTACCAACCATTCAATGATGGATTATTCGATATGTGCCGGCAGTATCCAGAGATTTCTTTTGTTTGGTCAATGCATTAAGTGCGAATGAGTGATGCAGGCTGAAGAATTTCGGACGTGGGTGGCGCGCGTATCCGCCCCCTGGGCAAGTGGACGGCAGAGCCCGTGGTCAGTGCCGCTGACGGCGTTGGCGGGTGGGGGATAGGAAATGCCTATGAGCGAAGTTGCGCCGTTCGGACCATGGTCAGATAGTCACCCAGTTCGGGCAGCCCTTGCAGGTGACGGCGCAGCATATCGAGAGCGGCGAAGGCGAGGATCTTGCGAAGGCTCTCCTGATCCGGATGGCTCGCCTTCAGCATCTGGCCAACCCGATGACCATCGGCGCAGAGCAGTAGCGGTACCCCATCCGGGCCAGCCCGACCTATGGTGAGGCTCAGCCCGCTGGCGGAACCCGTCAGCTGCGCGAGATCGTCGCTCAGGGTGTGGTTGAAACCGGCTTCCAGCGCGGGGTGGTCATGACAGAGGGCGAGCAATGCACCCCGGCTCTCCCCTTCCTGCAGAGTGAGAGGGCGCTCCCCCAGCAGCGCCAGGATATGCCGGGCTGGCTCCTCGTTGCCGCGGCCCACCAGCCAGGGTTGGATCTCCCCGAGCAGGCGCACCTCGGCGCCATCCATGTCTGCCGCGCTGGCTCCGTGGCCAATGAGTTTGAGTTCGATGAGGGGCATGGAGGAGCGGTAACCGAGCTCGATGCCGGCTGGCCAGGGGGCTGCATCCAGCTTGTCGCTGAGGGCGGATTCCGAGATGCCGAAGGTGTAGAAACGGCGCAGTTCGGTGTCCGTCTGCTCACCCGCAAGGGATTTGAGGCGCGGCAAAATCTGCTCGCGCACCATCAGCTTGAACTCGAACGGCACGCCCGGGGTGAAGAAGAGCCGGCTCTGGCTGTGGTTGCTGGCATGGCTGACCACAAAGCCACAGGCGGTACCGACCGGATTGTCGAGGAGCTCGCACCCTTGCGGCAGCCAGGCCTGCTTGGTGTTGCTCTGAGGCATGATCCTGCCCCGGCTGGCGTAGCGGGCCTCGATGCTGGCGAGCCACTCGGGGAACAGGGTCAGAGGTTGCCCGAAAGCTTCGGCGGCCGCTTGGGCGGTCAGATCATCGGCGGTGGGACCCAGGCCCCCGCATACCAGCACCACCTCGGCGCGGCTCGCGCTCTCCAGCAGTGCGGTTTTCAGATCGGCGAGGTTGTCCCCGACCGTGATGCGGCGGCGCACCTGCCAGCCTTGTTCCAGCAGCAGGGCGCTGAGCCAGGCGGCGTTGGTATCTACCACCAGTCCCGTCACTATCTCGTCTCCGGTACTGATGATTTCGATGCGCATGGCGAGCTCCTCGGGTCTGGGGGTAAACGGGTCGTGAGCCATGGCTGGCTATCAGGGTTTGTTGTGCTCGAAGTAGTAGCTTATCCGGGTACGCGGATTGAGGTACTCGAAGACGGCAGGGGGCAAGCGCTTGGGATGGATCACCTTGGCGATGGTCAGCTCGACCTGCTGCAGGTCGATGATGGCCGCCTCCTGGCGCGGAATGCGCGGGTCGTACACCAGCACCGAGGGGTAGAGCAGACGGGAGGTGTTCACCGACATCACCAGCCCGACCTGGCCGTTGGAGAGCTGCACCACGCTGCCTGGCGGGTAGATCCCCATCAGCCGGATCAGCATGCCGAGGTAGTCCGGATTGAACTGTGCCTTGCGCTGCTTGTAGAGGCCGCTCAGGGCCGAGTAGGGCACCTTGGCCTGGATATGGCAGAGATTGTCATACTCGTTGATCAGCGACACCATCTGGGTGAGGGAATCGAGCTGCCCCCCCTTGAGCCCTTCCGGCCCGCTGCCATCCAGGTATTCGTGATGGTGCAGCACGATGCCCTTCGCCTCGGCCGGGAAATCCTTGGCCAGATTGAGCAGTTCCAGCCCGTAGCGCGGATGCTGGGCCATCAGGTTTTTTTCCGGCTTGGTGAGGGGCTCGGTCTTGCGCAGGATCTGGCTCGGGATCTTCAGCTTGCCGATGTCGTGGAACAGGGCTCCCATGCCGATCTGGCGGATCTGCCCGGCGTCCATGCCGCACTCCCTGGCCAGCAACATGCTGAGCACGCTGACGTTGAGGGAGTGGAAGTAGAGGTTGTTGCCATCCTCGCTGTCTGAGACCAGGTGCAGCACCATCTCGTCCACCGCCAGCAGCTGATCCGTCATGGCGTTGACCAGCTCCTGCGCTTCGCCGATGGCGTTGAGGGGGCGGGACTGGATCTTGCTCATCACGTTGCGCACTTGCGCCAGGGATTGCTGGAACTGTTTCTCGCACTGCTGCAGGTTGCGTCTGTATTGCTGCAACTGTTCGATGCGGCGCAGCTTCTCCTGTTGCATCTGGATCTGGCGCAGGGCGGTGTCCGGCCCTTCGCTCGCTTGTGCCTGAACCTGGTTCAACGGCTTGGGCGGCGCGTCGCTCTTGTCCGGGATGATGGTCACCAGCTTGAGGCCAAGCCGGCGAATGAGCTCGATCTCCTCTTCATTCTTGAGCTTGAAGCTGGAAAACAGGAAGGGGTGTTCGCGCCAACCCAGTGGCAGAGAGACGAAATTGCCGACCTGCAGTCGGTCTACGGAGATCTTGATACCAGTCATTGTCCAGGCTGCGAGAGACACACTGAGCCGTATGCTAGTCAAACGCGGGATCGAATACAAAAGGTATCTGATGACAGGTCAGGCGCTTTATTATAGGCTTCTGGATGTCCAGACATATTTACCGATGCAGTACAGGGAGTAAGCATGCCGATCAAGATTCCGGATCAGTTACCCGCCGCCGAGGTGCTGGGGCAGGAGAACATCTTCGTGATGACGGAGTCCCGGGCCGTCACCCAGAATATCCGCCCGCTGCGGGTATTGATCCTCAACCTGATGCCCAAGAAGATCGAAACCGAGATCCAGCTGATGCGGATGCTCTCCAACTCGCCGCTGCAGGTGGATGTGGATCTGCTGCGCATCGATGATCGGGAGTCGAAGAACACGCCCCGGGCGCATCTGGAGAACTTCTATCACGACTTCGAACAGGTGCGTGGCAACAACTATGACGGCATGATCATCACGGGGGCGCCGCTCGGGCTGGTGGAGTTCGAGGAGGTGGTCTACTGGCCGCGCATCGTCGAGATCATCGAGTGGTCCCATCAGCACGTCACCTCTACCCTGTTCCTCTGCTGGGCGGTGCAGGCGGCGCTGAAAGCCCTCTATGGCATGGAGAAACAGACCCATGGCGACAAGCTCTCCGGCGTCTATCGCCACCATCGCCTCGACGAGCACGAGCCGCTGCTGCGCGGCTTCGACGACGAGTTTGTCGCCCCTCACTCCCGTTATGCGGCGTTTGATGGCGACCTCATCCGTGCCCACACCGATCTGCAGATCTTTGCCGAATCAGAGGAGGCGGGGGTCTATCTGGCGGCGACCAAGGATTGTCGCCAGGTGTTTGTCACCGGCCATCCCGAATACGACGCCCTGACCCTGGATGGGGAGTATCAGCGGGATCTGGCGGCCGGGCTCGATCCCGCCATTCCGGTCAACTACTACCCGAACAATGATCCTAGCCAACCCCCGAGGGCCAGCTGGCGCAGCCATGGTCACCTGCTGTTTGCCAACTGGCTCAACTACTACGTCTACCAGCTCACCAGCTATCGGGTGGAAGATATCGGCAAGGTGTTTACCTACGAGAAGGGCGGCAACCAGTGATCAACCGCCAGCCAGCCTGAGGGTCAGGGCATCCAGCCAGTGGCGATGGCAGGCCAGGGCAAACGCCTTGGGTCTGCGGGCCCTGATGGCTGCCATGGCCTCTTCCTGGGATTGACCCAGGGAAATCAGCAGGGCGGCGGCAACCAGACCGGTGCGGCCGCTGCCGCCCTTGCAGTGAATGACCAGGTGCTTGCCATCGCCAAGCAGCTCGCGCAGCTGCGGCAGCGTCTGCAACCAGGCCTGCTCGAATGCCGTGTCGGGGGCCTTGTCATCCTCGATGGGCAGATGGAACCAGCGCATGCCTTCACGCTCGACCTGTGCCCCCAGGTTGCCCAGGCCGTGGCTGATCAGCTCGGCCCCCGTCATCATGGTCACGACCCCATGAGCGCCGGCCAGCCTCAGCTGCTCGAGGGCCTGGGTCAGCGCAACCTGCTGGGTGCCCGGACAGGGGGTCAGCAGCAACTGGCCATCGACGCGGGGAACCTCCAGGCTCCAGAAGGGATGAGACGGGTGCATGGTGGATCCTCATGAATGGGGCGGGCCCGATGAATGGCGCCAAGCATAGGTGGGCCGGGCGCGATGTCAACGGTCGTTGTGTTTGCCCGGGTTTACGGGCAGAGTCTAAAAAATTTAGCGGTTCAAGGAGTTAAGATGAGAAACCTGGATCAACTGGATTTGGATATCCTGGCCCATCTGTTTCGCGATGCGGGCATGACCAACAAGGATCTGGCTGCCCTGGTGGGCGTGGCCCCCTCCACCTGCCTGGAGCGGGTGCGCAAGCTGCAGCAAGACGATGTCCTCAAGGGGGCACACTGCGAAGTGGACTACCAGGCTCTCGGTGGCCACATTCAGGCCATGGTCTCCCTGCAGCTGGCCCGCCACAGCCGCCAGATTATCGATGCCTTCCGCGATGCCATCCTGGCGCTGCCGGAGGTGATCAGCCTGTTCCACATGGGGGGCAAGGACGACTTTCTGGTGCACCTCTGCGTCGCCGATACCGAGCACCTGCGCAATTTCGTGTTCGATCACTTCACCTCTCGCGAAGAGGTAGTGCACCTCGAGACCTCCCTGGTGTTCGAGCACAAGTTCAGCCGCTCCCTGCCCTGTTTCCCCCAGTCCTAGAGCCGCTTCCAGCAAGAAAAAACCGCCAAACGGCGGTTTTTTCTTATTCTGGCAACGGTCGCCTAGTTGGCGGCGGTACGCTGATCCGGCGCCGTCCGGTAGAGCCCTTGCTGATAGGCCATGCTGCCCCAGAGCACCAGCCCGAGGGCGGTCTCCTTCATCGCCTCCGGCTGCGGGGCCGGGCTCAGCTTCTCGCTGGCGGCGTCATAGACGAATCCTTCCGCCGCCCGCTCCGGCTGCAGGATCACCACATCCTTGCCACGCATCAGGGCAAAGTTCTTGTCGTACTGCATGATGGCTCGCCCCGGCCAGTCGGCGGGCATGCGGGTCAGATCCTTGCCGAGCATGGGGTAGTCGGCGCTTATCCCCATCAGGGAGAGCAGGGTCGGCGCCATGTCGATCTGGCTGACGATCCGTTTGTCCTTCTTCGGCGCTATGCCATCCCCCAGGATGACCCCGGGAATGTGGAAGCGGGGAATGGGTACCAGGCCGGCGCCGCTGATCCGGCTGTCGTGGTCGGCGATGACCAGGAACAGGGTGTCTTTCCAGTAATCGGACTGCTTCGCCTTCTTGAAGAATTCGCCGATGGCGTAATCTGCGTACTTGGCCGCATTGTTGCGGGTCTGCTTGGGTTGTTCATAGAGGGCGATGCGATTGTCCGGAAACTCGAACGGATCGTGGTTGCTTGAGCTGAACACCAGGCTGAAGAAAGGTTTGCCCTCCTTGTGCAGTGCCCGGAAGGTCTCGTCGGCCTTGGCCATCAGATCTTCGTCCGATGCGCCCCAAGAGCCCTTGAATACCGGATTGTCGAAGTCCTTCTGCTCGACGATGGTGGTGAAGCCATTGCCGAGGAAGAAGCTGCGCATATTGTCGAAATGACTCTCGCCGCCGTAGATGAAGCTGGTGTCGTAACCGCGCTGTTTGAGCAGATCCGCGATGGTGAAGAAGTTGGTCTGGCTCTTGCCCAGCTTGACCACCGCCTGGGCGGGGGTCGGCGTGAAGCCGGTCAGCACTGCCTCGATACCGCGTACCGAGCGGGTACCTGTGGCATAGAGCTGCTCGAAGGCCCACCCCTCCTGCGACAGGGCATCGATATTGGGGGTGAGTGGCCGCCCGCCGAGGGAGCCGACAAACTGGGCTCCCAGGCTCTCCTGCAGCAGGATCACCAGATTCTTCGGCTGGCCGCCATAACTGGCTTCGTTGAAGGTCTGGCTGGGCAGGCTGTCGGAGCTGAATTCGTGGGGTTCGCGGCCGCTCTCCTGGCGCACCAGCTCCAGGATCCGCTGGCGTGGCAGCTCGCCGTAAAACTGGCTGGCATCCTCTTCGGCCCCCATCTGCTTGATGGCGAAGAAGAGGGAGTAGGCGGAGTTGACGGTCAGGGAGTTGACCAGGGGATCATCGGCAAAGGCCATCATGGCCGGATTCAGGGCGCGGTGCCCCAGGCTGGAGCGGGCACCGAGGAAACCGATGGCCAGGATCAGCAGGGCAAACGCCGGGCGCAGATACCAGCGCGGGAAGCTGATGCCGCGCATCAAGCGGCCGCTGAACCACCAGCTGCCCGTCAGCACGGCGCCGCTGAGCCCCAGAGTCAGCAGCAGCTCTCCCTTGCGACCCGCCCACAGCATGGCGAACACCTCCTTCGGATAGATGAGGTACTCCACATAGAGGCGATTGGGGCGCACCCCGTATTCGCTGATGAAGGAGGGGGTGGAGACCTCGAGAAAGAGCATCAGCCAGAGCCCCAGGGTCAGCCAGACCCGCATCAGTTGCAGCCAGATCCTGCCGATGGCATGAGGGCCCGCCAGCAGCAGGGTCAGCATGGCGGGAATGCCCCAGACCCAGCAGAGGGTGGCGAAGTCGACTCTCAGCCCCTGCAGCAGCATTTCCTGCCAACCGGCGACGGCATCGACCCGCTCCAGCTGCCAGAGACCGAGGGCAATTCTGCCAAGGGTGAGCGAAAAAAGGGCGAGCGCACAGAAAACGGCAAAGGGCCAGAATGGCCCCAGCCGTTGCTTGAGGTTTGTCATAATTGTTCCTGAATGAGCCTGTAAACGTCTGTCCGCAGACGTTTTTTTATTTGTTGTGGCAATATGACAGGGGGGGCGCCGGAAGGTTGCATCCCGGTTTGAGAAAAGAGGTCATCCTCATGCCTCTTATGCAAAATTGTGAGTTTGATCGCCTCCGATGGACAGCATATCCTGCTGTATGAAATGTGAGCTATGGCGCGAATGGGCGGCATATCCCTTCTTATAATGGCGAAAATTTCTCAATCGGAGCCGAAGGGATGCCGGTCTTTATCGATGTGGAATATTTGCAGGGATGGCGCCTGTTTGTCGTGCTCTCCGACGGCACCACGGGAGCGCTGGATCTCACTCCCTGGTGCACCCAGCCCCTGTTTGCGACGCTGGATTCGGAGCGGCGTGTTGCCCGTGTCTTCATCAACCGTTATCACCAGCTGGAGTGGCCAGCCGGTTGCACCCTGTCGGCCCACGAGGTCTACCATCTGATCATGCCCATCGACGAGCGGGAAGCCTTTAGTTAACAGGCTCTGAACTTGCTCTTCTTCTGTGCGTCGTTATGCCGGTCATCACGAGTGACGGTTTCGCCCCGGTCACTTTCACCCTGTTTTCGAGAGCATGGCGAGCCTTGCGTTGCGCGTCCCATGAGCGACTCCCGGGATATATCTGGCTAACCCACTGAGACAGATAACGTTTTCAGTCACAGACAGACACTGCCGGGGGCCACTATCATGGCTGAAAACGGGTGCATCAGGCACTTGCGCTCACAGCGGGAACATAACAATGAAACAGGGAACGTTGCGTCGTGGCGGCCTCATCGGGGTCGCCCTGTTACTTTCTGCCTGTGGTGGCAGCGGCACGGCGGGCGGAGAGGCCGGCACACCGGTCGTCAATCCTCCGATCACCCATCCTCCCGTGGCAACGGCCAGTCGCGCCTGCTACGGCAATGATCAGCCAGCCTGCAACTTGCGCATCTATCAGGTGATGGTGGAGTCTTTCGTCGACGGTGACGGCAGCGCCAACTACGGCGTCGGCTACGGCCCCTCCCAGCACAACGGCGATCTGCAGGGGATCATCGACAGCATGGACCACATCAAGAGCCTCAACGTCAATGCCATCTGGCTGACTCCCGTCTTCGACTCCTGCGCCGGTCAGGGCGGAGACGACAAGCTGGACGCCACCGGCTACTTCGCCTGTGACTTCTTCAACGTGGACCCCAACTTCGGCAGCAATGCCCAGCTCAAGCAGCTGGTGGACGCGGCGCACCAGCGCGGCCTCTACGTCTTCCTCGACGGGGTGTTCGGCCACGTGGGCAAGGTGGGGGTGAGCAAGCCCTCCCCCGAGGGGCGCTTGCCTGCCCTCAAGAGCGGCGGCGCCGGCTACCCGGGCCAGCTGGTGGACTACGGCCAGCCCGAGAGCCTCGCTTACTTCAAGGAGGTGGCCCGTTACTGGGTCGAGCAGTACGGCATCGACGGCTGGCGCCTCGATCAGGCCTATCAGTTGGGGCTGGATGACTGGCGCGCCATTCGCAGCGAGGTGGCGCAGGCCAGCGCGGCGCGCAAGGCCGCCGGCCAGCAGTGGGGAACCCTGGGTTACATGGTCGGGGAAGTGTGGAAGGGGGCCGACGAGATCCGGGCCCAGGCGTACGGACCGGGCGACAATCCGGCGCTCTCCTCGGCGTTCGACTTCCCGCTGCGTTATGGCCTGGTGCAGGCGCTGGCGGTGGAGGAGTCCGGCAAGGGCGGCCAGGGGGCCAGCGTGCTCGACGCCAGCTGGAACAGGGTAGAGAACTACCCGGCCCACGCCATGCCGAATCTGATGCTGGGCAACCACGATCTGGTGCGCTTTGGCGATCTGCTGGAGCGCGGCAACTTCAATCCGGCGGACTACTGGCTGCGCCACAAGGCGGCCTTCAGCTTCCTGGCGGCCCGCTCCGGCCCCATCACCCTCTACTACGGCGAGGAGTTTGGCGACGAGGTGCCCGGCTTTGCCAACCAGGTAACCACGGATTGTGCGGCCCGGGGGCTCTGTGACGATCACGTGGCCCGCAGCGATGGCAAGGTGCCGGGTGCCACCGGCTTCGTGCCGAGCAGCGAGCAGGGCGAGCTGAAACAGTGGCTCAGCCAGCTGCTGGCCCTGCGCGCCGCCCACCCCGCCCTCTATCAGGGGGAGCGGGTCAAACTGGTGGCCGAGGGCAGCGTCTACGGCGACATCAAGCAGACTGCGGCGGAGCAGATTGTCTACCTGCTCAACGTCTCTACCACGCCCCTCAGTTACAACCTGCCAACCGGCAAGTTGCGCAGCGGCAGCGCCCTGGTGGATCTGCAAAGTGGCGAGAGCCTGGCTCTGGGCGGCAGCAGCGTGACGGTGGAGTTGCCACCCCTGACCGGCCGTTTCCTGTTGTGGCAATGATTCGGTTGCAATAACACGGCAGCAATGAGGACAGCGCAATAACGACAGGGCCCCATGACGGGGCTCTTGGCGTTTGCTCAGGCGGCAGCACTCTGGCCCCGGTTCTCCAACCGCTGGCGAAAGGCGCGGGCGAGGCGTTCATAGAGATCGGTTGCCTCCTTGTCTTCGATGTCTCCCCTGATCCAGGGGTTGTCGATGATCTCCAGCAGCACGCAATCGCGCCCCTGCTGGCGCAGATCCACCCCGAACAGACCGTTGCCAAGCTGGTGGACGGCGCGGCGAGCGGTCTGCAGCACCCGCTCCGGCACCTCGTTGAGCGGCAGTGCCTCGATGCGGCTCATGTCGAGGGGGTGCTTGCGGCGGCGGATGCGGTTGCCGGGCTCGGGGCGATAGCGGCGGCAGGCAAACAACGGTGAGCCGTCGAGAAAGCCGATACGCCAGTCGAACTCGGCGGGGATCCGGCTTTGCACCAGCAGCAGGGCGGAGCGTGCCAGCCCTTCGTCCAGCAGGCGGGCGAGCTGTTGCTCGTCGCTGGCCATGGCCAGATCGCGCCCCTGCGCCCCGTCGGGCACCTTCACCATCAGCGGCAGGCCGAGCCGCTGCACCAGCTCATCCACGTGGTGACGGCCGCGGCGGGTCACCACCATGGTGGGGGGCATGGGCACGCCGCTGCGCACCATCAGCTCGTAGAGGTAGAGCTTGTTGCTGCAGGCCAGGATGGCGCGGGAGCTGTCGATCACCGGCATCTTGAGCTGCTCGGCGCGGCGGGCAAACTCGAAGGTGTAGTGGCCGACCGCCGTCTCGGCACGCAGCCAGAGGGTATCGAACTCTGGCAGCCGCTCGATGGCGGAGGGCGCCAGGATCTCGGCCTGGATCCCTTGGGCGGCGGCGGCCTCGATGAAGCGCGTCAGTGCCAATGCATCGCTGCTGGCGCGGCCGTCGGCGGGGTCGACCAGGATGGCGAGCTGATAGAGGGGAGCCGCCTGCTCCTCATCGCCGGTCCCCACCAGTGCCTGGGCATGGTGTAGCATCAGGGCCTTTTCGCTTTGGCTCAGGTCCAGGGGGGAGAGGCTCTGCTGCTGGCGCACCGACCAGCCGTGGCGGCCGCGCTTGAGGGTCAACTCCTGCAGCGGCAGCTGGCTCAGTCCGTAGTAGTAGCGGGCCAGCCCCGCCAGCTCGCTCTGTTCGCTCTGGCCGAAGATGGCGCGCACCCGGATCCTGTCCTCGCTCTGCTGGGCCAGCCACCCCTGCAGCTTGCGCCACAGCTTGGCCGGCGGTTGCTGGGGTTGCAGCACGCTGATGGCCTGCAGGCCGGGCAGGCAGTGGTGACCGCGGGCCTGGGCTAGCAAAGAGCAGTAATAACCCGCGCTCAGGTGATCCAGATTGCGACAGAGGTTGATGATGCGGGGGCGCCCGCCGGTGGTGGGCACACCGTGTTGCAGGTAGGTGCGGGCGGTCAGCAGATAGTCGGCATGGCAAGGCCAGTCGCCCAGCTCTTCGACGATGACATAGGTACTCATATTTTCGGCTCCACAGAAAGGACTGCCTGAAACGGCAGGATCCCCAGTGGGCTTCGATGCACCGACAAGCACGACAATGGCGCGAGGGGAAACAAGAGGTTACAGTGCCTAATATCTGCCTTGGTAACTTGTGATACAAGTCGCATTTTTGGTGCTGAAGATAAATAACCGAACAAGGACTCCCCGTGTTGACCGTACGAGCGGCCCGAACCGATGATGTGGGCGCCATCGTTAAGCTGGAGCGTTACTGCTTCCCCCCCGAAATCGCTTTCGGCCGCAGCCGCTGGCACTATCTGCTCACCCGGGCCAGGGGGCGTACCCTGCTGCTGCTGGATGAGAAGGAGCAACTGATGGGGTATCTCAGCCTGCTGGAGCACAGGGGCTGGGATCGACTGGTGGTGCAGACCCTGGCCATCCGCTGGACGGTGCGCCGCCTCGGCTGGGCCCGTCGTCTGCTGGAGCAGGTGATCCGCGAGGGGCGGGAGGCCGGCTGGGGGGCCATCCGGCTCGAGGTCGGCGAGAGCAACGAGGCCGCGCTGGCCCTCTATCAGGGACTCGGATTCAGGTTGCAGCAGAGGTTGCCGGATTACTATGGCCATGGCCAGCATGCCCGGCGGCTGGTATTGCCGTTGAGGGAAGAGGGTGCCAGCGGCCAAACACGAGGACATCAGAGTGAGGCGGCACCCACCGCCGAAGGAAAGGGGCAGGAGCGCCGGGATGAGCTGCGATAACTGCCTGGCTACCGCCATCAAGGCCAAGCTGGGGCGCTGCCCCGTATGCGCCGCCCAGACCTTTGCCATCGGCCTCGCCGGCTGGCTGGCCTGGTGGTGGTTTGGCGCCGACAGCTCGGTCAATGCCCTCACCAGCCTGCTGTTTGCCCTCGCGGGATCGGGTCTGTTTGCGTTGCACCTGCTGGTGTTTCTCTGGCGCAAGGGGACGGGCCGCGAGCTGGATGATGAATGATATCGAATGGGTTCAAGAAGACAGATAACAATGGAGGTTCAGATGATAGCAATGGTAACGGGCGCGTCGTCCGGATTCGGGGCGGCCATCAGCCGCCTGCTGGTGCAATCGGGCTACCGGGTGATCGGCACTGGTCGCCGCGCCGAACGGCTGGCTGCACTAGCGGACGAACTGGGCGAGCAATTCCTGCCGCTGGTGTTCGACGTGCAGGACAAGGCCGCGACCCGGGCCGCCATCGAGGGGTTGCCTGCCGCTTGGTGTGAGGTGGATCTGCTGGTCAACAACGCCGGACTGGCCCTGGGGCTGGAGCCTGCCCACAAGGCACATCTTGAAGACTGGGAGCAGATGATCGCCACCAACATCAGCGGTCTCACCCTGCTGACCCGGCTGCTGCTGCCGGGCATGGTCGAGCGCAATCGCGGCCACGTGATCAACATTGGCTCCATCGCGGGCACCTATCCCTATCCGGGCGGCAACGTCTACGGCGCCACCAAGGCGTTCGTGAAGCAGTTCAGCCTGAACCTGCGCGCCGATCTGGCGGGCACCGCTATCCGGGTCACCAATGTGGAGCCCGGTCTGTGCGGCGGTACCGAGTTCTCCAACGTGCGCTTTCACGGTGACGATGCCAAGGCGGCCACCGTCTATCAGGGGGTCGAGGCGATCCAGCCGGAGGATATCGCCAATACCGTGCTCTGGGTCAGCCAGCAGCCCGCTCACGTCAACATCAACCGGATCGAGATCATGCCGGTGGCCCAGACCTCGGGTCCGCTCCATATCAGCCGTCGCTGAGTTCCGGTTGCGTCGATGAAATGAGAGGAGGCACCCGAGGGTGCCTCCTTGCTTTGATGAGCCCCTTACAGGCTCATGATCTTCTTGAACTCCTCTTCCGAGTACTTCTTCTCCGTGCTCTTGGTGAGATCCGTCATCAGCTTGTAGCGCAGATCCTTCGCCATCTGGTAAGTCTGCTCCAGCTGGCCGTAGGAGTAGTCGGAGGCCAGTTCCACCGCCGTGGCCTTGTCTTTGCTGTAGGCCTGTTTCAGCGTCTGATCGAGCAGCGCCACCTCCTTGTAGAGTTTGCTGCTCTCCTTCTGCCAGACGCCCCGCAGCAGCGGCAGGTACTTGTCCGGATTGGTGCCGGCCAGCGCAGTCAGGCTGCGGAACTGCCAGTAGGCGGAGTCATCGGAATAGGTGTCGCTGCCGGTGCGATAGGGCAGGGGATAGGATTGCAGAGTGTTGTAGAGCGGCACCATCACGGATTCCGCGAGCACGCCATAGCTTTGCCAAATCAACCCCTGGAACTCCCTGGGCATCTCCTTGCGCAGCTGGATGACGTGGGATTCGAGCTGACGATCGATGCGGATCGGCCGCTCCGCCTTGCCGGCCAGCGGCGTCCCCTCATAGGTGGCGCTCAGCACCCTGGCCACATCGGCCACGGCGATGGGGGCATCGGGTTTCATGAAGAGGGGGTACTGCTCCTGGCGGGTCGGTTGCTTGTGAGAGGCCGTCAGCATCTGCTGGCCGAGCCACTCCCGATCCACGTTGTAGGGGTCGGCCACCACGCCGAACGCCTTGGCGAAGTTGAACGATGCCGGGTCGGCCTTGTCCAGCAGCTTGTGCTGTTGCACGAACTCCAGCAGCTTGGGCGAGTGCAGCACATCCGGGTTGTCCAGATTGACGCCGTGGATGCGCAGGCCGTTGGCCACCATGGCATAGCTGTCATCCGGCACCCGCACCGCGATCCAGTGGTGGCCCGATCCTATCTCCATCAACCAGGCCTCGTTCACATCGGCCAGATAGAGGCTGTTGCCCTCACCGGCACCATATTTCTCCACATAGTCGCCGAGCAGTTTGACCCCCTCCTTCGCGCTCCTGGCCTGGGGCAGGATCAGGGTGGGGATGATGGCCTCGATGACCCCCTTCTCGATCAGCGGATCGGCCTTCTTGGCTCGTTCGTTGACCTCGGCACTGGTGGTGGCCGAGATGGCGACGTTGAACTCGTTGATACCGCGCTCCTCGTAATACTTGCCAGCGGGATCCAGGGTGACGGCATCCCAGTCATGGATCGAGGAGTAGGCCAGGAAGGCCTTGGGCATGGGTACTTCCAGCCCGTTGCCCAGTCGCCAGACCTTCTCCTCGTTCTGCTTGGCGGGGTGGAAGGCGAGGTACTTGTTCCAGTTGTTGATGCCGAAGTCTTCGTTTCTGGCGATCATCACGCTGCCATCCGTGCTGGCGCCCTTGCCGACGATAAGGCCGGTGCAGGCATCGGCACTGGTGCCAAGCAGGGTGAACAGGGTGGCGGAGAGCAGGGTCAGAGAGTGTTTTTTCATAGAGTTGCCCGAGTCATTGTGGTGGGTAAAAGTCAGGCGGTGGGATGGATAGCTGTTGCCGCAGGCCAGAGGCGGCACAGGCAGGTGCCGGTGAATAGGTCTGTAAATTTATCAATATGCAAACATTTCATCCATAACACTGCTTGCAGGTCATATTCTGCGCTAAGGATTGTATTTCGTTGTGGTCATTTGTTTTGTGATCTTGCCGCCAATCCCCGATTTTTGACACCGCTGCCAGCGGATGGCGGATCCCGAGGGGAAAACCAGGGGGCTGAGGAGTCATGATTCTGACGCCGCTGAGCCTGCCATCCGGTGCATTCCCCATGTCGGCAGGCTTGTGGGCCCGTTTGCCAAGTTGGCCTGTAACTTGCTGGTTTTATTGACAATGGTGAGGCCTGACGCCTCACGTCACCGAATCAGCCCACCCGTCATGCAGACTGGAGCCCTTTTTATGGATATCAAACCCTACAGCCAGCAGCTTGCCCAGAGCGCCTCCAACTCCCGCGCCCTTGCCACCCTCAGCAGTGCCGGGGCGGGTGGTCAGGGGGGCGGCTGGGAAGAGCTGGTCAGCCTCTCCTCCCAGCGGATCACCGGTCAGGCCCAGCAGGTGCTGACCTATGAGCACCTGGCGAAGAACAGCAAGCTGCCTCCCGCGCTGGACATGAGCTCCGACAAGGGGGCCGTGATGCAACAGCTGGTGGACAAGGCGCTGGGATTTGATCGCAAGAAGTACAACGAGCTGGAAGAGCAGTTGCAGACGATCGCCGGCGACAAGACCCTGACCGCCGAGGAGCGGGAGCAGCAGAGCAAGGCACTCAAGGAGCAGCAGGAGGCGATGCTCAAGGAGGCCATGGATCGCCTGACCGGCAAGACGAGCAAGAGCGAGACTGCCACAACGGCCTGAGTTTGTGTTGCCGGATGCCCGCCAGCCGTGCCGGCGTCGGCCAGCATCGGCCACCGGCGGGCAAGATACTGCCACCCGTTTTGACCTCACTTCCCTGTAGGCGCACAATGTTCCGGCATCGTTCAAGCCGAGGAGTCCGCCGTGTACAACTTCCAATATGCCAATCCGACCCGCATCTGCTTCGGTGAAGGTCAGATCGCCAGCCTGCCGACGCTGATCCCGCAGGGTAGCCGTCTGCTGGTGCTCTACGGGGGCGGCAGCATCCGGCAAAACGGCGTCTATGAGCAGATCCGCCAGGCTTTGGCCGGCATGGAGTGGCAGGAGTTCTCCGGCATCAGTGCCAATCCCAGATACGAGCGTCTGATGGAGGCGGTTGAGCTGGTCAAGCGCGAGCGCATCGACTTTCTGCTGGCGGTCGGGGGCGGTTCAGTGGTGGATGGCACCAAGTTTGTTGCCGCGGCGGCCTGCTACGAAGGGGATGACCCCTGGGATATCTGTGCCAATCAGGCGGACGTCGCCAGGGCGTTGCCCCTGGGCTGCGTACTGACCCTGCCGGCCACCGGCTCCGAGAGTAATCCGACCGCAGTGGTGAGCCGGGGGGATGCCAAGATCTCCTTCAGAAGCCCACTGGTGCAGCCACAATTTGCGGTGCTCGATCCCGCCACCACCTACAGCCTGCCCGCCCGCCAGACCGGCAACGGGGTGGTGGATGCCTTCGTCCACGTCACCGAGCAGTACCTCACCTTCCCGGTTGGGGGCGAGGTGCAGGACAGGCTGGCGGAGGCCCTGCTGCAGGTGCTGGTGGATAACGGCCCCAGGGCATTGCAGGAGCCGGACAACTATCAGGTGCGCGCCAACTTGATGTGGGCCGCCAGCCTGGCGCTCAATGGCCTCATCGGCTGCGGGGTGCCGCAGGATTGGGCGAGCCACGCCATCGGCCACCAGCTGACGGCGCTCTACGGGCTGGATCATGGCCAGAGTCTGGCGGTGGTGCTGCCCTCGCTGCTGCGGGAGCGGGCGGCCCAGAAGCAGGAGAAACTGGCCCAGTTTGCCGAGCGGGTGTGGCACTCGACCCGGGAAGACAAGGCGCTGCGCATCGAGGAGGCGATCATCCGCACCGAGCAGTTCTTCCAGCAGATGGGGCTGCCGACCAGGCTGGCCGCTTACGATCTCGGCGAAAGCTGCATCCCCGCCATCTGCTCCAACCTCAAACGGGTGGGGCGCACCGCCTTGGGGGAACAGCAGGACATAGACACGGACGTGGTGGCGCGGATCCTGGTTCGGGCGCTGTGAGCCCGTCAGGCAAGTGCACAACGACAAGGGCCGCATCATGCGGCCCTTGTTGCATCCCGAGATTCGATTACTCGGTTCTGGCCTTGAGATAGCCAGCGTAATCGGGGATCTGCACGCTGAATTTTTGCTGCATGTGGGGGCTGTCCATGATGAAGTCGGCGGTCGCCTCGTTGGTGGCCACCGGGATGTTCCACACCGCCGCCAGGCGCAGCAGGGCTTTCACGTCCGGGTCATGGGGCACCGCATTGAGGGGATCCCAGAAGAAGATCAGCACGTCTATCTTGCCCTCGGCGATCAGGGCGCCTAGCTGCTGGTCACCGCCCATGGGGCCGGAAAAGAGGCAGGTGATGGGTAACTGGGCATTTTTGCCGAGCATGGTGCCCGTGGTGCCGGTGGCATAGAGGTGGTGGAGCTTGAGCTCCTCCTTGCGGCGCATCACCCAGTTCAGCAGGGCGGTCTTCATGTTGTCGTGAGCCACCAGGGCGACCCGCTTGTGAGGGGCCATCTCGCGTGCGATCTGTTCCATGGAAAATGTCCGTAATCATGTGATGAGAAGAGAGGCGTATCCTAAACGAAAGCCGTGGCGCTTGCTGTACCGGTCGCGCTAACTGTGATCCTGACGGACAGTTTTGCGGGCCGGCAAACGAAGACACCCGCCGTGGCGGGTGTCGGATGGCATGCATGGGGCTCACTCAGGAGTCGTGATGCAGCTGGGATTGCTGGTAATTCTCCAGGCCGATGCGATCGATGAGATCGAGCTGGGTCTCCAGCCAGTCCACATGCTCCTCTTCATCTTCCAGTATGTCCTGGAACAGGTCGCGGCTGACGTAGTCCTGCACCGACTCGGCGTAGGCGATGGCCACCCTGAGATCGGGGATGGCATCCAGCTCCAGCGACAGGTCGCAGCGCAGCATCTCCTCCACCGTCTCACCGATGCGCAGCTTGCCCAGATCCTGCAGGTTGGGCAGCCCTTCCAGAAACAGGATCCGCTTGACCAGTTCGTCGGCGTGCTTCATCTCATCGATGGACTCGTGATACTCCTTGTGCCCGAGCGCCTTGAGGCCCCAGTCATCGTAGATGCGGGCGTGGAGGAAGTATTGGTTGATGGCAATCAGCTCATTGGCCAGCACCTTGTTGAGGTGGGCAATGATCTTGGGATCTCCTTTCATCGACAGTGCTCCTTGGTTCGTGCCTGCGGCCTCGATCGTTAGAGCTTAGTCGAGAAAAGTGACAAAAGAAGGTCAGACGAGCCTGCTCGTCTGATGGGAGGGATGGGTCGGCAAAGCCGACAGATGGCCGGATCAGGCCACTTCGTAGTAGAGCGGAGGTTGCTCCTTGACCAGTTTGTCGAGCTCGGTGGCGATGATTTCCATGGTCATGCGCACACACTTGCCACACTGGGCGCCGACTTCCAGCTCCTGCTTGAGCTGGCGAAACTCGCCGCTGCCTGCCTGTACCGCCTTGCGGATCTGGGTATCTGTGATGCCACGGCACAAACAGACATACATAGTGATTACCTCATGCTGCAATGAGAGAAATCTAAATGAGAATGGTTCGTGATGCAAGTAACCATTGGTAATAAGTTGCCCCGCTTGCCACTCATCCACCCCTTGGGGACAATGCCCTGTCACAGAGGGGGATCATCATGCTCAAGAAACTGTTCGGCGCCCTGTTCGGGAGCCAGTCACCGCAAGCCGCCGAGGTCACGCCCACCGAATACGCCGGTTATCTTATCTACCCCGAGCCCATGGCGGAGGGGGGTCAGTACCGGCTGGCAGGCCGCATCACCAGGGAGGTGGACGGCGCCCTGCTGACCCACCGCTTCATCCGCTCCGATCTGTTTGCCAACCCGGCAGATGCTGAGCGCTTCATGGTGCAGAAGGCCCACACCTTCATCGACCAGATGGGGGATCGCATGTTCGAACCCAGGGTCAAACCGGGCGATAGCACCGCATCATGACGCCATCAGAGGTAGGTGCCCTGCGCCAATGCCTGGCCCGTACCGGTGAGCGGCGGCTGATCTGGCTGGAGGGGGAGCAGGCCGACTGCATTGCCCGTGCCGATGCCCTGCTCGGCGAGGCTGTCTTTTGGCTCGGGGAGGGGCCTGCCTGTCATAACCCCCTGCCGGCAGCCAAGGCGTTGCAGCGACTCGGGCAGGAATGCGACACCCTGGTGCTCAACGCCTTCAGCGGCTTTCACCCCGACGCCTTCGGGGCGTTGGCCGGTACCCTGCGCGCTGGCGGTCTGCTGCTGTTGCTGACTCCGCCGAGGGCGCAATGGCCCGGCTACCCGGACCCGGATCGGGTGCGGCTGGTGGCCCGGCCCGAAGAGGCCGCGCAGGCGGGGCACGGCTTTATCGCCCGGCTGGTGCGGTTGCTGGAAGGGGATCCTGCGCTCTCTTTGCTGCCCCCGGACGATGGCGAGCCCTGGCAGCCGTTGGGGCCCGATCGTCCCTTGAGCGACGATCAGGCCCTTGCCCTGCCCGCCATCCACAAGGTGCTGCACGGCCATCGTCGCCGTCCGTTGGTGCTGAGCGCCGACCGTGGCCGTGGCAAGAGCAGCCTGTTGGGGATCGCCGCCGCCGAATTGCTACGCGGCCAGCCTGACCTGCAGATAGTGGTGACGGCCCCCTCCCAGGGGACGGTTGCCACCCTGTTTGATCATGCGGCCAAAAGGCTTGGCACCACGGTGGACAAGCTGGCGGGCATTGCGTATTGCTCGCCGGATCGGCTGGTACACGAGGGGCTACAGCCCGATCTGCTGCTGGTGGACGAAGCCGCCGCCATCCCGACCCCATTGCTGGAGGCCATGCTGGCCCGTCACAGCCGCATCGTCTTCGCCACCACGGAGCACGGTTACGAGGGGACGGGGCGTGGCTTTCATCTGCGCTTCAAGCGGGTGCTGGACAGGGAGACGCCGGACTGGCAGGAAGTTCACCTGGCCTCGCCAATCCGCTGGAGTGCCAGAGACCCGCTGGAGCCGCTGGTGTTTCGCCTGCTCGGCCTCAACGCCGAGGTGGCAGCTCCCTTGCCGCCGACCCATCCGCGCTGGCGGATGATCGCGCAAGGCGTGTTGGCAAAGGACGACGCGTTGCTTAACCAGGTATTCGGCCTGCTGGTGCTGGCCCATTACCAGACCACGCCAAGTGATCTCAGAGCTCTGCTGGAGAGCCCAAGCCTCGACATCCACCTGCTGGAAGAGGAACAGAGCCTGCTCGGGGTGGCTCTGGTAGCGCGGGAGGGCAAGATAGAACCCGAGCTGGCGGAGGCGATCTGGGCTGGCCGGCGGCGACCGCGCGGTCATCTGCTGCCCCAGTCCCTGCTGGCCCACGCGGGGTGCAAGACGGCTGGGGAGCGCAGCTACGCCAGGGTGATGCGCATCGCCATCCACCCCGAACTCCATCGCCATGGTCTCGGCTCACGCTTGCTTGGCCAACTGGAGGCGCACTACCGTCAGGCGGGCCTCGACTACCTCGGCTCCTCCTTCTCGGCCAGCGCCGATCTGCTGCCGTTCTGGCGCAAGGCGGGGCTGGTGGCGCTGCGTATCGGGCTGCAGCGGGATGCCGCCAGCGGCAGCCACGCCGCCCTGCTGCTCAAGGCACTCAAGCCGGAGCATGAGCCCGAGCTGGCCCTGTGGCGACGGCGTTTCGTGGCCCAGTTGCCGACCCTGCTGGCGGGGGAGCTGAAAGTGCTGGATCCAGAGCTGGTGTGGCAGTGTTTGCAGGACTGTGAGCCTGTCTCGGGTGAGCCGGATGAGTTCGTGTACGATGAGCTGGCCTGCTTTGCCCACCATCACAAGCCGTTCGAGCTGTGCCAGCCCAGCCTGCAGCGCTGGCTGGCGGGCAATATTGACCGGCTCGCACCGCTAACGGCCGACGAGCGCCATCTGCTGATCGCCACCATCTGGCAATATGCAGACTGGACCCGTCTGGCCGACCGGCTGCAACTGGCGGGCAAGCCTGCGCTCATCAAGGCGCTGCGTGCCCTGCTGGCCCGTCTGCTGTAATCGTTGGCAACATCCCCTTCAACGAAAACGACCCGCCAATTGGCGGGTCGTTTGTCATATCAGGTGGCCATGGCGGCGTTGGTCGCAGACTCTGGTGCTTGCTGCTCTACCGGTGGTGCGACGGCCGGCTCGGATTCTTGCGGTTTCACCGGCGGCGCGACGGCCGGCTCGGGTTCTTGCGGTTTCACCGCTGGCGTAACGGCTGGTTCGGATTCTTGCTGCTTCACCGGTGGTGTGACCGCCGGTTTGGGCTGCTTGATGCAGGGATGCCGGGTGCCCAGGGTGCTCAGGGGCTCGCAGGGGACGGGCAGACCGATGGGAACCGGGTCGCCGAGAAACTTGGGGCCCTTGTCCAGCACATAGAGATCGAGCAGCCCCATCACCCTGGCAAACACCTCCCGGATCCGGGTGCGGATACCCTGATAGGCGCTGGGATCCTCGGCGTTGAAGCCGATGGCGTTGATGCCGAAGTGGTGGGCGATGAAGATGGCTCGCTCATTGTGAAAGCCCTGGGAGACCACGGTGAAGCGCTCCTGGCCGAACACCTCCTTGGCCCGTACCACGGAATCCAGCGTCCGGAATCCGGCGAAGTCCATGTAGATGGCCGCTGCCGGGATGCCCGCCTTGATCAGGGCGCGGCGCATCTGGCGCGGTTCGTTGTATTGCAAGGTGGCGTTGTCGCCGGAGACCAGGATGTAATCTACCTTGGCGTTGTTGTAGAGCTCGGCCGCGGCCTTGATGCGGTACTTGAAGTAGTGGTTGGGGCCGCCACCTGCAAGGTATCTGGAGGTGCCCAGCACCACGGCTACCGGGTTGTATGGCACCTCGCTCACCTCGTCATAGGTGTATTGGCGGGTGTCGGAGACGATCCACTCGCCATAGGCCAGCAGCGAGGCAATCAGCGCCAGCAGCAACAGCAGGGAGGCGAGGAGGATCTTGGCAAACTTCTTCATGCGCGGTGCGATTCGGGTCTGAAGTTGAAGTGGTTTTCGGCATTCTATTACAACTCGGGGGCGGGCGTCAGACTTGATAGCAAGGGGCTGTCTGGTTGGGGCAGGGCTTGTCGCAGCGGGAGAGGATAAAAAAGGCTATGTCCCAATTACGTGTTGCATGGGGCGCCTCAGCGCCTCATGCAAACACGCTTTGATATTCACACCGCTTCCGTAACGCTCCAGCATCCTGCGCCAACCCAGATAGTTCTTCAGGTAGTGGGTCGCCACACCATGAAATCGATCCATCCACGTTTTCAACCGATGGTGATATCCGTTCACGTGCTGGATGTGATACGCACCCACCACTCGCTCTCCCTGACGATTGTGTACCACCTGATGTGTCACTCCCTGTGCCTGGCTGAAACTGGCATACACTCCCGCACCATCGCTACACAGCACTGCCTCCGGTGACACCAGCGGCTTCAGGAGCGCTATCACCGTCTCGGCATTCATCTGCTCCATCTGAAAATCCGCATGATGGCCTGCCCGGTCTTGCGCCACCATCACCGGGATGTAATCCGACCCGGTGCCACGGGTTCGTCCTTTACCACCACGACGCCGTGGCGGACGCGACAGTCCCCGTTGCCCCTTGAACGACTCGAGGAAGAAGGTCTCATCAACCTCAACGATGCCCTCTTCCCGTGTGGCTTGATGGTCTGCCATCGCCCGCAAGAAGCGATGGCGCCAGAGGAAGGCGGTGTTTTTGCTGACCCCGCAACGCATTGCTGCCTGGCGAACGGTCAGTCCTTCGATGAGGGCTTGCGCGTAGTCTTCCCAGCACTGGGCTTTGCGCAACCTGGCCAGGGGGGTCTTGGTGAGGACGGAGCTGGTGCGCAGGCACAGTTTGCAACGGTAGCGGCGCAGTCCCCGACTCCAACCCCAGGGTGCCAGCTGAGCGGCTTCGGCCTGACAATGAGGGCAACCGCTGCATGCTGGTAACTGGGTATTGAGCGAGGTAATGGGGTGTGGAGACATGAGCTCCTGCCGGGCAACACGGCGTTGGCGCAGGGTCAGCTGAGGAAACAGAGACAACAGGTGTTGAAAGGCTGGGGTATCCATGATGGTAGACCTCAAGGTGATAGCCTACTTCAAGATTAGCCTTTCAACACGTAATTGGGACAGAGCCATAAAAAAGGGGCAGCCATGGCTGCCCCCTTGTGCATCAAATGAATCAGTGGGCGGAGTCATTCCCCTTGCAGGCGTCGGACTCCTTGTTGGCCTGCCACCAGGGCAGCAGTTCCCTGTTCAGCCAGGTCTGATAAGCGGCACTGTCGCTGGCGATCAGTCGATCCATCTCCCCCTCGAAGTCGCTCAAGGCCTGCTGGCGATCTGGGTTGCGCAGGGCCTGCGCCAGGGCCAGCCAGCTGGCGTTGCGACCGGTGTCGTTCAGGAAGCGGTGAACGGTATAGGACCAGGAGTAGACCATGTCGCCGCCCTGATCGTAATCGAGGTGGAGGATCTCCCCCAGGGTCGGCTGCCGGTCGGCGGGGCGACCGGCCACATTGTTCAGACCGCGGGCGAAGCACTGGCCGTGGGCAATGTACTCCGCCAGCCCCTCCGCCCACCAGGTGGTGCGGTTGAGGGGATACTGGCCGAAGCTGCCGTACTGGTTGAAGCGGGCATCCAGATAGTGGACGTATTCGTGGCGCAGGTTCCACACCTGGAAGGCGGGGCGCTTCCACTCCGCCTCGTAGGCGAAGAAGCGGGCCTGGTTGCCCGGACGAGCCGGATCCCCTTCGATATAGATGCCGCCATTGTCGGTGGAGACCCCGAACAGGGCGCCGCCATAGCGGTTCCAGTCGGCGGAGGAGTCGAAGATCACCAGCTCGAGGGTCTCGTTGTGATCGTCGGCCACCGGTTGCGAACCTGTCTCCATCTGCTGGTGGAACTGCTGCTCCTCCGTCCCCAGCTCGCGGCAGATCTCCTCGGCCTGGGCCAGGGTCAGATCCTGGGCCCGCAGGCGCAGGGTGGGTGAGCAGGTGTGTTCGAACGGCAGTATGTCCTCCATCCGGATGGGGGTGCAGAGGCCGGCGAAGTCACCGCTAATGCAAGCCTCGCTGGTGCGATCCGTGTAGGTGAGGTAGTAGCTGGAGAGGGTCAGGGAGACATCCTCCAGCAGCGTGGCCGGGTGGGGGCCGCCCGGGATCAGGCCGTGGTGGCGCATGATGGCGATGACATCGCGGTCCAGCAGTTGGCGGTAGCGGGCCGCCTCGTCCGGTTGGCGGTAGCTCATCATCCGGTAGAGGCGACTGTGGGCGTCGAGGATGTTGTTGAAGACAAACAGATCCCGCGACTCGTCACGCTGCTTCCAGAGCGACAGCTCGCTCATACCGAGCTGGCGCAGGCTCTGGCGCAGGGAGGGCTCCTGTGCCATGAAGGTGGCGCTGAAATCGGCCTGCTGGCCGGCGTTGGCGCTCTGGTCGATCAGGTTGAGCAGCTCGAAGATGCCGTCAGCCCACGGCTTGTGGCCATTGATCAGGACGGCATGCTGCGCCGCGTAGGCGAGCGCCCGGTTGAGCTGGACCAGCATGGGGCCGGCGCTCTGGCGAAACGCGCTTTGCTCCAGCTGCCCCTGGGCTGCGACGCTCCAGGCCTCCAGCACGGTACCGGCCTGATCCTGCGGTTCGGCAGTGAGCAGCAGGGGGTGATCGAGCAGCGCCATCATCACGGCCGCGAGTTCCCGGGCTACCTGATCGCTCTCCCGGCGCACACCGTCATGGTAGTTGTGGGCGCGCACATAGTAGAGCAGCTTGTCCATGGCTGGGTGGGTCGGCTGGTTGGCGGCCAGCAGGGCGCGCATGCCGCGCACCACCGCCATCAGTTTGGCGTCGTCGTGGCCATAATCGGCCTGCCAGGCTGGACTGTTCTGGCCGCTGACATCGGTGACCAGCTGCGCCGCGTCGGCATCCAGCAGCGTCGTGTCGGGCTGATCCGGCTCGCCGCAGGGACGGCCGTTGGGGCGGTGGCACGCCAGTAGCTCCTCCTTGCTGGCCAGTACGATGGGTCGTTGGATCACCCGGCTCTCCTGCCACTCGTCGGTCTCCGGCAGGGGTTGCCACTCACGGCCGCTGACCGGGTTCTGATAACCCGTGTCTTTCAGTGTCACCATCACCTCGCTGCCGGCCGGAATGACCTGGCGGCAGAGGCGGTAGCGAACGGTGTTCTCCCCCTCCTGCCGCTCCATGGGCTCGTCACACTCCTGCTGGATGGCGGCGGCCTGCTCCAGCTGCCAGCGATAGCTGCGCCAGACGTGCAGCTCGCTGACCTGGCTGGCTGCCAGGCTGCCGGGGACGGGCTGCAGGCGGAAGAATACCTGTTCCAGTCGGCCATCCCGCTCGCTCGGGGTCTCTTCTTTCACTTCCAGCTGTTGCCAATCCTGCGGCTGATAGTGCCACTCGGGCTCGGCGCAGCGCCCTTGGGCGTTCAGTTCGCAGCGATCCAGCTCCTGCTCGGTATGACCCAGCAAGACGGGTTCGGGCAGGGGGAAGCGATCCGTGCGGGAGGCGGTCGGCGTGCCGGCCAGCTGTTCCCAGCGCCCCTCCTTGAGGCCATAGCCGTAGTCGTAGCTGGTGGCGGGCACCGCCTTGCCGGCCGGCACTAGCTGCTCGCAGCTGAGATAGCGGATTTGCCAGCCCGCCTCGACCCGCAATTTGGGTTCGCTGCAGTGATTTTCGGCCTGCGAGGCGAGATCGTTTCCCTGCCAGTCGAAGCGACGATAGACCCTGAGCTGCTGATAGGGGGCACCTGCGTCGCGTGCCTTGAGTTCGTAGGTCACCTCGGTAACGCGGGGGGCGAGCTGGCGGTTCGATTCACCGGTCAGCCGGTAGTCTTGCCAGTCGGTGGGGGAGTAGTCGGCCTGTGCCTGGGCGGCAACAAGCAGCGGGGTGGCCAGCAGCCACCACCTTGAGCCTGAACGAGTCATTGTTATCCCTTCGTTTTTTATTGTCTACGTGGTGAAGGGAGGGCAATCTACTAGGCCCCAAAAGGATATCAACTGTAAATTAACACACTGAAAAATAGATAAAATTTATATCAGACGCCAGTTTGTGACTCGGACGGGGCTTGATTGAGAGTAAAGACTCACATGCGGCTTTTTTGAACGATGGATAAAAACACGAAATGTGACTTATGTCACATTTCTTTCCCCGTCTCCCCCGTAGTTTCGGGCCGTGTGGGCCAGATGCTGACGGGAGGGCTTCAGGTTGCCGCCGAGATCGGGCCAGGGCAGCCAGTGATCCGGCACCATAAAGCCGGGCAGGGAGGCCCTGATCCAGGCGGCCAGTTCGGCATGGGGAACAGGTTCCCCGTGCCAGTCGATAAAGGCGGCGGGGCGCTGCCCCCACTCATCGTTCGGCACCGGCACCACCAGCGCCTGGGCGATGGCGGGGTGATCCACCAGCCGCTGCTCTATGGTTTCGGGCTGGATGTTCTCCCCGCCCGAGATGAAGAGGTTGTCGAGCCGCCCCTCCACCACCAGCTCGCCGTTCAGGGTGAGGTGCCCCTTGTCGCGGGTGTGAAACCAGCCCTCTTCGTCGAGGGGCCGCTCCAGCGCGCCATCACGGTAGTAACCGGCAAACAGGGTGGCGCCGCGCACGCAGATTTCCTGTCCCTTGATGCACAACTCCCGCCCCGGCAGCGGGCGGCCCACCATCCCCGCCCGGGCAGGCAGAGCGGTACAGACCTGGCTGCCCATCTCGGAGAGGCCGTAGCTCACCTTGGGGGTGAGCCCCATGGCGGCGAGGCGCTCGACCAGCGGCTGCGGGATGGCGGCGCCCCCGAGCAGCAGCTCGCGCAATCGGGTACGAGCAGGCTCGAAGCCCCGGGCCAGCAGGCGCCAGAGCTGGGTCGGTACCAGGGACAGGTGGGTGATGGGTTGGCGCTCGAGCCGTGCCTCGAGGGGGCGGCTGCGATCGTCCAGCACCAGGGCGGCGCCCGCCAGCAAGACCCGAAACAGAATAGCGTAGCCGCCGACATGAAACAGCGGCAGGGAGAGCAGCCAGCCACACTCTTCGTCGAGGGGAATGAGGGCTGCGGAGCCCCGTGCCGAGGCCAGATGGTTGGCCAGCCGGTGCACCACTGCCTTCGGTGTACCGCTGGAGCCCGAGGTGAGGATCATGTTGTTGAGCTGCTCTGGTACCAGCGGCCACTCGTCATCACCTGCTGCCAGCTCGCGGCTGAAATCGAGCCGCAGCGCCTGCCAGTCACCGCTCGGCATGTCGCCCGCCGACCAGAAGGCCCGGGCGTCGAGGCGGCCGGCCAGTTCAGCTTGTCGGGTGAGCGGAAAGGCGGGATTGAGCGGACAGAACACGATGCCGTTGCGCACGCAGGCCCAGGCTAGCAGCACATCCTCCAGCGCGCCGCGCACCACGGCGGCCAGATGATCCCCGCGGGTGAGGCCGGCCCGGGTGAGCTGGTCGCACAGGCTGTTGAGGCGCCGATCGAGCGTCCGGTAGCTCAGCGGGGTGTCGGTGTGGATGGCGATGCGATGGGGGGCGAGCCTTGCCCAGTGGCGTACCGGGCAAGTCTCCTGCATTGGGGCGGGGAAATCAGTCACGGTAAAACAGGGTCTCCAGGGCGCCGGTGTCCGGCTCCCCGGCTTCGTTTAACAGATCCGCCGCCATCCAGCGACGGGTATCCAGCCCGGGGGCCTGCTCCGGGGCCCACTCTCCGGCGAGGTGGAACAGCTGGTTCAGGCCAAGGCCGGATTCGAAACAGGAGGAGATGATCACCTTGAGTCGCAGCTCGCGGGCGCGGCTGATCAGCGCCTCGCAGCGTTCCAGCGAGCCGAGCAGCATGGGCTTGAGCACCAGGGCGCGCAGCTGCGGGATGGGCTCCCATGGCTTGCCCTGGGCCAGCAGCTCGTCCAGCGCCACCGGCATGCCGGTGCGGTTGGCGACAAAAGCGATGTCGGCGAAATCGGCGCAGGGGTCTTCCAGATACTCGATCCGGTTCGGGTCCAGATGGCCACAGAAGGTCCAGGCCTCCTCGCGGGTCCAGCCCTGGTTGGCATCCAGCACCAGCTTGAGGGTCGGAATACGGTCGCACAGCAGCCGGATCAGCGCCAGCTCGTCCCGCATGGGATAGCGGGCCACCTTGAGCTTGGCCTTGTTGGGGGTGCGATGGAGCCACTCTTTCCAGTGTTTCAGCAGCTCCTGGGGGGAGCCCTGAATAAGGGGATAGGGTTCGGGCAGGGGGGCCGTCTGCGCGGGCCAGACCCGGCGGGCACAGTCAAAGCCAAATTGCACCGAAGGCAGGCGCGGGGCTATGGGTTGCCCCGCGGCCAGTTGTTCCAGACAGGCGATGGCCTCGGCGTGTGCCTCGGCCAGGGTCTCTTTGGAGAAACCGGGCAGGGGGGCTATCTCCCCCCAGCCGTCGTCAATGCGGACCAGCAAGCCCTCGCGCGCCACCTCCACCTTGCCGTGAAAGGTCAGGGGCTGGGTAAAAGGCAGTCGGTAGCGATAGAGGGCGAGTGTCATCAGGGGTTCCGCTTGTATTTGGAGAAGTCGGGGCGGCGCTTTTCGTTGAAGGCATTGCGCCCTTCCTGACCCTCTTCGGTCATGTAGAACAGCATGGTGGCATTGCCCGCCAGCTCCTGCAAGCCCGCCTGACCATCGCAGTCGGCGTTCAGCGCGGCTTTCAGGCAGCGCAGGGCCATCGGGCTGTGTTGCAGCATCTCGCGGCACCAGCGCACGGTTTCACGCTCCAGGTCGGCGACCGGCACCACGGTATTGACCAGTCCCATGTCGAGGGCCTGCTTGGCGTCATACAGACGGCACAGGAACCAGATCTCGCGAGCCTTCTTCTGGCCGACGATGCGCGCCATATAGGAGGCACCCCAGCCGCCGTCGAAGGAGCCCACTTTCGGACCGGTCTGGCCGAACATGGCGTTGTCTGCGGCGATGGTCAGATCACACATCATGTGCAGCACATGGCCGCCGCCGACGGCGTAGCCGGCCACCATGGCCACCACGGGTTTCGGGCAGGTGCGGATGTCGCGCTGGAAGTCGAGCACGTTGAGGTGATGAGTCCCCTCGTCGTCGCGGTAGCCGCCGTAGTCGCCCCGGATCTTCTGGTCGCCACCGGCGCAGAAGGCCTTCTCGCCGAAGCCGGTCAGGATGATGGTGCCGACCTGATCGTCATAGCGGGCATCGGCCAGCGCCTGCAGCATCTCTTTCACGGTGCGGGGGCGGAAGGCGTTGCGTACCTGGGGACGGTTGATGGTGATCTTGGCAATGCCATCGCCGGACTTGTGATAGAGGATGTCCTCGTAACCGGCGGAGCAATCGCGCCACTCGACAGGTGCGTACAGTTCCGCTTCCGTCATTGCCTCAATCATGGTTTTTTCCTTCTAGTCTGTTCGAGCGAAAATGGAGCAATCACGGCCTGCTGGACAGGTGCGTACTGTCCCGCTTCCATCATTGCTTCAATCATGACTCTTCTCTTCTGGTTGGTTGACCCACTTCGCAAGGAACCGGGCAAAGATCTCGGGCTGGCTGGCGTGCAGGTTGTGGCCGCCATCCAGTACCAAGTGGTTGATTTTGCGATGCTGACTCGCCAGCTGGCAAGCCAGGTGGTGGAATTTCTGATCCCGCTTGCCGCTCACATAGGTGACCGGCAATTCGGCCTTTGCCAGCCAGGGGGCGAGATCGGGCTGTCGCCCCAGCGAGGTGGCGCGCAGCATGGTGGCGATGGCGCCACCCCGGTTGCCGAGGCGACGGGCGATCTGGCGGGCACGGGCCGTTTCGTCCAGATCGGCAAAGACCCCCTGCCGGTACCACTCCGCCAACACGTCGGCAAGCGGCTCGCGCTCGAAGCGTTGTGCCCACCCCTCGTCATGGGCGATGCGGGCGGCCCGCTCGGCAGCAGGCAGACCGGGATGGCAGTTCTCCAGCAGCAGGGCCTGCAAACCATTCGGGGAGCGGCTGGCGTGATAGAGGGCGAGGCGCCCGCCGAGGGAATAGCCCGCCAGCAGATAGTGCTCGATATCGTGGGCGGCCAGCTCGTCACAGAGCCAGCGATGGGCCTCGTCAAAGCCGTTCACCCGCACAGCGTGGTTGCAGCCGTGGCCCGGCAGGTCGAGGGCCACGCAGCGGATGGCGGGCAGGCGGTCGATCACCGGCTGCCAGTCAGCGGCATCCCCCAGCAGGCCGTGCAGCAGCACCAGGGTGTGCGGCCGTTGGGGCTGTTCAGGCGCCACGGATGGCGGCCCCCAGCGCCTTGAGATCATCGGCCACCTGTTCGCTCGGCACCCGGACCTCGATCAGGGTGACGCCGTCACCAAGCGCCTCGGTATAGGCCTGCTCGAACTCGGCCAGGCTGTCCGGCGCACGATAGGCGAGGCCGAACATGGCGGCGGCATGCTCGAAGCACAGGCCATGGGGCAGCCGATAGTAGCTCTCCAGCAGCTCCCCTTCGGTGGGCACCGGCAGCATGCGAAAGATGCTGCCGCCATCGTTGTTGAGCAGGATCACCACCAGCGGCCGGCTGGCCTTGCCAAGCAGGGCCAGGCTGTTGAGATCGTGCAGGGCGCTGAGATCCCCGAGTAGCAGGGTGGTGGGCTCGGCGCTGCCCTGCTCGACCGATTGCGCGAAGCCGTAGGCGGTGGCGATCAGGCCGTCGATGCCGGAGGCGCCGCGGTTGGTCATCACCCGGCTCGGCCCCTGGCCCGGGGTGCCCAGCATATCCATCAGCCGGGCCGGCATGCTGTTGCCGACAAACAGCTGACCCCGGATCAGCCGGTTGAGGCGATGGCATACCCCCAATTCGGAGAAGCGCTCGCAGGCGGCGACGATCTGTCGACTTGCCTTCTGTTGCAGGGCGTCCAGCCGGTGCCAGGGAGTCGCCGTGGCTGCGACCGGATGAGTCGCCACGAAGGCGCGGGCACTACAGAGCAGGCGGTTGCGCAGCCGGTAGTCGGGGTCGAGCCGGGCCGGCTGCGGATCTACCAGCCAGTAATCCTGCCAGGGGTGGCTCTTGATAAACTGGCCGAGCCGCTTGGAGACCAGACGGGCGCCAAATTGCAGCAAGACCTCGGCGCGCCCCAACTCGGCGACGAAGCCGGGATCGTTGAGTGCCAAATCCATGTGGATGAGGTTGCGAACATCGAAGCGGATCTGGCTCTGGATATCCGCCAGCAGGGGCCAACCGAGGCGCTCGGCCAACTCGACCACCGCTTGCGCCTGGTCGGGGTGGGTGATCCGCCCGGCGATGATGACGCCGCGCTTGCCTTGTAGCTCGCTCCAGCCGGCCTGGGGCGGGCAGCTCTGCTCACCCAGCTGCCAGGGGCTCCAGGGGCGATCCGAGGTGAGCCAGTCGCCGAGGGGGGCCAGATAGGCGGCAAAATCCTGATACTGGTCGCCGGGGTAGAGGGGCTCGGGATACATGCAGTTGATGTGTACCACCCCCGGCGTGCGTGCCTGTTGCGCCAGCGCCTGATCCACCGAGCTCAGCACGAAAGCTGCGGGGATGGTGGGGGTGGGGCTTGGCAGGCTCTGCTGAAAAACGGGGTAGTGGCCGAAGATCCCCTGCTGATCGATGGCCTGGTTGGCGCCGTTGTCGATGAGCTCGTGGGGGCGGTCGGCGGAGAGAATGATGAGCGGCACGCCGGTGAGCTGGGCCTCGGCCACGGCGGGCCAGAGGTTGGCGACCGCGGTGCCCGACGTCATGATCACAGCTACCGGCCGGTTGCTGCCCTTGGCCAGCCCCAGCGCCATGAAGCCCAGACCCCGCTCGTCGAAATGCAGATGGCGGCGAAACCCGGTGTGGGCGGCGGCGGCCATGGTGAGCGGGGCGCTGCGCGAACCCGGGGCCAGCGCGATATCGCGCACCCCGAGGCGATAAAGCTCCTCCAGCAGCAGGGAGGACCAGACATGGTTGAAGGTGGCGTGCTGAGTGGGAAAGACGGTGCTCGCAAACACTTCACTGGCGGACATAAGCGCTCTCGCGGGTTGGAAAGAGGATGAACGGCTATCCCAGCAGGGAGAGCACATTGGCGATCTTGTTGTCGAGCTCGGCCCACTCGGCGGCGGGCTCGGAACCCGCCACTATGCCGGCGCCGGCAAACAGGGTGACGCTGCCAGGCTGGATGCGGGCGCTGCGAATGGCGACGGCAAACTCCGAAGTCTCCCGGCTCAGCATGCCGCAGGCCCCGGCATACCAGCCGCGCTCGTAGGGTTCGTTTTCGCGGATGAAGGCCAGCGCCGCTTCGCGCGGGGCGCCGCCCACAGCAGGGGTCGGGTGCAGGGCTTCGAGCAGCTGCCAGTCGCAGACGCCGGGCTTGAGTTCGGCCTCGATGTCGCACTTGAGGTGCTGCAGCAGGCGCAGCTTCAGGATGCGCGGCTCGGTCAGGGTGGCGTCGTGGGCCAGCTGGGCCAGGCGGCTCAGAATATCGGCATGCACCAGCCGATTCTCCAGCCGGTTCTTGCTGTCGGCCAGCAGCTCGGCGGCCAGGGCGGCATCGGTCGCCTCGTCGCCGGAACGGCGGATGGTGCCTGCCAGCGCCTCGCTAAAGAGGTGGCGATCCTCGCGGCGGTAAAGGCGCTCGGGGGAGCAGGCGATAAAGGCCTGCTCGGGGGAAAACTGGAAGCCGAAGTGGAAGCAATCCTGGGCATGGCCGATCCACTGGTTGAGCATGACCCAGGGGCAGACATCCTCGCCGCCCTGGTGGCTGGTCAGCACGCTCTCGCGGGAGAGCACCACCTTGGGGGTGTGGGCCTGAAATGCGGGGGAGGTGACCCGCTCCACCAGGCGCTGCCACTGGGCCGGCTCAGGGCAATCCTGACGCTGCCAGCGCTGCTTTTGCAGCTGGGCCAGGGGCGCCTCCGGCTGCAGGGCGTCGAGGGCGGCTTCGGCGGCGGCCAGCTCGGACTCGAGGTTCTCTTTGGTCAGCCAGAGGTTGAGGCAGAGGCTGACACACTCGCCGCGGCGCACCAGCTCGATGCGGGGCAGCACGAAGCGACAGGCGCCAAACCCTTGCCAGCCTGGCTGGGCCGGATCGAATGCTACGCCGCCATAGTAGCGGGGGCTGTCGTCATGATACTGGCTGGTGTTGGTGCAGACCTGGCGGATGGCATCGGGCTCGGTCAATTCGTGGATGGCGCCCAGGGCAACATACTCGGGGCGATCCTGGCCACGGGCGTGCCAATAGATGCGGGGGTAGAGAGTCTGCGCCGCGAGCCAGCCCAGGAAGGATCGAACCTCGATCCCTACGCGCAGTCGTACGAAGCCGCTGACGTTGTTGTGACGCAGGGCGTCCAGTTGTTGCTTGATATGGGTCTGAGCCAACATGGATGTAGTGTCTGAACCGGGTAGTAACGACCGATCCCGTAGCAGGATGCCGTAGGTTTATGCCAAAGGGCGATGATTTCCTATATATTATCTGCCCATTCGTCCATGTAAATCGCCCGAGGGAGCTTCACTTCCGGGGCCCAGTATACCCAAATCCGGTTCGATAACCCTTAACACGATCAATATCCGATTGTTTGGCCATCACAATATGACAAATACCTTATCAACATGGTTGCTGGCGGCTCGTTTGCGAACATTGCCGCTCGCCTGCTCGTCCATTCTCCTGGGTTCCGGGCTGGCTGCCAGCCGCGGCGCCTTCGACGGCACAATCATGGCGCTCTCCCTGCTGACCGCCATCCTGCTGCAGATCCTCTCCAATCTGGCCAACGACTACGGCGATGCGGTCTCCGGTGCTGACAATGGCGAGCGGATCGGTCCCCAGCGGGCCGTGGTATCCGGCCTTATCACCCGCAAGCAGATGTGCGTGGCGATGGCGCTGACCGCGTTGGCGGCGGTGGCGAGCGGCCTGTTGCTGCTGGGCTGCGCCTTCGGCGGCCAGTGGCTGCAGATCCTGGCGTTTGTGGTGCTGGGCGGGGCGGCCATCGTCGCTGCGGTGACCTACACGGTGGGCAAGACTCCTTACGGTTATCGCGGCTTTGGCGATATCTCGGTGTTCCTCTTCTTCGGCCTGCTGGGGGTGCTCGGCTCCTACTACCTCTTTACCAAGACCCTGCAGTGGGATCTGCTGCTGCCTGCGGCCGCCTGTGGCCTGCTGGCCACCGCCGTGCTCAACATCAACAACGTGCGCGACATCGAAACCGATGCCGCCAGCGGCAAGATCACCCTGGCAGTGCGCCTCGGTCGCAATCGCGCCATCGCCTATCACTGGGTGCTGCTGGGATCTGCCGTACTGGCGACCGTACTCTTCATCCTGACCCAGCCGGCCAGCTTCTGGCCCTGGATCTTCCTGCCGGCCATGAAGCCACTGACCGATGCGGCCAGGACACTGCGGGAGAGTTTCGATGGCGAGGTGCTGACAGGCGCCCTCAAGAAGACCGCCATCAGCGCCTTCCTCTACAGCCTGTTGCTCTCCATCGGGCTGGCGCTCTCCTGAGTCGCGACCCGTTTTGGCAATGAAAAAGGGCTCCCGGACGGGGGCCCTTTTTGCTGGCTGGGGTATGCTGCCTTGCATGCCACCCACCAAGCAGGGAAAGCCGCCATGCGCGACTCACTCAGAGAGAAAATCATCCAGGTCTGCCAGCAGAAAATTGTACAAAAGGGGGAGGCGGTCGGGCTCTCCTTCTATGCCTTCTTCGCCAACAAGAATGAGGATCCCGAGTTGTTGATGGAGGCGGCGACCTGGTGGATCCAGACCCACAGGCTCGATCACTTCGAAAAGGCCAGCAAGATCCTCCGGCTGGTCGAAGCGATGAAATAGCCGGACTGAAGCAGCAAGGGCTCCCCATCGGGAGCCCTTGCTATTGAATGGCGTTGTCATTCTGTCGCGAGAGTGGGGTCTAGCCGATCTCCGCCAGTTTGGGGGCGCGGCGGGAGAAGATCAGGCTGTCCAGCAGCCAGATGGCGACCATGGAAGCGCCTACCAGCGGGAAGCAGATGCCAAGCAGGATCAGCAGGGCGATGGCGCCGCGCATGGGAGGGGGGCTGGCGGGCAGCGGCGGGGCAGCCAGGCGGCCCTGCGGGCGACGGCACCACCAGATCCACAGGCCGCTCACCGCGCTGGCCAGCACCATCAGGCAGATGAGCAGCATGGCGAGCTGGTGAGGCCAGCCATAGAGCTTGCCCATGTGCAGCATGACGCCGGTCTCCACCGTCTTGGCCACCGGGCCGTAATCCTGCCAGCGCACGTCGGCCAGCACCTTGCCGCTGTATTGATCGATGTGCAGGGTGGCATCGTTGCGCGGGTCGTCGGCAAACAGGGCGATGGTGAAGACTCCGCGATCCCCCGCCGGCGGCGTGATGCTGTAACCCGGACTGACCCCGCGCTCGCGGGCAATCTCCACCACCTGTTGCAGCGGGATGCGCCGGCTGGCCATCACCACGCCGTCGTGGGTACTGCCATGATCCATGGCGCCGTGATCATGGCCCTCTTCCGCCATCCGGGAATCCGGCATGGGGGTATTTTCCACCGCCCAGGGCACTGTCTGCTCATGAGCCTGGTTGAGGCCGCGGGCAAGGGGGGCCGACTTGGGCACCTGGTTCCACATGGCGGCGGGGAAGCGGTTCCACACATTGGCAAACTGATCGCCCCAGAAGCCGGTCCAGGTCATGCCGCTCAGCAGCAACAGCAGCAGGAAGCCGGCACCCCAGAAGCCGACCACGGCGTGCAGGTCACGCCACCAGAGGCGGCCACGCTGGTGCATTCTGGGCCAGAGGATGCCGCCCATCCCCGGCCCCTTGCGCGGCCACCAGAGATAGAGGCCGCTGATGAGCAGCACCAGTCCCCAGCCGGCGGCCAGCTCGATCAGCCGATCCCCCGTGGTGCCGAGCAGCAGATCGGCGTGCAGGGCGCGCGCCACCGCCTGCAGGTTCCACTTGTTGTCCATGGTGCCGAGCAGGTTGCCGCTGGCGGGATCCATGAACAGGGTCAGCTCCTGGCCCTGTTGCATGACGATGAGCTGGGCGCTGGCATCCGGGCTGGCCGGCGGCAGGTATTTGCGCAGGCTGGCATCCGGCATGGATGCCATCGCCCTGGTCAGCAGCTCATCGGCGCTCAGTGTCTGGGCCGTCGGGGTCACCTTCATCAGCTCGGGGTACATGAGGTTGTCGAGCTGGGGCTTGAACAGATAGATGATGCCGGTCAGGGAGAGCAGGATCAGGAAGGGGGCGACAAACAGGCCGGCATAAAAGTGCCAGCGCCAGATCCGTTGGTAGTAATGGGCATCCCTGTTTTTCATCTCGTGTCCTTATGTCGATGACCAACATTCCTGCTGGTGGAGTGTTTTATGGCCGCGGATGATAACAGCAACGTTTTGTTAACGGCAATGCCACATTTCTGGTCGGACCCTTGGATGAAATGAAAAGAGATTGTTGATAAAGATCATAATGAGTGGAAGCAAGGGGGCGCAATGGGGGCAGCGGCAGTATGGGAACCGGATGGTGTTTTCGATGCTGTAGATTTTTTGATGTAAATCATTATCTTATAGCAACAGCCACTGGAGTGGCGCCAGTCAGGGAGGAACGGAATGCAGCCGCACGGCAAGTTTGTAATGGAACGCAGGGGGCAAATGCTGATCTGCCGCCCGAGTGGTGCCTTCAATCTGGCGGGCGCCATGGCCTACGAGGCCCGCTTCCGCGATGCGCTGGCGGAACTGCAAGGCGGCCCCTGGGGCATAGTCGAGGTTATCACCGAGTTCGAGGCGGCCGGCCCCGAAGTGCTGCACCGCTTTCATCGCCAGTTTGACTGGTGCGCCGGCAGCGGTTGCCAGTATCTGGCGGTGGTGTTGTCGGGAGGCTTCAAGCGTTATCTGGCCGATCAGGTCTTCGCCGGTGTGCCCTTCAAGGCGGTGCATTACTGCGAGTGCGAGCAGGCGGCCATCACCTGGCTCGAGGCGCAGCTGGCCTGCTCACCTTCTTAACCGAGTTTGATAAACCACTTGTCCCGTTCGTCGATGCAGTCGGGTTCGCCCATTTCGAATTCGCGGCAGATCAGGGGGCGCACATCGTAGATGCGGCACATCATGGTATTGCGATCGAGCGCCGCGCACCAGCCATCGTCCAGCCGCTGCATCACGGGCACTTCGCCCTCCCGCTCTTCGATGTAGCGATCCGGCACCCCTGTGTCGGTCAGCAGCATTACTTCCAGGCGGCAGCAGCAGGCTTCGCAGTTCTGGCAGCTTATCTGTGGCTCAGTTGTCCGGGTCATGGTCTCTGTCATGTCGTCTTGCGACCTTGGTGAAAATGAAACAGGCGCCATGCCGGCGCCTGTGCTCGTCGGGCTTAGCCCAGTTTGCGGGCGCGGTAGCTGCGTCCCTTGATCTTGCCTTCCTGCAGCCGCTTGAGCGCCGCCTTGGCCACGCTCTGCTTGACCGCGACGTAGGAGTACTGCTCGGCGATCTGGATCTTGCCCACATCTGCTCCGGCAATACCACCCTCGCCGGTCAGGGCGCCCAGGATATCCCCGGCCCGCACCTTGGTCTTGCGACCCGCGTCGATGGAGAGAGTCACCATCTGGGGCGCAAGCGGCTTGATAGTGCGACCGATGGCATCGAGATCGCCCTGTGGCAGCGGTGCCTGCTGGTACTTCTCGATGAGGTTGACGCGCTGCGCTTCGTTCGGCTGATAGAGGCTCAGGGCCAGACCCTGCTGACCGGCGCGACCGGTGCGGCCGATACGGTGCACATGCACCTCGGGGTCATAGGTGAGCTCATAGTTGATGACGGCGCCCAGCTCCTTGATGTCGAGGCCACGGGCCGCCACGTCGGTGGCCACCAGTATGGTGGCGCTGCCGTTGGCAAAGCGCACCAGCACCTGATCCCGCTCGCGCTGCTCCAGATCGCCGTTCAGCGCCAGCGCCGAGAAGCCCTTGGCGGCCAGGTGGTCGGCCACATCGTTACAGGCGCGCTTGGTGTTGCAGAACACCACGCAGGAGGCGGGCTGATAGTGGCTCAGTAGCCAGGTGAGGGCGTCGAGACGCTGGCCGGCCGGCACTTCATAGAGCTTCTGTTCGATGGCGCTCTCCTGATGCAGGGACTCCACGCTCACCTCGACCGGGTTGCGCTGCACGCCGCGGCTCATCTGGGCGATCCCCTCCGGATAGGTGGCGGAGAAGAGCAGGGTCTGGCGATCCCGCGGCGCATAACCGATGACCCGGTTGATGTCTTCGCCAAAGCCCATGTCCAGCATGCGATCCGCCTCGTCCAGCACCAGCGTCTTGAGGCAATCCAGATCGAGGGTGCCCTGCTCCAGATGCTTGAGCACCCGGCCCGGGGTGCCGACGGCGATGTGGGCACCAAAGCCCAGGGTGGCCGACTGCGGTGCGGTCGGTGTGCCGCCGCACAGGGTCACCAGTTTGACGTTTGGCAGGGTGCGGGCCAGACGACGGATCTCGGTGGCTACCTGATCCGCTAGCTCGCGGGTCGGGCAGAGCACCAGTGCCTGCACCTCGAGCCGGTTGACGTCAAGGCTGGCCAGCAGGCCGAGACCGAAGGCAGCTGTCTTGCCGCTGCCGGTTTTTGCCTTGGCGATCAAGTCTTTGCCATCGAGCACCAGAGGCAGGCTCTGGGCCTGGATCGGGGTCATCTGCAGATAACCAAGGCTGGCGAGGTTCTCTTGCAGGGCGGAGGGGAGGTTCAGGCTGCTAAATTCGCTGTTGTTCACAAAAGGACTCTATTTCACGGAAAACGGGGTGCGCGGCGCGCAAGGGGGCGCATCATACCAGAATGTGACGTCCGATGTGGCGGAAATTTGAACGGTTGACCGAGGGGCTGTTGGCGGTGTCATTGGTTTATCTGCCAGAGTTTGATGGCACGCCAACGGCAGCTGCGAAGAAATTAAATAAAAGGTGTTTGGTTATATAAGATAAACGTTTTGCTGATGTCTTGTTTAAATAAAGGAATGTTTCGGCTCCTGTTTAAACAGGATTAAAAATATCAAAGCTCAATCAATGTTATCTGATTAATAATTTATCGTATTGAATTTGCTCAATTTTGATGTTTTTTATTCAGGGCGTTAAAAACGGATTTTTCAAGATTAATTTAAAAACGTTTTTACCATAGCAAGCTCCCGCTTATTGAGTGGGAGTGTGATGATTCTCTGATTTTTAAATATACGAATCTCTATGATGGCGCCGGTCGAAAATTACAATTCACCCAGGTGCTACAGGTTATGGAATATCTTCACTTCGTGCTCGGACTCGTGATGGTCCTTGCGCTCTCGCTGCTGGTCAACCGCCACAACTGGAAACAGATCAAGGTGCGCTACATCATCCAGCTGCTGGTGGTCGAGCTGGCGCTGGCCTGGTTCATGCTGAACTCGGAAGTGGGTCTGGCGGTGGTGGGCGGTTTTGCTGCCGGTTTCACCAAGCTGATGGAGTTTGCCAAACAGGGAACCGACTTCGTGTTCGGCGGCCTGGTCAACGAGGGGGCTTTCTCCTTCTTCCTGATGGTGCTGATGCCCATCGTTTTCATCTCCGTGCTGATCGGCATCCTGCAGTACATCCGTCTGCTGCCGCTGGTCATTCGCGGCATCGGTACTGTGCTGGCCAAAATCAACGGCATGGGCAAGCTGGAATCCTTCAACGCCATCAGCGCCATGATTGTCGGCCAGTCTGAAAACTTCATTGCTCTCAAGAAGATACTGCCGCACCTCAACGAGAAGCAGATGTACACCCTGGCGGCGACCGCCATGTCCACCGTCTCCATGTCCATCGTCGGCGCCTACATGCAGCTGATCGAACCGCGTTACGTGGTGGCCGCCCTGGTGCTCAACATGTTCAGCACCTTCGTGGTGTTGTCCCTCATCAACCCCTACGAGCCGGACAACACGGTGACCGACGCCAAGGCGCTGGCCGAGGGTGACGAGCACCACACTCCGAAGAAGGAGAACTTCTTCGAGATGCTGGGGGAATACATCATGGCCGGTTTCACCGTGGCGGTAATCGTCGGGGCCATGCTGGTGGGCTTCATCGCCCTGATCGCCCTCATCAACTACCTGTTCGAGATGGCGTTTGGCGTCAACTTCCAGCACGTCATGGGCTACATCTTTTACCCCATCGCCTGGATCCTGGGCATCCCGGGCAGTGAAGCGCTGCAGGCGGGCTCCATCATGGCGACCAAGCTGGTGACCAACGAGTTCGTGGCCATGATGGATCTGGGTAAGATCGCCGCCGATCTCTCGCCGCGCACCGTCGGCATCCTTTCCATCTTCATGGTGTCGTTCGCCAACTTCAGCTCCATCGGCATCATCGCCGGTGCGGTGAAGGCGCTCAACGAGGAGAAGGGCAACATGGTCTCCCGCTTCGGTCTCAAGCTGGTCTACGGCTCCACCCTGGTGAGCCTGCTCTCCGCCGTGATCGCAGGCATCATGATCTGATCATTAGATGCCTTGCGATTGTCAGGCCCCCGGCTTTTCGGCCGGGGGCTTTTTCATAGGCGCCAGCCGCACCACCAACCCGCCACCAGCAGGGTGAGGGTGCAAAAACCGGTCTCGAGGGCGCCGCCACTTTTGAGGGGCCAGCCCGGCAACCGGTAGCGCCGCTTGCCGGGCCACAGCAGCGGAATACCGGCCGGGGTGAGCCAGTCCCCCAGCAGATGGCTGAGATAGCCGACGATCAGGGCATCCTTGACACCGACCGGCAGGGTATCGGGGGGAAGGCTCTGGTTCAGCCCCCAGATGGCAACAGCCACCGCCAGCAGACTGTGGGTGAAGCCGCGATGACCGAACAGCCGGGATAGCGGCTTCGAGATCCACGGCAGCCGTTGTCCCAGCACAGATTTGGGGTGATCGAGATCCGGCAGCAGGGCGCTGGCCAGTGCCGCGGGAATAGCGTGCCACAGGCTGGCATCGGCCAGGGCCGGGGTGAGCTGGAATTTGTGGGCGAGCAGGGTACAGGTAACGGAAAACAGCAGGTGCCCTTGGGCGGTCATGGTTGTCACGGCGTGGAGAAACGGCGGCGCATCTTACCAGTGTCACCGGGGATTGCAGCAAAAAACCGGGGCCGGCAGGCCGGCCCGGTCACTCGTTGCGCGGATCTTCCACCTGGACGTGAACGGGCACCCGTTTTTTGCCGAGCACCATGGCCCGCAGCAGATCGCTGCGGGTGAGGCGATCGGTCAGGATCACCACGGCAGCATGGACGCCCACCGCCGCCATCAGAGTGTTGGCGATGACGCCGTGCAGCTCCTCCAGCCAATCCTCGCCCCAGAAAGCATCCCAGGTAGTGAGCCAGCCGGTGACGATAGTGCCGAGCAGCGACAGCAACAGCAGCCAGATCATCAGGGCGCCGGCCGGATTGTGCCCGAGGTAATAGGGATGGCGCCCCTGCAGCAGCTGGCGCAGATAGGCACGCACCCGGGCCGGGGTGGGCCACCACTGGCCGAAGCGGGCATAGTAGGAGCCGACCAGTCCCCACAACAGCCGGATCAGCAACAGGGCACCCAGGGCATAGCCGACATATCTGTGGTTGCGGCTGCCCTCTTCCAGCACGAAAAAGTTGAGCAGACAGAGGGTCACCGTCAGCCAGTGAAATACCCTGATGACGGGATCCCATACCCGGGTTTCAGTCCAGTTGGTCATGGCAAGGCTCCATAGAGAGGGCCGCGGGGGGCGGCCCGTCGGGACGTCAGTTGTCGATCTCTTCTTTCACCTTCTTGAGATCGGTCGGGTCGAAGTAGATCTCTACCCGGCGCTTCTCCTTGTCCCAACCGTAGATCTCGTAGCAGTTGGTGTCGGTGACTTTGAACTTCTTGATCTCGTAACCCATCGCCTTGATCTGCTGCTGGGCATCGGCCTCGCTCAGCCAGCTGGCCTTGTCGGTCTGGGTACACTGGGGTTCGGCCAGGGCGGCGGCACTGAACAGGGGGATCAGCAACAACAGGGGGGAGAGTTTCATCACGGGCTCCTTGTGGATGTCAGTCAAACATCCACAAGGCTAGTTCGTGAGGCTTAAGAAAGAATTAAGCGCGAAACGGGCGGCGTGCTTTTTTGCAGGCAACGGGGCAGAGCGCCAGGGTCACCCCAGCTTGCCGCGGATCAGCCACTTGTCGAGGGCGTTGGCGAAACGCTGCTTGTCGGCGGCGTTGAGGGGGGCCGGGCCGCCGGTCTGAACCCCGGCCGAGCGCAGCTCCTCCATGAAGTTGCGCATGCCGAGCCGCGCCTTGATGGTCTCGCGGGTGTAGATCTCGCCGCGGGGATTGAGCGCCTCGCCGCCGGCTTCGATCACCCAGGAGGCGAGGGGGATGTCCCCCGTTATCACCAGATCGCCGGGTTGGACTTGCTGGGCGATGACATGATCCGCCACGTCGAATCCCTTCTCCACCTGCTGGGTCTTGATGAAGGGGGAGGGCGGTACCCGCAGCCCCTGATTGGCTACCAGGGTGGTCACCACCTGGGCGCGGTGAGCGGCGCGGTAGAGGATCTCCTTGATGGGAATGGGGCAGGCATCGGCATCAACCCAGATCGGCATGGCGTGGTTTCCTGTAGGCAAAAAAACGCGAGCGGGCATGGTATCACAGGGGCAGGCTGAGTCGGGGCAGGCTTTGGTGTAAGCTGGGCCCCAGCGATTGAATCAGCGAGGAGAAGAGATGGATCGGGTGCCCAGTGATGTGATTTATGCCCTGACCCTGGATGGCAAGGGGGGCATGACCCCGCTTGCGGCAGGCAGCGAGGTGCCGGCGGAGGAACCCGGCTGGCTGCACCTGGATTACGGCAATCCGGAGGCGGCACGCTGGCTGTTGCAGACCCCGCTGCTGAGCGATGCGGCGCGGGAATCCCTGCTCGGCCAGAGCAACCGCCCCAAGCTGGTGCGGATGGGGGAGACGGTGCTGCTGATCCTGCGCGGCATCAATCACAACAAGGATCACAGGCCAGAGGAGATGGTGGCCCTGCGCATCTTCATCACCCCGGATCTCATCATCAGCAGCCGCCGCCGGCCGCTGCTGTCGGAACAGGACGTGTTTAACCAGCTCAAGCTGGGGGGCGGCGCCGATACCCCGGCCGACTGGCTGGTGGAGGTGTGTGATGCCCTGACCGATCGGGCTGGGGAGTTTGTCGAGGAGTTGCACGACCAGATCCTCGATCTGGAGGAGCAGGTGTTGACGCGGGATCTGCCCGCCAACGGCCGGCTGGCGCTGATCCGCAAGCAGCTCATCATGATCCGTCGCTACCTCTCCCCCCAGCGGGATCTGGTGGCGCGCCTGGCCAACGAGAAGATCAGCTGGCTGGACGAGGACGACAGGCGCCGCCTGCTCGACATCGCCGATCGGTTGCGGCGCTGGCTCGACGATCTGGATGCCGGGGTGGCGCGTACCGCCGTGCTGGCGGACGAGATCAACAACCTGATGGCGGAGGCGACCAACCGCCGCGCCTACCAGATGTCGGTGATGGCGCTGCTGTTTTTGCCCGCCAGTTTCCTGACCGGCCTGTTCGGCATCAACCTGGGGGGGATCCCGGGGGCTGACAGCCCGACCGCCTTCTGGATTTTCTGCGGTTCCCTGACCGCGCTGGCCGTCGGGCTGGCGGTCTGGCTCAAGCACAAACGCTGGTGGTGACCCATGAACCTGACCATGTGGCAATCCATCGGCCTCACCCTGCTGCTGTTGCTGGCCCATGCCCTGCTGCGGCGGATCATTCGCAAGAGCCTGCTGGCGCTGGCCCAGACCAAGCAGGTAAGCGAGAACCGGGTCATCTACGTGGCCCATGTGTTCCACTTCCTGCAAGGGTGCGCCACCTTGCTGATCCTGGCCGGGGTGTGGGGGCTCGACTTCTCCCGGCTGGTGGTGCTGGCCTCCTCCTTCTTCGCCGTGCTGGGGGTGGCCATGGTGGCCCAGTGGTCGATCCTCTCCAACATCACCGCCAGCATCACCATCTTCTTCGCCTTCCCCTACCGGATTGGCGACCGGATCCGCATCCTCGACAAGGATGACTCCGTCACCGGCGTCATCACCGAGATAGGTCTCTTCTATGTGCGGGTGCGCGATGACAACGGCGATCTGGTCACCTATCCCGCCAACCTGATCCTGCAAAAACCGGTCAGGCGACTGGAGGGCAAGGAGCCGGAACCGCTGCAACCGGAATGAAAAAAGGCTCCTTTAAGGAGCCTTCTTGCTGGTGGTGGGGCGCTCAGCGCTCGAAGAAGCGGTAGAGGTGTTCTACCTGCACCGGGCAGTCCGCCACCAGGTGGACATGCTCGCGGGCCTGTTCGACCGTGCCGAAGCTGATGGGGCAACCCAGGGTGTCAGTCAGCTCGAACAGGGTGCCATCCTTGCCGCGAAACTCGATGATCCAGCCGGGAATGGCAATATCGTGCAGGATCTCGGCCTCTTGCAGGGTCTGTTGCTGATAGAGCTTGCGAAGTTCACTGACGGTCATGATGCGCTCCTGTGGAGGAATATCCCTCTTCAGTTTATGTCCGGCACCAAAGAGCCGCAAAGGGCTCACCCTCGCAGGCACTCCCAGGCCCAGCGGATGCGCATGAAGGCCTCTGCATCCCCGCCCCGATCCGGGTGATGACACAGTGCCAGTACCCGCCAGCGCTGGCGGATGGTCTCCTGGGTCGCATCGGCCGCAAGCCCGAACAGGGCCAGCGCTTCCCGCCGGTTCTCCTCGCCATTCAAGCCCTGCCAGAAGCGGTTGAGCAGTGCCTCTACCTCCTCCCGGTCGGTCTGCCAGAACACCTGCCAGTCGCAGTAGTAGTCGCGAAGAGAGTGGTTGTGCGCCATTGTCTTTTCATCCGTCGACATGCCAGCACGAGCCTCCAGCCGGATATCCAGGGTGCTGATCACCAGCCACCATCCCTCCTCATAAAGCTCCTCCTGCAGCTGGTAGAGGGCGTTCATGATGAGGAAGTTGACCCGAAACAGCTGCAGTTGCTCATCCTCGGCCAGGGTGGGGATGGCCCCCTGCCGGCGCAATTCGGCCAGCAACTCGTGCACCTTGTAGCTGCTGCTCGCCTGTTGCAGCAGTGCCAGCAGGGGAGCGAGCAGCGGGTTGCCTGGAGGCGTGCCGGTGCTCACGGCAAGGGATTTTCTTTTGGCGGCTGCAGGGCGATCAGCAACTCACCGGCATCCGGGCTGACCGGTCCCGTCACTATCTGGGGCGCTCCCTTGGCATCCAGCACGAATAGCGGGATGGCGCCCGGGTTGGCCTCCTGATATTGCACCCAGTCGAACGCCTCGCTCAGGCGGGTCCCCTTGATCTGGCCGCCGCGGCTCAGCAGGCTGCTCAGGCGGGCGTAGGTGACCTCGGATCCGAACAGGTTCTGGCGGGCGCGGAAGGTGGCGCTCTCCCGGTTCGCCTTGCCGTGCTGTTCGCTGGAACGCAGGGAGTAGACTCTCTCCTCCCCGTAGAGGTGGGCGAAGTGCAGCACCCCGAGGGCGTTGTTGTGGCGGTTGGGGGAGAGGGCCAGCACGTTGCTGATGCTGGTGAGGGGCAGGTGCAGCTCGGCATGCTCCGACTGGGGATTACCGAAGTAGCAGGGCAGGTTGCTCATCCGCGCCTGGCGGCAGAACTCCCAGGCCGGGTCGCAGAGCTGAACCGGTACCCCCTGATCCGCCAGCGCCTTGCCGATGGCCCGCGCCACCGAGTTGGCACCTATGATGAGCAGGGTGTTGGGGGCGCTTTGGCGCATCTTGAGCAGCTCCGCCAGCGGTGCCGAGGTGAGGCTCTGCAGCACCACGGTGGAGATGATCACCGCAAACACCAAGGGCACCAGCTTGTCCGCATCCGGGATGCCGGCTTCATGCAGGCTGATGGCAAAGGAGGCGCTGACCGCCGCCGCCACTATGCCGCGCGGTGCTATCCAGCCGAGTAGAGCCCGCGCGCGCCAGGAGAGATCCGAGCCCCAGGTCGAGACCAGGATGCAGAGCGGGCGGGCGATGAATTGCACCACGCACAGCAGCGCCAGCACCATGGGGCCGAGCTGCCAGAGCTGGGCCAAATCGAGGCGGGCCGCCAGCAGGATGAACAGGCTGGAGATGAGGATGACGGCGAGGTCCTCCTTGAAGGCCAGCACCTCTTCCAGATCCAGCCCCTCCTGATTGGCGAGCCAGATGCCGAACACGGTCACCGCCAGCAGGCCGGATTCGTGGCTGAGCCAGTCGGAGAAGGTGAAGGTGATCAGCACCAGCGCCAGCACACCGAACTTGTGCAAGGTGACCGGCAGCCAGTCTTTGCGCATGAGCAGGGTGGTGAACCAGCCTGCCGCCACCCCGGTCAGGGTGCCGATGCTCACCGTCTTGGCCAAGGCCAGCAGGGTGTGGCTGACCAGATCCCCCTGGCTGCCGAGGCGCACCGCCTCGAACACCAGCACCGCAAACAGGGCGCCGATGGGGTCGATGACGATCCCCTCCCAACGCAGGATGCGGTCCACCTCCCGGGTGGGGCGGATCACGTTGAGCATGGGGGCGATCACGGTCGGCCCCGTTACCACCAGCACGGCGCCGAGCACCATGGCGACCCGCCAGTCCAGTCCCAGCAGGAAGTAACCGGCGCTGCCAATGACGGCGAAGCTCACCAGCATGCCGGTGGAGCAGAGGTTGCGTACCACCTTGCCGATCCCCTTGAGCTCCTTCAGGTGCAGGGTCAACGCCCCCTCGAACAAGATGATGGCGACCGACAGCGATACCAGCGGGAATAGCAGATCCCCGAGCAGGGCATCCGGGTCGAGCAGGCCGCTGACCGGCCCCAGCGTGAGGCCGGTCAGCAGCAAAAACAGGATGGCAGGCACCCGCAGCGACCAGGCAAGCCATTGGGCCAGCACGGAGACCAGAGCGATGCCAGCCAGGGAGAGAGCGATCATGAAGACCTCGATTCAGGAGATGGACCTGGAGCTAGTGTAGTGGGGTTCATGGTCGGATTGACACCCCGTAGAGTGAGGAACAGCGACGATGACAGGGAGAAAACGGCAATGGAAGGTGCTGGAAAAAGGGAGGGCGACTCCTTGTCGCCTGACTCGGGCCGCAGGGCCTGATTAGATGGGGCTCTCCTTGTGGAGATCGTTGACGCAGTCTGCGATCGCCAGCACCAGTGCGGAGCGCACCATCTGATCGAGTCGGTTGAGTTGCATCTGGTAGAAGGGCCAATCCGCTTCGTCGGCGGGGGGCTCCTGGGAGAGCATGCTGCCGGAGTTGATGCCGTGCAGGCGTTCGAGCAGATCACGAACCGGCTTGTCGCAGAATCGGTAGTCCTTGGGGTCGCGTACCAGAAAATCGCGGAACTTCAGATAGGCTTCAAGATCTTGATAACGTTCGAGGGAGATGAGGCCGAGGGCGAAGATGAGCTTGAGCCGTACCTCCAACTGACCGAGGGGGCCGCTCTGGTTGAGCAAGGGTTCGATGGCGTATTTGACGGCGTACTCCTCCTGACGAAAGGCTTGTCGCATCAGGGAGTCGACCGCTTCTTCCAGGATGGTGACGGCTTCGAGAAAGAAGCCGCGGGGGCCATCCTGCTCGTTTAGTCGTTCCAGTACTTCATCTTCCTGGTGTGTGGTCATAACTTCATTGGGTCCTGCTGACTTGGGAGAGAGAAGGCCTCTCTCCCGGTTGCTGTCATATGGGGCGTATTGGCCGATCCTTCAATGGCTTGTGATCACAGCGAGCGCCCCTCCGATCACTTCATGCTCTCGTAACGGGCGACGATGGTGCCCACTATCTCACTGTCGGCCTCCAGCCCGGTCACCCGGGCCAGTGCCCTGGCCGGGCCCAGATCCGCCAGCAGGGTCTGCAATTCCACCGCCTGGGGATCATCGGCGTTGCGATAGTGCAGCGCCGCGGCGATCCCCTCCTGCAGGTGATCATTGGGCAGGCCGTACTCCAGGGTGCCGAGCAGTGGCTTCACCAGCCTGTCCCCTGCCGCCAGCTTGCGCAGCGGCTGACGGCCAACCCGGTCGATCTCGTCCACCAGATAGGGGTTGGCAAAACGGGCCAGGATCTTTTCGATATAGGCGGCGTGCAGACGCGGGTCGAAGCCGTAGCGTTTCACCAGCACGGCACCGCTCTCCTCCATGGCGCGGCGCACCTTGCTGCGGATCACCGGATCCTCGATCGCCTCGCGTACGGTGCGATAGCCCCTGAGTTTGCCGAGGTAGGCGGTGACGATGTGGCCGGTGTTGAGGGTGAACAGCTTGCGCTCGACAAAGGCCATCAGGTTGTCGGTGGGCTCCATGCCTGCTACCTGGGGCAGCTCGCCCTTGAACTGGGTCTGGTCGACGATCCACTCGCTGAAGCTCTCCACCGTTACCTCCAGCGGATCGTCGTTGGCCGCGGCCGTGGGCGGGACTATGCGATCCACCGCCGAGTCGACGAAACCGACGCAGGATTCGAGGGTGGCATGATACGCGACCGGTAGGTACTTGAGTACCTCCTGCTTGAGGTGGCTGGTGCCGCGCACCATGTTTTCGCAGGCGATGATGTTGAGCGGAGTCAGGTTACCGGCATCGAAGCGTGCCTGTAGCCCCTTGGCCAGGGTGTTGGCAATCTTGTCCAGAATGTTGGGGCCGACCGCCGTGGTCACCAGATCGGCGGTGATGAGACGGGCGATCACCTCATGACCGGCGGAGCTGACGGCGGCGACGTTGCGCACCACGTCCAGCTTCTGGTCTGCCCCCACCACGTGGACCCTGTACTCCTGACGGTGGTTGAGCTGGTCGATCAGGGTCTCGTTGACGTCGGCGAAGGTGACCTGGTGGCTGGCATCCGCCAGCAGTTTGCCGATGAAGCCACGACCGATATTGCCTGCACCAAAATGTAAAGTTTTCATGATGTTAACCTCTATAACCAAAGACGATGAAGGATGATTAGGCGGCCTGTTCGGCACCCAGCAGATCCAGGAAAGCCTGAGGATCCGTGGTGCTGGCCAACTGGTCGATGAGACCGGGTTCATCCAGTGCATTGGTCAGGCGGGTTATCACCTGAATGTGTTCGTCGTTGCGGGCGGCGATGCCGATCACCAGGCGTGCCACTTCGTCTGCCGCCTCGCCGAACGGAACGCCGGCCGGATACTGGCAGATGACGATGCCGGTACGCTTGACGTGCTCCTTGGCGGCGATGGTGCCGTGGGGCACGGCGATGGACTCGCCGAGATAGGTGGAGACCAGCTGCTCGCGCTCCAGCATGGCGTTGACGTAGTCCGGTGCCACATAGCCCCGCTCCGCCAGCAGCTTGCCGGCCGCCAGGATGGCCTCTTCCTTGTTGTCGGCCTTGAGGCCCAGATGCACGTCCTGCAGGCTCAGGGTGAAGACTTCCGGCTCCTGCTGTTCATAGTTGTCATCGTTGGCAGCCACCAGCAGCCTGGGGTTGGCCACATCGTCGTTGGCGGCGCGGGCCTGGGTCAGGCTTTGTACCAGCTCCTGATAGAGCGCGTTGTCGAGGAAGTTGGTGAGCGAAATGTGATGGGCGTGCGGCGCATGGCGGCGGGCCCGCTCGGTCAAATCTTGGTGGGTGATGACCCAGTCCACCTGATCATCGAGCTGATCGATGGCGCGGTTGGTCACGCTGATGTCGAGACCGGCGGCCTGCACCCGTTTGCGCAGCATGCCGGCACCCATGGCGCTGGAGCCCATGCCCGCATCGCAGGCAACCACGATATTGCGTACCGCCATCAGTTCGCCATTGCTCTTCTTGGCGGGGGCGCTTTCCGGTTTGCCGCCTTTCATGGCTTTCATCTTGCGAGTGGCTTCATCCAGCGCATCGGCCTCGTCGGCTTCCGGCTGCTGGGCACGGACAAAGACGGCGGCGACCAGGAAGGAGACGGTAGTAGCGGCAGCGATGGAGAGCAGCACGCCCACCAGAGAAGCCTTGGGTGTCATCAGCAGCACGGCGAATATGGAGCCCGGAGACGCCGGGGAGACCAGACCCGCGTTGAACAGGGTCAGGGTGAAGACCCCTGTCATGCCACCGGCGATGACGGCCAGAATGAGGCGCGGATTCATCAGTACGTACGGGAAGTAGATCTCGTGGATGCCACCGAAGAAGTGGATGATGGAGGCGCCGGCGGCAGATTGCTTGGCGGCGCCGCGACCGAACACCATGTAGGCCAGCAGCACGCCCATGCCAGGGCCCGGATTCGCTTCGATCAGGAAGAAGATGGAGCGACCCTGCTCGGTGGCTTGCTGGATCCCCAGCGGCGAGAAGATGCCGTGGTTGATGGCGTTGTTGAGGAACAGGATCTTGGCCGGTTCGACGAAGATGGAAGTGAGGGGCAGCAGGTTGTTGTCCACCAGGAAGCCGACGCCACCGGCCAGCATGCCGGAGAGCACCTTGACGAAGGGACCGATCACGAAGAAGGCGAGGATGGCCAGCAACATGCCGATGAGACCGGCGGAGAAGTTGTTGACCAGCATCTCGAAACCGCTCTTGACGCGTCCGTCCATCGCCTTGTCGAAGCGCTTGATGGCCCAGCCGCCGAGGGGGCCAACCATCATGGCACCCATGAACATGGGGATGTCGGTACCGACGATGACCCCCATGGTGGTGATGGCGCCCACCACACCGCCCCGCTCACCACCCATCAGCTTGCCGCCGGTGTAGCCAATCAGCAGCGGCAGCAGGTAGGTGATCATGGGACCGACCAGCTTGGCCAAGGTTTCGCTCGGCAGCCAGCCGGTGGGGATGAAGAGGGCGGTAATGAACCCCCAAGCGATGAAGGCGCCTATGTTGGGCATGACCATATTGGACAGGAAGCGTCCAAAATTCTGTATCTTGACTTTGGTATCCGGTGATAACATGACGGCACCCCGTTTTAAGCCTGTTTGATTGAAAGTAGTAGTCGGGATGACGGGTTTTGCCGAACCCCCATCCCTAGTCGTCTAAGCAACTTCAATCTACCAGCTTGCGATCAAATTAGGCTGAAAACGGGGTGTCTTGTGATCTACATCTCACATACCCCGGGGTGGCACATCTATTCATAGTGACGCCGATCACATTAAATTTATGTAATTCGGCTACATTTCGACATTTCCTGTTTTTTACTCCCATTTTTTGTGATCGATATCACCATTTATCGTTTGCGCAAGATACTGCAATAGATGATCTGTATCACAAATTTAATTTTTGCATCCAAACGAGGCTTGCTGGCGAGTGCAACTATTCGGGGTGGTAGCAATCGATTTCTGGCGATCAAATCCTGCTCACCAATGAATCAATAAATTTGTAACCCACTTTCAGTTTTTGCCCTAAGTAACTAGGTCTCGTTCGTTTAGCATCAGGTGTTACTTGCAGAGGGGAGAAAGGGATTTATGTGAGCGTCGATTTCTCTTGCCAAAGGCCGTTTGATGAGGGCGATGAGAGAGCATCGAGGTTCGTGGAAGGCCCATAAAAAAACCGCCAGCAGGCGGTTTTTTTATGGGCTTTTTATCACAGGGGGCGTTAGTAGAAGCCGGCGTCCTCGGGGGAGGGGCGGGTCTTGAAGCGGCGGTGCAGCCACATGTATTGCTCCGGCGCCTGCCGAACGGCGGCTTCTATTTCCCTGTTGGCACGGGCGGCATCGGCCAGGTCATCGCCAGTGGGGTAATCGGCCAGCGGTGCCCCTATGTGCAGGGTGTAGCCCTCTTTGGTGCGGATGTTGTAGCAGGGCAGGGTGACGGTGTTCTTCACCCGCGCCAGGGTGGCGGTGCCTGTGATGGTGGCGGCCTGCTCCACCGCGAAGTAGGGTACGAACACGCTGGCATGAGCACCGTAGTCGTGATCCGGCGCGTACCAGAGCGCATCGCCGTTGCGCAGCGCCTTGATCATCCCCTTCACGTCGGTGCGATCCACCAGGTATTTGTTGGAGGCACAGCGGCCATGGTACTGGGCATATTCCAGCACCGGGTTGGTGTTGGGGCGATAGACGCCGACCCCGGGACGTACCAGACCGAAGCAGCGGGCATTGAGCTCCAGAGTCAGGAAATGACAGGAGAGCAACAGCATGCCCTGGCCCTGTTCCACGGCGGCGATGACGTGCTCTTCTCCTTCTACCTTCATCAGATTGCGCATCCGCCAGTCCGGCCAGAACCAGGCGATGCCCACTTCGAAGATGGCGCAGCCGACGCTCTCGAAATTCTGCACAAGCAGCTTCTCCCGCTGATCCTTGGTCAGCTCGGGCATTGCCAGCTCCAGATTGCGGCGGGCAATTCTGACCCGCGATTTGAGCACCTTGGCGGCGAGACGACCGAGGTGGCGCCCCAGCCACATCTGGCTGCGCCACGGCAGCAGTGTCAGCAGCCAAAGCAGGGAGAGGCCGAACCAGCTGGCCCAGTAACGGGGATGAAACAGGCGGGGCTCAAGGCGGGGAGCGTTGTCGTGTGCCATGGCTAATCTCTTGTTCGCAAACACAATCGGGAGATTCTATCCGAAAAGGGGGCGAGTGGGCGAATGGCCGTGCGCTGGTCAGAGGGGTCGTTGCGTCCGCTTTACGTGACAAGGGTTGGCAACCGCGTTCGGCTTTTTCTACACCGGCTAAAAGAGTGTGATAAAATCGGCGGCTGATTTTTCAGGTTTTGAGAGTCTATACAGATGAAGATCACCCTGCCCGAGTTTGAAAAAGCCCGCATTCTGGTCGTTGGCGATGTCATGCTTGACCGCTATTGGCATGGCCCCACCGGCCGGATCTCGCCCGAGGCACCGGTGCCCGTGGTCAAGGTTGAGCACATCGAGGAGCGCCCGGGCGGCGCTGCCAACGTGGCCCTCAACTCCGCCGCGCTGGGTGCCCAGGCTGTGCTGCTGGGCCTGACCGGTCAGGATGAGGCGGCCGATGCCCTGGCTGGCCAGATGGCCGGCGTCAAGGTCGCCTGTGACTTCGTGCGTCTGGCCGACTATCCGACCATCACCAAGCTGCGGGTGCTGTCGCGCAACCAGCAGTTGCTGCGCCTCGACTTTGAAGAGGGCTTCCATGCGGTCGATGCGTCCCTGCTGATGGGCAAGGTGGAGCAGGCGCTGCCGAACTCCGACGTGATGATCCTCTCCGACTACGGCAAGGGTGCCCTCAACGACGTGCCCGGCATGATCAAGCGTGCCCGCGCCGCCGGTATCCCGGTGCTGGTCGATCCCAAGGGAACCGACTTCGAGAAGTATCGTGGTGCCACCCTGCTGACCCCCAACATGTCCGAGTTCGAGGCCGTGGTAGGTAAGGTGAAGAGTGAAGACGAGCTGGTCGCCAAAGGCCTGGAACTGGTCAAGCGTTTCGAGCTGGATGCCCTGCTGGTGACCCGTTCCGAAAACGGCATGACCCTGATCCGCGAAGGGCAGCCCGAGCTGCACCTGCCGGCCCAGGCTCACGAGGTCTATGACGTCACCGGTGCCGGCGATACCGTGATCTCCACCCTGGCTACCTCACTGGCGGCAGGCAAGAGCCTGGATGAAGCCTGTGCCCTGGCCAACACGGCTGCCGGCATCGTGGTCGGCAAACTGGGTACCTCCACCGTCAGCCCGGTGGAGCTCGCCAACGCGCTCTACACCGAGCAGGAAACCGGCTTCGGCGTCATGTCCGAGGCCCAGCTGAAGGTGGCCGTGCGCGCCGCCCGCCTGCGCGGCGAGAAGGTGGTGATGACCAATGGCTGCTTCGACATCCTGCATGCCGGTCATGTCTCCTATCTGGCCAATGCCGGCAAGCTGGGGGATCGCCTGATCGTGGCGGTCAACACCGACGAGTCGGTGCGCCGCCTCAAGGGGCCGGGCCGTCCGGTCAACCCCACCGAGCGTCGCATGGCGGTGCTGGCTGCGCTGGGTGCCGTGGACTGGGTGGTGCCGTTTGGTGAAGACACGCCGCAGCGTCTGATCGCCGAGATCCTGCCAGATCTGCTGGTCAAGGGTGGCGACTACAAGCCGGAAGAGATCGCCGGTTACGCCGAGGTGACTGCCAACGGTGGCGAAGTGCGTGTTCTCAACTTCGAAGACGGCTGCTCCACTACCGACATCATCAAGACCATCCGCGAACGCGGTTAAGGTCGAGCGGTGCCCGCTAAGGCTGGCCCGGCTTCCTGACCTGGCAACGGGCAGCAAAAAGGCGACCTTATGGTCGCCTTTTTCATATCCGGGTCATGCTATCAGGCCTTGGGTTTGGCGCTGGCGGGCATCAGTCCCTGGTTCACTTCTACCAGATCCTGCTCTTCCAGGATGCCGGCCGCCTGTTTCAGGCTCAGGATGTTGAGGATGTAGTTGTAACGGGCGGCAGAGAGCTTCTGCTTGGCGTCGTACAGCTTGCGGGTGGAGTCCAGCACGTCGACGATGGTACGGGTACCGACCTCATAACCGGCTTCGGTCGCCTTCAAGGCGCTGTCGGCGGAGATGACGGACTGGCTGTAGGCACGTACCGAGCCGATGCTGGCGTTTACGTTGTTGTAGGAAGAGCGCACAGTGCTCTGCACCGAGCGGAAGTTCTTCTCCAGCAGCTCGCTTGCGGCCACATAGTTGAACTGTGCCTGTTTGACCTGGGAGCTGGTGGCGCCGCCGCTGTAGATGGGCAGCTTGAAGGTCAGCCCGACATTGGCCTGGTTGCCATTGCTCTCGGGGTTGATCACTTCATCCTTGTAGTCGGTATTGCTGGCGGAGAGACCGGCACCCAGATCCAGAGTCGGTTCGTGGCCGGTCTTTGCCAGATCGATCTGCTCCTTGGCGATGTCTTTCGCGATGCGGGCACTGTGCAGTTGCAGGTTCTTGTCCAGCGCCAGCTCCAGCCACTTGTCGGAGCCGAAAGCGGTCTTCTGCGGGCTGAAGCGTTCGGTGTTGAGCACATCCAGCGAACGATGGTCGATACCGGTCAGCTCGCGCAGGGTCTCGTAGCTGTTGTCCAGCTCGTTCTCGGCGCTGATCTCGTCCGCCAGCGCCTGGTCACGGGAGGCTTCGGCTTCATGCACGTCGGTGATGGCGGTCAGACCCACTTCGAAACGCTGCTGGGTTTGCTCCAGCTGACGCTCTACGGCCACCTTGTTGGCACGCACGAACTCCAGGGTGTCCATCGCCTTGAGTACGTTGAAATAGGCCTGGGCGGTACGCAGCATCAGGTTCTGGATTTCAAGGTTGTAGGCGACGTCAGACTGGGTGGCACTCTTCTCGGTCAGATCCAGGTTGACCCAGTTGCTGCGACGATAGATGGACTGATCCAGAGAGAGGGAGCCGCTGGCGGTGGTACCGGTCTGGGTATCGTTCTTGTTCTGCAGGTAGTTCAGACCGGCGCCCAGGTTGATCTGGGGCAACAGGGCTGCGCGGGATTCATTGATCTTCTCGAAGGCTTGGTCGCGTACTGCCTTGGATTGCAGTAACTGCGGGTCTTTGAGCTGGGCCTGTTGGTAGATGTCGAGCAGGTTCTCGGCATGGGCACCGGCACTGACGCCCAGCAACACCATGACGGACAAGAGTGTTCTTTTCATAGATCGTTTTAACCTTATGTAGTAACCCAAAATGGTTGCTGGAAGAGGGCAAATATTGTCACCGACCAAGCTTGATTGCAGCTTAATCACTCTACTAGTTAGCAAAATTTAATGCCAAGAGTCTCCGGTCCAGTGACGGGAACGTCAAGAACCGAACGCTATTTTCTCCTCCCTGTGCCTAGCCAAATGGTCTGTGGCTGCTAAAATCCACCCCTCATTGACCTTGGTGCAGAGAGTGAATGAATGTTCATTCATGTTCCTCGGATTTTATGGTCAAACAGATTCAAGTCAAGCTGACGGGAGCCTCGTATGTCACAGCATCCCCTGCCGCAGGATCGGCATTATGCCGCCGAAGACGTAAAAATAATTTCAAAATCATCGGGTTATAACGGCTTCTTCAAGGTGAACGTTTATCGTTTGCAGCACAGGTTATTTGCTGGTGGCTGGAATCAACCCATAGTCCGCGAGCTGTTCGAGCGGGGCCACGCCGCCGCGCTGCTCCCTTATGATCCGGTACGCGACCAGATTGTGCTGGTGGAGCAGTTCCGCATCGGCGCCATGGAAACCAGTCGCACCCCCTGGCTGCTGGAGCTGGTGGCCGGCATCATAGATGAAGGGGAGACTGCCGAGGCCGTGGTACGTCGCGAAGCGGTGGAAGAGGCCGGCATCGAGGTGGGTCGCTGCGAGCACGCCATCAGCTATCTGGTGAGTCCGGGTGGCAGCACGGAGCGGATCGAGGTCTATGTGGGCGAGGTGGATGCCAGCAAGGCCGAGGGACTGCACGGTCTGGCGGAAGAGGGGGAAGATATCCGGGTGCATGTGGTGAGCCGCGAGCAGGCCTATGCCTGGCTCAAGGAGGGGCGCATCGACAACGCCGCCTCCGTCATCGCCCTGCAGTGGCTGGCTCTCAATCATGGCGAGCTGCGCGCCCGCTGGTTGGCGGATCGCTGAGATGGCGATGACCCGGCTTCAGGCCAGCGTTCACATGCCAGATCTGCTCGCCTGCGAGTTCAACTACCCGTGGGATTGGATTGATGGAGCTGCAACATGGCGTTAGTCCAGAGCCCGTTCAAACGCTATGTGCCTGATTTGATGTCCTTGCAGCGCACCTGTGAGGTCAACTACATGGCGCTGATGAAATTGCTGCCCCCGGGTGGAGAGGTAGGGGCCGAGCGGCGCTACCGGGTCGGCAACGATCTGCAGTTCCAGCTTACCGTCTGTGGCGAGAGCCGCTTCACCAGCGAGGTGTTGCTGAGCCAGCACAACCCCGAATTGCCCGAATATCTGCAGGCGCAAATAGAGATTCGTTTGTATCATGATGTGCGAATGGCGGAAGTGTGTGCAACGCAACAGATTTCTCGTTTGCAACCACGTTATGATTATCCCAATAAAAAGATGCACCAGCGGGATGAAAAGGAGCAGGTAAATCTGTTTCTGGCCGAATGGCTGAAATTTTGTCTCAGACATGGTACCAGTCCGATCAATATCTCCAGTTGAACAAATATAAAGAAGCGTGATTTTGGAAACAGAGCTACCTCAGGCGCAGGATGGCAGTGTGCACCTGCTGCAAATTACCGATACCCATCTTTTCGCCAGCGCCGAGGGTCGGCTGCTGGCTGTGCGCACCGCAGAGAGCCTGGCCGCCGTGCTGGATCAGGTGCAGGCCAACGCCCACCCTTACGACCTGATCCTGGCCACCGGCGATCTGTCGCAGGATCACAGTCCGGAGTCCTACCAGCGCTTCGCCACCATGATGGCGCCGCTCTCCCGCCCCATCTACTGGCTGCCCGGCAATCATGACGACAGCCCCCTGATGACGGAGCACCTGCATGCCGCCGGGATCAGCGAGGCCAAGCAGCTGGTGGGCGAGCACTGGCAGGTGATCCTGCTCGACACCCAGGTGCGCGGCAAACCTCACGGCATGATTGGAGATCACCAGCTGGAGGCGCTCGACAACGCCCTGCGCCAATATCCGGATCGTCACGCCCTCATCGCCCTGCACCATCAGGCGGTGCCGGTAGGCTGCGCCTGGCTGGATCAGCACAACCTCAAAAACGCCGACGACCTGTTTGCCGTGCTGGCCCGCCACCCGCAGCAGAAGACCATACTGTTTGGTCACGTTCATCAGGAGTTCGACGAGGTGCACCGCGGGGTGCGGCTGATTTCCAGCCCCTCCACCTGCATCCAGTTCAAGCCGCTCTCCGATGGTTTCGCGTTGGACGAGTCCGGCCCGGGCTGGCGCTACCTCACCCTCTACCCGGATGGCCGCATCGCCAGCCAGGTGTGGCGTCTGCCGGTCGGCCAGTTTGTGCCTGACCCCAATGCCACCGGTTACTGAGGAGCACTGCATGAAGCCCGTCCTCCTCTACCTGCACGGTTTCAACTCCTCGCCGGGTTCCGCCAAGGCGCAACAGATGGCGGCCTGGGTGGCAGAACACAGGCCCGATATCGAGGTGGTGATCCCGGCCCAGCCCAATACTCCGGCGGCGGCCTGGGCGGCCATCGAGCAGACCATCGCGGATCTTGTGGCTCGCCATGGCGCTGCGCTGCGGCTCGGCGCCGTGGGCAGCTCTCTCGGCGGCTTTATGGCGACCAGGGTCAGTGAGTTGTATGGCTGCCGCGCGGCCCTGATCAATCCGGCGGTACGACCCCATGAGCTCCTGTGCGACTATCTTGGCCCCCAAACCAATCCCTATACCGACGAGCGCTACGAGCTGTTGCCGGCGCACATGGACGAGCTGAGAGCGCTGGCGGTGCCGGTGACCGCCCCCGAGCGGCTCTGGGTGCTGCAACAGCAGGAAGATGAAGTGCTGGACTATCGCAAGGCGCTGGAGGAGTACCGCTTCGCCCGCCTGTCGCTGGAGTGCGGTGGTAACCACGCCTTCGTGGCGTTCGAGCGTTACCCCGCCCAAATCGTCCGCTTCCTCGGGCTCTGATCATGCCACCGCCGCTGGCCGCCTTTCTGGAACAGGTACTGGCCACGGCCCAGACTGGGCTCACCTACTCCAAAGACCCTTTCGATATCGGCCGCTTCGAGGCGCTGAGAGCGGCCACGGTTGCCCTTATTGTCAGCCAGAGCGAGCTGGCCCCCGAGGCCATCGGCGACTGGATCGCCCTCGACACTGGCTATCCCACCCCCAAGCTGGATGTGCGTGCTTTCATCGTGGATGAGGCAAGACGGATCCTGCTGGTGCAGGAGCGCAGCGACGGCGGCTGGACCCTGCCAGGTGGCTGGTGCGATATCGGCGACTCGCCGGCAGCTGCCGTGGTGCGGGAAGTGGTGGAAGAGACCGGCCTCGAGTGCCGGGCGGTGCAACTGCTGGCCCTGTTCGACAAGCTCAAACACCCCCATCCGCCCCAGCTGCCCCACGCTCACAAGGCCTTCTTCCTGTGCGAGGTGACCGGCGGCCAGCTGCTCACCGAAACCGATGAAACTCGGGGGGCGGCCTATTTCCCCATCGAGGCACTGCCCCCACTCTCCCGCCACCGGGTGGTGGAATCCCAGCTGCATACCCTGCACCGGCATGTGCAAGAGGGGCGGTGCGATACCCTGTTCGATTGATTCACTCGGCACGTGGATTGGCGGCAAGGAGGCAAGATGATCAAGCGTATTGGCAATACCCCCATTCAGGTGAAGCACAAGGCCAGCTGCGATTGCGGGGCCCTGGTGCTGGAACTCAGCTTGCCGTACGGCATGGTGATGCCTCGCCGATGAGTCAAAAGCGGGCCGCGCGCCTATTCAGATCAAGCTTTCTGTGCGGGGCGTTTGTCCTGATCCCGCCTAGCAGTTAAGATTCCCTCCAAACGTCAATTCGCAAGGCCCTCCATGTCTACTCAATACAATGCGGATGCCATTGAGGTCCTCAATGGCCTTGAACCGGTGCGTCGTCGCCCCGGCATGTATACCGACACCACCCGGCCCAATCACCTCGGCCAGGAGGTCATCGACAACAGCGTCGACGAGGCGCTGGCGGGGCATGCCCGCAATCTGGAGGTGATCCTCCACGAGGATCAGTCCCTCGAGGTGATCGACGATGGCCGCGGCATGCCGGTCGACATCCACCCGGAGGAAGGGGTGTGCGGGGTGGAGCTGATCCTCTGCAAGCTGCACGCGGGGGGCAAGTTCTCCAACAAGAACTATCAGTTCTCCGGCGGTCTGCACGGGGTGGGGATATCGGTAGTGAACGCCCTCTCCGATCGGGTCGAGGTGACGGTGCGCCGCGACGGCCAGGTCTATGACATCGCCTTCGAGCGTGGCGACAAGGTGCAGGAGCTGACTATCACAGGCACTTGCGGGCGCCGCAACACAGGTACCCGGGTGCGTTTCTGGCCGCAGGCGAGCTATTTCGACTCCCCCAGGTTCTCGGTCTCCAAGCTCGAACATCTGCTCAAGGCCAAGGCCGTGCTCTGCCCTGGCCTCACCATCAAGTTCCTCGACAAGAACACCGGCATCAAGCTGGAGTGGTGCTACGAAGACGGCCTCAAGGATTATTTGATCGACGCGGTCAAGCAGTTCACCTGCTTGCCGGAGCAGCCCTTCGTCGGTACCTTCAGCACCGATCAGTCGGCGGTGGACTGGGCCCTGTGCTGGCTGCCGGAAGGGGGCGAATGCCTCGCCGAATCCTATGTGAACCTGATCCCCACCGCCCAGGGCGGTACCCACGTCAACGGCCTGCGTCAGGGCCTGCTCGACGCCATGCGCGAGTTTTGCGAGTTCCGCAACCTGTTGCCGCGCGGGGTCAAGCTGACCCCGGAAGACATCTGGGATCGCTGCGCCTACATCCTCTCCATCAAGATGCAGGATCCGCAGTTTGCCGGCCAGACCAAGGAACGGCTCTCCTCGCGCCAGAGCTCGGCGTTCGTCTCCGGCGTGGTGAAGGATGCCTTCAGTCTTTACTTGAACAGCAACACCGAGCTGGCGGAACAGCTGGCCGAGCTCTGCATCTCCAGCGCCCAGCGCCGGATGCGCGCCGCCAAGACGGTGGTGCGCAAGAAGATTACCCAGGGCCCGGCCCTGCCCGGCAAGCTCACCGACTGCGGCTGCGCCGATCCCATGCAAGGCGAATTGTTCCTGGTGGAGGGTGACTCCGCGGGCGGCAGCGCCAAGCAGGCGCGGGATCGCGAATTCCAGGCCATCATGCCCCTGCGCGGCAAGATCCTGAACACCTGGGAGGTGGAGGCCGGTCAGGTGCTTGCCTCGCAGGAGGTGCACGATATCTCGGTGGCCATCGGTCTCGATCCCGACTCCAACGATCTTTCTGGCCTGCGTTACGGCAAGGTGTGCATCCTGGCGGATGCAGACTCCGACGGTCTGCACATCGCCACCCTGCTCTGCGCCCTCTTTGTGAAGCACTTCCGCGCCTTGGTGGAACAGGGCCATGTCTATGTGGCCATGCCACCTCTCTACCGGATCGACATCGGCAAGGAGGTGTTCTACGCCCTCGACGAGGACGAGAAGAACGGCGTGCTGCAGCGGGTCGAGGCCGAGAAGAAGAAGGGCAAGGTGATGGTGACCCGATTCAAGGGCCTGGGCGAGATGAACCCCAAGCAACTGCGGGAAACCACCATGGATCCCAACACCCGTCGCCTGGTGCAGCTCACCATGGACGAAGGGGAAGAGACGTTGCAGCTGATGGACATGCTGCTGGCCAAGAAGCGCGCCGGTGATCGCCGCGAATGGCTGGAAGAGAAGGGCAACCTCGCCGAAGTGTGAGAGCCGGACAAGGAGCACAGATGATAGCCAATACCCCGGAACCCCCTTACTACGCGGTGATCTTCACCTCGGAGCGCACCGACGTGGACGAGGGCTACGCCGCCATGGCCGAACGCATGCTGGCACTGGCCCGCACCCAGCCGGGTTTTCTCGGTGTGGAGTCGGCCCGTGACGGGGTGGGCATCACTGTCTCCTACTGGCGCGATCTCGAGTCGATCCGCCACTGGAAGGGCGATCTCGAGCACCAGGAGGCCCAGCGCCTCGGCCGCGAGCAGTGGTATCGCACCTTCAAGACACGCATTGCAAGGGTGGAGCGCGATTACGCTCTGTAACGCGCCCTTGCCCACGATTTTGGCGGCCACGGCCGCGACCCAAATAACCAAGAGAAGCACCACATGAGTGATCTAGAGCTCAGTCTGGACGGGGTAGAGCGCCAGCCCATGCGCGCCTTTACCGAGCAGGCTTACCTGAACTACTCCATGTACGTCATCATGGACAGGGCCCTGCCCCATATCGGCGACGGCCTCAAGCCCGTGCAGCGGCGCATCATCTATGCCATGAGCGAGCTGGGGCTCTCCGCCCTCTCCAAGCACAAGAAGTCGGCCCGTACCGTGGGTGACGTACTCGGTAAGTACCATCCCCACGGCGACAGCGCCTGTTACGAAGCCATGGTGCTGATGGCCCAGCCTTTCTCCTACCGCTACCCGCTGGTGGACGGTCAGGGCAACTGGGGCGCGCCGGACGATCCCAAATCCTTCGCCGCCATGCGTTATACCGAGGCGCGCCTGTCGCGCTTCTCCGAGCTGCTGCTCTCCGAGCTCGGCCAGGGCACGGTGGAGTGGACACCGAACTTCGACGGCACCATGAAAGAACCCGTGGTACTGCCAGCTCGCCTGCCGCACATCCTGCTCAACGGGGTGACCGGCATCGCGGTGGGCATGGCGACCGACATCCCGCCCCACAACGCCCGCGAAGTGGCCCACGCCTGCGTCGAGCTCCTGGACAACCCCACTGCCGGGCTGGATGCCCTGATGGCGCACATCCAGGGGCCGGATTACCCGACCAACGCCGAGATCATCACGCCGCGCGACGACATCCGCAAAATCTACGAGACCGGCAAGGGATCCATCAAGCAGCGGGCGGTGTGGAGCGAGGAGGATGGCGACATCGTCATCACGGCGCTGCCCCATCAGGCCTCAGGCGCCAAGATCATGGAGCAGATCGCAGCCCAGATGGTGGCCAAAAAGCTGCCCATGGTCACCGATCTGCGGGATGAATCGGACCACGAGAACCCGACCCGTCTGGTGATAGTGCCGCGCTCCAACCGGGTGGACGTGGAGGGGCTGATGGCCCACCTGTTCGCCACCACGGATCTGGAGAAGAACTACCGGGTCAACCTCAACATCCTGGGTCTGGACAACCGGCCCCAGGTGAAAGACCTCAAGACCATCCTCACCGAGTGGCTGAGCTTCCGCCGCGAGACGGTGCGCCGTCGCCTGCAGTATCGCCTCGACAAGGTGCTGGCTCGCCTGCACATCCTCGAAGGCTTGCTCATTGCCTACCTCAATATCGACGAGGTGATCGAGATCATCCGCACCGAGGAGGAGCCAGGCCGGGTGATGATGGAGCGCTTCAACATCAGCGAGACCCAGGCCGAGGCGATCCTCGAGCTGAAACTGCGCCACCTGGCCAAGCTCGAAGAGTTCAAGCTGCGCGCTGAACAGAACGAACTGGCGGAAGAGCGCGACAAGCTGGAACTCATCCTGGGCTCCGAGCGTCGCCTCAGCACCCTGCTCAAGAAAGAGCTGCTGGCCGATGCCGAGAAGTACGGCGACGATCGTCGCACTCCGCTGGTGGAGCGCGCTACCGCAGTAGCCCTGACCGAGAAGGAGCTCACCCCGAGCGAGCCGGTCACCGTGATCCTCTCTGACAAGGGATGGGTGCGCGCGGCCAAGGGCCACGATGTGGATGCCGAGGGGCTCTCCTACAAGGCGGGGGATAGCTACCTCACCCACGCCTGCGGTCGCAGTAACCAGCAGGCGGTGTTCCTCTCCACCCTGGGACGTACCTATTCGCTGGAGGCCCACACCCTGCCATCCGCCCGCAGTCAGGGCGAGCCGCTCACCGGCCGCTTTGCGCTGGGGGCCGGGGAAGAGGTGCGCCATCTGGTGATGGGCAACGAAGGCGAGCCGTATCTGGTCTGTTCCGACGCCGGTTACGGCTTCGTCTGCAAATATGACGACCTGATCGGCAAGAACAAGAACGGCAAGGCGCTGCTCACCGTGCCGGAAGGGGGCATCGTCATGGCGCCCCAGAGGATAGGCGCGCCGGACACGGATCTCTGCATGGCCATCTCCAACGAGGGGCGCATGCTGCTGTTCCCGCTCAATACCCTGCCGGTGCTCGGCAAGGGCAAGGGCAACAAGCTGATCAGCATCCCGTCGGCGCGGGTGAAGGCGCGGGAGGAGTTTGTGGTGATGGCCGCCGTCATCCCGCAAGGCCAGTCGGTGACTCTTTTTGCCGGCAAGCGCAAGCTGACCCTCAAGCCGTCCGATCTCGACTACTACCGCGGCGAGCGCGGTCGCCGCGGCGCCAAGCTGCCCCGCGGTCTGCAGCGGGTCGATCGCATCGAGATTGAACCCGCCGCCGGTGCCGAACCGGCTGCCGGGGAAAATCAGGAAGGGTAATAAATAAAAGGGAGCGGGAGCTCCCTTATTATATGTATGGAGTTAGGCCCATGATGGTGTACAACTTAATTTTCAAAAAACAATTACAAAGTATTAATTGTTAAAGGTTGTATTTCTCAGCCCAAACAGTGGAATAATTATTCTGAATGCAGTAGTCATACATGCCTGCGAAGTCGTGAATACCGAGGCGTGTCAGGTCAGCGTGGATGTGCTTAAGAATTATTACACCATTGTCAATGTTTAACGCTAACAGCGGAGCAGTTGTAACACTCTCGATATGAGCAAACTGCACTTGCGAATTGTTAGTGAAGATGTTGTTGGTAAATTCACATTGTTGGATGTTGTAGTATGATATTCGCTGTTCTTTTAGTTCTCCTCGTTGGTTATTTATATTTATTGAAAATGACGTTCTTAGGTCGCTGATGATTGACGACGATGTAATTGATATGTAAAGAGCCCTCACATACTTTAGATATAAGTGTGTTTTACCGGCGGTAAGCTGTATTCTGGCATCTAGTAGACCAAAAAAATCAGGACCGGATATATAGATGTCATCACCTAGTTCATGGGGTGATGAGGGTGAAGAATAGCCGGAAATACCCTGTTGCCAGTAATAGTTTTCCGCCCCGGAGCTACCAGTCCTTAGTAAATTATTTAACTCAGAAACCTTTACATAACATAGCCCATTTTGCCAAACCAATATGCTTCTAGAAAATGCATTTTTTATCGCTGACAAGGTTTTTGAACTTAGGGTATTGAGCAACGCATTATTATATCAAATTATTTCATTTTGCAGTTTGATATCAAGGGAGGCCAATGTGTAAAAATGAGTGGATGGAAGGTTGGTAGTCATAACTTCCCTCCTGAAACGCGATGGAAAATGGTGCTTATATCTGCGCAAATATCGTCATAGTTCAAGCCGTTATCCACATCTTTCTTGCGGTCAGGATGAAAAATACGTAAGTATTCATTCTTCAACTCTTTCGCCTTTCTCACATCAATCATATGTATTTTTTTATGCCAAGGTATTTATCAAAGGCCTGATTATTTATTTTTAAATAAAACGCAAGCTCGTGCTCCTTACTCTTAAAATATTTTGAGTAATCATTTTCACTTGACAGTATGTTGCTTTTTATAGGGTGTTTGTCTTGATCTACTGCAAGTAATATCTTCATTTTTTACCTCAAGGTAGTAATGTAAAATATAGTTAAGTGTACTTATCTGCTTACCACTTTGAATTTAAATGTTATCGATTGTAATGGTCAACTAATATCTGGACTCTAGGCTAGGGCTGTAGGTCCAAAAACAAAAACTGGGACACCCACCTTTGTGACCGCGGCGTAATCCTGTACTTGCCTTGAGGAATCACTGTCGAGGGATGCGCCATGACCATTGCCCGGTCACGTCAAATCAGTTTGCAGGATACGCCTTACTACCACGTGGTCAGTCGCTGTGTACGGCGGGCTTTCTTGTGTGGGGAAGAGACCCATTCTGGTCAGAGCTACGAACATCGGCGCCTATGCAGCGATGAGCAGCCATTACCACCTGGTGCTCAAGGTTGATCCCGATACCGCCGCCAACTGGAGTGAGCGGGAGGTGGCCGAGCGCTGGGCTGCGTTGTTCCAATGGTCGCTGTTGGTGCGGCGCTGGTATCAGGGGGAATCCCTGATTGAACCTGAGATTGCAGTGGTTAAACAACTTATAGGCAGTGGCGCGAGCGGCTTTACTCCATCAGCTGGTTTGTGCGACAGCTCAATGAAACTCTGGCTCACCAGGCCAATCTGGAAGATGGCTGCAAGGGCCGTAGGTTTGATTAGCGAAGCGTAATCAGACGATCGCGAAAACAAGTTACCGCAAGGTTACCGGTCATCCATCAGATCTTCTTTCCCATTGGCATGGAGTCTGCGGTGCGATCGATTACGCTGCGGCTCGATATGGTTTTTGTTGCCAGGTAAGAGGGATAGTAGCAAAGCGATTCCGATTCTTGCCGTCGTCATATATAGCGGGTTCTGTTTGGATGTCTTTCAGGGCATGATGGTTAAGTGCCAATCGAATCAAATGTTGGCGTTGTTGATGCAAGGAAGGTGAGAGGATGAGAGTTGCCCTGTTTTTGTTGTGTGCTGCCTGGCTATTGCCGCTGCATGCCGAGACCCGTGAACCCGTGCAGGAGGGGACCATGGCCAACCAGCAACTGATCCGGGATGCCATGGTCGGTGTCGCGGGCTGGGTGGCAACCAAGGGTTGCGAGGCGCCGGAGCGTTTTGTACCTGCCGTGCTGCAACTGCCCAAGGGGGAGCCGGGTAGTCGCTACTGGCAAGAGCGTTGGACTGTGACGGGCTGCGGCACCGAGTATCCCGTGGTCATCGATTTTCGCGAGACCGGGATGGATAGCGCCATGTGGACCATCACCCCCTGACCCTGCCAACTTCCTGCCCGGGGCCTAAACTGGAAGGGGACACCCCAGTGCCAGGAGGCCAATCATGGAAACAGAAAAAGCCATCGGGCTTATCGAGGCTCACGGGATCTTTCACGGGGATCACTACAGCTTCAACAGCGACGATTTTGTGCAGTGGTGCGAGGAGGATGCCCAGCAGACCCTCACGCTGGAGCAGGCCAATCAGGACCTCTCGCCGTTTTGCATCCGGGTCGGTTACTCGGAGCCGGTGCGGATGTGGCGCTACTACCTGACCTGATCAGGTCAGGCTGCGCCACCTTAGATAACAAGAAGGAGCCGATAAGGCTCCTTCTTCCATTCTGGTTTGCCAAAGCAGGTGCGGGAGCGCTGGCTTCACTCCGCCAGCCGTATCAGAGGTGTATGACGCAGCGAAATGGTCAGGCGGGGATCCGGCCATTGCGCACCAATGCCCGCCGGATATTGCGGCACATCTTGCCAAAGCTGGATAGCTCGTCAAAGGTGGGCGGGATGCCGCGATTGATCTGGTATTGCCAGTAGCAGAGCTCGGTATCGACCAGTTCCATCAGCTTCTTCGGGCAGCCGATGCAGGTGTTGTCGGGGCCGCATTTGAAGGTGTCGGCCTGATAGAGGGGGAACTCCTGTTTGACGGCATCGATGATCTGCTGCATCGCGGTAATGCGGTCCGGTTTTCTGCTCATCTTGTCAAATACCCCACTTCATATCAGGCGGGGATTATAAACGCTGAGCCTGGCGGCACAATTGCGCAAAGGGGGTAGACAAGGTGACTGGATATATCCAGAGCTTTTGTTGGGGAGGCTGTTTATCACGAAATGCCGATGATAGTGAACGTAACGAGTCGGTTTAATCTGTCTGTAAAATTATCTATTGATTAATAACCTATCATCTCATTCCAATGGGTAGCGTATTTATGGTTTTCTCTTTTTATATTGAGTGACGACCCCTGACCTTAATCTCTTGAATACAGAGGGATATAAAAGGTTGGCCATCAGTCGGTCATCTTGTGGCCAGGAACAGGGGTATATGATGGTCCTTGATAAGGGGAGGGTGGGGAACCAAGCTGATTGCAAGTGCAACAAAATTTAACATGGACTGATGGCCATCCGTTGGTGAAATCACCCGGTAGGCGGATGACTTCTTATATTTTCCTGTATTGAATAATTTGTTAAATATCAATGAATACAAGGTGTTACGTTTGATTGTGTTATGTTCATACTTTATTTGGCTGCGCTTGGCTCTATGCCGTGACAGGGCGAGCGTCACTCCCGTCACAAAAAGAGTTGTATAAAATGTTATCAAGATCCCAGTTTACTTATCTGGCGTATTGAACCCGGATGCCTTCTGTTCATAATGAGCTGGTCATATCGACATTTTATTTTCAACTGGGTGGGCACCATGAATCGCACATTCACTTCCTGCAAATGGTTCAATCTTGATCGCAAGATAGCCTTCTTCTTCCCAATCAAATAAGCCTTCCGCTGTGGGCCGGTGGCCCCTTCTGCACATATTCCTGTGCTGACATTCTGTCTCTGATATCTGGTTTGTCGCCATATGTAGCCAAGCCGGGTCTCTATTTATCTATTTTCCTGCGCATCCTTTAATTTGCGCCGGATGGCGATCCTGTTCGCCAAATAATGCCGAGGTTTACCATGGAACATTTCAAACACCTGCCCGAGCCGTTTCGCATTCGCGTTATCGAACCGGTAAAACGGACCACTCGTGACTACCGCGAGGCCGCCATCAAGCAGGCCGGCATGAACCCCTTCCTGCTCGACAGCGAAGACGTCTTTATCGATCTGTTGACTGACAGCGGCACCGGCGCCATCACCCAGGACATGCAGGCGGCCATGATGCGCGGCGACGAAGCCTACAGCGGCAGCCGCAGCTTCCACGCCCTGCGCAAGGCGGTGCAGGAGATCTTCGGCTACGAGCTGACCATTCCGACCCACCAGGGGCGCGGCGCCGAACAGATCTATATTCCGGTTCTCATCAAGAAGCGTGAGCAGGAGAAGGGGCTGGATCGCAGCAAGATGGTGGCGCTCTCCAACTACTTCTTCGACACCACCCAGGGCCATACCCAGATCAACTGCTGCGTAGCAAAGAACGTCTATACCAAGGAAGCGTTCGACACCAGCGTCACCGCCGATTTCAAGGGCAATTTCGATCTCGACAAGCTGGAGGCGGCCATCCAGGAGGCGGGTCCGGCCAACGTGCCCTATATCGTCAGCACCATCACCTGCAACTCGGCCGGGGGCCAGCCGGTCTCCATTGCCAACCTCAAGGCGGTCTATGCCATCGCCCGTCAATACGAGATCCCGGTGATCATGGACTCCGCGCGCTTCGCCGAGAACGCCTACTTCATCCAGCAGCGCGAGCCCGGCTACGCCGACTGGAGCATCGAGCAGATCACCCGCGAGGCCTACAAGTATGCAGACGGCCTCGCCATGTCCGCCAAGAAGGACGCCATGGTGCAGATGGGCGGCCTGCTCTGCTTCAAAGATGAGTCGATGCTGGACGTTTACAACGAGTGCCGCACTCTGTGCGTGGTGCAGGAGGGCTTCCCCACCTATGGCGGCCTGGAAGGGGGCGCCATGGAGCGGCTGGCGGTCGGCCTGCGCGACGGTATGCGCCAGGACTGGCTCGCTTACCGCATCCAGCAGGTGCAGTACCTGGTGGACGGGCTGGAGGCGATCGGCGTGGTCTGCCAGCAGGCAGGGGGACACGCGGCTTTCGTCGATGCGGGCAAGCTGCTGCCCCACATCCCGGCAGATCAGTTCCCGGCCCACGCCCTGGCCTGCGAGCTCTACAAGGTCGCCGGCATTCGTGCGGTCGAGATAGGCTCCCTGTTACAGGGTCGTGACCCGGCCACCGGCAAGCAGATGGCCTGCCCGGCCGAGCTGCTGCGCCTGACCATACCGCGCGCCACCTACACACAGACCCACATGGACTTCATCATTGAGGCTTTCCAGGAGGTCAAAAAGAACGCCGCCAATATCAAGGGGCTGACCTTCACCTACGAGCCGCCGGTACTGCGTCACTTCACCGCCCGGCTTGAAGAGGTGGCGCCAAATACGGCGACGACGGCCAGACAGCTGGCCGAAGCATAACAACCAATAAGCAAAGCAAGGCACAGAAGATTCTGTGCCTTTTTTGAATCTGCATTCAGGGAATAAGACAGGGGGGAATACGATGGCCAAAAATCCATCCATAGTGGGGGGCGCTTGTATCATAGCGAGCGTCTGTGTCGGGGCAGGGATGCTGGGGCTGCCCAGCGCCGGGGCGGGGGCCTGGGCCAGCTGGTCCACTCTGGTCATCACCCTGACCATGATAGTGATGACGGTCTCGGGCTGGATGCTGCTGGAGGCATTCAAGGGCTACGAGCTGACCGTCTCCTTCAATACGGTGACCCGGGATCTGCTGGGATCCAGGGTCAATATGTTCAACAACCTGGCGGTCTATTTTGTCGGCGGGATCCTGCTCTACGCCTATATCACCTCGTCCGGGCTGATCCTGCATGGGCTGCTCGGCATCGACAGCAAGATCGCCTCCGTGCTGTTTGTGCTGCTCTTCTCCAGTCTGGTGTGGCACTCGACCCGGGCGGTGGACCGGATCTCGGTGGTGCTGATCGCCTTCATGCTGTTGAGCTTCGTGTTCGGGGTCTCCGGGCTGGCGATGCGGGTCAATGTGGATCAGCTGTTTGACTCCATGCACCAGGAGATGGGGTATGCCCCCTACGCCCTGGCCCTGCTGCCGGTGGCGCTGACCTCGTTCGGTTATCACCACTCGGTGGCCTCGATGCGGGCCTATTACGGGAGCGAACACAAGGCCAAGAGGGCCATTCTGGGAGGCACCCTGATCGCCCTCGGTTTCTACATCCTCTGGTTGGTGAGCATCTTCGGCAACCTGCCGCGCCAGCAGTTTGGCCCCGTCATCGCCCATGGGGGCGAGGTGGATGCGTTGCTCAATGCGCTGGGGTCGGTGATCGACTCCCGCAGGGTCGACCATGCGGTGCACGCCTTCTCCATAGCGGCGATTCTCTCCTCCTTTATCGGGGTGGGGCTCGGGGTATTTGATTACCTGGCGGATCTGTTCAAGTTCGACAACAGTCGCCGCGGCCGTGCCAAGTCGTGGGCGGTGACCTTTCTGCCGCCGCTCCTGATGTCACTCCTGTTTCCGTTCGGCTTTATCATCGCCATCGGTTATGCCGGAGCGGCCGCCACCGTCTGGACCTGCATAGTCCCGGCCCTGCTGGTGATGAAAGCGCGCAAGGCGGAAGGGGGAGATCAGGGCTTCGTGGCACCGGGCGGCCAGGGCATGGTGATGGGGGTGATCCTGTTTGGCATCCTGATAGCGCTGTTCCATCTGCTCAATATGGCAAACCTGCTGCCCATCTTCACCGGGTAGTGGCGCAGGCAGAAATCGGATAGCACAACGCCCGGTAAGCCGGGCGTTGTTATAAGGAGAGAGGGGAGATAACAGGCAAGATGGATTCGTTAGGCGGCAACATGAGATCTGTTACCCAGCCAACGGATCAATAAATCATGACCAATTTAATTTCATCCGGGAGATGACGATATTTCCCCCACCCTCCCTTCTGGCCAAATTATTTTTTCATCAACTTTTCAAATTCAGCCTTATCGATTCCTTTCTCAATACCAGACATGGCCTTCTGCACTTCAGGAGCGGAAAACAATTCGCTGGCGGCGACCTGTCCCAATAACTGGAAGCTGGTACTGATGGTATTGGTTCCTTCATAAGTCAGTGCTTTGGTTGCCTGATCCCGGCATGAACTGGTCAATAATTTGGTAAAGAGTTTGCCCAGCGTGGCATTGGAATCATCCAGTTCTTTTTGTGATACGTTGCTGATGGATTTGACGGCCGGGTGTGCCGATGCCGAGGCGAACATCCACTTGACGAGAGACGTTCTGTCATCTTTTGTTGTTGATTCTACAAGGCATTTCGCAAGATCATCCCCATAGGGGCCGGCATTGGCGGTGTGCGACAGGAAAAGAGCTGCGATGATCGCCAAGTATTTCATTTTCATGATGTGTCTCATGGATAATAGTGGATCGGTTTTGGATTAATGCACTGAACTGTGAGTATCAATCACGGGCATATTAATCGAGAGCATACCAAAATCAAATGGCTCCCTTTTGTGACCGATATCCTCCTTCCTGCGGCTTCTCCCGGTGTTTCATTACATCTTGACCCCGGTGTTTATTTATTCCCGTGCTGTGATGAAAAATACCAGTCGTTTGATGTGTGCTGATCTCTTGGCCTGTTTTTGATTTCAGGGGGAAATATTGTGCTGGTTGCCGGATAGCACAACGCCCGGCAAGCCGGGCGTTGGATTACAGAGAGAGCCGCCTGTTGGCAGGCTGGCTATCAGAAGTCGTGATAGAGGGGCCAGCCGAGCAGCGGGTGCTTGATGCCGGCGCGCATCTCGAAGTTGTCGAGCTTCTCCGGCGAGGCGCTCTCTTTTTGCAGCAGCTGGTACTGGCGCACAAACCCAAGGGTGTGGAGCAGGTTGGGGACAAAGCCCGGGCTCAGCTCCTGGCGGATCGCCGCGGCCATGTCGGCGGGCAGTTCGCCAAGCATCAGGGCGAGCTGGGTCGCCAGATGGTCGGTGTCGTACCACTCCTCCTTGAGCTCAATCTCCCGCGCCAGTTTGCGCTTGAGATCCTGCTTCACCTTGAGGGGGGCGGCGCCACTGCCCTTGCCGCAGAGGATGCGATAGAGCAGGGCCTCGGCCAGCTTGTCTTCCATGGTGGGGTGATCGTTCTCGCAGGCGAAGAAGTGCTGGTCGATAAGCCCCATCAATCGGTTCTTGTTGTGCTCGGCCAGCGCCTTCTCGTACTCCTGCCACCCTTGCCACTCCTCCACATCGGGGGGGCTGGAGATCTTGTCCAGCAGGCGCGCATCCACGTCACCATAGAGGCTGTTGCCGCTCTGCCTGGGACTGACGGTGATGAGCATGGACCAGCCCTTCTGGAACGGCTTGATGGGCCCCTCCGGCGCCTGCAAGAGGGCCAGCGCCTTGGCCGGATCCCGCTGGGACAGTTCCTGCAACCCCAGGCTCACCACGCCGATGACGTCGTGAGCGGCCTGTTCCAGCAGGTGCATCTTGTACTTGTTGTAGTACTTGTCGGCGAATTTGAGGCTCATCAGCACCGCCTTGCCCTTGATGGCGGCCAGTTGCTGTTGGCTCAAACGCTCGTTGTCGCGGCCAAAGCGCAGCACCTGGGTGAGAAAGGGGCCCTGGTTGGCATCGCGAATGACTAACTGCATGAATGGGCTCCTTAATCCAGAAAGCTGAACATGTCGTCGACGTCGCCGTACTCGTCTTCCTCGACCTTGTTCTTCTCTTTGGCCTGCATCACCAGCTCGGCGGCGAACTTGTTGATGATGCCGTCCCAGGTGGAGTGCTCATTGCGCAGCAGCGCCTTGATGGATTTCTCCACCTCGGGAGCCAGCTCGCGGATGAGCATCAACAGGCTTCTCGGGTCATCCAGGGCGTAGTCGTGCACATCCTCGCTCTGCTGGCGTTCGCTGTAGCGCAGGGACTCTTCGAGATCTTCCTCCTCGGCGTGCAGCACGTCACGATAGCCTTCGTCGTCCTCGTAGCGATCGCCGCGATAGAACTCGATAAAGGGGATGGCGAGGTAGAAGAGGCCGGCCGGATCCTCGGCCACGCACTCGAGGATCTCGCGCTGCTTGGCTTCGCTCTCCTGGGTGCGGATCAGGTAGTTGAGGAAGTCGAAGGTGTGCTGCTGCAGCTCGTCGGCGTTGTTCTTGATCGCCTCTTCCCAGTAGAGGGGCTGCTGGCAGACGATGTCGCGGATCCGCTCCGGGGTCATCAGCTCGGAGATGATGGAGGGGAAGGAGATGTCGTGCTGGCCGTTGATCTGGGTCAGGGTAACGATATCAATGTTTTCAATCACTTCTGCCAGCTGATCGTCAGACATGGTCTTGGCGATCAGCTCGAACTTCTCGCTGGCCTGTTTCGGCTCGACCACGGCCAGCTCTTTGATCTCGATGGCGGTAATTTCTATCAGACTGTTGTTCATGCGTTGCCCCAATTAGAAACGTACTTCGTCGTACATATCCTGATCGCCGTCGTCGCGCTCATCGCCATTGTAGTCGGCGTCGGCATCTTCCCCGTCTTCATCCTCGTCGTCGCGCAGCTCATAGTCGTCATCGGCACGGCGGCTGCCGCGCGGCAGCGGATTGTCGAGCTGGAACAGCACGGCGCAGGCTTCCATCAGCTGATCTTCGCTCTGGGCGCGCACTGCCTTGACCAGCGGCAGCTCGGCGTTGCTGAACGCCACCGACACCTTGAACTCGTCCCAGGAGGGCTGCTCGTCACTGGTGAGCCAGCGGGCCCACTGCGGTTTGGCCTTGGCCGGAAACTGCACCCGGCCATAGAGGGCGAGCGGCAGGTATTCGGGCATAAACTCCAGCATGCTCATGTCGGCCAGCAGCAGGGCCTTCATCTTGCCGGTGAACTGTTCCAGCGCCTTGGGATCGTCCTGATCCCGGTAGGATTCGATATTTTCACTGGCATCGCTCAAGAGGGCCTTGAGTCGTGCCTGATCCCATTTTTTTTGCATGATGCCTCAGGGGTAGAATTGGTCCCACATCTCCTGCATGGCAGAAGCGGGATCGGTCACGATGACGTTGTTGAAATCCTTGATAAAAGCGGCCCGCTGCTTTGGATCAGACAGCACTTCATAGGCCTGCTTTATCTGGTGCAGCTTGATGGCAGCCTGCTCTTTCTCGTCGTCAGTGGCCCCGATCAGCTTGTCGGGGTGGTACTGGTTCGACAGCCGTCGATAGGCTTTCTTGATGTCGTTTTCACTGGCGTTGGACTTGACGCCCAGCACCCGAAAGTAGTTGTTCATGGCAGATCCTGCATCGCTGGCATCTTGGAATTCACACTGCGGGTGCCTGGTCGGGCTTGGCAAACCAGGCACGGCAAAAACCCGTCATTTTAACGGAAACGGATCCGCACCGCCACGCATTGGCGATGATATGGCGAGCAAGTTGCATCACCGGGCTCGTTGGCAGGCGGACGAATGGCGTCAGACACAGCGTAAGTGCCGATTGTTACCATTCTGGCAATGGCGAGAGGTGCTATCTGTGACGGCGGTTGAAAAAATGCCCGGCATGGCCGGGCATTTGCAATTGGCGTGGCGCCGGGTTAGTGAAGGCTCGCCCACCACAGGCGCAGCGTCAGCCCGAGCCCCGAACTCCAGCCCGTGGTGCTGCTTACCAGCTCCCCATCCTTGACGATGAGGAAGGTGGGGGTCACCCCCACCTGCCAGCGGGCGGCGAGCGCTCCCGATTCGTCATTGTGGGTGGGAAAGGTGAGCCCCTTCTTCGCCATCCCTTCACGCAGTTGGGCGTCGCTGCCGGAGCGTAGCGCCACTGTCAGCACGTTCTCCCCCTCCTGCCACAGGGTCTCCACGGTCGGCGTGGTGAAACGGCATACCCCGCACCAGCTGGCCCAGTAGTAGACCAGCAGCGGCTTGCCCCGGCTCAGTGTTGCCAGATCCGTGGTGGTGCCATCCTGCAGGGTAATGGGGGCGCTCATGGCTCCCTCAGGCAGGGTGGGGCTGCGCCACAGATCCAGCAGGGTGGAGATAACCAGCGCCATCAGCAGCAGCCAGAGCGCCTCCTTGCCCCAGCGTTGCCAGCGGGGCCGGGTGGGTGTGGTCGCCATGATTTACCCCAGCTTGGCCAGCTCGTCTTTTACCAGCTGCTCCAGCTCCTCATAGGGGATGGCCCCCGGCACCAGCTGGTTGCCGATCAGGGTTGCCGGCGTGCCCTGCACCCCCAGGATGGTGCCGATGCGCAAGCTGTTGCGCAGCTCCTCGGTGGCCTTGGCATCGGGCTTGAGCGTCGTGTTGCCGGTGGCGGCCAGCGCCTTGTTGATGTCCGCCTCGGTCAGCATGCCCTGCTTGCTCATCAGCTTGTCGTGCAGGGTGAGGAAGCGGGCCGGATCCTGTTGCCACAGGGTCAGGCTGTACTGGGCCGCCTTGGCGGAGCTCTGTCCCTTGAACGGCAGCAGCTTGATCACCAGCCCCAGATCGTTGGGATAGGCCTTGAGCAGCTTGGTGAGACGGGGATCGAACTGCTTGCAGTAGGGGCAGTTGTAGTCGGTGAACAGCACCAGGGTCAGCTTGGGATTCTTGGCGCCAAGGCGCGGGCTGGTGGTGCTGTTGAACAGCACATCCTTGTTGCCCTTGATGAAATCGCCGAGCTGGGCCGCCTGTGCCGCGGCATTCTGCTTCTCCCAGGATTCGGCCGCCTCGTCGAGGATCTTCGGGTTGGCCACCAGGGTTTCGCGAATGAGCTCCTTGATGCGCGCCTCCTGCTCCGGGGTAAAGGGCGCGGCGTGCAGGGACGGCGCCGTCAGCATACCGGCAGAGAGGGCGGTAAACAGGGCGAGGGTGCTGAGAGTCGGTTTCATGAGGTTCTCCTTAGAATCGGGTTATGCCGGGGCGGATGAGGCCCGCCTGGCTCAACAGGGTAAGCAGGTCGTCCTGGTCGAGCAGGGGCGAGAGGGTCTCCCCTTGTGGCAGGCCGGGGCCGTAAATCTGGTTGAAAGGGACGGCAGCGGCGCCGCGCTTGCGCAGGAAGGCTGCGATGGCGTCGTCGGGTCTGCTCCAGTCGCCGCGCAGGGCCACCACATCGGGGGCCGAGAGGGCGGTTTGTACCTCATCGCGCAGCAACACGTTGTATTTGTTGGCCTTGCAGGTCACGCACCAGTCGGCGGTGACATCGACGAAGACCCGTTTCTTCTGGGCCAGCGCCGCAGTGATGGCTTGCTCCGAGAGAGGCTGCCAGACTACCCGATCGACGCTGTTGCTGCCCTGAACGGTGAACGCGCCTCCCAGCAGCAGGGCACCGCCGATGAGGGCCGAGAGGGAGAGGGCCAGCGTGAAGCCCCGGATGCCGTAACGCCAGATGATACCTACCAGCAGCACCAGCACCATGACCACCATCAGCCAGCCGGTGGTCGTGCTGCCCAGATGATTGCCGAGCAGGCTGGCGAGCCAGAGGCTGGAGCCCAGCATCATCAGCCCGAGCAGGAGGCGCAGATGGCTCATCCAGCGGCCGGGTTTGGGCAGCCAGAGCGCGATGCGCGGCACGGCAGCCACCAGCAGCCAGGGCAGGCTCATGCCGATCCCAAGTGCCGTGAAGACGAGCCAGAGCTGGCCGAGTGGCGCCGCCAGCGCAAACGCCACAGCTGTGCCGAGGAAGGGGGCCGAGCAGGGGGTGGCCAGCAGGGTGGCAAAGCTCCCTTGCAGGAAGTGGCCACCCAGACCCTGGCCACCGCGGGTGGCGAGCCGGGTGGTGAGGGAGCTGGGCAGACGGATCTCGAACAACCCCAGCAGATTGGCGCAAAACAGCAGGGTTACCAGCACCATGAAGCCGATGAACGTCGGGCTCTGGAACTGGATCCCCCAGCCAACCGCCCCACTCATTCCGAAACTTGGGGCGCGCAACAGGCTGCTCATGGCTGCCAGCACCCAGAAGGAGGCGATGATCCCGGCGCTGGCGGCGAGGAACTGCTTGCGCACATCGCTTTGTTTTCGCTCCTGATGTTGCAGCACGGAACCCAGCTTGAGGGCCAGCACCGGCAGCACGCAGGGCATCAGGTTGAGGATGAGGCCGCCAAGCAGCGCCGCTCCCAGCAACCAGAGCAGGGGCTGGCTCGGTTCGGGCAGGCTGAGGGCCTCGCCGATGGGGGCCTGGCCCTGCCAGGCCTGCTCCCCGCTGGTGAGCAGTACCCCGAGCGCCTTGCCGCGCAAGTCAGGTGCATTCCCCTGCCAGCCATCGCTGACCGGAACCCGGGCGATCAGGGTGGTCTCCTTCACTTCAAGCTCGGGCTTGCCGAATTCCGCTCCTTCAAGGGCATCGATAAAGAGCGCCGGCGTCTGCCAGCCGGCGGGCCGCTCGGCCATCAGTTGCAGCTGGTTTTGCTGATAACCCAGGCTGATCCGGATATCGGCGGGCAGCGGCCGGGGCAGGTTGCTCGCCGCCTTCGCATAGGCAAAATCAAAGCCGGCCGGCGCCTCGCCTCTGGCCGCGAGGGTGAAGGGGTAGTCGGTGAGGATGCAGACATTGCTGCAGGTCGAGAGGCGCAGGGTCCCCTTGAGCGGCTTGTCAGCGGGATAGCTCAGGCTGAGCGGGAAGCTTACGTTCTTTTCGTAACCCTGGGTGCTGAGGCCGGCCACCTCGAAATGGCGCGGCGCGGGCCAGTGCCACTGGAATGCCTCGACCGGCTCGTCCCACAGGATCCGGGGCGCAATCCCCCCTTCACCCGGGCTGTGCCAATAGGTTTTCCAGCCCGATTCGAGTTCGACATCGAGCAGGATGCGGGCCTGATTCGGTGTGCTGCGGTCGGCCTGCAGCCGCACCCTGGCGTGATCGTTCTGGGGGCTGGTGAGCCAGCCCGTGTCGCTGGCCAACCCTATGGGTTGCCACAGCAAGCAACCCAGCAGCAGGGTTGCCTTGAAGAGATTTGACATCTGTTTGGTCTCGCAAAAATGAGTGATGACTGACGAAAAACGCAGCCGGGCTCATTCCCGCCAGACGCAGAGGGTGAGGTGCAGACGCCGCTCCGGCGGCGAGATGGCCCTGGGGGGCGGCAAGGGTGGCGTGTAGCGCCAGAGCGGCGCCAGCAGGGCGATCAGCAGTGCGACGGCAAAGAAGATCTGTTCGATGCAGAGCAGGGTGGTGGCACTCAGCCATTTGCCATTGAGCTGGCAACTGGTGGGTTGCGGACTGGGGCTGGCCTCGGCCTGCTCGTCGTCCGTTACCTGGGTGAGCTGGATCTGGCAGCCGATGGCCTGATCGAGCAGGGCCAGCCGGGCCAGCGGCTGGGCCGCACAATTGAGCACCAGCAGGCAGACCAGCAGCAGTAGGTGTTTCGCCACGCGTTGTTGGTGAATCATGCTCGCCCCGTCCATCAAGATGGCCACATCCTAGCGAGCAATGGCAAGCGGGGCAAGCCGGGGGCCCGGCCGTGGCGGTGAGCTTGGTCAGTTCTGTCTGGCGAACGCTTGTTCGCTAAAAGGGGGATCAGTATACTGCGCCGAGTTCAAATTCGAGGTGTTCGATGCTCAAACTTGCCCGTGTGCTGCTGCTTGGTCTGCTGCTCGTCTTCTGGTTCCTGTTCGGTCTGCTGCTCTGTCTGGCCCGTCCGCGTCACCCCAACAACGTCTATGTCTTTGCCCGCATGTATCACGCGGTGTGTCCGCTGATCGGGATCCGGGTCAAGGTGACGGTGGATGAGGCGGTCAAGTCGGTGGGGCCGGCGGTCTATGTCTGCAACCACCAGAGCAACTACGACATCTTCACAGTGACCGGCGCCGTGCAACCCGGCGTGGTGGCGGTGGGCAAGAAGAGTCTGTTGTGGCTGCCCTTCTTCGGCCTCATCTTCTGGCTCTCCGGCAACGTGTTGATCGACAGATCCAACCGTTCCCGCGCCATTGGCACCATTGGCCAGGTGGTGGATCGCATCAAGGCGCGCGGCACCTCCATCTGGATGTTCCCGGAGGGGACCCGCTCCCAGGGGCGTGGACTGCTACCGTTCAAGGCCGGTGCCTTCCATACTGCCGTGCAGGCCGAGGTACCCGTTGTGCCCATCGTCTGCTCCAGCTATTTTGGCCAGATCGACCTCAATCGCTGGGACAACGGCGAGGTGTTGTTGGAGGTGATGGCTCCGGTATGCAGCAAGGAGCACGGCGCCGCCGGCATCCGCGAGCTGTCCGAGGTCTGCCGCAGCCGGATGGAGGAGAAGCTGGTCGAACTGGACAGCAAGCTCGGCCACCACAAGGCCGCATGACGCCTCGTCGCGCAACAAAATGAAGGGGAGCCGCTGGCTCCCTTTTTTATTGGTGAATTTAACCATCCTGTTGGTGATATTCGCCAACTCATTGCCGATCATTCGGTGCCATCAATTCCCATCTCGTTGTAAAACAACATAAAAATATCTTGGCACGGCACTTGTAATGCTTTGAGAAGAGCTAACCATCCCATCAACAAGGAGCCAGACCATGAGCGTATTCAGCCGCCTGACCGACGTGATCAATGCCAACCTGCACAGCCTGCTCGACAAGAGCGAAGAGCCGGAAAAGATGTTGCGCCTGATGATCGAGGAGATGGAGCAGGTCCAGGTCGAGATGCGTACCCAGGCCGCCCGCATCATCGCCGAACAGAAACAGCTGGAGCGGCACCAGCAGACATTGCAGCACCAGATCCAGGAGTGGTCGGCGAAGGCTGAGCTTGCCCTGCAGAGAGGGCGTGAGGATCTGGCTCGTGCCGCCCTCACCGAGAAGCTGGCCGAGGTCAAGCGTTGTGAGCAACTGGAGCAGGACAAGGCCCGGGTGGCCGAGGTGCTGGCCCAGCTGACCGCCGACAGCGAACGGCTGGCGGCCAAGCTGACCGAGGCCCGCGAGAAGCAGAAAATGCTGACCCTGCGCGAGCAAACTGCCCACAGTCGCCTGCGGGCCCGCGCCCAGGTCGACAACCAGCGAATGCACGAGCTGATGGCCCGTTTCGACGGTTTTCAGGGACGGATCGATCAGCTGGAAGCCCAGCTTGAAGCGGCGACCCTGGGCCAGAATCCTTCGCTTGAGGCCCAGTTCCGCGAGCTGGAGCTCAATGACGAGATAGAGCGTGAGCTGGCGCGCCTGAAAGGCCAGAAGGCGGAGGTGTGATCATGCGCCCCTGGCCCAAGGATCTGGTGCATCGCAAGCTGACCGGGGTGTGCGCCGGGATTGCCAATCGGCTGGGGGTCTCCCGTGTCACGGTGCGAATCGTGGCACTGATCGCCCTGATCCTGCTGCCGCCCGTGACTCTGGCCGCCTATCTGTTGGCAGTGCTGGTGATGCCACCCCGTTATGAATTGAAACGCTGGCTGGATTGACCGCTGGGTCAGCGAGTCGGCCCCATCCTCTGTAAGGAGCAAGATATGCTGGAATTTTTCGTATTGCTGGTGGTGTTGGTGATCATGGCGCTGACCGGCTTTACCCTGATTGCCATGTTGCTGGTCAGCGGTCTGTTCGTGCTGCTGGGGGCCCTGGGCGGCATGCTTGCTCTCATCATCAAGCTGGCGCCCTGGCTGCTGCTGGTACTGGTGGTCTGCTGGCTCATCAGCAACCGCAAGCGCCGCACCAACACCTACCTCTAGTTGTCATGCGTTGTTAATGCTTCCCGAACTCCCTTTGTTGGCCACTCAATAGAGTGGCCTTTTTTATGTTTGCGCTCAAACGTGTCGGGATTGCCACTCCCGATACCAGGTTGGCCAGAAGGCGGGCTCCTGCACCAGTCGCTCCTTGACCGCTTTGGGCTGCTGCTTGAGACGGTATTCGATGCGCAGGGCCGTGCCCTTGTCTGCTACCTGTTGTTGCCATGCCAGGATAAGCGGCCCCTTGCCACGCAGGGCACGGGATCCCTTGCCACTTTGGTGCTGGCGCAGGCGGCGAACCGGATCCGTGCTGATCCCGGTGTAAAGGGTGCCTGTGGCCGTGCGCACCATATAGACGAACCAGTCGGTGGGCGGGGAGGAAGATAAGGCGGGCTGTGCCGCGGATTTTTTCATTCGTGCTCTCTGTGCCAAACTCAAGGCTAACCTTGGGAGGTGCAATGCGATTCTGGCTCTGGTTGTGGTTCCTACTGGCGACACCCGCGATGGGAGAGACGCTCCGTCTCTACGATTACCATCAGCATCCCCCTTTCAACACCGGGCCTGATGCGGGGATGAGTCGGGAGCTGGTCAAGTATCTCAATGAAAAGCTGGGGGGTGAACCCAGAATAGAGCTCTGGCCGGTCAATCGTGCCAGACTGGCGCTGGAGATGTCGGATCCCGGCTTCGACAGCCTGGTTGCCTGGGTCAATCCGGCCTGGATGGGTGATCCCATGCGCGAACGCTACCTCTGGACCCTGCCCATCATGCGCGATACCAACGAACTCATCTCCAGCGTGAACAAGCCGGTCATCTATCACGGGCCGGATTCACTCAAGGGGCTGGTGTTCGGGGGCGTCGAGGGGTATCGCTATCAGGGTATTGATGAGGCCGTGGCGAGGGGAGAGGTCATTCGCCATGATTCCAAGAAGGTGAAGAGCAATTTCAGCATGCTGGTACGGGGCCGTATCGATGTGACCCTGGTCCCGGGCTCGGCGCTGGCCTTCTTCACCCGGGATCCTGCGTTTGAGGGCAAGCTGTTCGTCTCTCCCTTTGCCCAGTCCACCTATTCCCGCCACATATTGCTGCCCAAGTCTCGCCGCGATCTGCATACCAGATTGAACGACATCGCCGAGCAGATGGACAGGGATCCCCGCTGGCATCAGGTTCTGGAGTCTTACCGCACGGCCCCCTGAGGTCGTCTGAGGCGATGCAGGGGTAGCAGGCTGACCAGCAGGCCGGCCCAGACGAAGGCAAATCCCACCGATTTCACCGGATCCGGCGTCTCGCCAAACCAGTAGATGGCGATCAGGAAGGCGAGGCTCGGCTCGATATATTGCAGCAATCCCACCGTGCTCATCCGGGTTCTGGCGACGGCGTAGCAGAACAATCCCACCGGCAGCAGGGTAGCGGGAGCACTGCCGATCAGCAGCAGCTTGTCGGTCAGATCGCCATTGACGAACATTCCCTCGCCCTGCCACGCCAGCAGGCCGATCAGCAACAGGGCGACGGGCAGCTGCACCAGCGCTTCAAGGTAGAGGCAGGTGCCGGTGTCGTAGTGGATCTTCTTCTTGATGAGGCCATAGAGGGCGAAGTTGGCACCCATGATGAGGGAGAACCAGGGCAACTGGCCGTAGCAAAACAGCATGTAGGCGAGCCCCGCCAGCGCCAGGGCGACCGCCAGGTGCTTCTGCGGGGTGAGCCTCTCTTTGAGGAAGAGCACGGCGAACACGATATTGAACAGCGGTGTCATGAAGAAGGCGAGGCTGGTTGCCAACACCTGGCCGGTGGTCAGGCACCAGGTGAACATGCACCAGCTGATGGACATGACGGGGCCCGCCAGCAGGATGAGGCCAAGCTGGCGTGGCTCGCCGCGCAGGCTGGCCCAGGGAACCTTGTGACCGATCAGCACGAACAGGGCACCCAGCAGCACCACGGACCAGAGCACCCGGTGAGAGATGAGCTCCCACATGTTGACCTCGGGCATGAACTGATAATAGAGCGGCAGCATGCCCCACAGAATGAAGGAGAGGGCGGCCGTGCCTGTACCTAGCCAGTTTTTCATGATTACCTGTTTATTAAATTAAACGCACGTTGAGATGATATGTGTCTCGTTTGGCTTTCACAAGAGGAAAGCTGGCAAAAGCTGTTACTATGAGCCCCATGCAACGAATCGATATCCTGTTTGAGCAAATCAGGGCCTGCCGTCTGTGCGAAGCCCATCTGCCGCTGGGGCCGCGCCCGGTGATCCGGGGGGTCGGGAGTGCTCGCCTGCTGATCATCGGCCAGGCGCCCGGTACCCGGGTTCATGCCAGCGGCATCCCCTGGGACGACGCGTCCGGCGACCGGCTGCGTCACTGGCTCGGAGTGGACAAGGACACCTTCTACGATGAATCCCGCATCGCCATCATGCCGATGGGCCTCTGCTACCCCGGCAAGGGCAAGTCGGGGGATTTGCCGCCCCGACCCGAGTGTGCCCCGACCTGGCACGACAAGGTGCTGATGTTGCTGCCCAATATCGAGCTGACCCTGCTCATCGGCCAGTACGCGCAAAATTATTATCTGCGCGAGGTGGGCAAGGGGTCGCTGACCGAAACAGTGCGCAGCTGGGCAGAGTACGGGCCCGGCTGGCTGCCGTTACCGCACCCTTCACCGCGCAACACCTTCTGGCTCAGGAAAAATCCCTGGTTCGAGCAGGATGTGCTCCCGCACCTGAGGAAGAGGGTCGCTCCACTGCTGGCGTGACCCTAGGTTTCGTTCAGATCGCAGGTTCGGCCAGCGGTTTTGGCTTGCCACGGGCCATGGCCACCAGCGGCAATATGATGCACAAACAGCCCAGCAGCAGCGGCAGGCCGGGCTGCTCGTCAAACAGCCAGACCCCGATGGCGACCGCCATCAAAAGCCCCGTGTATTCCGCCGAGGCGATCTTGCTCGCTTCCGCCTTGCGATAGGCCATCACGCACAATCCGGCATAGACCATGATGAGCGCCGATGATCCGAAGGCGGGCCACCACATCTGCCACTGCCACTCTCCCCCTTCCCAGAAGGCCAGCGCCAGGATGAAGGGCATGCTCAGCACATTGGTGAAGAACAGGGTCTGGGCGATGGGCTGCTTGAGCGGGATCCGCTTGATCAGCAAATTGTTGACCGCCATGGAGAGCGCTACTCCGAGTGCCGCGAGTGCAGCCCAGTTTACCTCGGTCGGGCGCAGTACGATGAGCACCCCGACGAAGCCGATAAAGGCCGTCAACACCTTCTGGCGCGAGATGGCCTCCCCCGCCAGCCATACCGCCAGCGGCACCATCATCAGGGGCGCAGCGTAGAAGAGGGCGTTGGCGGTGGCGAGTGGCAAGCGGGTGAGGGCGATCACCATCAGGCAGACGCCGACCGCCCAGATGTGGGCACGCAGCAGATGCCACTTGAGCGCCACCGGCGGGTGGCGACGCCACGACCAGAGCAGCCAGGGGGCCAGCAGGATGGCGGCAGAGAGCTGGCGGAAAAAGACAAACTGAAAGACGGGCTGGCTCGGTTCCAGCACCTTGACCAGCGCATCAGAAAAAACCGCCACCATGTTGCCCAGCACCAGATAGAGGATGCCGATCCCGACTGCATTCATACCGCCTCCCGTTTCAGAGTAGAGAAGGGTAGCCCGAGCGCAGTTATCCAGTAAAATGATAAAAAATAACCATCTATGAGATTTTTGGATAATGAAATTGCCCCCCCTGCGCGCCGTCCAATATTTTGAGGCGGTTGCCCGTTTGTTGAGCTTCTCCCGCGCCGCCCTTGAGCTCAACGTCAGCCAGAGCGCGGTCAGCCACCAGATCCGCTTGCTGGAGGATTTTCTGGGAGAACGGCTGCTGTTGCGCCAGGGGCGAGCGCTGTCACTGACGCCGCAAGGGGAGGTCTATTTCGAGGGCATTGCTGCGGGTCTGGCCCAGATTGCCCAGTGCAGCGAGCAACTGCGCGGTGGCGGCGAGATGCGGCTGCGCCTCGCGGTCTACAGCTCGTTTGCGGTGAAGTGGCTGATCCCGCGCCTGGCCGGTCTGCGCCAACTCTATCCCGAACTGGATCTGAGCCTGGAGATGGTGGCAGAGGATCCCGAGCTTTCTGATCGGGTGGCGGATTGCTTCATCACTGTCTCCCCCGAGGGGCGCGGCTATGTCCATGATCTGCTCTATCGGGAGCGGTTGATGCCGGTGTGCAGCCGGCGCCTGTGGCAGCAGGTGGAGGGGGAGTGGCCTGCTGCCCTGTGGCAGCTGCCGTTGCTCTCCATCCAGGCGATTTACAGGGAGAAGGGGGAGGATTGGCGGCGCTGGGCGGAGGCGGGCGGGCTGATGATTGCGCCCGAGGCAAGAATGCACCACTTCAGCCACATCCTGCTGGCGCTGGAGGCTGCCAACTGGGATCAGGGGGTGGCACTCATCAATGACTACATGCTGCAGCCGGAGGATCCCCGTCTGGTGCGCTTGCCGCTGCATGCCCTCGAGACCGGGGACAACTTCTATTTTGTCTGCAAGCGCTCGCGGGCCCATGAACCCGCCATCAACCGGCTGCGCCAGTGGCTCTGGCAGGAGGCGCAGGCCAGCCTGCGCCCCGGGGAGACGGAGCCGCTCAGGCGCGTTTGAACTGTGCTCTGGATAAAGAGACTGGATGGCCGAGGGGCCGATCCCGGGCGTGCCCTGATAGCGGTGGAGAGTCCACCGCTATCAGGAGGTGCGATGTTTAAGCGCGTTTGAACTGGCTCAGGATAAAGAGGCTGGTGGCGCAGACGACGACCGATGGACCGGCCGGGGTGTCCTGATACCAGGAGAGGGTGAGGCCGCCCAGTACCGCCAGGCAGCCGATCAGCGCGGCAAAGCCGGCCATCTGCTCCGGCGTCTGGCTGAAGCGGCGAGCGGTGGCAGCGGGAATGATCAAGAGCGAGGTGATGATGAGCGCCCCGACAAACTTCATCGCCACGGCGATCACCAGGCCAATCAGCAACATCAGCACGCAGCGCAGCACATCGACCCGGATCCCTTCAACCCGCGCCAGCTCCTCCGAGATGGTCATGGAGAGCAGGGGATCCCACAATCGCCACAGGGTGAGCAGCACCAGGGCGCCGCCACCATAGATCCAGATCAGGTCCATCGGCTGCACCGAGAGCAGGTCACCGAACAGGTAGGCCATCAGATCGACCCGCACGTTGTCCATAAAGCTCAAGGTAACCAGACCCAGCGACAGGGCGCTGTGGGCCAGGATGCCGAGCAGGGTGTCGGTGGCCACCTGCTGGTTGCGGCTCATGATCACCAGCAGCATGGCCATGGCGAGGCAGCAGACCACCACCGCCAGAGTGAGATCCACCTGCAGCAGGATGCCCAGCGCGATACCGAACAGGCAGGCGTGGGAGAGGGTGTCGCCGAAATAGGCCATCTTGCGCCATACCACGAAGCTGCCGAGGGGGCCGGCCAGCAGGGCGATGCCGAGACCTGCCGCGAGGGCATATAACAGAAAGCTGTCCACTTGAAGGTCCTATTGCTTGCGCTATTTGTTGCGAGAGGGCAGGCGAATGACGGGAGCCTGCGGTTCATGATGATGGTGTTCGCCATCGCAGTGGTGATGGTGGGTGTAGACCGCCAGCACCTCCTGCTCGGGCCGCCCGAACAGACGGGCAAATTCGGGGTGGCGTGCCACGCTCTCCGGTTCGCCATGGCAGCAGACGTGGCGATTGAGGCAGATCACCTCGTGGGTGCTGGCCATCACCAGGTGCAGGTCGTGGGAGACCATCAGTACGGCGCAGTTGAGCTCGGCGGCCAGTTGACCGATGAGGGCATAGAGCTCGATCTGGCCGTTGATGTCGACACCCTGTACCGGTTCGTCAAGCACCAGCAGCTCGGGTTTGACCAGCAGGGCGCGGGCAAGCAGCACCCGCTGCATCTCGCCGCCTGAGAGTTTCTGCATCCGGTTGTCCAACAACTCCTGGGCGCCGACCCGGCCCAGTGCCTCTTCAATGGAGAGGCGACTGTTTTTGCCCAGTTGCAGGAAGCGGCGAACCGTCAGCGGCAGGGTGGGATCGAGATAGAGGCGCTGGGGGACATAACCGACCCGTAAATCACGGCTACGGTTGATCTCGCCGGAATCCGGGGTGAGCAGGCCCAACACCAGTTTGCTCAGGGTGCTTTTGCCCGCCCCGTTGGGGCCGACCAGGGTGGTAATTTTGCCTTTATTGAGGGTAAAGGAGACCTTGTCGAGCACAGAGCGTCCATCGAACGACAGACTGACCTCTTTCAGCTCCACCAGTTGGGTCATGACAACTCCGGGGTTTACAGCCAGTGAGAGTTATAATATAACAAAAAAATTGGTTTGTTATATTATCACACTGACACCTGCTGACGAGACCCCCAATGCGAATTATTGCCCTGATCACTGCCCTGCTGGCAGTGAGTTTGCCCGTTCGTGCCCTCGAGGTACTGACTACCATCAAGCCCCTCGGTTTTATCGCCGCCGCCATCACTGACGGCGTGAGCGAGCCCAAGGTTTTGCTGCCAACCGGCGCGTCTCCTCATGATTTCTCCCTGCGTCCTTCCGATATTCGCAGCATCAATGGCGCCGATCTGGTGGTGTGGGTCGGCCCTGAACTGGAAGGCTTCATGGCCAAACCACTGGCCAACCATCCTCATGTGTTGACCCTGACACAGGTCGAGGGCATGCCGCTGTTTGACTACGCCAGGCAGGAGGGGCATGAAGAGCACGCAGATGAAGAACATGAAGGTCATGACCACGATGGCCACGAGGGACATCACCACGAGGGCATCGATCCCCACCTCTGGCTGGGACCGACCCAGGCCAAGGTCATCGCTCGCGCCATCGCCGTCGAGCTCGGCAAGCAGGATCCGGCCAACAAGTCTCGTTATGAGGCCAATCTCGCCGCCTTTGATGCCAAGGTCGATGCCAAGGACAAGATCATTGCCGAACAGATGAAGGCGGTGAACCAGAAGGGATATTTCGTGTTCCATGAAGCCTATGGCTACTGGGAGCGCCACTACGGCATGAGTTCGAAGGGCCACTTCACCGTGAGTCCGGAACGCCGCCCGGGAGCCAGGACGCTGGTGGAGATCCGCAAGGCGCTGGAAGAGAAGCAGGCCAGTTGCATCTATGCCGAGCCGCAGTTTTCCCCCGCCGTCATAGAGTCGGTGGCCCGCAATACCGGGGCCAGGGTATTGCTGCTGGACGAAGTGGGTGAGCAGGTGCCGCTCGGTCCGGATGGCTATCCCCAGTTCATGCAGCAATTGGCGGATGCCTTCGCCCAGTGCCGTTAAGCCTGTCCTTGTCGCGATAGCGCTTGGCCCGCCTACTATACTGACCTCCAGCATCTGGCATGGAGTGTCCGGTATGAAATGGTGGCTCATCCCTGCCTGTGCGTTGGTCCTTTTGGGGAACAGCGTGCAGGCCTCTCGTCTCTCCGACTATATCGCCAGCCCCGAATTGCAGGCCAAATTGCAGGAAGTGTATGGCGGCAGGGCGATCCAGCGGGCCGAGGCATTCTCCCGCCTGCTTGCGCCGCGGGCCGGCACCACGGATCAGCAAAAGCTCGAGCTGGTGAACAATTACTTCAACAATCTGACCTACAGCGATGATCCCAAGCTGTGGGGGATGGAGGATTACTGGGCCAATCCGCTGGAATTTATCGGCGCCCGCGGTGGTGACTGCGAGGACTACAGCATTTCCAAATACTACACACTCATGGAGCTGGGGGTAGCGGAGGGGAAGTTGCGGTTGGCTTACGTCAAGGCGGTGAGATACAACCAGTTTCACATGGTGACGCTTTATTTTCCGACCCCAAAATCAGACCCGCTAGTGCTCGACAATATCAACAGCCGGATCCTGCTAGGCAGCAAGCGCACCGATCTTATTCCCGTCTACAGCTTCGATGCCAAAAGCATCTGGATCATGAAGTCCCGTCGGGAGGGAACCCTGGCGGGGAGCGCAGACAGGCTGGCGCAGTGGACTGCCATGAAGACCCGCTTTTCCAGCGAACATCTGCGCACGCCACGCCGTCAGTTATAGTTTCCCGGCCGCTTTCAACTCGGCAAAATAACGCGCCGCACCGGGGTGTTGTTCAATGCTCAGCACAGGACCCGTCTTGTTGCGGGCCCGATAAAACATATTGGCATACCCATAGGTCTGTTCATTGAACTTGGTTTGCTGGTCCACCATGGCCTTGGTCAGCTGGTAAACTGCCTCTTCCGGCATGGTGGCATTGGTGACCAGAGTGGCGGCGATGGCGAAGGTCGGGGTCGCCTTGAGATTGCCCGGATAGATGCGGGCTGGTATTTGACTGCGCTGGTAGTATTTGACGTCTTGGATCAGTTGTTCCCTGAGCTCACCATCTACCGGCAAGAAACTAATGGCGCAGCGTTTGGCGGCATTGAGTACATGGCGGTTCGGATGGCCCATGACGACGGCGAAGGCATCTATCTGTTTGCTGCACAGGGACTCGGGCAGGTTCGCCATGCTCTTGAGGTCGAGATCCTGCTCTTTTATTCCCAGCAGGTTGAACAGCGCCAGAGCGGTTTGGCGGGTACCGGAGTTTTTCAATCCCATGTCGATGGGGGCAAGTTTGAGCTGCTCCAGTTTGGTGATATCACCATCGGCGCGGATCACTATGGTAAAAGGCTCAGCATGAGTGGCGAACAAGGCTCGCAACTCGGGTTGTGGCTTGCCGGTGAAAGGGCCTGCGCCCTGGCTGGCCTGGTAGAGCCAGTCTGACTGCACCATGGCGTAAGAGACGTCACCACTCTTCAGGCGCTGCAAGTTCTCCAGTGAGCCGGAGGTGGCTTGCAATTGGCAGTTCAACTGCGGAGCCAGGCGACAAAATTCCCCCATGATTTGATGGTATATCCCCTGTTCACCCCCGGTGCTAATGGTGACGGAGGCTGCCGTGGCAGCCGGTTGCCAAAGCAGGGCCAATAACAGGCTTATCCTTCTCATGATTGAACCTCCCTGGCATATCCGTCGATCCCCCAACTGCGCAACTTGTCCACGTCAGCCAGCTCGCCCGCCTCGGCCAGCAGGGTGTAACCGGCTGCATGCATGGTTTGCGAGACCAGATGCCAGTAAAGAGGAACCTCCGTTATCTGGCAGCAGATAAACACGGGATTGAGAGGGTCGAGCTGATTGAGGGTGTCCGCATTGAGAGGAATGGCGCTGAAAGCGAGTTCAACCCCCTGCTCTTGCAGTGAGAGCAGGAGGGACTGCCCTTGATTCGGAAAGGCGGGGAGATCCCAGCGCCAATCCAGTGTCTTGCCACGGCCCTGGGTCAGCAAGGGGGCTATTTCCGGCCATTGTGGATGGTTGAGCAGGGAAAGCGGCAAAGAGATGCCCTCGACGTTTTGTTGTAGCCATGGCGCCAGGGCCGCTTCGATAACAGTGAGCTCACTGTCAGCTGACACTGTTTGCTCAGGCAGGAATCGTTGATAGAGGGGGATCTCTCCCTGGGTCGAGAAAAATGTTTGCAGATAGCCTCCTCTAGCTTGTGAAACCATTCCATGCAACGGAACGTGAGGTGTCATTGGAAGCTGTTTACCCAGTTGGGTGATCTTGAGGCGTTGTTGCAGCAGATCCCGTTTTCGTTCCGAGATCAGTTGATTGATGGAGGATGTCACTTCTCTGAGATCGTGCAGCCAGGGGGTGGACAAGGTGTTGTTGTACTGATGCTTGCGAAGCCGGCCAAGTTGCAGGTTGATATCTGTCAGTGGTCGCAGCAGTCGCTTGCAGGCCCAGGAGATCGCCAGGGTAAAAACCAGCAGCCCTGCCAGCAAGGCAAAGCCGGTGCGGCTGATGGCATTCCACAGATGCTGATAGGCATAACCACTGTGTCCTTCCAGCGTCAGTGTGCCCAGTATGCGCCAACCATCGGTCAGCTCTTGTTCGCTCCTGACAGGTGGCATGTCAATGGCCGAAGGGAGCCAGGACGGCACATTCTGCTGGGAGGATTGAAATACCTTGTTGAGCAGTATTTGGCCATCGGGATCAACCAGGGTCACAGCGCTGACAAAACCGCCATCGAACATGGCATTGACGATGGTTTCGGCCAGTACCTTGTCATCGTTGAGCAGGGTGCCCTGCAGTACCAGACCCAGGGCGGTAATCGCCGTCTCCAGATTGGCCGACATCTGGTCGATGATGGATTGGCGGACGGTCGTGATCTCAAGCAGAAGCAGCAGAACGGCACCGATTAGAAACAGAACGAAAATCATTCTGTTTAACAATTTGGCTAGCGACATATCCACTCCATGGAAAAGTTATTGCAACATTTATGTGCCTTGTTCCGAATCGAGTCTGACCCAGTTCTTAAAAATAAGAAAAAATCGTTAAAAAAGGCGATCATTTCTGCCCATAAGGGAAGGTTATGCATAAAATGTGAGGTTCATGCAGATTGCGATGAACTTTTTGTATCTTTATTTGTCCAAAAATCAGTTTTATACGGTTTTGTCACAACTGACATCGCAACTCACACTATTTAGATCTAAACACAGGATAGCGGATGAAACGTCTCCGTCCCTTGGTCGCGCAGGCTGCCAACTGGGAACCACCGGTTCCCCGCAAACACTTTTATGCCATGGTAATGCTGACGGCCATGACCCTTTCAGCCGTCGCATTGCTCCCGGCACCAGGCGATATCCTGGAACGGCCGTTGCGCCTTGAGTTGCCAATTGATACTGCCGGTACGGCAACCAACGAAAACAACACCGACTTCAACGAAATCCCGGATCACGAGCTGGTTGAGCCGAGCACACCCGAAGATGACATCCCGGTCGATACCACCCCACAATGGCAGGATTATCAGGTCCGCAGTGGCGAGAATCTGACGGCGATCTTTAACAATCTGGGACTCTCTACCACCACCCTTTACAAGGTGCTGGATGCTGACAACAAGAACTATCTGGCTCGTCTCAAACCCGGGCAAAATATCGAGCTGCTGATCGATCAGGACAACATACTGCAGCAACTTAAGATCCGTCTGAATATCAAGCAAACACTGGTAATGTCGCGCAGCGATGATGCCTACACCTCCTCCATGCTCAACGAAAAGGTGGAGTGGCAGCCGCAGCGTTACAACGGGGTGATCAACGGCAGCTTCTATGTCAGTGCACGTAATGCTGGCATTCCGGCCAACCACATCCAGAAGATCGCAAACCTGTTTCAATGGCGGCTCAACTTTGCCAAGGACTTGAAAAAGGGCGACAAATTCAAGGTGCTGGTGCGTCAGGAGACGGTTGAAGGCAAGGGCACGGGCAACAGCCAGCTGCTGGGAGTCGAAGTGACCAGTCAGGGCAAGACGGTATCGGCCTGGCTTGCCGGAGATGGCAACTATTACGATGGTGAGGGTAACAGTCTGGAGCGCGGTTTCCGCCGTTATCCCACCCACAGCCGTTACCGGATCAGTTCCAACTTCAACCCGGCGCGCAAACACCCTGTGACGGGGGCTATCCGTCCCCATGAAGGCACCGACTTTGCTTTGCCGATAGGGACGCCAGTGTTGGCAACCGGTGATGGCGTCGTCCAGAAGGCGACCAGTCACCCGCTGGCGGGCACCTATATCGTAATCAAACATGGACGAACCCTGGCGACCCGCTATCTGCACCTGAGCAAGCTGCTGGTCAAGCCGGGCCAACGGGTGAAGATGGGCGACAAGATTGGCCTGTCGGGCAATACCGGCCGCTCTACCGGAGCCCACCTGCACTACGAGCTGCGCATCAACAACCGTCCGGTCAACGCCATGACCGCCAAGTTGCCGATGGCCGAAGCGCTCAGTGGCAAGGAACGTCGTCAGTTCCTGGCCCAGGTGAAGAGTTATCGCAAGGAGCTGGAGGCGAGTTGATATCGTCTCTTGCTGACGCAATAAAAAGGCCCCGCCACACAGGCGGGGCCTTTTTCATTGGGAGGTGGGGCCGGATCAGTACCCCTTGTCGAAATCGATCTTGCCCTCCAGCGGTTGACCGTCGATGAAGCGGATATAGTTGCGCACGAAGATCTGGGCCACATCTTCCGGGAAACTGTAGGCTCCGTTGTGCGGGGTCACGATTAGATTGGGCTGCCCCCAAAGCGGGCTATCAGCCGGCAGGGGCTCCTGTTCGAACACATCCAGTACCGCCATGGCCAGCTTGCCGGTGCGCAGGGCAGTAAGCAGATCATCGGATTGGACCGCGCTGCCACGTCCCACATTGAACAAAATGGCCCCCGGCTTGCAGTGTTCGAAACGGGCCGCATTGAAGAGATGGCGAGTTTCCCGCGTGGCAGGCAGCACGCTGACGATGACATCGGCCTGGGCCAGCAGCTTGTTCAGGGCTGGGAGCTGATAGACCTGCTCAAATCCGGCTCGTTCCCGCCCGGATCGGCTGATGCCGAGCACCTTCATCCCAAAGTGTCTGCCGGTATGGGCGATATGTTGGCCAATGCTGCCGGTACCCAGGATCAGCATGGTGCGCCCCTTGAGACCCTGATAGGGGTGGCTCTGCCACAGGCGTTGCTTCTGTTGCTCCCGGTAGAGCGGCAGTTGACGCATCAGGCTGAGCAGATGGCCGAACACATATTCGCTCATCAGCGGTCCGAAGATGTCGCGTACATTGGTGAGCTGGTAATCTCGACGGCTACCCGCCTCCAGCAAGACGTCGACCCCCGCATAGGTGGATTGCAACCAGGTCAGCTTGCGGGCTTTTGTGATCAGGGGTTTGGCGCGGGCCGGTTCCGCCATCAGGATATGGGCTTCGCCGATCAGTTTTTCCGCATCGGCCTGATTGTCTGCCCGCAGAATGCGCAGGTGAGGGAGGTTGGCGGCCTTGAGCAGACGTTCGTAGTGAGCATTATCCTGGCTGAGCAAAAGAAGGGTGCGTTGGCTCATACTCTTGTTCCTTATCAGAATTCGCGGCGCAACGAGATGTCGCCCTTGCCCTCATCTTACCCGAGTTGATGTTGCAACATAGCTGACCAGGGCGCATTTTCGTTTTCGCCACGTCCTGTGTGGGCTACAATCTGCCCCACATTTTGCAAAGGATCCGACTCCAGTGTTTGGTGACAAGTTTTATAAGCGACTGGCCGAGCTACAGCCTTGGCAGCAGACCGTCTACACCCTGGCGCTGGCAGAGCGCATGTACCCCAACTATGCCTTGTTCAGCCAGGCCTCCGGTTTTGGCAATGCCGCTTCTTTCCGGCATGCGCTGGACCAGATGTGGAACTACCTCACCGTCAAGGGATCCCGGGTCAATCTGGGGGCAATCCTCGAAGATTTCGAGTCGCACATTCCGGATCCCCGCAAGTTTGAATCTTACGGTGCCTACCCGGCGCTGGATGCCTGTGTGGCGCTGGGTTGTGCCTACAACTCTGTCATTTGCCGAGTGGGGGAAGAGGCCAATGACGCCAGCCATGCCTCGGTTGGTACCGTGGCCGGCTTTATTGATATGCTGGAAGAGCGCGAGCTGACCGAAGAGGAGCTCTACGAGCACGAATACATGGAGGCCGAGCTGGAGTTTCAGGTTGAACTACTCAAGCGGGTTGCTCACGAGCGCGACAGTGATCGCATCCTTGCCATCAAGAAGTTTGCCTCCCAGGGGGGGGTTTCCAACATAGGCATCAGCCTGGAAGAGTAATCTCTCTTTAGTTCGAGGTGACACCTTCGTCACTCAATCAAAAAGCCAGTCATTCTCCTGACTGGCTTTTTTTATCGAGTTTTTATTTACCGCCTCAGGGTATAGCCTTAAGTCAGGGGGAGGGGTGACTGGCGCGTCATATGTTGTTGCTTGCGAAGATTTCCAACGCACCAGGATGAACATGACTCAACCACTCCGGCGACGGCTCATGGGGCCTTTGAGCAAGCCTGTGACAACCTGGATGGAGCAGTACCAACCAGAGTGGAGTTTATTCATGAAAATAACTGGAAATTCATTTTAATGACTAGGTTGTCGGTAGTGAATGGGGATGGAAAAGGCGCATGGAAATTGTGCGCCTTCGTTTTTCGTTTCGGTATTTCCGTTGTATTGAGCAACAAGAAACGATTTTCCATCAGTTGTTACGCGTTATAGACTCAAACAAAAGCAATACTGTGGACTTTTTAACCATGAGTGACGTAATCAAGAAGTTTCTGAAACTGGAGGCTGCCTCCGGGATTATTCTGATCATGGCGGCATTGCTGGCAATGGTATTGGCCAACACAGGATTGGCTGGTGGGTATCAGGCATTCCTCGATACCCAGGTACAGGTACGTATCTCCGCCCTTGACATCAACAAGCCGCTGCTGCTCTGGATCAACGATGGCTTGATGGCGATCTTCTTCCTGCTGGTTGGGCTGGAAGTCAAACGCGAAATGCTGGAAGGGGCGCTCTCGTCCCGTGTGCAGGCGACCTTCCCGGCCATTGCGGCCGTAGGCGGCATGCTGGCTCCGGCCCTCATCTATGCCTTCTTCAACTATTCGGACGAAGTAGCCCGTGCTGGCTGGGCGATCCCTGCCGCTACCGATATTGCATTTGCCCTTGGCGTGATGGCGCTGCTGGGCAAGCGAGTGCCGGTGAGCCTGAAGGTGTTCCTGCTGGCGCTGGCGATCATGGATGACCTGGGGGTCATCATCATCATTGCGCTCTTCTATACCCAACAGCTGTCGTTGGCAGCGCTGGCGGTAGGCATCATGGCGACCCTGATCCTGTTCTGGATGAACCGCCGTGGCGAGGACAGGATTAGCCTCTACATGGTGGTGGGTCTGGTACTTTGGGTGGCCGTGCTCAAGTCCGGTGTTCATGCGACTTTGGCTGGTGTGGTGGTGGGCTTCATGATCCCGCTCAATGGCAAGCGTTATGCGTCGCCGCTCAAGCATCTGGAGCATGCGCTGCACCCCTGGTCCGCCTTCCTGATCCTGCCGCTGTTTGCCTTTGCCAACGCCGGGGTCTCGCTGGAGGGGATTGGTCTCTCCTCCCTGATGAGCCCGGTGCCCATGGGGATCATGCTGGGGTTGTTTGTCGGCAAGCCGCTCGGGGTGTTTACCATCAGCTGGTTGTCGGTCAAGCTGGGGATCGCTCAGTTGCCGAATGGAGTCAATTTCAAGCAGATTTTTGCGGTCAGCATTCTCTGTGGTATCGGTTTTACCATGTCGATGTTTATCGCATCGCTGGCCTTCGAGCATGGCGGGATGGATTATGGCAGTTACTCCCGTCTCGGGATCCTGGCGGGTTCCACCATGGCAGCGCTGGTTGGCTATCTGGCACTGCGGTTGTCTCTTCCCAAGGGGGAGGGAGATCAAAATGCGGAGGGATTATGAAAACACCATGGTTGTTACTGTTGCTGGGCAGCCCCCTTGTCTGGGCTGATGGTCTGGAAGAGTGCAAGCGGGACGCAGCCTCGGCCAGCTGCTCTACCTACCTGAACGGAGTAGTGGACAGCGCCCTGCTGCTCGGTGACAAGCAGGCCAAGGCTCGTTTCGGAGAAACCTTCTATGAGCGGGCCTTGAGCAGCCGGGCGGGGGAGCGGCTCAAGCACACCAACAAGCGCTATTGTGGTGATCGCCAACCGGATAAAGATCGTCTCAAGGCCAGCTTGATGGAGCAGTTTACCTTGAACAAGGTTGACTCGGTCAGCGACATGTATGACATTCTGGCGGTTGAACTCAGCTGCTACCGGAGCCCGCGAAAAGCGGTAACCCCATCGGATGTCACACCTTAACTACAACCACCTCTATTATTTCTGGATGACTCAAAAGAAGGGCTCCGTTACCCAGGCAGCGGAAGCCCTTTTTTTGACACCACAAACCGTGACTGGCCAGATCAAGCTGCTGGAGCAGCGCCTGGGTGGCAAACTGCTCAAGCGCAAGGGACGTTCCCTCGAAGCGACCGAACTTGGCCAACTGGTTTTTCGCTATGCCGACAAGATGTTCAGCCTCTCCTACGAGATGCTGGATATCGTCAACTATCGCAAGGAGAGCCAGATCCTGTTCGACGTCGGTATTGCCGATGCCCTCTCCAAACGCCTTGCCAGCCGGGTGCTGCTATCTGTCATCCCCAACGATGGCTCCATTCATCTGCGCTGTTTCGAATCGACCCACGAACTCTTGCTGGAGCAGCTCAGTGAGCACAAGCTCGACATGATCCTTTCCGACTGCCCGGTGGATTCCAGCCAGCATGCGGGGCTGCTCTCCAAGCGGCTCGGGGGGTGTGGTGTCAGCTTCTTCTGCAAGGCGCCGTTGCCCGAGAAACCCTTCCCGGCATGTCTGGAGGAGCGCAAGCTGCTTATTCCCGGACGTCGTACCGCTATGGGGCGTCAACTGACCCAGTGGTTCGAGCAGCAGGGGGTATCGCCGAGTATCCTGGGTGAGTTTGACGATGCGGCCCTGATGAAGGCATTCGGTTTCTTCAATCAGGGTATCTTCATGGCTCCCACCATCTACCGGGAGGAGATCCTGGAGGGGGAAGAGGTGATGTTGCTGGGGGAAACCCAGGATTTGACGGAGGAGTACTACGTCATCTTCGCCGAGCGGATGATCCAGCACCCCGCAGTCAAACGGGTATGCGAGAGTGATTTCACCTCCCTGTTTGCCGGGCAGGAGAACTTCTCGGCGATCCAGCCTGCCACCCTGTCATTTTAAAACGACTCGTCACCACGTATCATCGCCGACTGGCAGAGGAGAAATGTGATGCAACTGGAAGAGATGGAAGCCAAAGCCGGTCAGGCGGTGGCGCTTCTCAAGGCGCTGGCCAATGAACGCAGGCTGTTTATCCTGTGCCAGCTACTGGAGAGAGAGCTGTCGGTAGGGGAGCTTAACGAGCGGTTGGGGCTGAGTCAGTCTGCCCTGTCACAGCACCTGGCTTTGTTGCGGCGGGATGAATTGGTCACGACCAGAAAAGAGGCCCAGACGGTCTTCTATTCGCTGCGTAGCCATGAGGTGCGTGAGGTGATCAGTTTGCTGCATCGACTCTACTGCAGCGAAGAGAAATAAAAAACCGGCACAATGGCCGGTTTTTTCAGCTTTGATCAGCGTGAGCTGATTAAGCCATAGCTTTGATCTGGGCAGACAGGCGGCTCTTGTGACGAGCTGCTTTGTTCTTGTGGATCAGGCCTTTAGTCGCCATGCGATCCATGATCGGCTGAGCAACAGCGAAAGCAGCAACAGCAGCAGCTTTATCGCCAGAGGCGATGGCAGCAATTACTTTTTTCAGGTAGGTACGGGTCATGGAACGACGGCTGGCGTTGTGCTGACGGCGTTTTTCTGCCTGAATCGCGCGCTTCTTAGCAGATTTGATGTTAGCCAAGGTAAAACTCCTAAAACTGTCTTAGCGAGTGTATTGAAAAGGCCCAGAAATATGCCTTCCCAACCACATATTGTCAAATGATTTGTGCAAATAAACACCGCCCCCCGGTGGTGTGTCAGATGGGAGACGGTTAAACTGTCGGCCGATTCTAGCAGCATTCTTTTCATTCTGACAGTTCCAGAGGCCCCGTCTTGAGTAAGAAATTGATCAAATCCGGCATGATAGTGTCCGGAATGACGTTGGCATCCCGTGTGATGGGGCTGATCCGCGATGTGGTCATCGCGAATCTGCTCGGTGCCGGGGTGGCTGCCGACGTCTTCTTCTTTGCCAATCGCATTCCCAATTTTCTGCGCCGCCTGTTCGCCGAAGGGGCTTTCAACCAGGCATTTGTCCCCGTGATGACTGAGTACAGAAAGAACGGTGACGAGCGGGAGGTGCGCGAGTTGCTGGCCGCCGTAGCGGGCACTCTGGGGGGAATAGTTACCGTGGTGACCCTGCTCGGCGTGGTGGGATCGGGCGTACTGACCGCCATCTTTGGCTGGGGCTGGTTCTGGGACTGGCTGCATGGCGGACCTGCCGCCGAGAAGTTCGAGCTGGCCAGTCTGATGCTCAAGATCACCTTCCCCTATCTCTGGTTCATCACCTTTACCGCCATGGCGGGGGCCATCCTCAATACCTTCGGCCGCTTTGCCGTCTCGTCATTTACCCCGGTATTTCTCAACATCACCATGATTGCGGCCGCCTGGTGGATAGCGCCCATGATGGAGAAGCCCGAGCTCTCGCTGGCAATAGGGGTATTTTTGGGCGGCTTGGTTCAATTTTTGTTCCAGTTCCCGTTTTTACGGCAAATCAACATGCTGGTCTGGCCCAAGTGGGGATGGCATCACCCCGGTGTAGTGAAAATCCGCACCCTGATGATCCCGGCGTTGTTCGGCGTCTCGGTCAGCCAGATCAACCTGCTGATCAACACCATGCTGGCTTCTTTCCTGGCTACCGGTGCCATCAGCTACCTCTACTATTCTGATCGCCTGCTGGAATTCCCTCTCGGCCTGTTTGCAGTGGCCATCAGCACAGTGATCCTGCCAGCCCTGTCGAAGAAACATGTGGATGCCGACCCGGCCGATTTCTCCCGCACCATGGATTGGGGAGTGCGGATGGTGGTGCTGCTTGGTTTGCCTGCCATGGTGGGGATTGCTGTGATGCGTGAGCCCATACTGCGGGTACTGTTCATGCGCGGCGAGTTCGGGCTGCACGAGGTGAGCATGTCCAGCGCGAGCCTGCTGGCTTCCACCACAGGCCTTCTGTCGCTGATGCTGATCAAGGTGCTGGCGCCCGGTTACTACGCCCGTCAGGACACCAAAACCCCGGTACGCATCGGCATCATGGCCATGGTGGCCAACATGGTATGCAACCTCATCTTTATTTATCCCCTGGGCTATGTGGGGTTGGCGCTGGCCACCGCTTGCTCCGGCACCCTGAACGCGGCCTTGCTGTTCAAGGGGTTGTATCAGCAGAGCGTCTACCGTCCATCCCGCCAGACCGGAGTGTTCTGTCTCAAATTGCTGGTGGCGACCTTGTTGATGGGGGGCGTGCTGGCTTATCTGTCGCCGGATCTGGCCCAGTGGGGCGCCTGGGGCATGGGCAAGGCCACCCTGGAACTGGCCATGTTGCTCTCCCTGGGGGCTGCCATCTATGCGGTGGCGCTGCTGGCGCTGGGAATTCGGCCAAGACACCTGAAATCGGGGCATGAGGGCTGATCCTGATTGCTGCCTGATATATAATCCGGCGATTTTCATAACAGCAACGTACAAGGCACCGATGGAGCTTATTCGCGGCATTCATAATCTCAAGCCCCGTCACCGGGGATGTGTATTGACCATTGGCAACTTTGATGGGGTTCATCAGGGTCACCATGCGGTACTGGCACGTCTCAAGGAGAAAGCGGCCCATCTGGGATTGCCCGCCTGCGTCATGCTGTTTGAGCCCCAGCCGCTGGAGCTGTTTGCCGGCGCTGCGGCCCCGGCCCGGCTCAGCCGGTTGCGGGAAAAGTATGAAGCGCTCAAGGGGCTGCAGATCGATCGCCTGCTCTGCGTGCGCTTCAGCCACCGTTTTGCCGGACAGGCGGCGTCCACCTTTATCGAGCAACTGCTGGTCGAGAAACTCGGCGTGCGCTACCTGGTGGTCGGCGATGACTTTCGCTTCGGCAAGGGGCGGGAAGGGGATTTTCACCTGCTGGAAGAGGCGGGCCGCCGCTTCGGTTTCGAAGTGATCAGTACCCAGAGTTTCCAGCTGTCCCGCCAGCGGGTGAGCAGCACCCTGGTGCGCGAAGCCCTCAAGGCTGGCCGGATGGCCGAGGTGGAGCTGATGCTTGGCCGCCCCTATACCATCAGCGGCAGGGTGGCCCACGGCGACAAGTTGGGGCGCACCATAGGTTTTCCTACCGCCAATCTGGCCCTCAAGCGCCAGGTTATCCCGGTCGGTGGCGTGTTCGCGGTGGAAGTGTTATGTTCCGGCAAGACCTTCCCCGGTGTCGCCAATGTGGGTGTACGGCCTACCTTGAGCGGCACACAAGCTAGATTGGAAGTACATCTATTTGATTTTTCTGGTGATCTATATGGTCAACAGGTCAAGGTGCTGCTTCGCCACAAGCTGCGCGAAGAGCAGAAGTTTGCCTCTTTCTCTGCCTTGAAAGAGCAAATCGAACGAGATGCCCTGGCGGCCCGAGCCTGGTTCGGGCTGCCACAATTTCATTTACCCAGCACTCTTTTAGAAAAGAAGGGAACCCAGGACTGATGAGCGACTATAAACACACCCTGAATCTTCCGGAAACCGAGTTTCCGATGCGTGGCGATCTGGCCAAGCGCGAACCCAACATGCTCAAGCGTTGGTACGATCAGGATCTCTACGGCGCTATTCGCCGCGCCAAAGCGGGCAAGCCTTCTTTCATTCTGCACGATGGCCCCCCCTACGCGAACGGCAACATTCACATCGGTCACTCGGTCAACAAGATCCTCAAAGACATCATCATCAAGTCCAAGGGCCTGTCCGGCTTCGATTCCCCCTATGTCCCGGGTTGGGACTGCCACGGTCTGCCCATCGAATTGAAAGTGGAAGGCATGGTCGGCAAGCCGGGCGAGAAGGTTTCCGCCGCCGAGTTCCGCGCCGAGTGCCGCAAGTATGCCAAGACCCAGATCGAGGCCCAGAAGGCCGACTTCATCCGCCTGGGTGTGCTGGGTGACTGGGAACACCCCTATCTGACCATGGATTTTGGCACTGAAGCCAACATCATCCGCTCCATGGCCAAGATCGTCGAGAACGGCCACCTGCACAAGGGCTCCAAGCCGGTGCACTGGTGTACCGATTGCGGCTCTGCCCTGGCTGAAGCCGAAGTCGAATATTACGACAAGAACTCCCCCTCCATCGACGTGCGCTTCAAGGCCGTCGATGAAGCAGCCGTGGCCGCCAAGTTTGACTGCGCCGAAGGGCACACCGGCAAGGGCACCCTCTCTGCGGTGATCTGGACCACCACTCCGTGGACCCTGCCGGCCAACCGCGCCATCGCCATGCACGCTGATCTCGACTATGCCCTGGTGCAGGTCGAAGGTGACAACCCCGAGCGCCTGATCCTGGCTGCCGAGCTGGTCAAGGATGTGATGGATCGTGCCGGCATCGAGCACTTCCACAACCTGGGTTACGCCAAGGGGGCTGCACTTGAGCTGCTGCGCTTCAACCACCCCTTCTACAGCTTCGACGTGCCTGTGGTGCTGGGTGATCACGTCACCCTGGATGCCGGTACCGGCGCCGTTCACACAGCTCCTGGCCATGGTCAGGAAGACTTCGTGGTCGGCCAGAAATACGGTCTGGAAGTGGCCAACCCGGTGGGCAGCAACGGCGTCTACCTGCCGGATACCGAACTGTTTGCCGGCCAGCATGTTTTCAAGGCCAATGCGGCCGTGGTCGAGGTGCTGACCGAGCGCGGCGCCCTGCTGCACCACAAGGTGTTCAACCACTCTTATCCGCACTGCTGGCGCCACAAGACTCCGATCATCTTCCGCGCTACCCCGCAGTGGTTCATCAGCATGGATCAGAACGGTCTGCGCAAGCGCGCCCTGGAAGAGATCGATCGCATCGAGAAGGATGGCATCACTCAGCACGGCCAGAGCGGCTGGGTCCCGGCATGGGGCAAGAACCGCATCCAGGCCATGGTGGAAGGTCGCCCGGACTGGTGTATCTCCCGTCAGCGTACCTGGGGCGTGCCCATCTCCCTGTTCGTCCATAAAGAGACCCAGGAGCTGCACCCGGAATCCGTGCGCCTGATGCATGAAGTGGCCAAGCGGGTCGAGCAATCCGGCATCCAGGCCTGGTGGGATCTGGACAAGGCCGAGCTGCTCGGCGCCGATGCCGATCTGTACGACAAGGTGCCTGACACCCTGGACGTCTGGTTCGACTCCGGCTCTACCCACGCCTCCGTGGTCGACGCTCGTCCCGAGTTCAACGGCAAACCGGCCGACATGTATCTGGAAGGCTCTGACCAGCACCGCGGCTGGTTCATGTCCTCCCTGATGATCGGCGTGGCGATGAAGGACAAGGCCCCCTACAACCAGGTGCTGACCCACGGCTTCACCGTGGACGGTCAGGGCCGCAAGATGTCCAAGTCCATCGGTAACGTGGTGAGCCCCCAGGACGTGATGAACAAGCTGGGTGCCGACATCCTGCGTCTGTGGGTTGCCAGCACCGACTACACCGGCGAGATGACCGTCTCCGACGAGATCCTCAAGCGCTCCGCCGACGCCTATCGTCGCATCCGCAACACTGCCCGCTTCCTGCTGGCCAACCTGAACGGCTTCAATCCGGCGACCGACATGGTCGCGCCTGCCGACATGGTCGTAGTGGATCGCTGGGCCGTGGGCCGTGCCAAGGCAGTACAGGCCGAGATCGTGGCTGCATTCGACGAGTACAACTTCCATGGCGTTACCCAGAAGCTGATGCAGTTCTGCTCCATCGAGATGGGCTCCTTCTATCTGGATGTCATCAAGGACCGTCAGTACACCGCCAAGGCAGACAGCCTGGCCCGCCGCTCCTGCCAGACTGCTCTCTATCACATCGCCGAGGCCATGGTGCGCTGGATGGCACCCATCATGAGCTTCACCGCCGACGAGATCTGGGCACTGCTGCCGGGCGAGCGTGGCGAGTTCGTGTTCACTGAAGAGTGGTACGACGGCCTGTTCGGACTGGAAGCTGGTGAATCCCTCAACGATGCCTTCTGGGCCGAGATCCTCACCGTACGTGGTGAAGTGAACAAGGCGCTGGAAGCCGCCCGTGGCGAGAAGCGCATCGGTGGCTCCCTGCAGGCCGAAGTGACTCTGTTCGCCAAGCCAGAGCTGGCTGCCCGCCTCAACACCCTGGCCGACGAGCTGCGCTTCGTGCTGCTCACTTCCAAGGCCAAGGTGGTCGTAGCCGATGCGGCTCCGGAAGGGACTGTAGCGACCGAGCGTGATGACCTGTGGCTGAGCGTGGCCCAGTCTGCCGCCGCCAAGTGCGACCGCTGCTGGCACCATGTGGAAGACGTGGGTACCATCGCCGGTCACGAAGAGATCTGTGGCCGCTGTGTCACCAACGTCGAGGGTGACGGCGAAACTCGTCAATTTGCCTGATGAACATGACTCACCATAAAAGCGGCCTGCGTTGGCTGTGGCTGGCGGTGCTGGCCTTCATACTGGACCAGGCGAGCAAGCTCGCCGTGGTCAAGTTGCTGCCATTTGGCTACCCGGGGGTGGAGATCACCCCCTTCTTCAATCTGGTCCACGTCTACAACAAGGGCGCAGCGTTCAGCTTTCTGGCCGATCAGGGGGGCTGGCAGCGCTGGTTCTTCGCCGTGCTGGCCTTTGCCATCTGCGGTCTGCTGATCCACTGGCTGCGCAAGCAGTCGGTGACCGAGCGCTGGAGTGGTATCGCCTACAGCCTCATTATCGGCGGGGCGCTCGGCAATGTGTTCGACCGGCTGGTGCTGGGTCATGTGGTCGATTTCCTCGACTTCTACTGGGGCCGGGCCCACTGGCCGGCCTTCAATCTGGCCGATACCTTCATCTTCATCGGTGCCGCCATGATAGTGCTGGACGGCTTTCGCTCATCCAAGGGTGAGCAAGGCGAGAAAAAGGGGGTGGCATGAGCCGACAGATTGGTGCTGACAGCAGCGTGCTGTTTCATTTCGCCATCAAGCTGGAAGATGGTTCGGTTGCCGACAGCACGGCGCTGCACGGCAAGCCGGCCCGTCTGCGGATGGGGGATGGCAGCCTGACTTCGAGCTTCGAGCAGTGTCTGCTCGGCCTGGGCGAAGGGGAGAGCAAGAGCTTTACCCTGGCCCCTGAACAGGCCTTTGGTCTCTCCAACCCGGACAACATCTACCATCTGGACCGCGCCAAGTTTGGTACCGATGCGGAGCCGAAAGTCGGCACCATCATCCTGTTCGACCAGCCCAACGGTAGCGAGCTGCCCGGCATCATTCGGGCGGTGGAAGGGATGTCGGTGACGGTTGATTTCAACCACCCGCTGGCCGGCCATACGGTCACCTTCGAGGTGGAGATCCTGGGCGTTGACGACGAGGAGAAAGTGCTCTGATGGATATCTTGCTGGCCAATCCCCGCGGCTTTTGCGCCGGTGTCGACCGCGCCATCAGCATCGTCGAGAGCGCACTGGAGAAGTTCGGTGCCCCCATCTATGTCCGCCATGAGGTGGTGCACAACCGCTATGTGGTGAACAAGCTCAAGGATGCCGGAGCCGTGTTCGTTGAGGAGCTGGATGAGGTACCCGATGACAGCATCGTTATCTTCTCCGCCCACGGTGTCGCCAAGACGGTGCGCGAGATGGCCAAGTCCCGTGCCCTCAAGGTGTTCGATGCCACCTGTCCGCTGGTGACCAAGGTACACATGGAGGTCCATCGCGCCAGCCGCAAAGGCTCCGAAGCCGTGCTCATCGGTCACGCCGGCCACCCCGAGGTGATCGGCACCATGGGACAGTACGAGAACCGCGAGGGGGGCATGTATCTGGTGGAGACGCCAGATGACGTAGCCAAACTCCAGGTGAAGAACCCGGATGATCTCTGCTTCGTCACCCAGACCACCCTCAGCATGGACGAGACCGCCGAGGTGATTGATGCCCTGCGCCAGCACTTCCCCAAGATCCAGGGGCCGCGCAAGGACGATATCTGCTACGCCACCCAAAACCGTCAGGACGCGGTACGGGAGATGGCGGAGCTGGTAGATGCCATGCTGGTGGTGGGTTCCCGCAACTCCTCCAACTCCAACCGGCTGCGCGAGCTGGCCGAGAAGGTGGGCACCAAGGCCTATCTCATCGATGATGCTTCCATGATCGATGCCGCCTGGCTGGATGGTGTGAAGGCGATCGGTGTGACTGCCGGAGCTTCAGCTCCCGAGGTGCTGGTGCAGAGCGTCATCACCCGCCTGCGCGAGCTGGGGGGCAAGATGGTGGCCGAACACCCGGGTCGCGAAGAGAATGTGGTGTTCGAGGTACCGCCCGAGCTGCGCATCATCTGACGCGTCTCATCCTCGCCGGATGACCATGTATTGCCAAAGCCACCTTTTCGAGGTGGCTTTTTGTTTTTGGTTCCAACGAGTCCTTTGTGCACGTTCGCGACCAGATCGCAGCGAAAATTGATGATGTAGCTCGAAATTTTGAATAGACAGGATTGAAACCCAATGTGTCCGGCATAGACTGCCTGCAAGCCCCTACTCTGGCTGAACACACATGGAGCTGTGTCTGCATCCCCGGAACAAATCAGAGCGAAACAGGATGTTTTTGCGTTCAGGTTTTAGCCTTGTCGAGCTGATGGTTACCATAGCGCTCGTCTCTCTCTTGCTGACGCTGGGAGTGCCCTCCTTCAACTCTCTGCTGCGCAGCATGACGCTCAATACCCAGGCCAACAACTTTGTGGCAGCTATCAACCTTGCCCGTTCCGAAGCCATTCGCCGCAATGCGGCGGTGACCCTGTCCGCCTCGGCCGAGAACCTGACCCAGCATCACTGGGAGGCCGGTTGGCAGATCTGGGTCGATGGCAATGGCAACGGCAGGCTCGATAACGGCGAGTTGCTGCGGGGTTTCCCCGATATGGAGACAGGTACCCTGAGCAGCAATACCTCTCTGTTGCGCTTCAGTGGCGACGGTTTTCTCGATGGCCGCTCACAGGCATCGCAGGTGTTTGCCCTGCGCCCGGAAGGGTGTCGCAACGAGGCTGCCCGCGATATCACCATCACTGCGGCAGGTCGCCCTTCCATCGCCGAGGTACGTTGCCCATGACACGACAACAGGGCTTGTCACTGCTTGAAATCATGATCTCGGTGCTGGTGCTCTCCATCGGCATTCTGGGCATGGCGACCCTGCAGCTGCAGGCACTCAAGAGCAATCAGTCTGCCCTGACGCGCACCGAAGCGACCCAGTACGCCTACATGATCAACGACATGATGCGAGCCAATCGCAGTGCGGCCCTGATCGGGCAATACAACATCGATCTGGGCGAGACGGTCTCGGGCAGCTCCATGGCGGTACAGGACTTGCTGCACTGGAAGCGGGTATTGAGCGAGCTGCCGGGTGGCGATGGTGCCGTGGCGGTCAGCGCCGGAAGGGCCACCATCACCATTCAGTGGGATAGCAGCCGGCTGGCCACCGATCCTGCATCGCGCAGCATGACCCTTAGGACGGATCTATGAGCAGGGCCGGTTTGCCACTACGCCAGCGCGGGATTGGCCTGGTCGAGGTGATGATCGCCCTGGTGCTCTCGCTGGTGACTGTGGGGGTCATCATTCAGGTATTTCTTGGCAATCACAAAACCTATCTCACTGGCGAGGCCATTGCCCGGGTACGGGAAGACAGCGGGTTTGCCACCCATCTGCTGCAAAAGGAGCTGCGGATGGTGGGCTATCAGGGGTGCCTCAGCAAACAGGGGGTCAACATCACCAATACCCTCAACAACAGCGCGGCACTGCCCTACAACTTCACTACCTTTTTGCGTGGCTATGACAATGTGACGGCCACCTTGCCAGCCCCTCTTTCTGCCCTGTTCACGGGCTCTGAGCCCAGGCCCATGCCGGGTAGCGATGTGCTGCTGGTGCAGGGGCCTACTGGCGTCGGGGTGCCTGTGGTACGCAACAACAGCGCCGCCCAGCTGTTCGTTCAGCATCTCTCCAGCAAGGCGAATTATTGCGGCACCGGCAAGCAGGGTTACAGCGATCTGTGCTTGGGAGATATCGTCATGGTCTCCGATTGCCAGAAGGCGAGGATCTTCCAGATCACCCAGACCCAGCTGGTCGGCGGGGGGGACGAGGTCAATATCGGCCACTCCAATGACAACAAATACACGCCAGGCAACGCCACCAGCTCCTGGGGCGGTGCAAGCAGCCCGGTCGAGGAGCGTTTCGGTCCGGGCTCGACACTGAACCGGGTGGAAACCCGCCTCTACTATATCGCTCGCCCCTCGGCCAACAGCCCCTATGCCCTCTATCGCAAGAGCGGAGTTGCCATCGGTATGCCTCTTATCGAAGGGGTGGCCAATATGCAGCTCACGTTCGGGGAGGATCAGAACCGGGATCGGGCGACGGATCGCTATGTGAGCGCCGCCAGCAATCCAAACTGGGACAACGTCCTGGGGATTGGGGTGCAGCTTCTGATGCGCAGCAATCAGGGCAATGTGGTGTCGGCCCCGCAAGCTCTAAGCTTTGCCGGCGCCACCTTCCAGGCGACCGATCGCAACTGGTACTGGGTAGCCGAGACCACGGTCGCGCTGCGTAACCGGTTACCTTGAGGAGCCCAGTCATGATGCATCGACAACAGGGGATGGCGCTGGTGATCAGCCTGATTTTTCTGGTCATGGTGAGCCTGCTGGGCATGGCCGGCATGCGGGGCGCGCAGCTGCAGGAGAAGATGGCTGGCAACCAGAAGGAGGCATTGCAAGCGCTGCAGGCGGCGGAAGCGGGATTGCGCGCCGCCGAACGCTATATCGAGGCTGGCCACTCGGGTCCTTATGACAACAGCGCGGGCCTGTATGAATTTGTCGATACAGCGGTGGATCCCGCATCACCCTCCACATCCTGGCGCACCTATGCCAACAGCGGTCTGGCGGGGCGAGCCCCCGAGTACTTTATCGAACGGCTGCCCTATACCCAGGGGGGCAACGAGAATCTGGCGGTCGATGAGCCCATCAGCGAGCGTCGCCTCTATCGCATCACGGCAAGGGGATTTGGTCTCTCGGACGAGAGCCGGGTGCTGTTGCAATCGACCTATAGTCGCTAGGAGGCGGGGTATGGGTAAACTCGGTTTTGGATTCTCGGTGATGCTCTGCTGCGCTTCGGCGCAGGCGGCGCTCGATATTGCCCAGGTTCCCCTCTATCTCGGCACCCGAGCCGATCCCAATATCATGTTTACTCTGGATGATTCGGGCTCGATGCATTTCGAGATCATGCCCGAGTCCTTGATCGAGAACGATGCACGCTATGTCTATCCACGTGCCAGCCAAGTCTACGGAAGTGATGATTACGACAACTATACGATCACCTTTGCCAGCGACAATGCCCGCAATGCCTACGTGCGCTCCAGCCATAACAACAAGCTCTATTACAACCCGCAGCTGACCTATCGTCCCTGGGTCAATGCGGATGGCTCCTTGATGGCCAATGCCAAAGTGACCTGTGCCCCTCACAACCCTATGAAGACGGCGGCCGGTTGTCGCGACCTGACTCAAACCAATCGAGCATGGTGGGCCATCTATTACACCGAGTTTTCTCCTTATTATTACAACCAAGACGAGAGTTTCTGGCCGGCTGTCTATTTTGACTACAAGGGAAGTGGCAATGTATTCAACGCCAAGAACTATACCCGGGTGGTGATAAACAAAGCGGTGGCCACCATCTATGACGGTCGCCCCAATCGCAGTGACTGCAAAAATGCGCCCGTTTGTACCTATGACGAGGAAATTCAGAACTTTGCCAACTGGTACACCTATTATCGTTCGCGGATCCTAGCGGCCCGGGCCGGAGTAGGAAGAGCCTTCGCCAGCCAGGGGGAGGCCATTCGGGTCGGCTTTGCCACCATCAATGCCAGCGGCAGCGTGATCCGCGGTGTCACCCCTTTTTCAGGTACTGATCGAACCGCTTTTTTCGATGAGCTGTATGGCCGCGACATTCCGGCGAAGGGGACACCGCTGCGCACCAGCCTGAAAGAGGTAGGGGAGTATTTTTCCCGCAGTGACAATAACGGCCCCTGGTCTGCCCGTGCCGGCAGCACACTTCCTCATCTGACCTGCCGCCAGAGCTACAACATTCTGATGACGGATGGCTACTGGAACGGTGATTCGCCCTCGGTCGGCGATCAGGACCAGGATGGCATCAAGAACACCCTGGCGGACGTGGCCTACAAATACTGGAAAACGGATCTGCGTCGCGACCTGGCCAACAAGGTGCCGACCAGCACGGCAGACCCTGCCAACTGGCAGCATCTGGTCAACTTTACCGTAGGGCTTGGGGTCAACGGTTCGCTCAATCCTGCCAACGGTATCCCGGGCAGCTGGCCGAATCCTTATGATTCCGATGAGTTCAAGATCGACGATTTGTGGCATGCGGCCGTCAACAGCAAGGGGAGTTTCTTCAGCGCGGCGGATCCGGATACCTTCGCCGAGGCCCTGAGCAGTACTTTGGCACAGATTGCCGCCCGCAACAGCTCCGCCAGTTCGGTAACGGCCAACGCCACCCGTCTCGACAGCAACACCCATATCTACCAGGCCCGTTACAACAGCGGTGACTGGTCGGGACAACTGGTCTCGATCCCGCTTAATAGTGATGGCTCTCTGGGGAATATCGCCTGGGATGCCGCCACCCAGATACCGGAGCCTTCGGCACGCAGCATCTTCACCCGGCAAGGCGGGGCCGGCATCGCCTTCACCTGGGAGGCGCTTAACAATACCAACCGCACCCTGCTCAATATTGCCGGTGACAATCTGGGAGAAAGCCGGGTCGCCTATCTGCGCGGTGAGCGCGGTGGCGAGCAGCGCAATGGCGGGGTATTTCGTAATCGCAGCGATCTGCTCGGTGACATCATCAACTCGGATCCCGTCTATGTGGGCAAGCGCGATTACGGCTACAGCAGCGCGACTGGCCTGACCCAGACCGAGCGGGAGAGCTATCAGGCGTTCCTCAGCTCGACGGCGATCGCCCGTCGCCCGCCCATGCTCTATGTCGGTGCCAATGACGGCATGCTGCACGGCTTTCGGGTGGCCGACGGTGTCGAGCAACTGGCCTATATCCCGGCCAGCCTGCTGGGGGAACTGCCCCAGCTGACCAGGCCGGATTACAACCACCGCTACTATGTGGACGGGACGCCCAGGGTCGGGGATGCCTATCTGGGGAGTCGCTGGAAGACCCTCTTGCTGGGCTCTACCGGAGCGGGAGGCAAGGCGGTGTTCGCCATCGATGTGACCGCACCGAACAACTTCACCGCTGACAAGATGCTGTGGGAGTTCACCCATTCCGAGATGGGGATCGCGTTGGCCGCCCCGACGCTGGTACGGGTCAAGGCCGACAACAAGTGGGTCGCCCTGGTGGCCAACGGGTACAACAGTAACAGCCAGACGGCACGGCTGTTTGTGCTGGATTTGGCGACCGGCGCCGTTATCAAGGAGATCGACACCCAGGTAGGCTCGGCCAGCGAGCCCAATGGCCTCTCTTCGCCATTGCCTGTGGATGAGGATGGCGATCGGGTGGTCGACTATGTCTATGCTGGCGATTTGCAGGGTAATCTCTGGAAATTCGACCTGAGGGACAACAACAGAGCCCAATGGGGAATCGCGTTCAAGGCCGGCAATAAACCCAAGCCGCTGTTCCAGGCTTGCGATGGCGCCTGCTCGGCCAGCACACGCCAGCCCATCACCATGCGGCCGCTGGCGATCCGCCATCCCAGGGGAGGGATCATGGTGCTGATGGGCACGGGCAGCTATTTTACCAATGATGACAAGTCATTGCCCACCAATCCAAGATTGGAGGCCGTCTACGGCATCTGGGATACGGGGACGGAGGTGAGCCGCAGCCAGTTGTTGCAGCAGAGCATTACCCATGAATTCGTGGCCAATGGCACCACCATCAAGTTCAATGTGCGGGTGGTCTCCAGCAGGGATGTCAATTACACCAGCCAGAAGGGCTGGTATCTGGTGTTGAAATCACCCGGGCTGAGCAAGGGGGTCGGGGAGCGAGCCGTTTCCGAGATGTTGTACCGCCACAAGCGGCTCATCTTCAACACCTTGATACCGTCGGCTGATGCCTGCGATTTTGGTGGCCGCTCCTGGCTGATGGAGCTGGATCCTGTTTCGGGCGCCCGCCTCACCTACTCGGTATTCGACGTCAATGGCGACGGAGCCGTCAACGATGATGACTATGTCGGGATCAAGGATGAGGCTGGCAATGACATCAAGGTGCCGGTCAGTGGCAAGCAATTTGACGAGCTCACCACGACGCCAAGCGTAGTGGAGGATGCCGATATGGAGCGTAAATACATCAGCGGCTCCAGCGGCAACATCTCGGTCACGCTGGAAGAGGGGGCGGGCGATCTGGGTGGTCGTCAGTCCTGGTTGCAACTGGAGTAGAGGCTGGAATGGAACGTGGATTTACCCTGATTGAGTTGATGATAGTGGTGGTCGTGGTCGCCATTCTGGCTGCGATCGCATATCCCAGTTACAACAACTACATGGCGTCCGCCAAGCGGGCCGAAGCCAAAGCGACTTTGCTGGAAGCCGCGCAATATCTGGAGCGGGAGTTTACCGCCAATGGCAATTACGACACTGGCAACCTGGCCTCTGCCGGCTTGGCAACCCTGCCCAGGGACGGTGGTACGGCTTATTACAATCTGGCGCTCAATGCCAGCGGGGCCCGTTATACCCTGACGGCTATTCCGACCGGTGTGATGAATGGCGACCCCTGTGGATTGTTGACTCTCGATCAGAGCGGACAGCAGGGGGTATCGCGTGCCACCATGACAACGGCCGAATGCTGGTAAAACTTATTTCCAGCACTCGGTCGGGGTCTTGATGTCGGCCTTGTTGATGGTCAGGCTGTCGCAACTGGTGCTGCCGGACTTGTCGCCGACCTGGGCACCCTTGCTGGTTGCAACCAGGGTGTATGCGGTGGCAGTGGCGCCTGAAATGGTGAAGGTATAGTAATCGCTGGTCGGGTTGCCCACATTGGCTACAGCACTGCTGTAGCTGGCATTGGAGATGCGGAACTCTTCCTGTTTGAGCTGCATGGTCAGCAACCCCTTGACGGCTTCAGCCCGACGGGATTTACGCAGACCATCTGTAAAACTGGGGTAGGCGACAGCGGCAATGATGGCGACGATGGCGACTACCACCATCAATTCCAGCAGGGTAATGCCTGATTGTTTGATTCTCATGGGGGCGGCAGGGTTCGTTAAACAGATAGATACTATAGGATAGTACTGACACCACACTCTACTGGCATGTGCGAAAAGAAAGGAGTCTTTAGCCAATGGAATGCGCAGAGTGCCGCTCCGCCGGTTTTACCATGATTGAATTGATGATTGCCCTGGCGCTGGTCGCGTTGCTCCTGACCGTGGCGATCCCCAGCTATCAGTCTTTGCGCCAGGAACAAATGGTCAAAGCAGCCACCCAGGCTGTATACACGGATGTGATGCTGCTCAAGTCAGAAGCGATCAAACGTAATCGCACCTTGCAGTTTATTATCTTCAACAGCGGCACCAGTAACTGGTGTTATCGAATCCATATTGATGGTAGCTGCAGCAGTTGCAGCGATTCCTGCTCAAGCATTGAGGGACGCAAGGGGGCCGATGCCAGCGAATACCCCGGTATCAGCCTGGTGGCCAGTTACAGTGAATCGGTGACCAATGTCAGGCCTCTAAGTATCTCGCCCAGAAGGGCCACCTTGGCGGCGGGGAATATTGCCATTTCGTCCGGTACCTACTCCATGCAGGTCAAGACCAATAATGTCGGGCGTGTGCGCACCTGTGGTGTCAGCAATGTCAGTGGAGTGCCTGCATGTTGAAAGCACCAAGGGGATTCAACGTGGTGGAGCTGATGGTGGCCATGGTCGCGGGTCTGTTTCTGGTCGCCGCAGTGACATCTTTGTTTGCCACCATCCTCAAGGCCAATCAAACATCCATGCAGGTGAGTCGCCTCAATCAGGAGCTGCAGAGCATCACTGACATGATAGCCCGTGACGTGCAGCGAACCGGTTACGATCAGGGGGCGACTGCATTTCTTGGGGCGGCATCGGGAGCCAGATCCCCGTTTTATTTCGATACGAGCAGCGATCTGATGAATGAGACCGTCAGTGGTTCCAAGATTTATCGCTGCATCAGACTGAAATACGATGATGATAACAACGGGTCTCTTGGCTCTGATGAAACCTTTATTTACAGCTATGACAGTGCTGACAAAGGGGTGCAGCTTGGCACCAGTTGCAGCACTGGCAACCTGCTCAGCACCGACAACACCATAGAGGTAACCGATCTGACCTTCTCGCTGTTTGGCAGTAGCGCCTCGGCCGGCGCGAGGACGGTGCGCATGGCCATCTCGGGTCAGTACAAGGCGAACTCCGCACTCAAACTCACCCTGCAGCGCGATATCAAGCTGCGCAACGACGGGTATTGATGCCATGAAACGTCATCTCGGCTTTACTACCTTCACCATCACCCTGCTGCTTATCGTGATCCTGCTTGGCATCTCGTTGCTGGTGGGCAAACTGATGGTGGCGGATCGTCGTGTCAGCCTCAACGAGGTGCAGTATCGCCAGGCGCTGGCGTTGGCCGAACTGGGGGTGTCGGACGGGGTCGGGCGGCTTGCGCAGGATGCCACCTGGCGTACCCCTAGCAGCGGTGTTTCCGTCACCGTATCGGCCGGCAATTACACCCTCTTTGCGCTGGATGAACCGGCTGTGATCGTGGGGGGGGCGAGTGTAACACCGGTGAAAATACGCACCCAGGCGACCCTGGTTGATGCGACGGCCAATGCCGAGGTTGAGGTAAAGGCTATCAAGATAAGCGTATTGGCCGGCACCCCGGCCGCCCCCCTGACGGTAGCTGGTGGCATGGCCGTATCCGGCAACTTTACCGTGGTGGCTAATCCTAACGGAGGGGGACCTGGAGTGCCGCTCTCCATCTGGACCAACGGTAATGTGGACCTGACAAATGGCTCCGGTCAGACCTGCCATCAGGGGGACTACAGCGGAGGCTGCAGCGCCAACATCAGCCAGAAGGGCGACAAACAATCGGACATCAAGGACAACGATACCGACTTCCCCACGGATCTGGTCTGGTATCTGTTCAACGAGAATGATGATGCTGCCGGCTGGGCCAATCTGGAGTCTCGGGCGGTGCAACTGCTGACCAATTGCGATTCACTCTCGACCGCCTCGCGCGGTCTCATCATCGTCGATGGTGATTGCAAACCGGGTGGGTCGATCGGTTCGATCGCTGCGCCGGTCGTGCTTATCATACGCAACGGCAACCTGATGGTGAACGGGAATGCGACCCTGTACGGACTGGTGTTCGCCTACTCAGCCACGCCCGCTACAGCCACCACCGACGTCAGCCTGAAGGGGGGAGCAATCGTCAACGGCGCTGTAGTAGCCAACTATCAGCTGGGCAAGACGGCCAATGGGACCTTCGATGCCAAGTATGATCAGGCGGTGTTGAGCAATATTGAAAATGGGGCGGCGTTTCAGAGCATCAATCTGGTGCCTGGTAGCTGGCGGGACTGGTAGGAGCATCTATGAAACCGCACAAGGGATTTGGGCTGTTGGAGATTTTGATCACCCTGGTTCTGCTTGGGGTGGGTGTGGCAGGTCTGGTGGCCATGTCTCGCTCATTGCTCAATACCTCCCAGGATAGTCGCCGCTACGAGGTGGCCATGCGGCTGGCCGAGTCACAACTCGATGCGTTTCGCACCTTCAACGGGGTGGTGAGTGCGGTTTCGCCGCTCACGGCCTACAACAACATAACGGCGGGCACCAGTTCGGCCACTCCCGCCGATGGCGGGGGGACTTATGCCCTGAGTTGGACCGTCAGCAACCAGTACTGGAATGGTTCTGCCTGGCAGACCACGATCCCGGCGGGTTATTTGTTCTCCTATCCTGGCCGAAAGGTAGTCAATGTGACCGTCAGCTGGAGCGACAGCGTCGGGCAGGCTCATTCCTTGCTGCTCTCCGGGGCCGTGTCGCCGGCGGAGTCGCTGACTCAGAATCAGTTCAACGGCGGGCTGGATACCAGTCGCGAGCCGCCCCACGTGGTCTATACCCCCGGAGTTGCGCCTGATGTCATCTCCATCCAGATCGATCAGGAGGGTCGCAAGCAGGAGACCAGCAAGCCGCTGCCGACCGTGACTTCCAAGGATGGTGCGGTTGGCAAGCTGGTGCAGTTCGAGACGGTCACCTACAAGCCCGACAATGGCGGCAACACCCAGCAGGTGCTGCAGGATCTGGCCTCGGTTTCTTGCTCCTGTACCTATGGCTCGAGCATAAACGCTTATCTGCCCGGCCAGGCCACCCTGACCAGCAGCAATTTGCTTTATTGGAATGCGGGTTCCCAGGTGATCAAGCAGACAGGGGTACTCAACAGCAGCGTCAAGGATCAACCGGCCCTCTGTACCAGTTGCTGCAAGGATCACTTCGATGGCAGTGGCAGCAGTTTCGACCAGTTTTACTCGCCGCTTCATACCAGCCGGCAGCGCTACAGCACCTCCCTTTCATCGGTCAATAGCGGGAATTATGTCGATGCCTGCCGCTTTGTCCGGCTCGATGGCTACTATCGTCCCCTGCCGGACTGGAATCTGATCAAAGTCATAGTGACCAGCGCCGACTTCCTCGCCAAGGCTGAGAACCAGACCAGCTATCAGAACTACATCAAGTACGTTGTTACCACTTATGTTACCTGGCAGAAGAACACTCTCAACTGGACTTCGAACCCCACGGCAACGCCCCCCTCGATCATTGAATTTGCCGACTGGCTGCCTACCAACGCGGCAGCGGGAGGAGACACCAGCACCAAGATCACCATGAACACGGGGACGGCCCAGCTGATTGCCCGCGGTATCTATGTGGATGTGCTCTCGCCAGACAATCTCGCGAAGCTTGATCTGACATCACAGGATCTGTTGGCCCGGATCCCGTTTCAGGACATCAACCTGACCATGCTGGCGGAGTGGAGCCTGGTGCCCCTGAATGGCCAGCTCACCGGCAGTACCTCTGATTACGTGGGAGTGACCAACGAGACGGTCAAGACGGTGGTTGATCTCAGCAACTACTACTTTGGCAGTTACAGCCGTGGTTATTTGTCGGCCAAGAAGAGCACCAAGGATGCGTCCAACGTGTTACAGAGTGCCTCGATCAAGGTAACCGCCTATCAGGGGAACTCGGGGATCACCGCTTCGCTCATCTCTCCGGTGGATCAGAGCGAGGCCAAGAGTGCCACCATGCCGGTGGCGATCGATACCAGCTCCCAGACGGTGCCGACCCTGACCGTATCGGGACGAATCGAGTGTCTTGAGCAGGGCAATGGGCAAAATGCCACTCCAGAGTCCTGTAAGGCCAACACGTTCAGCGGGCTGACAGTCACTACGACAACCACGGGAGCCACCTGTCGTATCGATGTGCCAAAAACCAACAACCAGCCCGCTACATACGTTTGTTCTGCCGCACAAAACAGTAATCTGGTTGTGAATTTATCCTATAGCGCTCAGGGCAATAAAACCTACTTGTTGAAGCCGGCCTCCCTCAGTATCGCCATGACGCCGCCTGCCAGTGGCCAGGTGATCACGGGCCCCTGTGCCCTGCTGGTGGACAACGGAGTCAGCAATGCGGCGAACCTGACTTGTACCCCCTGAACCTCGGGCGCTGGCACAGCCAGCGCCTTTTCTTTATCATTCCCCATCATTTTTGATTTTAAGATGCATCGCCATGGCAAAAGCCCTCTCTCTGATGCTTGCCCAGTTGAATCTGACGGTAGGCGCCATCGAAGAAAACTGTGACAAGGTGCTGGCTGCGGCCGCCGAGGCAGATCGGCAAGAGGCCGATCTGCTGGTCTGCTCCGAGCTGGCTCTGACCGGCTATCCGCCGGAAGATCTGCTGCTGCGCAGTGATCTCATGCTCCGGGTTGATGCCGTGCTAGCTCGAATTGCAGCCTGGGCAGGCAACTGCGCCATTCTGGTGGGGCACCCCTGGCGGGAAGGAGAGGCACTTTACAACGCCGCCTCCCTCTACGAGCAGGGCAAGCTGGTGGCGCGCTACTTCAAGCAGGATCTGCCCAACTACGGGGTGTTTGACGAGAAGCGTTACTTCACGGCAGGCACCGAGACATGTGTCGTGCCGTTCCGTGGTCATCAGTTGGGTCTGCTTATCTGCGAAGACCTCTGGCAAGCAGGCCCGGCGCTGGCCGCCAGGACGGCGGGAGCCGAGCTGCTGCTCACCATCAATGCCTCACCCTACGATCAGGAGAAACCCTGGATCCGCCGCGAGCTGATGGCGGAGCGCTGCGATCAGACCGGCGTACCGCTGATTTACCTCAATCAGGTGTGTGGCCAGGATGAGCTGATCTTCGACGGCTGCTCAAAAGTCTTCAATAGCCATGGCGAGCTGACTCACAGGCTGGCGCCGTTTGCCGAAGAGCTGGCGCTGGTACGCTTTGCCGATGGTGAGCCGGTGAAAGAGTGGGAACCGGCTGCGCCGCTGGATCCTTTGGCCGAAACCTATCAGGCGTTGGTGCTGGCGGTACGGGACTACGTCACCAAAAACGGCTTTCAGGGCGCCGTGCTGGGGCTTTCCGGCGGTATTGACTCTGCCCTGACTCTGGCGATTGCGGCCGATGCCATCGGTGCCGATAAGGTGCAGGCGGTGATGATGCCATTTCGCTATACCGCCCAGATGAGCGTGGAAGATGCCAAGGAGCAGGCCGAGCGGATGGGTGTTGAATTCAACATCATCTCCATCGAGCCCATGTTCGAAGGGTTTATGGGTCAGCTGGCTCCCCTGTTTGAAGGCACGGCTCGCGATACCACCGAAGAGAACCTGCAAGCTCGCTGCCGCGGCGTGCTCTTGATGGCGCTCTCCAACAAGCGTCGTCGCATTGTGCTCACCACCGGTAACAAGAGCGAGATGGCGGTGGGTTATGCCACCCTGTATGGCGACATGGCCGGCGGTTTCGACGTGCTTAAAGACGTGTCCAAGACCCTGGTCTTCAAACTGTGCGAATACCGTAATTCGGTCGATTATGTGATCCCCCAGCGGGTCATCGACCGTCCCCCTTCGGCAGAATTGGCGCCGGATCAGGTGGATCAGGACAGCCTGCCTCCCTATGACATCCTGGATGCCATCCTCAAGCGCTACGTCGAAGAGGATGCCTCGGTTGCCGACATGGTGGCCGAAGGGTTCGAAGAGGCGGTGGTGCGAAAGGTGATCCGTCTGGTGGATCTCAACGAATACAAGCGCCGTCAGGCCGCAGTCGGTCCCCGCATCACGGCCCGCAACTTTGGTAAGGATCGCCGTTACCCCATCACATCCGGGTTTGGCAAACAGAACTGGTAAGGAGTCACCATGAAGAAGATTGAAGCCATCATCAAACCGTTCAAGCTGGACGATGTGCGCGAGGCTCTGGCCGAGATCGGCATCAACGGCATGACGGTATCCGAAGTCAAAGGTTTTGGCCGCCAGAAGGGGCACACCGAGCTTTATCGCGGTGCCGAATACATGGTGGACTTTCTGCCGAAAGTGAAGCTGGAACTGGTGGTGCAGGATGAGGATCTCGATGCCTGCCTGGAAGCGATCCAGAACACCGCCCGCACCGGCAAGATTGGTGACGGCAAGATCTTCGTCTGTGACGTGGAGCGGGTCATTCGTATCCGTACTGGCGAAGAGAACGAAGACGCCATCTGATGTGGATGCGCCTCGTTGTGGTGGCAGGCCTGTTGGCTGGCCTGACCGCCTGTAGTAGCCGGCCGCCGGCCCAGCCGGAAAACCTGTGCCAGATCTTTCGCGAGAAGCCTGACTGGCATGAGGCGGCCCTCAAGATGAACGAGAAGTGGGGTACCCCGATCCAGGTGGTCATGGCCATGATGTATCAGGAGTCCTCCTTCGTACATGACGCCCAGCCGCCCATGGAGTATTTCCTCTTCATCCCGACCGGGCGGGCCAGTTCCGCCTATGGCTACGCTCAGGTGAAAGATGAAACCTGGGCTGATTACCAGCGGGAAACCGGCAACAGCTGGAGTGACCGGGACGATTTTGCCGACGCCATCGATTTTATGGGCTGGTACACTCACAAAGCCCAGCGGCTGAACGGCACCTCCAAGTGGGATGCGTATGGCCAGTATCTCAACTATCACGAAGGGTGGGGTGGCTACCGGCGTGGCAGCTATCGAAGCAAGGGCTGGTTGATGAAAACCTCCCGCAAGGTAGAGGCCCGAGCCCAACGCTACGGCGCCCAGTATCGACAATGCAAGGATCAGCTCTCCACCGGGGGCTGGTTCTGGTAACCCAATCAGGAGTCAGAAATGCCGTTATTGGACAGTTTTACCGTTGACCACACCCGTATGGAAGCCCCAGCGGTACGCGTGGCCAAGACCATGCAGACCCCGAACAAGGACACCATTACCGTGTTCGACCTGCGTTTCTGTGTGCCCAACCAGGAGATCCTCTCCGAGCGTGGCATCCATACCCTCGAGCACCTGTTTGCCGGTTTCATGCGCGATCACCTGAACGGTAACGGGGTCGAGATCATCGACATCTCCCCCATGGGTTGTCGCACCGGCTTTTACATGAGTCTGATTGGTGCGCCGGACGAGGCGCGGGTGGGGGTGGCTTGGCAGGCGGCCATGAGCGACGTGCTGACAGTGCAGGATCAGAAGCAGATCCCCGAGCTTAACGAGTACCAGTGCGGTACCTTCAGCATGCACTCTCTGGAAGAGGCGCACGCCATCGCCCGTCACGTGCTGGAACGGGGGATCGGGGTCAACCGCAATGACGAGCTTGCCCTGCCTGAAGAGAAGCTCAAGAGCCTCTAAGCCGGGTATATGCCTCGTAAAATCAATCCAGAGAAGCCGGTCAGCACTGCTGCCCGGCTTTTTTATTGGCACTGATGTGGGCAGACTGGCAGCTTGTTCAGCGAGTGTTCTCTGGTAGCATGGTGTTCGACTGAACAAGAAAAGAGGGATGCTATGAGCATGAAAGGAGTCTTGCTGCGTTGGTTGGCCCGTTACGACGCATGGTGCGAAGAGTGGGGGCTCACACCGCAAAACCGGCGCTGCTGCACGCCGGTGCGTTACGATGAGGAGTCATCAAAAGATCAGTCGGAAAAGACCTCTTCTTCCTCTAGTCAAAATTGCGAGTCACGGCACCGGTAACGCTGTTGTACTCAAAGCCGAGGCCGTTTTCATAATCTGAACCAGTCTGGAAGCGGCCCATCGAGTCGCGCAGGATATAGCGGCAGTTGTAATGCATCTCATCACCCTCCTCCTCATCAGGATGTCCCGGGCCAACCATGTCCGAAAGATAGTCCGCCTGCTTTTTGATGTCATCAGGTTGGTTGGTAGAAGCTACCGTCTGGTCGCCATCAAGGAGGTCGGTAAACAGCAAACGGCAATCCGATTGATTGCTGACCGAGATATGGTTTCCTGAACCGGGTTGATAGGGAGTATTGGCGGGTTGGTTGTAATCCTCTTCGGAGCCTGACGGCCATCCGTAGCGATTGATGTCCGACTTGCCCTCCCCATGGCTTCCCAAATTGTAAAGTGCGACCGCCTCTCCCTTGGTGGCAACAGCCCATCCTGCATGAGCCAGCTGCACCGCACTGGCAAAACTCCCCGCCGTCGCCGCGACACTGCTTCTTAACGCATCATCCTTGATATTGATAAAGCGGGGCAGGGCGATGACTGCCAGAATACCCAGCACTATGATGACCAGTACCAGCTCAATCAGGGTAAAACCATGGTGTCTGTGTTTCATTGTGTTGAATGACCCATTAAATACCGCAAATAGGTGTAGTGATATGCAGCTGATTGACAGTCATTGCCATCTCGACTTTCCCGTCTTCGATAAGGACAGGGAGGTGTTACTGGCAAATTGCCGACAGCTTGGGATCCGGGAGTATATCATCCCTGCCATCGCTGAGGATAACTGGGAGCGGGTAATGGCTTTGGCAGGCCAGCATGCCGATATTTTCTATGGCTTGGGCATTCACCCCTGGTATGCCGGCGCACAGCAGGAAGGGGTGATGGAACGGCTGCGGATGCTGGTGGCTCGCCGCCCGGCCGGGTTGGTGGCAATAGGCGAGTGTGGGCTGGATCTGCGTTCCCATGTCCCCCAGGAGGGGCAGCTGGAGCTATTTGAGGCGCAAATCAGGTTGGCTTGTGAATATGAGCTGCCATTAATCGTGCACTCGGTACGGGCCAATGACACGGTTGCCAAACTATTGCGTCGTTTCAAACCTGCCAGAGGGGGGGTGATTCATGCGTTCAGCGGCTCCCGGCAGCAAGCCGACACTTTCTGGCAGATGGGATTTCGCTTGGGGGTCGGTGGGGTGATCAGTTATGAGCGGGCCAACAAAACCCGTGAGGCATTTCGTGATATGCCGCTTTCATCTCTGTTGCTGGAAACCGATGCGCCCGACATGCCGTTGCAAGGGGACCAGGGGCAGCGCAATACCCCTGCGTCATTAGTAAAAATAGTGACTACTCTGGCTTCAATAAGAGAGGAAGGTATGGTGGATGTTGCAATGGTGTTGCATGAATCTGCCCTTGAACTTTTCCATCCCGAGCGTCAATGCTGAAACATATATGCAACAAGGCTTTTGGGCGGCAGAAAAAAAAATGAGCGTAAAAATCGTTTGCCGTCTACTTTTGTGACAATCGATCATTTTGACACTGATAAAATGTGACCAGCATTCTATTTTAAAGGCCTTTAATTAGTATAATGCGCTCCCCTTGATTAGCGGCTTGAGGTTACAAGTTGCTAACAAGATAGGTGCTACTAGAGGAAGATAATAATGAGCTTAATCATGGGTCTGGTGGGGATGGCAACGCTCGTCCTTATCGCGGTGCTGTTCTCCAGCAATCGCAAGGCAATTAACGTACGTACCGTACTGGGTGCGTTCGCAATTCAAGCCGGTCTGGGCGCTTTCGTGCTCTATGTACCGGTAGGTCGCGATATTCTGGTGGGCGTATCCGACGCCGTATCCAGTGTGATCAGCTATGGCCAGAACGGCATCGACTTCCTGTTCGGTGGTCTGGTCAGCAACAAGATGTTTGAAGTATTCGGCGGCGGTGGCTTCGTGTTTGCTTTCCGTGTTCTGCCGGTCATCATCTTCTTCTCTTCCCTGATCGCAGTGCTCTATTATCTGGGCATCATGCAGGTGGTGATCAAGCTGCTGGGCGGTGGCCTGCAGAAAGTGCTGGGTACCTCCCGCACCGAATCCCTCTCTGCTACTGCCAACATCTTCGTGGGCCAGACTGAAGCCCCGCTGGTAGTTCGTCCTTACATCTCCAAGATGACCGACTCCGAGCTGTTTGCCGTCATGTGTGGTGGTCTGGCTTCCGTAGCCGGCTCCGTACTGGCCGGTTACGCCTCCATGGGCGTCAAGATGGAGTACCTGATTGCCGCATCCTTCATGGCTGCTCCGGGTGGTCTGCTGTTCGCCAAGCTGCTGGTGCCCGAGACCGAGACCCCGAACTACGATGAAAGCGCCGCCGATGCCGAGCTGGATGACAAACCGGCCAACGTGATCGACGCTGCCGCTGCCGGTGCCTCTGCCGGTATGCAACTGGCCCTGAACGTAGGTGCCATGCTACTGGCGTTCATCGGCCTGATCGCCATGATCAACGGTATCTTCTCCGGTGTGGGTGGCTGGTTTGGCATGCCCGAGCTCTCTCTGGAGCTTATCCTGGGCTGGATCTTCTCCCCGCTGGCCTTCCTGATCGGTGTGCCCTGGAACGAAGCCGTGGTTGCCGGTTCCTTCATCGGCCAGAAGCTGGTGGTGAACGAATTCGTGGCGTACCTGAACTTTGCTCCGTACCTGAAAGATGAGCTGCTGATCAATGGCGCCGTCATGTCCGATCACACCAAGGCCATCATCTCCTTCGCTCTGTGCGGCTTTGCCAACCTCTCCTCTGTTGCCATCCTGCTGGGTGGTCTGGGGTCCATGGCACCGAACCGCCGCGGCACCATTGCACGATTTGGTCTGAAAGCCGTACTGGCCGGCTCTCTGTCCAACCTGATGTCTGCCACTATCGCAGGCTTCTTCCTGGCGCTGTCCGGCATGTAATATCGCCTGACCAGACAGGTATAAACACAAACGCCACGGCATCTGCCGTGGCGTTTGTGTATGGGGCGGTGACAACCGTTTTCCTATCTAAACTAATAATAAAATGAGTCAAATCGGAGGTTTTATGAATGAAGTGCTACTGGCGATGGTGGCCGGCTTTATCGTTGGCTTGTTGTTTTCTTTCCTCAAATTGCCCATCCCCGCGCCGCCGGTCTTGTCCGGGGTGATGGGGATCGTGGGGGTCTATCTGGGTGGCTTGGCCTACTCCTGGATCCTCACCCGTTTCTTCTCGTAAGGCGTTTTCTACCCGGATTTGCCAGATGTGAGATACCTCTGAAAATGGCAAATCCGGCTTGCAAACACGGGGTATCTCGGCTGAAATAGGCATTGCCAGCAGGGTGCTGGCATTGACTAATGCCCGATGAAATCGGGTGTTGGCGGTCAAATGGAATTGATTGGGAAGTCGGGTCAGATGTTGTCGGCCTTTCTCAAGTCTTCATGGAACCAAGTCCGCACTTTTGTAAGAAAGTGACAGGGCTCTTGCCTTATTTGCAGCCAGCTATGCCTTTGCATACGCGCTGTAATTCCATTCCCGTATCCTTGGGAGCCGAGTCTTGCCGGTTGCGTTGCAACAAGCAGGCCTTTGCCCCGGGATCCGGACTACTTAGAGACTTTGGAGAACAGAATGACTGATCTGAAACTGGCCGCCCAGCGCGCCCTGAACCTGATGGACCTGACTACCCTGAACGACGATGACACCGATCAGAAAGTGATCGACCTGTGTCACAAGGCCAAGTCTCCGGCCGGTCTGACCGCCGCCGTCTGTATCTATCCCCGTTTCATTCCCATCGCTCGCAAGACCCTGCGTGACATCGGCGCCGCCGACGTGCGCATTGCGACCGTGACCAACTTCCCCCATGGCAACGACGACATCGAGATCGCCGTGGCCGAAACCCGCGCCGCCGTCGCTTACGGTGCCGACGAAGTGGACGTGGTGTTCCCGTACCGCGCCTTCATGGCGGGCAATGAACAGATCGGTTTCGATCTGGTCAAAGCCTGTAAGGCAGCCTGTGGCGCCGATGTGCTGCTGAAAGTGATCATCGAGACCGGCGAGTTGAAGGAAGAGGCGTTGATCCGTCGTGCTTCCGAGATCTGTATCGATGCCGGTGCCGACTTCATCAAGACCTCCACCGGCAAGGTGCCGGTCAATGCGACCCCGGAAGCGGCACGCATCATGATGGAAGTGATCAAGGCCAAGAACCCGAAAGTGGGCTTCAAGCCTGCCGGTGGCGTGAAAGACGCGGCCGTTGCCGACCAGTACCTCGCCATGGCCGAAGAGATCCTGGGCAAGGACTGGGTATCCGCCCGAACCTTCCGCTTCGGTGCCTCCAGCCTGCTGGCCAGCCTGCTGGCGACCCTGGGTCACGGCGAAAAGCCGGCCAACACCAGCGGTTACTAAGTTGACCCGAGAGGGCGAGCCCGGCTCGCCCTGTTATGCCCGGCCACATGGCCTGTGGCAGGGCGTCCGGCTTTTGTAACGCCAGTCATGGCGGAGGGAATGAAAGATGTTTTTGCCTCAAGAAATTATTCGCAAGAAGCGCAACGGCGAAGCGCTCAGTACCCAAGAGATTCAATTCTTCGTTCAGGGCATTACCAACAATACCATCGGCGAGGGCCAGATCGCGGCACTGGCGATGGCAGTCTATTTCCAGGATATGACCATGGATGAGCGGGTTGCCCTGACCTGCGCCATGCGCGACTCTGGCATGGTGCTGACCTGGGATCATCTGAACTTGGGCGGCCCCATCGTCGACAAGCACTCCACCGGTGGTGTGGGTGATGTCGTCTCCCTGATGCTTGGCCCCATGGTCGCGGCCTGCGGCGGTTTCGTACCTATGATCTCTGGCCGTGGTCTGGGCCACACCGGCGGTACCCTGGACAAGCTGGATGCCATCCCGGGCTACCAGACCTCGGTCGACAACGACCGTTTCCTGAAGGTGGTGAAAGAGGCGGGGGTGGCCATCATCGGCCAGACCGGCGATCTGGCCCCTGCCGACAAGCGTATCTATGCGGTACGCGACATCACAGCCACCGTCGAATCCATCGCCATGATCACCGGCTCCATCCTCTCCAAGAAGCTGGCCTCAGGGCTGGAAGCGCTGGTGATGGACGTCAAGGTGGGCTCCGGCGCCTTCATGCCGACCTTTGAGGCATCCGAAGAGCTGGCGAAGAGCATCGTCGCCGTGGCCAATGGGGCCGGTTGCCGCACTTCTGCGCTCCTGACCGACATGAACCAGGTGTTGGCCTCCAGCGCCGGCAACGCGGTGGAAGTGCGCGAAGCTGTGCGCTACCTGACCGGTGAATACCGCAACCCGCGGATCCATGAAGTGACCATGGCCCTGTGTACCGAGATGTTGATCTCCGCCGGGCTTGCCAGCAATGATGTCGATGCCCGCGCCAAGCTGCAGGCAGTGCTGGACAACGGCAAGGCGGCCGAGATCTTCGGCCGCATGGTGACCGGTCTGGGTGGCCCGTCCGACTTCATGGAACGTTATGACGCTTACCTGCCCAAGGCTGCCATCGTGCGCCCGGTTTACGCGGCCAACGCCGGTTTCGTCACCGCCATGGACACCCGTGAACTGGGCCTGGCTGTAGTAGCCATGGGCGGCGGTCGCCGCGCAGCCGGCGACAAACTCGATTACGCGGTCGGTCTGACCGACTTTATTCGCCTGGGTCAGAGCGTCGATGCAGACAAGCCGCTCGCCCTGATCCACGCTCAAACTGAAGAGCAATTCGCTCAGGCTGCCGGCATGGTGCAGGCAGCCGTCAAGATCGGTGACACCCGACCAGAGGCGCTGCCCGAGGTCTACCGTCGCATCGGTCTGGCTGATTTGTAACAAGGGGAAGTCCCATGAAACGTACCTTTATTCTGATGATGGACTCTTTCGGTATTGGCGCTGCCGCCGATGCCGACAAGTTCGGAGATGTGGGCGCCAACACCCTTGGCCATATCGCCAAAGCCTGTGCCTCCGGCGAGATCGAGGGCCGTGGCCCGCTCAACCTTCCGAACCTCAACAAGCTGGGTCTGGGCCACGCGGGTGAACTCGCTTCCGGCACCTTCCCGGCGGGTCTGAACAAGGAGATCGAGGTGGTCGGTGCCTACGGTTTCGCCCAGGAGCTCTCCTCCGGCAAGGACACCCCGTCCGGTCACTGGGAGATCGCCGGTGTGCCCGTGCTGTTCGAGTGGGGCTACTTCAAGGATCACCAGAACAGCTTCCCGCAGGAGCTGCTGGACGCCATTGTCGAGAAGGCCGGTCTGCCCGGGTATCTGGGCAACTGCCACGCCTCCGGCACCCAAGTGCTGGACGACTTGGGCGAAGAGCACATGCGCACCGGCAAGCCGATCCTCTACACCTCTGCCGACTCGGTGTTCCAGATTGCCTGCCACGAAGAGACCTACGGCCTCGAGAAGCTCTATGAGCTGTGCCACATCGTGCGCGAGCTGCTGGAGCCCTACAATATCGGCCGTGTCATCGCCCGTCCGTTCGTGGGCAGTGGCAAGGGTGACTTCAAGCGTACTGGCAACCGTCACGACTACTCGGTACTGCCGCCGGCGCCGACCGTACTGGACTACATGAAAGAAGCGGGTGGCCAGGTGGTTTCCATCGGCAAGATCGCCGACATCTATGCCCAGCAGGGCATCACCAAGCAAGTGAAGGGTACCGGCCTGACCGAGCTGTGGGATCGTACCCTGGAAGAGGTGAAGGCCGCAGGTGACAACACCATCGTCTTCACCAACTTCGTCGACTTCGACTCCTCCTATGGTCACCGCCGTGACGTGAAGGGCTACGCCGATGCACTGGAGTATTTCGACTCCCGTCTGCCGGAGCTGTTCGAGCTGATGCAGGATGGTGACGTGGTGGTGCTGACCGCTGACCACGGTTGCGATCCGACCTGGAGCGGCACCGACCACACCCGTGAATACATTCCGGTGCTGTGCTACGGCAAGCCGGTCAAGGCTGGCAGCGTCGGCCGTCGCGACACTTTCGCCGACATCGGCCAGAGCATCGCGGCCTACCATGGTCTGCCCAAGCTGGCATACGGTACCAGCTTCCTGTAAGTTACCCGCCCGCCGCCTCGGCGGCGGGCAAACCAATAAAGACAATAAAACTCAACCCAGTGTGAAGGAATCAAGAGAATGGCAACTCCTCATATCAATGCGAAAGATGGTGCGTTTGCAGATACCGTACTGATGCCGGGCGACCCCCTGCGTGCCAAGTACATCGCCGAGACTTTCCTGGAGAACGTCGAGCAGATCTGCGACGTGCGCAACATGTTCGGGTTCACCGGTACCTACAAGGGCCGTCGTATCTCCGTCATGGGTCACGGCATGGGTATCCCGTCCTGCTCCATCTACGCAAAAGAGCTGATCACCGACTACGGTGTGAAAACCCTGATCCGCGTGGGCTCCTGTGGCGCCGTGCGTGAAGATGTGAAACTGCGTGACGTAGTGATCGGTATGGGTGCCTGCACCGATTCCAAGGTGAACCGTCTGCGCTTCAAGGATCACGACTTCGCCGCCATCGCCGACTTCGACTTGGTGGCCAATGCCGTACAGGCCGCCAAGAACAAGGGCGTGGCCGTGCGCGTAGGCAACATCTTCTCCGCCGACCTGTTCTACACCCCGGACCCCTCCATGTTCGACGTCATGGAAAAATACGGCATCCTGGGTGTCGAGATGGAAGCTGCCGGTATCTACGGCGTAGCAGCAGAGTATGGTGCCAAGGCACTGACCATCTGCACCGTCTCCGACCATATCCGTACCGGTGAGCAGACCACTTCCGAAGAGCGTCAGCTGACCTTCAACGACATGATCGAAATCGCGCTGGATTCCGTCCTGCTGGGCGACAAGTAATTCCCTCGCGTATGAAAAAGGCGGCCTTCGGGCCGCCTTTTTGCATTTCTGAAGCAGGGGTTAGAGGTCGAGTACGAAGCGTCCCTTGCCGGCCTGTTTGGCCCGGTACATGGCGGCATCGGCTCGATTCAGCAGATCATCGATCCGGGAGTGCCGACCCGAGCGGCAGAGTGCCCCGCCTATGCTGCCGGCAAGGGAAAGCTGATGGCCCGCGACATCGGCGGGCACGGCCATGGCGGCCAGCAAGCGATCGCACAGGGCGGGCAGCTCCTGTTCGGGATGGTGCAGGGCGGGCAGTACGACGGTGAACTCATCGCCGGCAAGACGAGCCACCATGTCGCCGGGGCGGACTTCCGATGTCAGCACGCTGGCGAAGCGTTGCAGCAAGGCATCGCCGACGTGATGGCCCAGCCGATCATTGATCTGCTTGAAACCGTCCAGGTCGAGAAACAGCAGACCGAGCGACTCCGCACTGTAATGTACTCGCTCCAGTTCGCGGGCCAGGCGCAGGGTGAAGGCACGCCGGTTCGGCAGCCCGGTGAGGGGATCGTGGGCCGCCTCGTGCTCAAGCTGAGCCTGCAATGCCTTGTACTCGGTGATGTCGGTGCCGAGGATATAGACGCCCTGTTCATCGCTGCGACTCGGGATCATGGTGATGCGCAGATCTCGCTCTCCGATGGGTAGTGTAAAGCGGGACTCGAAGCTGAGTTGCTCGCCGGCCTGTGCGCGCTCGAGATAGGCTTGGGCGCGCTGATAGCTGGTTTCACCCATGCTGTCTCGCAGGCTCGTGCCAAACAGCAGATCGGAAGCCAGCCCGAAGTAGCGACAGTAAGCCTGATTGGCGAACAGATAGCGACCGTTCGGTGCCACCATGCTGATGGTGACAGGCAGGCCGTCGGTGATGGCGCGCAGCCGGGCCCGGCCACGCTCGATTTCGGCCTGCACCCGGCGACGGGCCGTGATGTCGTGCAGAAAAAGGGCCAGGCGAACCTTGTCATCGAAGCGGTAACGCTCGGCAATAACCTCGACCGGGAGACGCCGCCCGTCACGGGTATGGATGTCACACTCCAGACGCCGCGGCTGATCGCCGGAAATCGGCAGCTGGGTGAACAGGGGATGATTCTCTTCAAGCAGGCGAGCCAGGGGCTGACCCAGCATCTCTTCGGCTTGCCAGCCAAGCAGGGTGGTGGAGGCAGGGTTCCAGCCGGTGATGGTGAGTGCCTCGTCGAGCTCGAGAAAGGCATTGCTGGTGTGCTCCAGCATATGCTGCAGGCGTCGCTGCTCTCGCCACAGGCTTTGCTGCACGGCGCTGCGTTCGTTCATTTCCCGATGCAACTGCACCACTGTTTCCGACAGTTCGTGAGTGCGTTCGCGCACCTGCTGCTCCAGCCCTTGCTGCAGGGTGAGCAGTTCGGCTTCGGCCTGCTTGCGTTCGCTGAGATCGGCGAACACGGCGATCATATGGGGGGCCACGGTACGGCTCTCGCACAGGGCGACGCTGAGCTGCACCCAGCACAGGGAGCCATCGGCGCGGATCATCCGCTTTTCCAGCCGGTAGTCCTGCCGCTGCCCCGCGAGCAGGGCGGTGAACAGGGCCAGCTCGCGCGGCAGATCCTCGGGGTGGGTCATAGCGTGCCAGGTTCGTGTCAGCATCTCCTGTTCGCTGTAACCGAGCAGTCGCTCCAGCCCCGAGTTGGCCCGCAGCCAGCGTCCCTCGACCGACGAGAGGGCCATGCCCACCGAGGACTGGTTGAAGGTGAGGGTGAACAGGTGCTCCTTGTCCTCCAGCACCTGGTTGAGGCTGCGTACCTGATGGCGCCTTTCCAGATCGTGCAGGGTGTTCTCCACCAGGCGCCCGAAGTCGTCCAGATCCTGACATTGGGCCTGGTCGAGTTGGCGGGGGTGCTGATCGACCAGGCAGAGGGTGCCGAGCACCACGCCGTCGAGGGCCCGCAGCGGACGGCCGGCATAGAAGACCACATGGGGCGCTTCTGTCACCAGCGGATTGTCGGCGAAGCGCGGGTCACGCCTGGCATCGGGCACCTGCATGATGTCGGGACGCAGGATAGCGTGGCCGCAGAAGGAGTGTTCCCGGCTGATCTCGCACATCTCCACTCCGCTTTTGGAGAGGAACCACTGCCGATCCACATCGGTCAGGGAGACCATGGCAATCGGCAGCGAGAAGTGTCGAGTGATGAGGCGGGTCAAGCGATCCAGTTGATCGATGGGTTCCCGGTCGAGCAGGCCAAGGATGCGCAGTCGCTCCAGTCGACTCTTCTCATCCAGTGGCAGAGGGGGGGCAATCATGCAGCGCTCCTGCTGTTGGTATTGCCATGGTTATATACAAGGTTACCAATAGGGTCTACTCACCTTGCGGTGGATCGACCGGTTTGCTCTTCTTCTTGTGCTTGCGAACCCGCATATAGTTGCGACGCACCCCGTAGGAGAGGAGCAGGCCTGCCAGCAGGGCCACCAACAGCATCAGCCGCTGTTTCTCCTGCGTTACCTTGAGCCGGATGTCCTTGTCCGCCAGTAACTGCTGCTCTTCCAGGGTGATGCGCAGGTATCCGAGGGTTTGATCACCATCCAGGATCTCCTGCACGTATTGGGTGCGTCCCTTGCCCTGTTCCGGCACCGACTTGTTGTCACTGCCGATGGGCAGCAGGCTCTCCAGTGGCATGGCCTGTTCCGACTGGGCGAGGGGAATGCCGCGGGCATCGTACAGAGTGACATCGAGGATCTCGGGTTCGGCGGCCAGATCCCGGGCCAGCCGCTCCAGCTCGCCGGTTTTATCTTCCTTGAGCCAGCGTTTCATGTCGCGAGCCGCATAGGCCACCAATGCCTGGGCACGGTTGCGTGCTTCGCTGTGCAGGGCAGCCTGGCTTTCGCCCTGCATATGGATGAGCACGCCCAGCACCCAGCATCCGAGCAAAATACCGGCGCCCAGACTGAGAACACGTTTGATGGGAAGATGACGCTGCAAGCCGAGGCCTCATGATGACTAGGAGTGGCGGGATCTTGGCGCTTGCCTGTACAAAAAGCAATACGCTACTCTGGGCCGGCACTATTAACCCCCAGATCACCAAGGAAGGCGTACCCCCTATGTTGTTGTCCCAGCTCCCCCCATTGTTGTCCGATTGGCCTGCGCTGTTGTCTCACTCTTCCTGCTGGCAGCTGGAAGGCGAGACCTTGCAGCCTGCGAGCGTGCCCTTGTCGGCCGCCTGGCTGGTGCTGTTTGGTAAGGGACTAGGCCCCGCTCATCTGGCCAGGGTAGCAACCTTGCTGGCGGCTCATGGGATGGAGGCCAGCCTCTATCCGCCGACCGAAGTGGCGGGTGTGCCGCTCATGCTGCTTGGCACGGCACGTTTCAGCCAGGAACTGGTGATGCAGCTCAAACAGGAAGAGTGGGACATCGATCTCTGTCATCTGCCAGCATTGCCGACCCTGAGCGAACCCGGCTTGCTGGTGATGGACATGGACTCTACCGCCATTCGCATCGAATGCATTGACGAGATAGCCCGGCTGGCCGGTGTCGGGGAACAGGTAGCCGCCGTGACGGCAGCCGCCATGCAGGGCAAGCTGGAGTTTGCCGACAGCCTGCGCAACCGGGTCGCCCTGCTGGCAGGTGCTCCCGTCGCCATTCTCGACGAGGTGGCCGCCGACATGCCCTGGATGCCGGGGCTGCAACTGATGGTGGATACCCTGAAGAGGGCTGGGTGGAAGGTGGCGATCGCCTCGGGCGGCTTCACCCGTTTTGCCGGCGAGCTGCAACGGGCGTTGGAGCTGGATGCCATCTTCGCCAACGAGCTGGCTGTGGAAGGGGAACGGCTGACCGGCCAGGTCAGCGGTCGTATTGTGGATGCCGGCGTCAAGGCGGAGGTGTTGCAGCAGCTGGCGCAGGAGTTTGGTGTGCCCGCATCCCAAACAGTGGCCATCGGCGATGGCGCCAACGATCTCAAGATGATGGGGGTTGCCGGGCTGGGTATTGCCATTCACGCCAAGCCGTTGGTGCGGGTCGAGGCTGCCGCGACCCTCAATCATCACGATCTGGAAGGGGTGATCTGTCTGCTGGGCGCGCTGGCCTGTCGCGATCGTCGCTGGAGTCGCTGATATCCCTTATGTCAGGGCGGTGGTACACCGCTCCCTACGTCATGGAGGACGTAACAGTCACATGGAGCTGATGCAACAATCTCTGTTTATTCCCTGTGGCGAACATCAACTGCATGTTCGCCATATCCAGCCGGGCATCGCCGTGCATGGCGAGCCGATCCTGATGGTGCACGGCGCCATCGAGAATGGCCGGATCTTCTACACCGAATCGGGCAAGGGACTGGCCTGTTTCCTGGCCCGTCACGGCTATCAGGTCTATGTGGCCGATCTGCGGGGCCGTGGCCTGAGTACGCCAGCCATCGCCGAGCAGGCCGGCCATGGCCAGCATGAACTGATCACCGAGGATTTGCCCGCGTTGCACCGCTGGGTGGCCGAGCGCCATTCAGGCTTCAAGGTGCACTGGGTCGCTCACTCCTGGGGCGGCGTCATCATGGCTTCGACCCTGGTCCGTTTTCCCGAATTGGCCCGGCAGGTGGCCAGTCTGCTGTTTTTCGGCACCAAGCGGGGCGTCTCGGTACAAAATCCGGAGCGCTGGTTGAAAGTGGATCTGATCTGGAACCGGCTGGCCCCCTGGTTGGCCAGGCGTCGCGGGTTTCTTGCGGCGCGCAATCTGAAGATAGGAGCCGATGACGAGCCGCTGCGCTACCTGCAGGAGACCATTCCCTGGGTCAAATGCGGCCCCTGGCTGGATCCCCACGATGGCTTTGCCTATGACGAGGCGGCGGCCCGGGTGAACTGGCCACCGCTCTGGATGATTTCGGCCAAGGCCGACAAGGTGCTGGGACATCCCACAGATGTGCGCCGCTTCAGTGACGAGATGGGGTTGGCGGCGCGCCACACCCGGCTGGGGCGGGACAATGGCAATCGCCTCGACTATGACCATATCAACATGCTGACGGCACCACAGGCTCAGGAGGATCACTTCCCCCAGATCCTGGCGTGGTTGCAGGACCCGCAGGCGGCTTGATGAAGGCCGGGAATGAAACAATGGAGGGCTTGTGCCCGCCATTGGTTGCTTGCCGATTTGCCTGAGCGATGTCTGAAGTTAACTGGCTCGCCTGTATGAGCGTTTAGTGGCTGGGGGGCGCAATGCCAAGGCGGAACAGCGTGGCCCGGGTGGTATCGGTCAGCTCGCCAACGCCGACCACGCTCCACAACTCCTCTTCCAGCTTGCGCGCCTTGTGGATGGCGAACTTGGCGATGTAGTCCAGCTCGTTGGCGATGAAGTTGGTATCGGGGCGTCCGGTACGGGAGATACCGACCAGTACCGAATAGAACTCCCCTCTCTTTAACGCCAGCTCGATGAAGGCGCGCTTCTCCTGCGCGTTGGTAAAACTGCTGGCCAGCCGGCTGTCAAACACCGGGAGGCCGGTATTGGTCTGCTCGCAGGCGATGTAGACCTCATCTTCCTTCGGTTTGTCTTCCCGCTCTATGGCCCGCAGCGGGTTCATCAGCAACTCCTTGAGCAGCCCCCCCTGAAACAGAGGATAGAGGTTGTCCTGGTCCGGCAATTCAGCACAAGCCTCAAGCAGTTGGTGAAGGCTACGCGGTTGCAGCGATTTGCCGATTGATGCCGGTTTGGGGGCGCCTTTCAGCTTGTTGATATAGACCGGTGAGTTGAACAGGTGATGGGTATAGATGTTGCGAAGCGCACGAGCCAGCCCACGGTAACGCCGCTGCTCCTGCGCTGCCTTGAGCTTGTTCTGGTTGCTCTCTATCAGCAGGCTGAAGAACTGGCGGCCGGTGTGGCGATCCGAATCGCCTTCGATACACAGATGCAGCACTGTGCGGGTCGTGTTGAGGCTGACCAGACGGTAGGAGAGACGCTGCAGATCCATGCTCTTGGAGAGCTCCTGCAGACGGGGCAGCGCTATGGTCACCACATCATTCTTTTCGCCGTCGAAGGCCTCTTCCAGCTCTATCTGCAGGCCGTGGGTCGAGATGTCCCGGGTCCAGCCCAGCCAGGATTTGCCCTTGTGATGGATGGCAACCGCCGTCTTGTGGATGTAGCGCAGCTCTTTGCGAAGCTGGACATAGTGCAGGGTTTCGATTTCGAACGGGGCCGCTTTCTGGTCGTGAGCATAGCAGTGCAGCTCGTTGGCATTCTCGTTGAGTGTCTCCTGCGGGCGGAACTCGTCGCGCTGGGACTCCTGGGTAATGTCTTGCAGCAGGCCGACGTAGCCAATCTGTTTGAGCCGCTCGGTCAGCAATATGTCCTGTAGTTGCGGGTTGTCCTGCCCCTGCAGTTGACCGATATCCGCCTCAACCAGATCGCATGCCTCCAGGGTGAACTTGTAGACCCGCCAGCTGGGCCGCCGTGAGCCCACCTGGAAGAACAGGGATTTCAGGCCGCTTTGCAGCAGCTCCTCGGTGCTCGCCGAGAAGAAGTAGATATGGCTGCGCACCGTATGGGTGAAGGCGTAGATCAGGGTTTCGCTGGTGGAGCCCGACGGGGGACAGAGCCGTTTCATCCGTTCGGCGAAGAACAGACTCGCCAGGGTGTCGCGGTTTTTCTCGTCTCGCCAGTACTCCAGCAGGTGCTGGTTGTTCTCGGTACGCAGAGCGATTTCCAGAGACGGGCTGTCTCCCTTGCCGAAAAACAGCGGCATGCCGGTCATGCGTGGCAGGTAGAACTGCTCATACCCCTTGATGATGGCGGCGGAGAGCAGATAGTCGACACTGACCCGGTAACGTGCCTTGTTGGCTTCGATGAATTCCTCAAGGAAGGTATCGAAGGCGGAGTGTTCACCGGTGCGCACCAGACGCAGCCAGTACTTCCCCTCCTTGCTCTCCTCGCCGAGGATCTGGTAGCTGACGGACTGGTGCAGGACGGGGCTGGGATTGTCCCGTTCCAGTCCGGTGAAGAAGACCTCCACCTGGGCACCGGTCAGGTAGTTGGGCAGATAGGGGACGGAGACGCGCATTCCCCCCAGCGACAGATCCGAACTCTTGGCAAACAGCTTTTCACCATCCTGAAACTTGATCAGCAGGGGGGAGCTGAAGTGCATCCGCTCCTGACGGCGGCCGTAATAACTGGCAAAGGAGATAGTGTTGACATCATATTGCCGGAAAGGGCTCGCGGGAGGGGTGAGCTGGCTGTCTGAGCGGGTATGGTGCTGCCGCAGCCACTGCTGCATGGCTTCATAGACACCCAGGGTATAGATATCGCGATAGAGATAGCACTGGGACTGGAACAAGCCTGCCGCCTCGGCGGGCATGAAGTGGGTGATCCCCTCAAACTCGTGCACCTGACACTCGTCCCCCAGCTCGTCGCGCATGTCGATGACCCTGCGGCAGGGGGAGCATTTGCGTTTGAGCTCCATTTTGATCAGAAAACGGCTGTTGCTGTTTTCCTCCTGGGTCAGGCGGTTGAAGATCTCTTCGAAATCCTTCTCCCGCAGCAAGGGGATGAGTTGTTCAATCAGATGTTGCTGATGCGCTGAATCCATGTGTTCCTGCCACGGAAATCCATTTTTCCGATTCTGGGTTTGATCTGTGGGTCGCAAACAAGTATATCAAGCAGGAATTCATCCTGTCCCCGAGTTATCAATGGCTAAAAATAAAACTGCTTATGTATGTTCCGAATGTGGTGCCGACTTCACACGCTGGCAAGGCCAATGCAGCGAGTGCAAGGAGTGGAATACCATCACCGAGGTGCGCCTCGGCTCGATGACGCCCGCTGGCAAGAGCGCCCGTTACACCGGTTATGCCGGCGCCATCGGCAGCCAGGTTCAGACATTGGCAGAGATAGCCACCACTGAAATTCCCCGTTTTACCTCAGGTTTCAAGGAGCTGGATCGCGTGCTCGGTGGCGGTGTGGTGCCGGGCTCGGCCATTTTGATAGGCGGCAATCCGGGGGCGGGCAAGTCCACCCTGCTGCTGCAGACCATGTGCGGCCTGGCGGAGCGCATGAAGACCCTGTATGTCACCGGGGAGGAGTCTCTGCAGCAAGTGGCCATGCGTGCCAATCGCCTGGGGCTTCCCACCGACAAGCTGCGCATGCTCTCGGAAACCAGCGTCGAGCAAATCTGCCTGATCGCCCAGCAGGAACAGCCCCAGATCATGGTCATCGACTCCATCCAGGTGATGCATGTGGCGGATGTCCAGTCGGCGCCGGGTTCTGTCTCCCAAGTGCGGGAAGCGGCCGCCTTGTTGACCCGCTATGCCAAGCAAAACCACGTGGCCATCTTCATGGTGGGCCATGTCACCAAGGATGGCACCCTGGCGGGCCCCAAGGTGCTGGAACATTGTATCGACTGTTCCGTGTTGCTGGATGGGGGGCACGACTCCCGTTTTCGCACCCTGCGCTCCCACAAGAATCGCTTCGGGGCGGTCAACGAGCTCGGTGTGTTTGCCATGACCGGGCAGGGGATGCGGGAAGTCAGCAACCCTTCCGCCATCTTCCTTAGCCGCGGTGAAGAGCAGGCCCCTGGTTCCATCGTCATGGTGATCTGGGAGGGAACCCGTCCCCTGCTGGTGGAACTGCAGGCGCTGGTGGATTATTCCCAGCTCTCCAACCCGCGCCGGGTGGCGGTTGGGATGGATCACAACCGTCTCGCACTGCTGCTGGCGGTGCTGCATCGCCACGGTGGCTTGCAGATGGCGGATCAGGATGTGTTCATCAACGTAGTGGGGGGCGTCAAGGTCGAAGAGACCAGTGCGGATCTGGCCCTGCTGCTGGCCATGGTTTCCAGTTTCCGCGATCAGGCGCTGCCCAAGGATCTGGTAGTTTTCGGGGAGGTGGGGCTGTCAGGCGAAATCCGTCCGGTACCGTCCGGCCAGGAGCGATTGCAGGAGGCAGCCAAACATGGCTTTCGCCGCGCCATCGTACCCCACGCCAATGCCCCCAAGCATCCCATCGAGGGGATGGAAGTGGTGCCGGTGAAGAAGCTGGCCGATGCGCTGGAAGCCTTGTAACCATATTGAATCGCAATAAAAAAAGAGCGCTTTGGCGCTCTTTTTTTATTGTCGGAACGGCTCTGCCATCAAGGCTGGTTGTGCTCAAGGTGCTCGCTTAGCAGTTGCTCCAGTTCCCGGTGGAGCAGTTCTTCATCACCCACGTTGAGTTCAATCATCCGCTTGAGGTGGGTGGCGCTGTCGATATCGATGTGATGACAATAGAAGCCCAGCTTCTTGCTGGCAGTATGGGTCAATTCGACCTGCATCTTTATCTCGATGTCGCTGCCACTCAGGACAAAACTTATCTGGTATTCCTTGTTGTCATGCTCTTCCCAGTCATCGGGCCTTATCAGCAGAGCACCCTGCAAGGAGACGTCGACCAGCTGAGTCTGCCACTTCTCTTCCCCTTGAGTTAGTTCAGCCGTGGTCAAATAGAGGATCCGTGCAAAACGGCGGCGCTCAGACATGCTCATCTCCTGTATGCAATTGCTGTAGACGCTGGGTCACTGTTCTGAGTGTAATCGACCTTGACCGCCAGTATCTTGAACTTGCTCCAAAAATGGGCTCAAGCCTGCTGGGCACTCAAGGATTCCACTATATGCAGCGCCTTGACCAGGCGATCCTCCTGCTTGAAGCGCTCCTCAAGCACCGGACCCAACTGATTGAGGTCTTCATCCAGCAGCAGCAACTGCGCTTCGTCGGCTTCACTGTACTTATCGTTGAACTCGAGAGCGAACTCGGTGCTGGTGCGGATGTGGGGGTAGATGCGTTTGGCCAGCTCCAGGGTCTCTCCACTGGCCTGTTCGAAGGCGGTGACAACGTGGTGATAAATTTCGAAATGACCTGCACTGACGTAATCGACCAACTTGTCACAGAAGTGCTGCAGTTCTTCTGGTTTGGGCAGGCAGCGTTGCTTGGCGCGCGCCGGGGTGAGGCCGGCCAGCCTCATGTATTCGACCAGCAAGGCTTGCCTTTCATCCAGCCAGTCGTCGATTGCCTTATGTTTGCCTGCCAGCGCCTGTTTGGTCTGTTCCAGTTTCGTCAACATAATCCCTCCATGGGACAAGGCCGGGCGATTGATGGGACTCCCAAGCCGTTTGAGCCGTGACCTCACCTATAACTATGGAAAATATGTCCGACCGTCAATAGGCTTGCCCGGATATTGTGCATTGGTGAAGAATCAGACGGCCCCTGTTGGCAGAGCTAGCAGGTTTCAGGCCTGTCCGCGCTTTTTGGCGTGTGTAATGTGACTATTTCCGCAGATCTTGATGAAAACCCCAGCGTTTAACGCCTCCTGGTCGATAAAGCCTTTGCCTGGGCGTTTTTTTTTGCATAGAGTGACCCAGCGCTAAATGCCCGATCATAAAGGAAATGTTATGAACAAAGCTCAACTTGTCGATGCAATTGCCGCCAAAGCAGATCTGAGCAAGGCTCAGGCCAAAGTGGCTCTGGAAGAGATCATCAATGGTATTACCCAGAGCCTGAAAGAAGGTGACGCTGTGCAACTGGTTGGTTTTGGCACCTTCAAGGTCACCCACCGTGCTGGCCGTACCGGTCGCAACCCGCAAACTGGTAAAGAGATCCAGATTGCTGCTGCCAACGTGCCTTCATTTGTGGCTGGCAAGGCTCTGAAAGACGCTGTCAAGTAAGTCCGAAAGTCCAATTCTGTCCAATGCCAGTCAGCAAGCTGACTGGCATTGTTTTTATCTGCCCCCGTGAAATAGCGCTTTCTAGCCGGATCGGCTCACCTTATGGGGGACAGACCCGGCTGATCATGGTGAACCCCTCGTCTGAAGGTGCCAGCTGCACGGTAACCTCCCCGAGTTCGGCCAGATCGGCGACATGGGTTCCCCCGCAAGGGATGGTGACCTCTTGCCCATCCAGTGTGCAGTGCCAGTAGCGCGAATCGATGATCGCCTCGCCAGCCCGGCTGCGGCGGATTCTGCCACCAACGGCCAACCACTTGCCCAGCTGCTGGTTGATACTGGTTTCAATATGGGCGAGGTCGGTCAGCAGAGCCTCACCGTTGACTCCCTTCTTGCGCAAACTCTTGCCGATGCGGTATTGCTCGCGGGAACCCGCAGGCTCAACCCGCGAGGTCTGGATGGCAAGGCGGTCGAAATCGGGCTGAGCCAGTGCGTCCCGCTCACTCACCTCTTTTCTCCAGTACGGGATAAGTGCCCGGTTGAGGGCCAGTGCCGCCAGATGACAGCCGCTGTGGCCCAGGCTCAGGGCATAGCGGGCATCGCCATCCACCCGCAGTTCGACCAGGGTACCAGCAGCCAAGGTGTGGCAACCCGCCAGCGGATGCACTACCACGAAGGCCCACCCCTCGGTGCCCCGTTTGACCGGGATGTCCTGATCCACGAACAACTTACCCTCCGGGCTGATGGCGCCCATGCGACACGGGCCCACAGCCGCTTCGCCGCCCTCCCAATGGGCTGTGCCCACATCACCCGGTTGATCGGGCCAGAGATGGCTCTGGGGGTGAAATGGAGTGAGATCGGTGACCAACAGGCTGGTCTCGCCATTTTGGCAATAGAGTACTTTGGCCTGCTCACAGAGATGGTCCAGCATGAAGCTGGTTCGGGTATGTTCCATGGAAAGGCTCCCGTTGTGAAATGAATAGGGGGGAAGGTGGCAGCATACGCCAAAGCGAGCAGGGGCTCATTAACCGCAGTTAATAAGCCCCTGTGTGTTTCCATGGTGAGCGCTAGATCATGGCGACCAGCAGATAGGCATTGAGCCCAATCACCAGAGCCACAATGAGGCGCCCGAGCGCCTGGGTGACGGGGTGGTTGCGATGCTCGCCCATCAGTGCCCGATCGCCGGTCAGCATCAACAGGGGGATCAGGGCCAGCGCGATACCGAAGCTCAGGATCACCTGGCTCAGTACCAGGATCTCGGTGGTGTTGAGCCCCATGGCGATTACCACGAAGGCGGGGGTCATGGTGATGGCGCGTCGCAGCCAGAGCGGGATGGTAAAGCGCACGAAGCCCTGCATCACCACCTGGCCTGCCAGGGTACCGACCACGGTGGAGGAGATGCCGGACGCCACCAGTGACAGACCAAACAGGGTCGCCGCAGCTTGTCCCAATAGTGGCGTCAGGGTCTGGTAGGCGGACTCCAGCTCGGCCACCTGCTGGTTGCCGGAGCTGTGGAAGGCGGCCGCGGCCATGGCCATCATGGCCAGGTTGACGAAGCCGGCGATGGTCATGGCAATGGCCACATCGACCCGGGTGGTGTGCAGCCGCTGGGTGACCGAACCCCGATCCTGGGTGTGCTGGGTCAACGCCGAGTGCAGATAGATGACGTGGGGCATCACGGTCGCCCCCAGTACGCCGGCTGCCAGATAGACGGCGTCACCGTTGGGCAGCCCAGGGAAGAGCGCACCTTCCAGCAGGCTCGGCAGATGGGGACGAGAGAACACCAGCTCGACAATGTAAGCGGCCGCCACGAACAGCAGCAGACCGCCGACCACGAATTCCAGCGGCTTCTGGCCGCGGGATTGCAGCATCAGGATCCCCCAGGTGAGCACGGCTGTGATGCAGGCGCCTTCCAGCAGGGTGATCCCGAGCAGCAGCTTGAAGCCGACTGCAGCCCCGATGAATTCGGCCAGATCGGTGGCCATGGCGATAATCTCAGCCTGCACCCAGTAAGCCCAGACTGCCGGCTGGGGCAGCTTGTCGCGAATGTGTTCCGCCAGATTCTTGCCGGTGACGATGCCGAGCTTGGCCGACAGGGTCTGCACCACCATGGCCATCAGATTGGCCCATACCACCACCCACAGCAGTTGATAGCCGAAAGTGGATCCCGCCTGGATATTGGTGGCGAAGTTGCCGGGATCTATGTAACCGATGGCAGCGATAAAGGCCGGCCCGAGCAGGGTCAGCTTGAATTTGCGGGCCGGAATGGCCGTGGTCAGTGCGGGTTGCATGGCATCACCCTCCATAAGGATATGGAGAAAGAATAAATCTAAATGATAACCATTATCAATTGATGTTTTGTATCATACCAATAGGGAAAAACATTTGAGGCGGTGAGTTGCAGTGACGGGCGCGATTTCGTACAATATGCCGCCCTAGAAAAGCAGCGACTAAACACCTTTATGTTCCTTGCCTCCGAGGTCTGGCTGCACCTGGGCGGAGGCTGAATTAATCCGTAAGGAGCTAAAATGCGTCATTACGAAATCGTCTTCATGGTTCATCCGGACCAGAGCGAGCAAGTACCCGGCATGATCGAGCGTTACACCGGCGCCATCACCACCTCCGGTGGTACCATTCATCGCCTGGAAGATTGGGGCCGTCGTCAGCTGGCTTACCCGATCGACAAACTGCACAAAGCCCACTACGTTCTGATGAACGTAGAAGCAGAGCAAGCCGTTATCGATGAGCTGGAAACCAGCTTCCGCTTCAACGATGCCGTTATCCGCAACATGATCATGCGCACCAAGCACGCCGTGACCGAAGTTTCTCCGATGGCCAAGGCCAAAGAAGAGCGCTTCTCCCGTCGTGACGACGAGCGCCGCGAAGAAGCTACTGAAGCTGCTTCCGAAGAGTAATTCTGGATCACTGACTAGAGGATAAAGGCCATGGCACGTTATTTCCGTCGTCGTAAGTTCTGCCGCTTCACCGCCGAGAACGTTACCGAGATCGACTACAAAGATATCGTTACTCTGAAAAACTACATCACTGAATCTGGCAAGATCGTACCGAGCCGTATCACCGGTACCCGCGCCAAGTATCAGCGTCAGCTGGCACGCGCCATCAAGCGTGCTCGTTACCTGGCTCTGCTGCCGTACACCGATCTGCACAACAAGTAAGAATCGGTCCGGCGCTTACGCCTAACTCAACGAAATTTATAGAGGAAAGGTAATGCAAGTTATCCTGCTCGACAAAATCGCCAAACTGGGCGGTCTGGGTGACCAAGTTTCCGTGAAAGCTGGTTATGCCCGTAACTATCTGATCCCGCAAGGCAAAGCTGTTATGGCCACCAAGGCCAACATCGAAGCCTTCGGTGCTCGTCGCGCTGAGCTGGAAGCCAAACTGGCTGCCAACAAAGCTGCTGCCGAAGAGCGCGCTGCCAAGCTGGGTGAACTGGCTGCCGTTGTTATCGCTTCCAAAGCTGGTGACGAAGGTAAACTGTTCGGTTCCATCGGTACCCGTGACGTGGCTGAAGCCATCACTGCTGCCGGCGTAGCCGTTGCCAAGAGCGAAGTCCGCATGGGCAACGTTCTGCGCAACACTGGCGAGTACGAAGTTGCTGTTCAGCTGCACGCTGATGTTAAAGCAACCGTACAGCTTCAGGTTGTTGCCCTGTAATAGCGATTCGCTGTTGCAGAAAAACCCGCGCAAATGCGCGGGTTTTTTATTTTGGGGCCCGGGGGTAGAGTGAAGATCTGTTCCTCTAGAGGAGATCCTTATGGCAGCCTGGGTTGAAGGCCGCGTCATTGAACGCATCGAATGGACACCCACCCTGTTCTCCCTGCGCGTGGTGGCAGAGCTTGCCCCCTACAAGGCAGGGCAATTCACCAAGCTGGCCATCGAGCAGGGCGAGAGGCGCATCCAGCGAGCCTACTCCTTCGTCAACCCCCCTTCCTCGCCTTATCATGAATTCTATTTTGTCGAGATCCCGAGCGGGGAGCTGACCCCCTCTCTGGGCTCCTTGCAGGTAGACGATAATTTGCTAGTGCAGTCTCAGGCCACCGGTTTCCTGACTCTGGATGAAGTGCCTGCTGGCCGCGATCTCTGGTTGCTCTCCACCGGAACCGCCATCGGACCCTTTCTCTCCATGCTGGCGGATGGGGAGGCATTCTCCCGTTTCGAGAGTCTGGTGCTGGTGCACGGGGTGAGGAAAGGGGAAGAGCTGAGCTATCAGCCGCTTATCGCCAGTTTTGGCGAGCGTTACGGGGCGCGTTTTCGTTATGTGCCTTTCGTCAGCCGGGAAGAGTGGCCGGGGGCGATGGCCGGGCGGATCCCTGCCGCCATTAGTGATGGTCAGCTGCAAGCACGGGTTGGTCTCGATTTTTCACCCGAGTTCAGTCAGGTGCTGATCTGCGGGAATCCCGCGATGGTGAAGGAGACCCAACAGACCCTGCTGGGATTGGGGCTTGCCAAGAACCTGCGGCGCGCGCCAGGCAACATCAGTGCGGAAAACTACTGGTAGGCAACATGAAAACAGGGGCCTTGAGCCCCTGTTTCATAGATGCGATACACAGGTCAGTGCTTCTTGTTGCCTTTGTCTTTGAACTTGTCGTGCCCCTGACCCGGGTTGTTGCCGCTGTGAATGCTGCGGTTGTAGTGATCCCGGTACTTGCCATCCATCTTGTCGCAGTTGAGCTTGATGCGGCTGTCGCCGATGCCGAGATCCAGGCAGTTGTTCTGCCACCAGTCGTACTCCTTGTCATCCCAGTCGACGTTCAGCTTCACATTGTCGGTGGAAATCCGGATGCCATCGCCGTCCTTGGAGTGGGGAGGGGCGGCAAAGGCGACCCCATTAGCCAGCAGCAGGGAGAGCAGCAGGGCACCTTTGTTAAACATGGTTTTATGAGTCATAACGAGAATTCTCCGTTGTTACTGGCCGTTGCCCGGGGTGGTTGGCATCTGGTTGGTGCTGGGTGGATGATTGCGGTGCTCTTCATCATCGAGATCGATTCTGACTCTCCGGCATTCGGAAGGGGCTGTATCGCCCACCCCCAGATCGAGGCAATCGGCTTGTGACCAGCCAAATTGCTGGTCATCCCAGTCCAGATTGAAGGTTAGCTCATCGACGGAGAACGCTGAACCACCCCCGTCCTCGTACTGTGATACGGCCTGTGCTGCACCGGTAACGAGAAAAAGGGACAGTAACAAGGTAGTCGTTCTGTTCATGATGGCCTCGGTTAATTGTCATTGCGGGTCAGTCTATTCCAGCCGGGCTGAACCCGGGCGGAACCGCACCCAATCTCATCATACTATTCAGTGTGGCAAGAAAGTGTACCGACTTTTTGCTGTCGATTTGTCCGTTTTGGTCGCACTCTGGGCAGCTGATCACTGATCTCGTGCAATTCGCATGATTGCCCTTCTCTCGGCGAGTCCGCTGACTATAATCGGCAGCCACCTTTTCTCCACAGCACCACCTCTTCATCATGACAACACAGCCTTCTTCCGCCCAACGCTACCCCAAGGGATGGTTCGCACTGACCACGGTATACAGTTTTACCGGGCTGGCCATTCTGGCTTCCATCGTCTTCTCCCTGCTGCTGTTTCTCTCCATTGATGACAACCCGCTGATGAAGTGGCTGTTTGGCGGCCTGGCGATCATCTTCGAACTGGGCAAGTTCTATGTCTGGTATGAGTATGGTGAGCGCAAGGCGCGCCGGGATCTCGGCGGTGCCCTCTGGTCGCTGCTGTTCTACAGCGTATTGGCTGCCATCTCCATCGGTGGCAGTATCGGCGGCATCAACAGCGCCACCAACACCATCCTCAACCAGCAGGCTCACCATGAACGGGTTATTGCCCGTTTTGACGAGCAGATCGCCAGCATAGAGCGGCAGATCAAGCTCAACGAGGAGGCGGCCCGCAAATATATCGAGCTGGCACGCATCTCCAGCGGCGTGACCGCCCTGCAGCGTGACAACACTCGCCTGCGTCTGCAACAGGACGAATTGCGCCAGCAGCGCGATGCCAAGCCAGTCAATGAGCAGTCCTCCATGCTGGGCCTGATGAGCAGCCTGGCAGATGGCATGGGGATGAGCATCAGCCAGGTGCAGTTTCTGCTGGTCTGCTTCCTCTCCATCCTGCTGGATGTATTCGGTGCTTTCTTTGTCAGCCTGATTGGCGAGGAAAACCGCTTCCGCCGCCAGTGGCTGCGCCAGCAGGCTCAGGAGCGCCGGGAGGCCCAGCAGGCTGTGCAAGTGCCGGCGCCTGTTCAGCCCGAGGTGGTGGTTCAGCCCGAGCCGGCTCCGGCCGTGGTGGAGCGGGTACGTGGTGCCCTGGAAAGCGGTGAGCTCAAGTGCAGCAAGCGCTCGGTGGCCCAGGCGCTGTCATTGTCACTGGAGGAGGTGGATAGGGTATTCCATCACCTCTTGTCACAAGGGGTACTGGGGCAGGGCAGCAATCGCCATTACCATCTGCGTACTGAAAACAGCTGAATCCTGTTCAGTCGTACCAGACCAATCCCTCATAGGGGCTCTCCCTGAGAGAGGAAAGTCGGCTCTCAAGGTTGCCAACGTGGATTTCAAGTTGATGGCCGTCAGGGTCTTTCAAGTAGAAGGATTCACCTTCGCTGCGATTGGTTTTCCATTCATCTATGCCCGCCTGGCGCAGGCGGGTACAAAACGCCGAAAAGTGTTCAGAGGCGATGCTGAAGGCAACATGGGTGTAGTCCCTTGCCGGGTGCGGGTGGTCGCAGGAAAGGCAGAGCCACAGTTCGCCCAATGTTAAATAGGCTCCCCTTGTCCAGCGGACACGCGGTTTGAAACCCAGGATTTCGACATAGAAGGCAAGGCTCTTGTCGAGATCCCCTGTTGTCAGGGTCAGATGGTTCAGACCAGTCAGCATTATTCCTCCAGCTCCCTTGTTCGTTCTTGCCCCTAGTGCGTCAGCACCATCATCAGGGCAAGAAATGCCGCCAGCCCGCCACCCAGACCGATGATCCAGTAAAACCCCTTGGCCCCCTGCTTGAGCGGGATGCGAAAGTAGAGCAGAAACGCCCACCAGCCCAGCGCCAGCAACAGGGGAATAAGAAACATTCGAGCCATGGTGTCCTCGCTGTTATTCTGTTGACCCTTGATCAATCAACAGGATGGATTGTGCAATGACGCAACTACAGATTACCGCATTCGGTGACCCCTCGGTACTCAGGCTCAACCCTTCTCTCGACAAGGTGCCGGCAGAAGGGGAAGTGCGGGTGCGCATCTGCTTTGCGGGGGTCAACCCCATCGATGCCAAGACCCGCGCCGGACTTGGCTGGGCGGCGGCCCAGAACAAGGACAAGCTGCCCTGGACGCCGGGCTATGACGTTGCCGGCGTGGTCGAGAAGGTCGGCCCTGGTGTCAGTTCGCTGGTCGAAGGGGATCGGGTGTGCGGCATGGTGGGCTTTCCGCTGCAAGCGGGGGGCTATGCAGAATCCGTGGTGGCTGGTGAAGGGGAGCTGGTCAGGCTCGATGGCGTCAGCCTCAAACAGGGGGCGGCACTACCGCTGGCAGGGCTCACCGCCTGGCAGGGATTGTTCGAGCACGGCGCCCTCAAGGCGGGGCAGCGAGTGCTGATCCTGGCCGGTGCAGGCGGTGTGGGCCATCTGGCGGTGCAGTTTGCCGCCGCTTATGGTGCCGAGGTGGTCGCCACGGCCAGCGGCGACAACCACAGCTTCCTGCACGGTTTGGGTGCCAATACTCTGGTGGATTATCACGATGCCGACTGGGCCGAACAGATAGTGGCCGCGGGCGGCCAGGTCGATCTGGTGCTGGATCTGGTGGGGGGCGAGAGCGGCAAGGTGGCCCTGGCCTGCGTCAAGCCGGGCGGGCGTCTGGTGACGGTGCCGACCATCACGGCTCAGCTGATCAAGGATGCGGGGGCCGAGGCCGGAGTTGAGGTACTCGGCATGCTGGTCCATCCCGACCAGAAACAGCTGGCCCAGATGCTGCTGTTGCTGCGCCAGGGCGAGGTGAAGATCACTGTCGCCGGTGAGTTCCCCCTGGCCGAAGGGGCGCTGGCCCACAGAACCATCGAGGGCGGACACGTGCGCGGCAAGCTGGTATTGCGCATGCCCGCCGCCGACGACTACCCTGCATGAACGATCTGATTGAGATGGGGCTGGGGTGGCTCTTTTTGAGCGCCTTCACCTCGGCCACTCTGCTGCCAGGTGGCTCGGAAGTGCTGCTGGGGGCCATGGCCGCCAAGGGGCAGTGGAGCATGGCCAGCCTGCTCGGGTGGGCGACGCTCGGCAATACCCTGGGCTCCATGACCACCTGGTGGCTCGGCTGGCTCGCCACCTTCAAGAAAAAACCGGAAGATTTTCAAGGCCGTGGGGAACAAAAAGCCCTGTGTTGGCTCAAACAACATGGCCACTGGTGCCTGCTGCTGGCCTGGACGCCTGTGGTCGGTGATGGACTCTGTCTGTTGGCTGGCTGGCTGCGTCTCTCTTTCTGGCGCTCTCTCGTTCTCATCGGGCTCGGCAAGTTGCTGCGTTATACCCTGATTTTTCTGCTGGCCAGGCAGATCTTCTAGCCCTTTTGTCACTCACGAGGTAACCGTGAACAAACTCATTCCATTAAGCATGCTGCTGGGCTTCACTCTGCCGGTGCTGGCAGCGCCCACCCTGGTGTCGGAACAGGTCAAGGAGGAGGGCAAGCTCGCCATCCCCTACCAGATGTACAAGCTCGACAACGGCCTGACCGTGATCCTGGCTCCCGACAAATCCGATCCCCTGGTGCACCTCGACGTCACCTACCACGTGGGTTCGTCGCGAGAGACGGTCGGCAAGTCCGGCTTCGCCCACTTCTTCGAACACATGATGTTCCAGGGCTCGAAAAACGTCGGTGATCAGGAGCATATGCGGATCATCAACGAGGCTGGTGGCGACATGAACGGCACCACCAACCGGGATCGCACCAACTACTACGAGACAGTGCCGGCTAACCAGCTGGAGAAGGTGCTCTGGCTGGAAGCGGATCGCATGGGCTTCCTGCTCGATGCGGTGAGCCAGAAGAAGTTCGAGATCCAGCGCGCCACCGTCAAGAACGAGCGGGCCCAGCGCGTCGACAACCAGCCCTATGGTCTGGTGGGGGAGAAGGTAGGTGAGGCACTCTATCCGCGCACCCATCCCTACTCCTGGCAGCCCATCGGCTATGTGGAGGATCTCGACCGGGTCGACGTGAACGATCTCAAGCAGTTCTTCCTGCGCTGGTATGGTCCGAACAACGCCACCCTGACCCTGGGCGGCGACTTTGATACCAGGCAGGCGCTCGCCTGGATTGAGAAGTACTTTGGCCCCATCCCGCGCGGCCCCGAGGTGGCGGAGCCAACCCCCAAACCGGTGACCCTGCCCAAGACCCGCTATGTGACACTCGAGGACAAGGTTCATCTGCCGCTGCTCTACATCAGCTACCCGACGATTGCCCTTGGCGATCCCCAGGAGCCGGCGCTCGACATGTTCGCCGACGTGCTCGGCGGTTCCGCCAGCTCCATGCTCTACCAATCATTGGTGAAAACCGGCAAGGCAGTCGATGCGGGGGCCTCCCACTACTGCGAAGAGCTGGCCTGTACCCTGACCGTCTACGCCTATCCCAACCCGGCAGTGGATGGCAGTCTCAAGACCCTCAAGGGGGAGGTGGACAAGGTGATCGGCGAGTTTGCCGAGCGCGGCCTCAAGTCCGACGATCTGGAGAAGGCGATCAACAAGTACCGCGCCTCCGCCATCTGGGGGCTGGACAGCGTCTCCGGCAAGGTGAGCCAGCTCGCCATGGGCCAGGTCTTCGCCCAGGATCCCAACTATGTCTTCAAGACCCTGGATGCCATCGGCAAGGTGATGCCCGAGCAAGTCAAGGCGGCCTACGACAAATTCATCGCGAACAAACCTGCGGTGGTGCTGAGCGTGGTGCCCAAGGGCAAGACGGATTGGCAGGCGGCAACCCCCAACTTCCCCCCCGCCAAGCGCGAGCTGCCGGATTACAGCAAGCATGACAAGGCGCTGGCCGAGCGGCCGGTGAAAGACAGCTTCGATCGCAGCGTCCAGCCCAAGGCGGCGGATGCGGTGAGCGTCAAGGTGCCGGCTATCTGGCGCGGCAAGCTGGACAAGAACATCGAGATCATCGGCACCGAGAGCGACGAGATCCCCGCCGTCTCAATCATGATCGCCCTGCCGGGCGGCATCCGCGCCGAAGAGCAGGGGCAGCTCGGACTTGCCAATCTGACTGCCGCCATGATGGGGCAGGGGTCGGTACGCCTGACCGAAGCCCAGCTCAGCGACGAGTTGCAAAAGCTTGGCTCCAGCATCAATGTCTCCAGTGCCCAGTACAACACTCTGATCACCATCAGTTCGCTGGCGGACAAGTTGCCCCAGACCATGGCGCTGGTGCGCGAGGTGTACGAGCGCCCCGGCATGCGCGAGGCTGACTTCGAGCGTGTCAAGGCGCAGCTGCTGCAGGGGATGCAGCAGAGCGAGCAGCAGCCAGAATGGCTGGCGGGCCAGGCGTTCCGCGAACTGGTCTACGGCAAGGAGAACCGCCTCGGCCAGCCCACCGACGGTGTGATCGGCGACGTGGCCAAGCTGACCCTGGCGGACGTGAAGCGCTTCTACCAGACCTACTACAACCCGACCAATGCCAAGGTGGTAGTGGCCGGTGATGTGGGTCGCCAGCAGATCGAGGAGCAACTCGGCTTCCTGACCGAATGGAAGGGGACTGCCCCGACTCTGGGCAGTCTCAAGCTCAAGGGCGAGCAGGCCAAGCCCGGCATCTATCTGGTGGACAAGCCGGGGGCGCCCCAGTCGGTGATCCGCATCGGCCGTCGCGCCTTGCCGTTCGACACCACGGGTGATTACTTCACCGCCAACCTGATGAACTTCAACCTGGGTGGCAACTTCAACAGCCGCATCAACCTCAACCTGCGGGAAGACAAGGGTTACACCTATGGTGCCAGCTCCGGCTTCTCCGCCAACCGCGAGGTGGGCACCTTCGCCACCGGCGCCAATGTGCGCAGCGATGCGACCGTGGATGCCATCCGTCAGTTCCTCAAGGAGATGGACAACTACCGGGCGAGCGGGCCGACACCGGTCGAACTCGCCTACATGCGCAGCGCCGTCTCCCAGCAGGATGCCCTCTCCTACGAGACCCTCGGCCAGAAGGCGGGTTTCCTGTTGCAGATGATCATGTATAACCTGAAGCCGGACTATGTGCAGGCCCAGAGCAAGCTGATCAAGACGGTGTCGCCCGAGACGCTCAAGGCCAGTGCGGCCCGCTGGCTCGACCCGGCCGACATGGTGATCGTGGTGGTGGGAGACAAGCAAAAGCTTGAAAAACCCCTGAAGGAGCTTCATCTTCCCATCTATCCGCTGCAATTGCCGTAACTGGCACTTCATATCAATAGAGCCGCCCCGGACGGAGCGGCCTCACATGAGCCGAGAATATGACTACAACAAGCTTGTCGCTCACCGAGTTGCTGGGGGCGCTGGGAGCGCCGGAACGCCTGACTGCCCTCAAGGGGATCCGGCGCGGGCTCGAGCGTGAATGTTTGCGCATCACGCCGGAAGGCCGGCTCGCCCAGAGTGATCATCCGCGGGCGCTGGGGTCGGCCCTGACCCACCCCAATATCACTACCGACTACTCCGAGAGCCTGCTGGAGTTCATCACCCCGGCCACCGACTCCATCGACAGCCTGATGGAGCAGCTCGGCGATATTCATCACCATGTGATGCAGCACCTGGGTGACGAGCGGATTTGGCCTCTCTCCATGCCCTGCTTCGTGGGTGGTGAGGAGAGCATCCGGCTGGCCCAGTACGGCAGCTCCAATATCGGGCGGATGAAGACCCTCTACCGTCAGGGGCTCAAGAACCGTTACGGCAGCCTGATGCAGGTGATCGCCGGGGTCCACTTCAACTTCTCCATGCCGGACAGCTTCTGGTGCGAGTGGCAGGAGCTGGAGTGCGCCGGTTGTTGCAGCCAGCGCTTCATCTCCGACAAGTACATGGGGCTTATTCGCAACGTCTACCGTTTCGGTTGGCTGGTGCCCTATCTGTTTGGGGCATCCCCCGCCATCTGCGAATCCTTCCTCAAGGGGCGCAAGAGCGCGCTGCCGTTCCAGAAGACCGGCAAGGGCACCCTCTACCTGCCCTACGCCACCGCCCTGCGCCTCTCCGATCTCGGCTATACCAACAGCGCCCAGGCGGGACTCAAGATCAGCCACGACAGCCTGCCCGCCTATGTGAGCAGCCTGCGCCGTGCCATCAACACCCATGATCCGGACTTTGCCAAGATCGGGGTCAAGGTGGACGGCGAGTACCGCCAGCTCAACGACAATGTGTTGCAGCTGGAAAACGAGCTGTATGCCCCGATCCGTCCCAAGCGCACCCCGCGCAGCGGCGAGAAACCGTCCGACGCGCTGGAGCAGCGCGGCATCGAGTACATCGAGCTGCGTACCGTGGACGTCAACCCCTTCACCCCGCTGGGGATCGAGGCCGATCAGATCCGCTTCTTCGATCTGTTCCTGGTCTGGTGCCTGTTGCGTCCGTCTCCCGTGCTCGGCGAGGAGGAGATCGCCCGCAATCGCCGCAACCAGAACAAGGTGGTGCTGGAGGGGCGTCGCCCCGGCTTGATGCTGGAGGACGAGCAGGGCAACCCCATCGGTCTCAAGGAGTTCGGTCTCAAGCTGTTTGACGAGTTGGCCCAGGTGGCCGAGCTGCTGGATCGCTGCTGCGGCCGTCACCATTACCGCAAGACGCTGGCCGAACACCGCGAAAAGCTGCTCGATCCCGAGCTGACCTACTCGGCCCGCATCCTCAAAGATCTGCTGGCAAGCGGCGAGGATAACGGCTGCTTCGGTGACAAGCTGGCGACCCGTTACCGGGAGCAGCTGCTGGCGGCCGAGCTGCAATATTGGGATGAGGCCTATTTCGCCGGCGAGGCGAAGGACTCCCTGATCAAGCAGCGGGAGCGTGAGCGCAGCGACAGCCAGTCGTTTGACGACTTCCTGGCCGACTACTTCGGAGCCAGCACGACTGCCGCCTGATATCAGGCACACCAGAAGCCGCTCGATGAGCGGCTTTTTTTATGGGTTAAGGCTTCATGGATTCTGGTTGAGGCAGGCCAGCCAGACGGCGCAGCTGGGTCAGCAGATAATCCCGGTAGAACTGCCCGAACAGCTTGCCGGGCTCGAGGGAGGCGATCACCGTCTGGCGCAGCCGCTCCAGATTGCTGGGCAGGCGGCGCACATGGGTATCGATCCAGACGATGTTGCCGGAAGGGGAGAGCATCAGGTTGCCCAGATGAAGATCCCGGTGATAGTAGCCGTGCTTTGCCAGGTGATAGATATCCTTGGCGAGCCGGTGCAACAGGGCCAGGCGATCGCTCTCGTCTGCCTGTTTGAAGTAGTGCTCGCCGGAGCTGTGCTCCGCCAGGTAGTGCACCGCCAGGAATGAGGCGCGGGGGTTGAGCGGATTGAGGGCGATACCGGCGGCCTTGCAGGGGACAACCTGGAGCCCGGCCTTGCGCAGGCGGCGATTGCTCTGCCACTCGCGCAGGGCGTCGATATGACCGATCAACCGCTTGCTGAGCTGATCCCGGCACCACCAGCCGAGGGTCCAGCGTGGGTACTTGTCGGGCACTATCTTGCACAGGCTGTTGCTGGCGGGATGGAGCCAGAACTGGCTGCTGGCGATGCGCTCCAGACGGCGGGTCTGCTCGGTCTGCTGCAGTGACCAGTGATCCAGTTCGAGCTGGTCATGGAGCAGCAGGTAATAGTGTTTCTTGCCGTGCAAGTCGAGTGTGGTCAGCGTCATGAGATTGGGCGTTGATCGGGACGATAGGTACCACCCCCGAGGGGATGATGATTATCTGTACCAGTGTGCGACCCTGTTGCTGACCGGAGCTGAATGAACAACAAAAAAGCCGCCCCGGGGAGGGGCGGCTCTTTGTCGGTGCGAAGCGGCGGGATCAGACGTGGTTGTACATTGCCTCGATCTCGTCCTGATACTTGGCCTCGATGATCTTGCGGCGCAGTTTCATGGTCGGGGTCAGCTCCCCCAGCTCCATGGAGAAGGCGCTCGGTAGCAGGGTGAACTTCTTCACTTGCTCGAACTTGGCCAGCTCTTTTTGCAGCTCGTGGATCCGCTCCTCGAAGAAGGTCACCACCTTGGAGTGGCGCAGCAGCTCGGTCTTGCACTGGTACTGCAGATTGATGGAGCGGGCGTACTCCTCCAGCGACTCGAAGCAGGGCACGATCAGCGCCGAGACGAAGTGGCGGGCATCGGCGACGATGGCGATCTGCTCGATGAAGCGATCCTTGCCGAGGGTCCCTTCTACCAGCTGGGGGGCCACGTACTTGCCGTTGGAGGTCTTCATCAGCTCTTTCAGCCGTTCGGTGAAGTAGATGTTGCCCTCGCCGTCGAGCTCGCCGGCATCGCCGGTGCGCAGGAAGCCATCCTCGGTCATCACCTCGGCAGTGGCCTCGGGTTTGTTGTAGTAGCCGCGCATCACGGTCGGGGAGCGCACCAGCAGCTCGTTGTTTTCGCCGAGCTTCACTTCGATGCCGCTCAGGGCGGTACCGATGGAGCCCAGCTTGAATTGGCTATCCTCGTAGCAGCAGACAGTGGCGGTGGTTTCGGTCATGCCGTAGCCGTACTTGAGGTTGAGCCCCATGGCCTGGAAGAAGAGGTTCACGTCATCGGCCAGGCGGGCGCCGGCTACCGGCAGGAAGCGGGTACGACCGCCGAAGCGGGCGCGCAGCTTGCGAAATACCAGGCGTTCGGCCAGGGCCAGCTGGGCGTAGAGCCAGGGAGACGCGGACTTGCCCTGCTGACGGGTGGCGACCATCTGTTTGCCGACCCGGGTGGCCCAGCCAAACAGGGCGCGGCGCAGGCGCGGCGCCTGGGCGACTTTGGCCTGTATCATGGCGTAGGCCTTCTCGTAGAGGCGCGGCACGGCGCACATCACGGTCGGCTTCACCTCGCCGATGACCTCCATCACCTTCTGCGGGTCGCGGATGTAGACGTTCTCGGCACCGCAATAGAGCACGTAATAGGTCCAGGCGCGCTCGAATACATGGCTAAGCGGCAGCATGCACAGCGATACATCCTGCTCGTTCAGATCGAGGCGGCTGTTGTGCATCTCGAAGCAGGCGGCGATGTTGGCGAAATCGAGCATGACCCCCTTGGGCTCGCCCGTGGTGCCGGAGGTGTAGATCAGGGTCAGCAGGTCGTCCATCCGGTACTGGCTTTCGCGCTCCCGCAGCGCCTGTTCGCTGGCCTGATGGTTGCCGGAAACCAGGAAAGTCTGGAAGTGGCTGGCCTGCGGGCAGCCACGCAGATCGACTGTGCCATCGAGGGCGACGATCTGGCGGATCTCGCCGGCCTGCAGCAGGGTCAGCGCCTGATCGAACTGGGGCTGCTCACCGACGAACAGCAGGTCGATGTTGGCATCGCGTACTATGTAGCGCAGCTGATCGAGCGTACTGGTGGGATAGATGGGGACGCTGACGCCGCGGGCGGCGAGGATGCCGAGATCGGCCTGGGTCCACTCCGGCATGTTGCGGGCATAGATGCCGACCATTTCGGTGGGCTGGTGGCCGGCGCGGATCAGCGCCTGGGCGCAGTAGTCCATGGCCTGGCCCAAGGTGCGCCAGCCGATGGCACGCCATTGACCATCCTGCTGAACCCGCAGGGCGGCCTTGTTGCCAAGCTGGGCAATGCGCTCACGCATCAGTCGAACCAGATGAAGCTTCGGCATCAATCAAACATCCTTTAATTACAGTTGTACGCCCGCGAGGGCACTAAAAATCGGGCTAGAGTTTAAACTCGACCATTACGGCTTACAAGTGTTCGCTGTTTGTTCTGGATCACAAAGAGTGCAAATAGCTCTATCTCTGCACAGGGCAGCCGATATAAAAAAAGTGTGTACAGGGGAGGTAACAATATGAATTTATGGCTTAAAGGGGGATTGGCCGCCGGGGTGCTCATTGCGGCGGGGGGGAGCGCCTGGTTCTTCTCGGGCAGTGAGGCGGACAAGGCTGCCAGCGACTGGTATCAGGGGGATGAGGGGTATCAGAGCGCGCAGCGCCAGGCGCTGTCATCCGGCCAGCCGCTGCTCTATGTACTGGAAACCCCGAAGTGTCGCCGCTGCAAGGCGCTGGATCAGCGCTTCTGGCAGAGCGACGAGATGGTGGGCCCCCTCTCGCGACTGGTGAAGGTGAGGCTCAATCCGGGGAGCGGGGATGGCAGCGAGCAGATCCTGCGCCGCTTCCCCAGGGTGGCGACGCCGCCCGGCATCTACGTACAGCGACCGGGTGAACCCTTGAAGCCCATCAAGCTGGTGGTGGATATCAACCAGATCTGGATGCCGGGCAAGACCTGGCAGCGGGGCTTCTATATGCCGCTCTCGGCGGCGGCCTTCGAGGCCGTGCTCGAGACCACCCTGGCCCTGCAGGACCCCGCTCTGGACAATGCCCCGCTGGAGTGATGCCGGGGCAGGTCACCAAAGCCCTGATGTCAGCCGAAGTCGAACAGGCGCGACATCAGGATCGCATCTTCCCGCTCGCTGCCGGTGCCGTAGTAGTCGGCCCGGCGGCAATATTCCGCAAAGCCGGCGCTCTCGTAGAGGCCGATGGCGGCCAGATTGCTGGCGCGCACCTCAAGAAACCAGGCCTCGGCCCCCTTCGCCTTGCTGCGAGCCAGATACTCCTTCAGCAGCGCCCGGCCCAGCCCCTTGCCCTGAAAATCCGGGTGCACGCAGATGTTCATCAGCGAGCTGTCGCCGGCCACCAGATCCGAGATGTAGAAACCGGCCGGGCGGCCATCCACCAGCATCAGGCCGTTGAGATAACGGGGGCCAAAGCAGGAGAGCAGGTTGGCCTGACTCCAGGGCTCCTTGTGGGCGGCCTGCTCAATGGGATAGACAAGCTCGAAATCGCTCTCGAGCAGGGGACGAAACTCAGCCATGGAAACTCCGAAACTAGGGAAAAATGGCGACAAGCCGCACTGGCATCCGCCGAGCCAGGTGGCGTGCCGCCTTTGTAAAATCAGGTAAAAAGAGCGGCATCACCGGGCCGGCTTGCGACAAGATGCCCTCTTATGCCGCCGTCGCGGCCAGTCGTTGACGCAGCTGTTGCCACAGCGCCCGCTTCTGCGTCCCGTTGGGCGCGAGCGGGCAGATCAGGGCATCGGGCCAGCGGGGATCGCTCTCGGTCAACCAGAGCAGGGGCGGCTCGCCGGCGGGCATCTCCCCAAGCAGTGACACCTCCTTAGGCGTAATGCCGAGCAGCTGGCAGATATCGGCCAGCAGAGTCTGAGCGGGCAGCTGTGGGGCCAGCAGCCAGAGCTTGCCGTCTGGCATGACAGCCTCTTGGGTCTGTTCGCCGCTGGCAGGCTGCGGCTTGGTTGGTTCAGGGGCGCCACCCAGCAAGGCCGGGCGGCGCAACTGCCAGCCTTGAATGCCCATGCGGGCCAACATGCTCTGACGTACGGGATCTTGCATGGGGCGACTCACTCTTGATCTGCGTTGGGGAAAATCGTGCCGGGCAGGGTACACTCGAACGGGTTTTGCTGCACCCTTTGCAGCGTACAGCCTTGGCCCGCGCGGTTTTTTCCTGCCAGAACGGGGTATTTTGCAGCAACCAGGGCCAGAATAAACATCATAACAAGACAAAATCCAAGGGCGAACAAACGGATATCACCCCTTGGCGCCATCATTATCTCAGCTTCGGAATTGTCTCTATGTCGCTTTCAGCTCAAGCCCACGCCGCCGTGCGGTCCATGCCCATCCATGAACGCCTGCCCCGTCTGCTGACCGCTCTCGGCGAGGGGCTCTATGAACGCCAGGATGCCCTGCGGCTCGGTCTGCTGGCTGCTCTCAGCGGCGAGAGCGTGTTTCTGCTGGGGCCCCCCGGCATCGCCAAGAGCCTGATCGCCCGCCGGCTCAAGCTGGCCTTTCACGAGGCCCGCCACTTTGAATACCTGATGACCCGCTTCAGCACACCGGAGGAGGTATTCGGTCCCCTCTCCATCCAGGCCCTGAAGGAGGATGGCAAGTACCTGCGCCTGACCAATGGCTACCTGCCGGAGGCCGAGGTGGTGTTCCTCGACGAGATCTGGAAGGCGGGCCCCGCCATCCTCAACACCCTGCTCACCGCCATCAACGAGCGGCAGTTTCGCAACGGCGATGGTCAGTACCCCATCCCGATGCGGTTGCTGGTGACTGCCTCCAACGAGCTGCCGGCCCCCGACAGCGGGCTGGAGGCCCTCTACGACCGCATGCTGGTGCGGATCTGGATGGACAGGGTGCAGGAGAAGGCCAACTTTCAGGCGATGCTGGCCAGCGACGGTCACGCCCATCAAAACTTGCCGGCCGCCTTGCAGATCCAGGGGGAGGAGTACCAGCAGTGGCAGAGCCAGATCGAGCAGGTGCGCCTGCCGGAAGCCTGTTTCGAGCTCATCTATCAGCTGCGCCAGCAGCTCGACAGCCAGCTGGCCCATCGCTGCTACGTGTCGGATCGGCGCTGGAAGAAGGCCGTCAGACTCATCAAGGCGAGCGCCTTCTTCAACGGCCGCGACGAGGTGGCCCCCCTCGATCTGCTGCTGTTCAAGGATTGCCTGTGGCACGACGAGGAGTCCCGCACCGCCCTGCTGGAGATGATGACCGAGTTTTCCCGCCTCTACGGCTATCAGCAGCTGGCCATGACCCGTCAGCTGCTGGCCCTGAGGGACAGGTTCAAGCAGCTCAAGCAGCGGGTTGCCCAGCGTCTCTGCTGCAAGGCGCGCCAGCGCAAGCAGTGGTTTGGCCGCCGCGCGCGGGGGATCGAGATCCCCCTGGCCAACGCCAGACCCTTCGGCAAGGCTGTGCACTTCCACCTGCTCACCCCGGCGCCGCTGGATGGTGGCGATCCCGAGCGTCTGACCGAGACTCTGGTGTTCGATCGCACCCTGCTTTCCCACTGGCACCCGACCGGTGAAGCTCTGGCGGGCTATCAGTATGGCAACCCGAAAGAGGGCCATTTTGAGCTGGTGCTTGATGACGAGCTGCGGCTTCACGTGCTGGATATCCAGCGTCAGCAGATCCCGCTGGTACTGATGGAGCGCAACGCCATCCCCGAGGTGGTGCTGGAACCCTGGCTGCAGGAGCTGGATGAGTTGCAGGCCGAAGTGGCCAAGGTGGTGCAGTCGCTCAAGCAGCAGCGGAGCCTGTTCGAGCGCCATCAGCAGCACCTCTTCATCGGCCAGCGCTGGCTGCAGCAGGTGGAGGACAGTTTCTTCGTGCTGAACCGGGATCTCGAGCAACTCTCCGGCGAGCTGGCGCACTGGCGCGAGCGGTTGCCCAGGCTGGACGACTAAGGAGTTCCCATGCTGGAAATTGGCATGCTGGATCTGGGGCTCCTGATGGGGGAAGGGGAGCTGGCGGGGGAGGTGGCGCTGCTGCTGGCCGCCTCACCCAAGATCTCCGAGTTCATCAAGCGCTCGCCGCTACAGGGCAAGCTGCTGAAAAAGCGCCTGCAGAGCTGGGGCGAACAGCTTGGCGAGGAGATCCGCCACAAGCCGGTGCCGGTGGCGCTGGAGCAGGAGTACCTGCTCTATCAGGCGCATCGCCAGCTACCGATGACTGAGCTTATCGGCCGCTTGCCGGCGCTGCTGGAGGCGCTCGAGCAGTACAGCCCGTTCGCCGGCGAAGCCCGCAGCCTGGTGCGCCAGCTGGTGGCTCATCCGACCGAGAGCCTGCGCCAGCTGTTTGTCGAGAAGTGGCGTGCCAGTCTGGTGGGCAGTTTGCTGCAACTGCAGCAGCAGATCGCCGAGGCGGAGCGGGAGAAGCAGCGCCAGGAGATCGAGGATCAACTGCTGGCGAGCCGCACCCTGGCCGATGCCCTCGATCCCCACCAGATCTCGGCCGGTGGTCTGTGGGATCTGGCCCAGGGCAGCTGGCACAAGCGCAGCCTGGTGCTGGTCAAGCAGTATGCCCGTATGTTGCAGCGGGAACCCCTGCTGGCTGAGATAGCCGCCCAGCTTGGGCGCAGCGAACGGGATCGGCAGGCGCAGGAGCAGCCGGTGCCGCCGGTGCAGATGCTGGAGCTCGAACCTGCCCCCAGCGACGATGTGCCCGACGATCTGGTGGGGATCCATCAGGCCAGCGACCTGATGCGGCTGCTGCCGAGCGAGGCGGTGATGCTGGGGCTGCCGGAGCTGGAGCTGGAGTTCTATCGCCGCTATCTGGAGCGGCGCCTGCTCAGCTACCAGTCACGGGGTACCCTGCCACGCCAACGCATCATGTTGCGCACCCCGGAACAGGGGGGACACCAGCTGCAGCAGCGGGGGCCCTTCATCGTCTGCGTCGATACGTCGGGCTCCATGGGCGGTTATCCAGAGGAGTGTGCCAAGGCGCTGTTTCTGGCGCTGCTCAAGGTGGCGATGGACGAGAAGCGCGGCTGCTATCTGATGCTCTTCTCCACCGAGGTGGCGACCCTCGAGATCACCGCTGACACCGGGCTGGACAAGGCGGAGCGCTTCCTCTCCATGAGTTTTCACGGCGGTACCGATCTGGTGCCCTGTCTCGAGAAGGCGTTGATCAAGCTTGACGAGCCTGCCTTTGCCAAGGCGGATGTGCTGGTGATTTCCGACTTTATCGCCCAGAGTCTGCCCCATCCCCTGCTCGATCAGATGAATCGCTATCGTCATCGCGAGACCCGTTTTCACGCCGTCGCCATGTCTCGCCACGCCAAGCCGGCACTATTGCGGGTATTCGACAACAGCTGGTTGCTGGATTGCGGCCTGCGTGGCCGCCTGCTGCGCCGCTGGCAGCAGCACTGAGGGATCCCGCCGTCAGTGAGCCGGAGTGTGGCTCAAGGCGCGTTCGTTGACCTGTTCCTGATCCAGCAGTGGCTGACCGCTCGGACGGGAGATGTGAAAGCCCCGTTTGCCGCTGCGCTTGACCTGGTACATGGCCTGATCGGCCCGGGCCAGGGCGGCGCCGAAGTCATCCTGGGGCCGGATGGCCGCAATTCCCATGCTTAGACCCACATTCCCGTCGCCGTTGGCGAGGGGGAAGGGGGTCGAGATGAGCTCGATGCAGAGTTGGGCCAGCTCGTGGGTACGGGGATCCTCGCTCTCCCAGGGGAGCAGCAGCACAAACTCGTCGCCGCCAAGGCGTCCCAGTTCGCTCTCTTCCGGACAGCACTGCCTGAGACGCTGAGTCAGGGCGACCAGCAGCTCGTCTCCGGCCCGGTGGCCCAGGTTGTCATTGACCTGTTTGAAGTCATCGAGATCGATGAAGCAGATGGATTTGAAACCCTGGTTGAACTTGCGCTGCAAGGCGGTGCGGTTGGCAAGGCCGGTGAGGGGATCCCGATGGGCGAGCCGGGCCAGCTGCTGTTCGTACTCTTTCTCGTGGGTGATGTCGATGTGGGTGCCCATCACCCGGATGGGGTTGCCCTGTTCATCCCGTTCCACCACGCGGCCCCGATCCAGCACCCAGGTGGTCTTGCCATCCTTGGCGATCATCCGGTGCATCACCTGATAAAACGGGCTCTTGCCGCTCAGATGGTCGAAGAAGGCCTGCAGCACCCGCTCCCTGTCTTCCGGGTGCAGATGCTCGCGCCAGACGTCGAAATGGGCAGACAGCTCCTTGGGCTGAAATCCCAGCATGGCGCCCCAGCGGCGGTTGAAGATGATGAGCTTGCCGGTGGGGATGTGGTTTTGCCAGATGCACAGGCCGGTACCATCCATGGCTGCGTCCAGTTTTTCGCGGGCATCGTCGGCGATGCGCTTTAGCCGCTCGTTTTCCAGCTGCAGCCTGGCATAGGCAGCCTGCAACTCCTCGTATGTCATCCCGCCACATCCCTGCAAAAAGACATATAGTCGATGCTGGGTCTGCTCCTGTAAAGCGCTGGATTTCGTCATTGTGAGGAGGGCTAAAAACCGGATTTGGCATAAGGTTTGCTGCCAGGTCGGACAAGGAACGATATGATGAGTTATCAGAGTATCAGTGCTATCGAATGGGGAACCTGATCCGGCATGAAGCGTTGCATGACCTTGATCCTGTGGGTGTGTCTGGCTTGCTCTCCTGCTTGGGCGGCACGAGGCCCCCTTGGCGAGCCGCAATTATCCAAAGAGTTGCAAGCGCTGGAAGAGGGGGGCCTGCCCGATCGCATCTACCGATTGCGGGTCGCCGCCCTGGCGGCCAATCGCGACGCCTATTCCCCCGACGTGCAGGGCCGGATTGCCCGGCTGCAGTGTCGGGCCATGCCAGCCGAGCGGGACAGCGAGTATCGCGCCGTGGTGGCTTTTGCCGACAAGGAGCTGGCCATCGCCAGGGCGCGCAAGGATCGGCTCACCGAAACCGGACTGCTTGTCTGTCGCGGCTTTCACCAGCAGATGCTCGGCAACATGAAGCTGGCGCTGGCCGATTTTGGGCAGGCACAGGGGTTGGCGCGGGAGCTTGGGGATCGGATGCAAGAGGCCGATGTCCTCAGTTATCGTGGCGAACTCTACTCCTATCAGGGCAAGCTGGCCGAGGGGCTGAAGGAGCTTATCGAAGCGTACCAGCGCTATGAAGATCTGGGCATGGAGGACAAGGGGCGGGAAGTATTGACCCTGATTGCCAACTCCTATCGGCGCATGGGGCTCTATGAGCGAGCCGACGACTATTTCAAGGAACTGGAGCAGGACTATCGCCAGCTCGGGGCCCGGGAACAGCTGGTGGATATCCATGCCCAGCAGGCGCTGCTCTACGCCGAAATGGACGAGTTCGACCGGGCCCTGCCCCTGATGCAGGAGGCCGAGCGCTACTATCAGTTCCAGCGTCAGGAGGGACTGCTGGCCTGGAGCCAGATCGAGGTGGCCACCATGCTGCTCAACCAGAACAAGGTGAGCGAGGCCAAAGCCAAGCTGAAACAGGCCGAAGTACTGCTGCACGATCGCGAGGGGAGCGACAGCGTGACCCTGGCGCACTGGCAACTGGTGATGGCCATGGTGCTGGATGCCTCGGGAGAGCAAACCAGAGCCCTCGACTATCTGGCGCGGGCGGAGACCGTTTTCGCCAGGGAGAATAACCAGCGTTTTCTGATCCGTGTCTATGGTCTGCGCTCGCGCATCTTCGAGCGTCAGGGTCGGGTCGGCGATGCGCTGGCCAGCCTCAAGCAGTATGTGCAGACCCGGCATGCCACCGAGCTGGTGCTCAGGGAGCAGCGCTCCTTGCAGATGCGCTTCGAGTTCGATCTGGCCCGCAAGGAGCTGGAAAACCAGACCCTCAAGACCAAACAGCTGTTGCAGGAAGCCAAGCTCAAGCAACTGCAGGAGCGCCGCCAGTGGCAATTCGCCGTGGTAGCTCTGCTGCTGGTGGTGATGGGCATGCTGGTGCTCTATCTTTTCAACCGCAGCCGCAAGATGAGGCGGCTGGCCATGACGGACGAGCTGACCGGTCTCCACAATCGTCGCCAGATCATGGCGCGGGGTCAGGCCTGTTTCGATCAGGCAAAAAGTGGTGGTCCTTCCCTGAGCGTCTTGTTGCTGGATATCGATCACTTCAAGCAGGTCAATGATCAGCTGGGCCACCACATGGGGGACATGGTACTCAAGGCGGTGGCTCGTTGCCTCGGTGAGCAGCTGCGGGTGCAGGACGAGGTGGGACGCAACGGCGGCGAGGAGTTTCTGGTGCTGCTGCCCGATACCAGACTCGAGGAGGCAGCCGAGGTGGCAGAGCGGATCCGCCAACGGGTCTCCCAGCTGTGTATAGACGGGATGCCGGAGGGGCGTTTTGTCCATGTCAGCATAGGTTGCGCCCAGTATGGCTCCCTCGATGACACCCTGAGTGCCCTGATCCGGCGGGCCGACGAGGCCATGTACCAGGCCAAGCAGACCGGGCGCAACCGGGTGGTGCTGGCTCAAGAGGCTTGAGGTGTACCTTGTGGATTTCTCCACCATGCCAGGCTGGGTATTTTTCGCTCGCGCGGGTATAATGCCGCGCAATTTTGCTTTGACTCAGGCGAGACGACCCATGTAATGCAACGCTTTCCCCCCTTTTTCCACCTGGCTGGCCTGATGCCTGCCGGCGTGGCATGCGCTGCATACAGATGTGCCGTGAGTCGAATGCGGCATCCCGGATTTATTCCCACGGTGGCCAAGGCCGCCGCCCAATAGAAGAACGTTGAATTATGTCAGCTGAATTTCTGAGTGAAGTCTCCAAGAGACGCACTTTTGCGATTATCTCGCACCCGGATGCGGGTAAAACCACCATCACCGAAAAAGTCCTGCTGTTCGGACAGGCCATTCAGCGCGCCGGTACCGTCAAGGGCCGTGGCTCGGGCCAGCACGCCAAATCCGACTGGATGGAGATGGAGAAGCAGCGTGGTATCTCCATCACCACCTCGGTGATGCAGTTCCCCTATGCCGACTGCCTGGTCAACCTGCTCGATACCCCGGGTCACGAGGACTTCTCCGAAGATACCTACCGCACCCTGACGGCGGTCGACTGCTGCCTGATGGTCATTGATGCCGCCAAGGGTGTTGAAGACCGGACCCGCAAGTTGATGGAAGTCACCCGGCTGCGCGATACTCCCATCCTCACCTTCATGAACAAGCTGGACCGCGAAGTGCGCGATCCCATGGAGGTGATGGACGAGGTGGAGCGCGAGCTCAACATCATGTGCGCCCCCATCACCTGGCCCATTAGCTGCGGCAAATCCTTCAAGGGGGTCTATCACCTCTACAAGGATGAGACCTATCTGTATCAGAGCGGTCAGGGCCACACCATCCAGGAGAAGCGGGTGATCAAGGGGCTGAACAACCCGGATCTGGACGCCGCCATCGGTGAAGATCTGGCTCAGCAGCTGCGTGATGAGCTGGAGCTGGTGCAGGGTGCCTCTCCCGAGTTCGATCACGACGCCTTCATCGCCGGCGAGATGACCCCGGTCTTCTTCGGTACCGCACTCGGCAACTTCGGTGTCGACCATATGCTGGACGGCCTGACCGACTGGGCGCCGGCCCCCATGCCGCGCAAGGCCGAGAGCCGCGAAGTGGCTGCCACCGAGGAGAAGTTCTCCGGCTTCGTGTTCAAGATCCAGGCGAACATGGACCCGAAACACCGCGACCGTATCGCCTTTATGCGCATCGTCTCCGGCACCTACTCCAAGGGCATGAAGATGCACCACGTGCGTCTGGGCAAGGATGTGAACATCTCCGATGCCGTGACCTTCATGGCTGGCGATCGCGAGCAGGCGGAAGACGCCTTCGCGGGTGACATCATCGGTCTGCACAACCACGGCACCATCCAGATCGGCGACACCTTCACCCAGGGTGAGGATCTCAAGTTCACCGGCATCCCGAACTTCGCGCCGGAACTGTTCCGCCGCATCCGCCTGCGCGACCCCCTCAAGCAGAAGCAGCTGCTCAAGGGGCTGGTACAGCTCTCCGAAGAGGGGGCGGTGCAGGTGTTCCGTCCGCTACAGAGCAACGATCTCATCGTCGGTGCGGTCGGTGTGCTGCAGTTCGACGTGGTGGTGTCGCGCCTCAAGAGCGAGTACAACGTCGAGGCCCTGTACGAGGCGGTCAACGTCTCCACCGCCCGCTGGGTGGAAGGGACAGATGCCAAGAAGTTCGAGGAGTTCAAGCGCAAGAACGAGATCAACCTGGCCCTCGATGGCGGTGACAACCTCACCTATATCGCGCCGACCATGGTCAACCTGCGCCTGGCTCAGGAGCGTCACCCGGACGTCCTGTTCCGCCAGACTCGCGAGCACTGATACCGCTTCGCAAGCCTGCATGGCTGACGAGACAAGAGACCCCGCTTCGGCGGGGTCTTTTTTTATCGGCTTTTACGGGGAACCGTGGGGAAGGGAATTTGTCTGTTATCGACGATTGAGTAAAAAACCAATATAAATGAATAAATTAAATTTATTGGAGAGTGCTATGTCCGCCTCGCTGCCCGTCCAGGCACAGCTGGAAGCCTACAATGCCCATGATATCGAGGCCTTCCTGGCTTGCTTTTCCGAGCAGTTCAAAGCCTATCGCATGCCGGCAGAATCGCCTTCCACCGTTGGCAAGGAGGCGCTGAGAACCTTCTATGCAGAGCATCGCTTCAACAACCCGCTGCTGAAGGCCGAACTGTTGTCGAGGACGGTGCTCGGCAACAAGGTGTTTGATCATGAGCGGATCCACGGTCTCTCTCCCGAACCGCTGGAGAGTGTGGCGGTCTTCGAGGTAGAGGAAGGCCTTATCAGCACCGCCTGGTTCTATTTCCCCTCTTGATCCGAGCATTCACATGTTGTTCCATATGGGCCTTTGCTCACATGTCAGAGAAACAGCAATAAGGACATTGCATGCTTATTATCCAGGCTACTTCAGACGACTTGGAAGAGGTCAGCGATCTGTTTGATGCTTATCGTCAGTTTTATGGACAGGCACCAGATCGTGGTGCTGCGACCAGCTTCATTGCCGAACGATTAACCAATGCCGATGCGGTTATCTTTCTTGCTCGCAGTGAGGCGGGGGACGCCATGGGGTTTGTCCAGCTCTACCCTGCATTTTCATCCGTTGCCATGAAGCGAATGTGGTATCTCAACGATCTCTTTGTCACCAAGTCGGCCCGCCAGCAGGGGGTTGCGCGAGCCTTGTTAAGACGGGTGGCCGTTTTTGCCAGAGAGACGGATGCACTGACAGTCAAACTGGCGACTGCTACATCCAATCACCCAGCGAAATCGCTCTATGAATCAGAGGGATATCAAAAGATCATCGCTTTTGATCACTATACCCAGCGGGTTTAGGTGCGGCGCTAGGCGGATCTTCAACTTGATTGCTGCCTACCGCTCTTCCTCCTTGGGAGAAGGGCGGTAGATATAGGGCAGGATACGGCGTGTTGCTCAGAGCTGTAGCACCATGCAGATCTCGCAGGCATCGTGGCCGGTGCAACCGAGCGGGCCGGGCAGGTGTTCAAAACCCAGTGACTCGTAGAGGCTGGTGGCTTCCCGCAGTACCTCTGTGGTCTCAAGGTAACAGCGCTGGTAGCCGAGGGTTCGTGCCTCCTCCAGCGCCTGCAGCACCAGCCGTCGCCCCAGTCCCAGCCCGCGCAGGGCGGGCATGAAGTACATCTTCTGCAGCTCGCAGGTCTCCTCTTCTCCCGCCAGCCTGGCTATGCCGCCGCCACCCAGAATGGTGCCGTCGGGCCCTTCAATCACCCAGTAGCGGCTACCCCTGCCCTGATAAGTCTCATGGAGCTGATCCAGGTTCGGGTCGGCGACTCCATAGCCCTTGTCGGCGGTGAGGCCGTATTCGGCGGAGACGGCGCGCACCACGGCAGCGATGGCAGGGTTATCGGCCGGGGTGATGGAACGAATGCGATAGCCCTGCTGGCGGCGGGCACGGGAGAGGGCGCTGCGATAGAGGCGCAGGCCTTCCCACAGCCGCTCGCGTTCTTCCTGAGTCAACTGGGCCAGGGTCTCTTCCATGGCGCAGTCCATCTCCCTATGCAGCGCCAGTAGCTGGCTTTGACCGGCGATGGTGAGGCGAGCCTCCTTGCTGCGGCCATCGGAGGGATGGGGATGCCAGCTGATGAGCTCCCGTTCGGCGAGGCGCGCCAGCGGACGGCTGGCGTTGGACTTGTCGATGCGCAGTTTCTCTGCCAACTGCTGGTTGGTGGCAGGGCCGCTCTCCAGTTCGATCAGCAGGTGGGCTTCAATGGGGGTGAGGGCCAGCTCGCCGCATTGCTGGGAGAGCATGCCGAGTTCGCGGACCAGCTCGCGAGAGAGGGCGCGCAGGGGGCGGGGATCCATATCAGGGTTTCCTTTTTGTTGTGTACAACAACCAATTTAGTGACTTGGTTGTTGTGCGCAACTTTATTTTTCATTTCCCTGAAAATGGTTCAGGCTGCCGCCCGGCTTCTCAGCTCCGGGCGGCGGGCGAAGCAGTGAGCCAGCAGCAGCATGGTGACCACGCCGATCGTGCCCAGTACCAGCCAAGGGAGGGCGGGTTGCCCCTGCTGCAGGGCATAGTCATAGAGGGAGCCTCCCCCCACGTAGCCTGTCATGCCCCCCAGGGCGAGTCCGAGTCTGCTGAAACCCATGTAGCTACCGCGTGCGTTGGGGTTGGCCAGCCGGGTCATCAGGGTCTCCCGCGCCGGCTCGCAGATGATGATCCCCAGATAGAAGCAGGCCAGCAGCACGAAGAGCCCCGACAGGGTGTTGACGAAGGCGACCAGCCCTATCCCTATTGTCATCAGCAGAATGCCGGCCATCAGGCGATTTTCCAGCTTGTAGCGCCGCTCGCTGAAACGGGCGATGGGGTAGAGCAGCGCCAGCGACAGGGCGGTCTCCAGGCTGTACATCCAACCAACCGCCGTGGTGCTGCCGGAGAGCTGCTTGACCAGGATGGGGAAGATCAGCATCACCTGTACCCACAGCATGTAGTAGCCGCTCAGGATCAGCACCAGCCGGCAGAAGGCGCGATCCGCCAGCACCTGCCCCAGTCCTTGCCGCATCGGGGTCGGCTTGAGGGAGAGGCGGTAAGGGGGCAACAGCAGCCAGTTGCACAGGGCCGCCAGGGTGAACAGGCCGGAGCCCAGCAGGCAGACATAGGTGAAATCAAAGCGCAGCAACCAGCTGCCGAGCAGGGCCCCGGTCACGGCGCCGGCGCTTTCCAGCATCATCAACAGGGAGATGAAACGGCCCCGATCGCCCGGGCGGGTGAACTTGATCACCAGGGCAGCCCGCGGTGGATCGAACAGGCAGCCACCGAGGCCGGAGAGGAAGCAGGAGAAGATCAGCATGGCGCCGCTCTCGGCCCAGGCAAGGGTGGCGAAGCCGACGGCGCGCAGCAGCATGCCGGTGACGATGAGCGGACGGGCACCGAAGCGATCGGCCAGGGAGCCGCCGAAGATCCCCAGCCCCTGCTGGGTCAGCTGACGCAGCCCCAGGGCCAGCCCTACCAACCCCGCCGCCCAGCCGAGCTGATCCACGAAGCGCAGGCTGATCATCGGCATCACCACAAAGAAACCCAGGATAACCAGCGTCGTATCCAGCGCCAGAAACCAGCGCCCCCAATGCCTTGCCCGCTCGACCATAATGCCCTCTCTATTGATTGATGACTCCATTCTGGAGGGGCATCAGATATAGTGGTAGACGACAACTACCTATATTTCATATCAGGATTTTTTATGTCTATGGATCTGGACGATTTGCAGCTGCTGCTGGATGTGGCGGAGCTCGGCAGTTTCAGTCAGGCGGCGGCTATCCGCGGTTGGTCGCAACCTCTGGTGAGCCAGCGCATTGCCCATCTGGAACTGATTCTGGGGGCACCGCTGTTCCAGCGTCATCGCCGCGGCGTGACTCCAACCCGCGCCTGCGAGGAGTTCCTGCCTGCGGCCCGTTCGGCCCTGACAACCCTGAGCGAAGGGCGGCTGGCGCTGCAGGGGGCACCTGCGCTGCCCTGCATCCGTCTCTCCAGCCTGCCTTCCCTTACTTCGGTGGTGTTTGGCTCGCTCCTGATGGAGCTGGTAGACGAGGCGTTCGAGATCCGCTGCACCACGGATCATTCCGGCGTCATCATGCAGGAGCTGCTGACCGGGGTGACCGACATCGGTTTCGTACTCAAGTGTCCGCCGGTGGCGGGACTGCAGATGGAGCTGCTCTGCTGCTCCCCCATCATCGCCATCGCCTCGCCCTTGCATCCGCTGGCGGGGTGCCACGGTTTGACTCTGCAGGACATCGCCGATCAGCGGCTTGCCCCCCAGGTGTGGGGGCCAGGTTGTGACGTCTTTATCCAGCAATTGCGGCGGCTGCGCCGTGCCGCCAGCCCCTTGCACGGGGTGCAGCCCGCGAGTGCGGCCCGGGATCTGGCGCTGGAGCACGGCTTTATCACCCTGATGCCGGAGCTGGCCATCGCGCGGGATCTGGAGGTCGGGCGACTGGTCAAACTGGATGTCTGCAATCTGCCTCAGGAGCACTGGGACGTGATGATGGCCTGGCGCGGTGGCAAACGGCCCAATCCGGCCAAGGAGGCGGTGCTGGCGACAGCTCGTGCCCTTGCCAAACGGTGGCGCGGTGAAAGGTGAGCGACCCCCTGCAAAAGGGTTGGCACCTCTGGAAGCAATTGGCTACATTGGTGCTGTTTTGTCATTTGATGACTGATTTCAAAGGAGAATCCCATGTTCTCATGGCAGTTAGACGATGAGCTTGCGCTGCTCTTTTTGCAGCCCGACATGGCGAGCGAGCTGTTTGCCCTCTGCCGCGACAACCGGGAATACCTCTCCCAGTGGCTGCCCTGGCCGCCCCTGATCCTGCGCCCCGCCGACAGTGCCACCTTCATTCGCCACGCCATCGAGAAGTTTGCCCGCGGCGAGGGGCTGACTACCGCCATCGAGTATCAGGGCGAGGTGGTCGGGGTGATCGGCTACAACCAGATAGACGCGGATCTTGGCAAGGTGGTCATCGGCTACTGGCTGGCGGAGCGCTGGCAGGGCAACGGCATCATCACCCGGGCCTGTCAGGCCCTTATCCATCATGCTTTCGAGGAGATGGGCATGGAGAAGGTGGAGATCAGTGCCGCTACTGACAACGAGCCAAGCCGGGCCGTCTGCGAGCGGCTCGGGATGCAGCAGGAGGGGATCACCCGGCGCGCCGAACGGCTGGCCGGCCGGGTGGTGGATCACGTCCACTACAGTTTGCTACGTGATGAGTGGTTGAGGTTGAGGGAATCCTGATGGTGCTGCCACATCTCAAGACGGCCCGAGCCCACCTGACGGTGCTGTCGCCGGATCAGGCCCCCATGATGCTCGACTTCTACCGGCGCAATCGCGCCCACCTCACCCCCTGGGAGCCACTGCGGGATGAGCGCTTTTATACCCTCCCGTACTGGCACGCCAGGTTGCAGGAGAGTTATGGCCAGTTCTTCCATGGCACCGGCGTCAATCTGGCGGCCCTGGATCCGGCGGGGGAGCGGGTGATCGCCACCTGCAACTTCAGCAACATATTGATGGGGATCTTCAAGGCGTGCCACCTGGGTTATGCCGTCGATCAGCAGCACCAGGGGCAGGGGCTGATGCAGGAGGTGCTGCCCGTCGCCATCGATTACCTGTTTCGCGAGCATGGCCTGCACCGCATCATGGCCTGTTACATGCCGGCCAATCATCGCAGCGGCGCCCTGCTGGAGCGGCTCGGCTTCGAGCGGGAGGGGTATGCCAGGGAGTATCTGATGATCAATGGCCGCTGGGAGGATCATATCCTCACCTCATTGATCAACCCGGCGCCGTAAACGGCCCATAAAAAAACGGGCCCGAAGTTTCCTTCGGGCCCGTCTTCGAATGAGGTGCTGGCTTAGTTGGCCTTGGCATCGCTCACGGCAGCTTCAACCTTGGTGGCTACGTCGTCAGCAGCTTTCTCAACAGTTGCAGTCGCTTCGGAAGCGGCTTTTTCAACGGTAGAAGTGGCTTCGCTGGCCGCTTGTTCTACGGTTGCTGCGACTTCGGCGGCCGGAGTGGCAGCAGGTGCGGCAGCCTTCTCTTCTTTCTGACCGCAAGCGGTCAACATCAGACCCAGGATACCGGCTACCAGTACTTTATTCATGTGTATACCCTCAACAAAAGATGGAGAGATGGTTGTGACAACCATCAAAGTGCGTCCTTTCACCCGGTTTTCCAATCATTGGCCGGGAGCCAAGAGGCGGACGCAATATAGCCCCAACGGTTGCAGATGAAAACGGATATCACAATGACATTTTTTCGTACCATAGATAAAAAGAACTGCTCATTTAGCTAAATTCAACTAAAAATGTCCAAAAAATGGTGATGTAGCACAACTAATCACCATTTTATCTTGCCTGCTTGGTATCTAAACGGTTTTAAGGTTTTGTTTGAATCTTTGTTGTCGGCGTGGTCAGTCAGACAGCTTCTGACAAGCAAGCCGTTTTCCCGAGCTATGGCTCTCGCGTGCCAGATCCAGCAGCGCCATGACCGTCAGGGCCTCTCCGGCGGGCACCGGATTTGCCCCTTCGCCCAGGATGGCGGCGCAGACTCCGCGGTAGTAGGCACCGTAGTCGCCGGCCTCACCTGCGACCAGCTCCTGTTGCAGTTGGCCATCCCGGATCCGGCTGAGCCGGCCTGGCTCGCTGTCCACGCCCCAGTCGGCCGCCGGAGGGCGCTTGCCGAGCTTGAGTTGCTCTTCCTGCACATCCATGCCGAACTTGATAAACGAGCCCGCACTGCCGTGAATGATGAAGCGGGGCATGGTGGCCGACACCAGGCAGCTGCCGTGCAGCACCACCCGCATCTCGCCGTAGCCCAGCACCACGTGGAAGTAGTCATCGCTCAGGGACCCCGGGCGTTGCCCGGCCAGATCGGCCTGCAGCCAGTCGGGCAGACCGAACAGCTGCAGCGCCTGATCCAGCACATGGGGGCCGAGATCGCACCAGAGCCCGGAACCCGGACCGCCCGCCTCGCGCCAGCGCTGGCGCACCTCGGGGCGATAGCGATCGAAGTGCGATTCAAACTGGGCGATCTGCCCCAAGGTTCCCTCTGCCAGCAGGCGGCGCACCGTGAGGAAATCCCCGTCCCAGCGCCGGTTGTGGAAGATGCTGAGCAGCCGCTGCTGTTTTTCCGCCAGTTCAACCAGCGCCTTCGCCTCGGCCAGATCCAGGGCGAACGGCTTGTCGATCACCACATGCTTGCCGGCCTGCAGTGCCTGGCGGGCGAGGGGAGCATGGGTATCGTTGGGGGTGGCGATCACCACCAGATCAACCGTGTTGTCGCTCAGCACCTCCTCCAGCGAACCGACCCGGCAATCGGGCAGATCGGCCCGTACCTTGGCAGCATCGCGGCTTACCACCCAACTGAGGCGAAGGCCCGGAATGGTGCCGAGAAAGGGGGCGTGAAAGGTCTTGCCTGCAAAGCCATAGCCCACCAGGGCGGCGTTGAGAGTCTGGCTCATGGGTGTTTCTCCGCTGACATGAGTCGGGGTCGGGCGCCTGTGCCGGCGGGCGACGGGTCACAAAAAAGAGGAGGGGGCCAGCGGCCCCCGGATGTGCTCATCAGAGCACAGGATTTATTGCAAACACAAGCGCCGTCCCTGGCGGGTCATCAACACCACCAGTGGTGGCAACAGCAGCCACATGTGCAGGGCCAGCTGATCCAGGGGATCCTGCATCAGGGCGCCGGTGAGGCCGACCAGGGCGCCAGCCCCGCTCATCTGGAACAGGCCGAGCAGGGCGGCGGCGGTACCGGCGCACTGGCCGAAGGGGGCCAGCGCCATGCCGGCGGCCGAGCCCAGGATCATGGCAAAGGCGATGCTGGAGAGGAACACGGGGCCCATCATGCCCAGCGGATGGTCAAGATGCATGGTCAGGGTCAGGGTGATGGCCGCCACCAGCAGGGCCAGCAGGCCGATGCGCAGGGTGCGTCTCGGTCCCATTTTGGCAACGCAGCGGGGGGCCAGGAAACAGGCCAGGATGTTCACCGCCGCGTTGGTGGTAAACCAGTAGCTGAAGCCGTTCATATCCAGCCCCAGCTTCACCATCAGCTGCACCGGTGCGGCGGTGACATAGGCGAGGATCACCGCCATCGCCAGCATGCATTGCGCCGCGTTGAACAGGAAGGTGGGGGAGCGCAGCACAGGGCTGTAGCGATCCCAGCTGATGAGAGCTCCCTCGCTGCGGGTATCCTCCGGGCGGGTCTCCGGCATGCGCCACAGCAACCAGCCGCCGACCATCAATGCATATCCGGCCATGAACCAGAAGTTGGCAGACCAGCCCGCCTTGGCGGTGAGCCAGCCACCAAACAGGGGGGCCAGCGCCGGAATGAAGCAGATGGCGCCATTGAGGTAGGAGATCATCTGGCCGCTCTTTTTCGGGCCATAGCTGTCACGCACTACTGAGAAGGCCGCGACCGAGGTGGCACAGGCGCCAAAGCCTTGCAGCACCCGAGCCAGCATCAGCTCCCCGAGGCTGGCGGCGAAGCCTGCGCCCAGTGCGCTCAGGCCGTAGAGCAGTACCCCGCCCAGGGCGATGGGCTTGCGGCCGTAACGGTCGGCCAGCGGTCCCACCAGCAGCTGGCCCAGACCCATGCTGAACAGGAACCAGGTGATGGTGCCCTGCATCAGGGTCACTTCTGCGCCCAGCTTTTCCGCCATCTGCGGAATGGCGGGCAGGTAGATGTCGATGGCCAGCGGGCCGAACAGTACCAGAAGTACGAGCAGAAGGATCAAGGGCATCAGCCACCTCATGAAGACAGGAGAAATCGGTTGGTGCGCGAGTCTACTGAGTCACAGTAATGAATAGAAATGGTATTTAATCACTTCGGTTATTCCTATACGGAAACATGTATTTTTCCGGTAGCAAACAGGACCTTGTGATGGGCCTTGGATGGGGCGGGATTAGTGACAATTGGCGCTTTTACTAAACGGCTGCGACGCATAGAATGCGCAGATTATTTTTGCGGAGGTGTGCGATGAACAAGCTTGTCCTGGCAACAGGGAATCAGAAAAAGGTGAAGGAATTGGCCGCCATGCTGGCCGATATGAAGATCCAGGTGATCCCACAGAGCGAGTTTGCAGTGTCCGATGCCGATGAAACCGGCACCACCTTCGTCGAAAACGCCATCATCAAGGCCCGCCATGCTGCCCGCATCACCGGACTGCCTGCCGTGGCCGATGACTCTGGCCTCGAAGTGGATCTACTGCACGGCCGCCCCGGTGTCTACTCCGCCCGTTTCGCCGGCGACAACGCCAGCGACCAGGAGAACATCGACAAGCTGCTGGGTGAGCTCAAGGGCGCCCCGGATTACCTGAAAAGCGCCCGCTTCTGGTGTGTGCTGGTCTATATGCGCCACGCCGACGATCCCACACCCATCATCTGCCAGGCGAGCTGGGAGGGGATGATCATCGACGAGCCGCGCGGTCAGCACGGCTTTGGTTACGACCCCGTCTTCTTCGTACCGGATCACGACTGCACCGCCGCCCAGATGCCAGGCGATCTGAAGAACCAGCTCAGCCATCGTGGCCAGGCGCTGGCCAAGTTGAAAGAGGCCCTGGCCGCGGCGCACTGAGCCCGGGCACGGCGCCGGGATACTCCGGCAAGCATTTCATCTACAATGGGGGCCGTCAGCCCCCGTTTTTATTTTTGATTAGTGGAATCCCCATGCTGCAACTGCCGCCTCTCTCCCTCTATATCCATGTGCCCTGGTGCGTCCAGAAGTGCCCCTATTGCGACTTCAACTCCCACGCCCAGAAGGGAGAACTGCCTCACCTCGAGTACGTGGCCGCCCTGCTGGAGGATCTGGAGCAGGATCTGAAGTGGGCCCAGGGGCGCCCCCTCTCCTCCATCTTTATCGGCGGCGGGACTCCCAGCCTGCTGACGGTGGCGGCGATGCAGGCGCTGCTGGACGGGGTGCGGGCCCGCATCCCGTTGACGGCGGACTGCGAGATCACCATGGAGGCCAACCCGGGCACGGTAGAGGCGGACAAGTTCGCCGGTTTCCAACGGGCCGGCATCAACCGCATCTCCATCGGGGTGCAGAGCTTCCAGCAGGAGAAACTGACCCGGCTCGGGCGCATTCACGGCCCGGAAGAGGCGCGCAAGGCCGCTGCATTGGCCCACGCCATCAAGCTTCCCACCTTTAACCTGGATCTGATGCACGGCCTGCCGGATCAGAGCCTGGAGGATGCCCTCTACGATCTGCAGCAGGCCATCGATTGTGCGCCACCGCACCTCTCCTGGTACCAGCTCACCATAGAACCGAACACGGCATTCGCCTCCAAGCCACCCCGGCTGCCGGAAGATGACATCTTGTGGGACATCTACGAGCAGGGCCACGCCATGCTCACCGCCAGAGGTTATCGCCAGTACGAGATCTCGGCCTATGCCAAAGAGGGTTATCAGTGTCGCCACAACCTCAACTACTGGCGCTTTGGCGACTATCTGGGGATTGGCTGCGGCGCTCACGGCAAGGTGACGGATCTCGCCAGTGGCCAGATCCTGCGCACCGCCAAGGTGAAACACCCGAAAGGCTACCTGGATCTCGCCCGTCCCTATCTGGACGAGCAGTGGCAGGTCACCGAGGACGATCTGCCGCTGGAGTACTTCATGAACCGGTTCCGTTTGTTTGAACCGGCTCCCAAGGCGGAGTTCGAAGCCTATACCGGTCTGGCGCTGGAGCGGGTGGAGACGGTACTGGACATCGCCCGGAGCAAGGAGCTTATCGAGGATCTGGGGGAGAGCTGGCAGCTCACCCCCCTGGGCCATCGCTATCTGAACGTGCTGCTCGAACTCTTTATGGACGAATGAGGTAACCGCCTTTAACCAGATGGAACACAAGCGGGGCGCCATGAGCGCCCCGCTTGTTTTGGTTCTAAGAACCTGTTCACTGTCTGTCGCGAGAGGCTGTCAGCAAGGTGAAGAGCAGCGCAGGAACCGGAGAAGTACACATGAGGATTCCGAGCAGCACATGAGCCTTGATCACGGCCTCGCAGCAAGATCGTGGACAGGTTCCAAAGCAGAAACCCGCTCAGCAGCAGACGCCTACCATCTGCTGTTGGCCGGGCTCCCACCGCTTGCCGTGCTTGGCCTTGCGCTGATAGCTGCCCTTGCCCTTCTTGCTCGGTTCGACCCGGGCCTGGAACAGGGGAGAGGTCACCAGTGCCTTGAGGTGGTTGTCCTGAATGATGCCGCGCAGATGTTCGCAGGCGGGCTCGGTGGTGACCCGGGTCACCTTCTTCTTGGCCATATCGGCTCCTTGATGGGATTGTCGTGTTTGCCCATCGCCCCTGCCACCACAGAACCGGGGCAGGCGGCGAAAAAACGTGCCGATTGTGAGCCTCTAGCCTCCCCCGCGCAAGGGGTCAGGCAGGACGGTAGACCACGCGCACCAGGCCACTCGGCAGCAGGGTGCTGGAGACGGGAGCGAGCCGATCGGGCAGGGCTCCCGAGAAGAGCGACACCCCGGCCCCCAGGGTGACCGGGACCCAGAACAGGGTCAGCTCGTCAACGACCCTGGCCTGCAGCCCCTGCCTGACCACCTCGCCGCCATCCAGATAGAGGTGGCGGCTCCCCTCCTGCCAGAGCATATCCAGCACCTGTGGCAGCGCCCCCTGCCGGAAGGAGACGCGGTCACGGGAAGCGGCCGGGCGATGGGTCAGCACCACCACTGGCTTGTTCCCGTAGGGCCACTCGGGAAAGGCGCTCACGGTGTCGTAGCTGTTGCGCCCCATCAGCAGGGTGTCTGCACTGGCCATCAGCGCGCTGTAGCCGGTCTCTTCCTGGGAGTCGCCGTAGTAGGGTTCAAGCCAGGTCAGATCGTCCCCCTCCCCCGCAATGAAACCGTCGAGGGAGAGGGCGAGAAAGGCGGATACCCGGGGCCGGCGCAGCTCAGTGCTCATGATCGTGGTGCTCGTGGCGGGAGGGAGCACCGGACTCCAGGGTCTCCAGGATGGCGCAGTGCTCCGCCGAACGCGGGCCGCCGCAGCAGATGTCGGAGAGCTCCCTCAGGTTTTCGCGAAAACGGGTCAGCTCCACGATTTTCTGCTCCACCTGGGCCAGCTTGGCATCGGCCACCGCCTTTACTTCCTGGCAGGTGACCTTGGCCTTGTTGGTGTCGAGGGCCAGCAGCTCGCCGATGTCGGCCAGGGAGAAGCCCACCGACTTGGCGCGGATGATGAACTCCAGTCGCCGTTTGTCCTGCTCGCCGTAGAGGCGATAGCCGGACTCGTTGCGAATGCCCGGCGAGATGAGTCCGTTTTTCTCGTAAAAGCGCAGAGTATCTGCCTTTACCCCGCACGCCTTGGCCAGTTCCCCAATCCGATACATGGCTTGTTCCCCGTTGGATATGCCGCTCAGTAAAAAATCGCCTCCACTATCGCCCCTTTGCCCGTCGATTGCCAGCCAAGGGCGTGAAAGGGACAGATAAAAGTCAGATGAAGGGCATTTTTCCGGTAAAACCCTGAAAGTGAAAACGTTTTGCAAAAATCAACAGGAAAACGTTTAATGCCGCGCCACACAAGGCTTTGTTGTTTTAAAAAATCCCCCACGCGTCACATTTTTTGTGTAGAATACGCGCCCATAAGAGAGCGTCGCGCCAAGCGGGCATTTCTTAAAACACTTTGGCCAGGGACGGGTCCCTGGATAAGAGTGGTTTGCGAAATCCCCCACTTCCATTTATTAGGGGACTCTCTGTGTTGAGCCTCGCCTCCCATGGAACGGTCCCCGTTATGTTGAGGACGATAGTGTGATGGAACAAGCTCGACCCATTCGCCGTGCATTGCTGAGTGTGTCTGACAAGACTGGCATCGTGGAATTTGCCAAGGCACTCAACGAGCGTGGTGTTGCCCTGCTCTCCACTGGCGGTACCGCCAAACTGCTGAGCGACGCGGGTCTGCCGGTGACCGAGGTCTCTGACTATACGGGTTTCCCCGAGATGATGGATGGCCGGGTCAAGACCCTGCATCCCAAGGTTCATGGCGGCATTCTCGGCCGTCGGGATCAGGATGATGCCATCATGGCCCAGCATGCTATCTCCCCCATCGACATGGTTGTCGTCAACCTCTACCCCTTCGCGGCGACCGTCGCCAAGCCTGGCTGTACCCTGGAAGATGCCGTCGAGAACATCGACATCGGCGGTCCGACCATGGTCCGCTCCGCCGCCAAGAACCACAAGGATGTCGCCATCGTGGTCAAGGCTGCCGACTACGACCGCGTCATCCGCGAGATGGACGGCAACGGCAACAGCCTGACCCTTGCCACCCGCTTCGATCTGGCCATTGCCGCCTTCGAGCACACCGCCGCTTACGACGGCATGATCGCCAACTACTTCGGCACCTTGGTTCCTTCTTACGGCGACAACAAAGAGGGTGACGAGGAGTCCCGCTTCCCGCGCACCTTCAACAGCCAGTTCGTGAAAAAACAGGACATGCGCTACGGCGAGAACGGCCACCAGGCCGCCGCCTTCTATGCCGAAGAGCACGCGGCGCCGGGCTCTGTCTCCAGCGCAGTCCAGCTGCAGGGCAAGGCTCTCTCCTACAACAACATTGCCGACACCGACGCAGCGCTTGAGTGCGTGAAGGAGTTCAGCGAGCCGGCCTGCGTCATCGTCAAGCACGCCAACCCGTGCGGCGTGGCCATCGGCGACGATCTGCTGGCCGCCTATGAGCGCGCATGGCAGACCGATCCCACTTCGGCGTTTGGCGGCATCATTGCCTTCAACCGGCCACTTGATGGCGCCACCGCCAAAGCCATCGTCGAGCGCCAGTTTGTCGAGGTGATCATCGCCCCGACCGTGAGCCAGGAGGCGCGCGATGCCGTCGCCGCCAAGCAGAACGTGCGTCTGCTCGAGTGTGGTCAGTGGACCGCACCGGCGGCCGGCTTCGACATGAAGCGGGTCAACGGCGGCCTGCTGGTGCAGGAGCGCGATCTCGGCATGGTGACCCTGGGTGATCTGACCGTGGTCAGCAAGCGCCAGCCGACCGAGGCGGAACTCAAGGATCTGCTGTTCTGCTGGAAGGTGGCCAAGTTCGTCAAATCCAACGCCATCGTCTACGCCAAAGATGGCCAGACCATCGGCGTCGGCGCCGGCCAGATGAGCCGCGTCTACTCGGCCAAGATAGCCGGCATCAAGGCGGCGGATGAAGGATTGACCGTGGCGGGCTCCGTCATGGCCTCCGATGCCTTCTTCCCGTTCCGCGACGGTATCGATGCAGCGGCCCAGGCCGGTATCTCCTGCGTCATCCAGCCGGGTGGCTCGATGCGTGACCAGGAGGTGATCGACGCCGCCGATGAACACGGCATGTGCATGGTGTTCACCAACATGCGTCATTTCCGTCATTGATGGGTCAGGGCCGCCTCAGGCGGCCCTTTTGTTGTCTCTTTTCAACTGACTATTTTCACCGGTCGCGGCGCAAGCCGGGGCGGTGACCACAAATAGAAGCGAGCGAAACGATGAAAGTACTGATCATTGGTAACGGTGGCCGTGAACATGCGTTGGCCTGGAAGGCAAAACACTCTCCCCTGGTGAGCCACGTCTTCGTGGCCCCGGGCAATGCGGGCACCCAGCTGGAGCCGGGGATCGAGAACGTGGCCATCGAGGCGACCGACATCGAAGGACTGCTGGCGTTTGCCAGGGCGAAGCAGATCGGCCTGACCATAGTCGGCCCCGAGGCTCCGCTGGTGAAAGGGGTGGTCGATGCCTTCCGCGCCGCTGGTCAGCCCATCTTCGGCCCGACCGCCGCCGCCGCCCAGCTGGAAGGCTCCAAGGCCTTCACCAAGGATTTCCTGGCCCGTCACGCCATTCCGACCGCCGATTACCAGAACTTCACCGAGGTGGAGCCGGCGCTGGCCTACCTGCGCGAGAAGGGCGCGCCCATCGTGATCAAGGCCGACGGCCTGGCGGCCGGCAAGGGGGTGATCGTCGCCATGACCCTGAGCGAAGCCGAAGAGGCGGTACGGGACATGCTCTCCGGCAACGCGTTTGGTGATGCCGGTGCCCGGGTGGTGATTGAGGAGTTCCTGGACGGGGAGGAGGCGAGTTTCATCGTCATGGTCGATGGTGAGCACGTGCTGCCCATGGCCACCAGCCAGGATCACAAGCGGGTTGGTGATGGCGATACCGGCCCCAACACTGGCGGCATGGGGGCTTACTCCCCGGCCCCCGTGGTCACCCCCGAGGTGCACCGGCGCGTGATGGAACAGGTGATCATGCCGACCGTGCGTGGCATGGCGGCCGAAGGCAACGTCTACACAGGTTTCCTCTATGCCGGCCTGATGATCGATGGCCAGGGCAATCCCAAGGTGATCGAGTTCAACTGCCGCTTCGGCGATCCCGAGACCCAGCCCATCATGCTGCGGATGCAGTCCGACCTGGTGGAGCTCTGCCTGGCGGCCTGCGAGGGCAAGCTGGATCAGAAAGAGGCGCTCTACGATCCCCGCGCCGCCATCGGTGTGGTACTGGCGGCGGGCGGTTATCCCGGCAACTACAGCAGCAACCACCCCATCAGCGGTTTGCCGGTGGATGAGGTCGCGGGCGAGAAGGTGTTCCACGCCGGGACTCGGCTGGAAGGGGATACCAGCCTGACCCAGGGTGGCCGCGTGCTGTGTGCAACCGCCCTCGGTCACACGGTCGCCGAGGCGCAGAAACGTGCCTACCAGCTGGCGGCTCGCATCAAGTGGGATGGGGTTTTCTACCGCAAGGATATCGGCTGGCGTGCCATCGCACGGGAGCAGGATGAGTAATCCCGCCCGTGGCCAGAGTTACGGCATAAAGAGATCAAGGCGCCATTGACGCCTTGATTTTATTGAGACTCTGGTGATGGTGAGTGCGAGCAAGCAATAGCGGTTGCGCTCGCCGGCGGTCAGACGCTGACCTGGCTGATGTCCTCTACCTGCAGCAGCCAGCCTGACGGCTCCTGTTGCGGTTCGCCACTCAGGCGCAGCCGCTCACCACTTTGCACCCACTGCCCCTCGGGCAGGGAGACCAGCAGGCTCTCGCTGCCGTTGTCGAACAGCCAGCGATCATCCCCCAGCGATTCGATCAGATAACCTTCCATCTCCACTCTGGACTCGGTTTGCCAGGATGGCGCAACGGAATCACGGCTCTCGATGAAATCCCCCTGAACACCAAAGCTGGCTAGCCCCCACAGAATGGAGAGCCCGACCAATGATGACTGCATCTTGTCTCTCCTCTTTTGGAACTGCTGGGCCAGTATGGGAAGAGAAAACTGAGCGCACCATGAACAGGTTGGCAAAGTGCAGGCGAGATCGCGAAAAAAACCATTCTGTGGCCAGATTTTGTCATTTTATGATGAATGGATCACACTCGCTGGCGGCTTTCGCTACCATTTGCGCCATTGCCGGGTTATTCAACCCCGTGGCAATGGCGCGCCAGACCGTATCGACAGGTCCGATTGGCACTTGCACCCCGGTGTCATAGGGCCTAAGGTGGGCCCCTGTTCATGTTGTCGTATCGCAAGGAGCTTCTCGTATGGCCACTCCCTATCCCCGGGTCGGTGTCGGCGTCATCCTGACCAACAGCCAGGGCCAGGTGCTGCTCGGCAAACGCAAGGGAAGTCACGCCCCTTACTGGTCCATTGCGGGCGGCCATCTGGAGTTGGGAGAGAGCTTCGAGTCGGCGGCCATTCGCGAGGTGGCCGAAGAGACGGGCTTTGTCATCAGCGACCCCAGGGTCATCGCCGTCACCAACAATCTGGAGACTTGGCGCGAGAGCGGATTGCACTACATCTCGGTCACCCTGCTGGCCGAGGTGGCAGGCGAGCCGCAACTGCTGGAGCCGGAAAAGTGCGAAGGCTGGGTCTGGTGCGATCCCCGCGCGCTGCCAGAGCCTCATTTCGATGCCAGTCGCCAATCCATCGCCTGCTGGCTGGCCGGTCGTTGCTATCTGCCACAGCCAGGCCAGGAGACATCATAACCATCGCCAGCCGGCTGACCGTTCACTGCGATTTGCCAGCGGGATCACCCGAATAGTCATAACAGGTTCATCCCTTTGTCATATCATCCCGCCAGTGCCTTTTATAACAAGACAGGAGTGGTGGCGTGGGGCAGGTGTTTATTCAGTTTCTGTGGCTGGGCTGCGTCAGTTTCGGTGGGCCGGCCGCCCATATCGGCTATTTTCAGCGTACCTTCGTCGAGCGGCTGCGCTGGCTGACCCAGGCCGAATTCGCCCAGTTACTGGCCCTGTGCCAACTGCTGCCGGGACCCGCCTCCAGCCAGCTTGGCTTTGCCATCGGTCGCCACCGTGCGGGTCTGGCGGGCGCCCTGGCCGCCTTCATCGGCTTTACGCTCCCCTCCTTTGTGTTGCTGCTGGCCGCCGCCATCGGCGTGGGCCTGCTCACTGACAACCTCTGGCTGGAGGCCGCCCTGCACGGCCTCAAGCTGTTGGCGTTGGTGGTGGTGGCCGATGCCGTGCTCACCATGAGTCGCCAGTTCTGCAAGACGGTACTGCAACAGGGGATCATGGTGGTGACCGCTGCCGCCCTCTGGTGGCACCCCGGCCTCTTGACCCAGCTGGTCATGCTGGCGGGCGCAGCCCTGCTCTGCGTACGTCAGGGGGAGGGCACAATGGCGGCGGCGCCGCAGGCTGGCGAGCGGCGCCAGCCGCACTGGCCGACCCTGTTGCTGTTTGCCCTGCTGTTCATCGGTCTGCCACTGCTGGCAACGGATCCCGCCAGCCGTCTGGCCGCCGATTTCTATCAGGCTGGCAGCCTGGTGTTTGGTGGCGGTCACGTGGTGTTACCCCTGCTGCAGGAGAGCGTGGGGCATACCCTCGACCAGCAGCAGTTTCTGACCGGCTACAGCCTGGCCCAGCTGGTGCCGGGCCCCATGTTTACCCTCGCTACCTACCTGGGGGCCCAGCTGTTGCCTGCAGCGCCGTTTGCGGGGGCCTTGCTGGCGACGCTGGCCATCTTCCTGCCGGGATTTCTGCTGCTGTGGGCCATGGGACCCTGTTGGCAGAGCTGGTTGGCCAACCCCAGGCTGGCGGGGGTGGTGACGGGGATCAATGCCGCCGTAGTGGGACTGCTGCTGGCCGCCCTCTATCAGCCGGTGTGGCAGAGTGCCGTTTTGGCGCCAACGGATCTGGCGCTGGCCGCCATCGCTTTCTATCTGCTGAGAGTCGTGAAGCTGCCTATTCTGGCCATTGCCGGCCTGCTGGTGGGGACAACCCTGCTGCTGGCCTGATGGCAGGCATGACTGGAGCCCAGTAAAAACAGGCGCCCCTGATGTCAGGGGCGCCGTTTTTTATTGCTCGGGATAACTTGCTCAGCCTTCGGGATCGAAGTCCAGGCTCAGGCTGTTGACGCAGTAGCGCTGGCCGGTCTCGGTCGGGCCGTCCGGGAAGACGTGGCCCAGATGGGAGCCGCACTGGCTGCAGGTGATCTCCACCCGCTTCATGCCGTGGCTGTTGTCTTCGGTGTAGGTCACAGTCCCCTCGATGGCCCGGTCGAACGAAGGCCAGCCGCAGCCGGAGTCGAACTTGGCATCCGAGTGAAACAGCACGCTCTTGCAGCAGACGCACAAGTAGTCACCACTCTTGCGGTTGTGCAGCAGGGCGCCGCTGTAGGGGCGCTCAGTGCCTTTCTCCCAGCAGACGTGAAACTGCTCGGCGCTCAGCTTGTCGCGCCACTGTTCGGGGTTGTTACTGCTCATTCCGACTCCTCGCCACTGATAACGGTGCCCAGCATAGCGGCTCCGTAAAGCTGACTCCAGCATGCCTGTTATGGTTTGCCTGCATCTGTGATCGGGTTGGCAGGCGGCGCCACCACGGTGGCGGGAAGATGCGCCTCCTCATGGGGCAAGGCTTCTTCTGCCTGCTCATCGCGCACGATCCGTTCCAGCAGCTTGAGGGAGTGGGCCCGGCTGACCGCCACCTGGCGCTTGATGTCGTCAGGCAGGAACGGCAGGCCGTCGTTGGTGGCCGTGTCTATGGTCTGGATCCACTCCATTCCCTCGCCGGGCGGGGGCAGGCGGAACTGGATATCGTAGTCGCTGGCGTTGAACAGCACGTACCAGCGCTCCCCGGGGCAGGTGATCATGCCGATGTCCATGGCAAAGGCCTGGCCCATGGGGGCGTGCCAGTCCTGATCGGTGAGCTGATGACCATCCGGGTGATACCAGTTGACCTGATGGCAGCTGGCGGGGGCACCGTTCCAGCTGTCGTCGCTCAACTGCAGATTGGAGAAGACCTCTGACTCCGCCCGCAATGCCATCATCTGCTGGGTGAAGGCAAACAGCCGCTCGTCTTCCGGTCGCCACTGCCAGTTAACCCAGCTTATCTGGTTGTCCTGGCAATAGGCGTTGTTGTTGCCAAGCTGGCTGCGCCCCATCTCGTCACCGGCCAGGAAGTGCGGCGTGCCCTGGGAGAGCAGCAGGGTGGCGATCATGTTGCGCTTCTGCTGCTGGCGCAGGTTGTTGACCCGCGGATCCAGGGTCGGCCCCTCCACGCCGTAGTTGTTGGAGAGGTTGTTGCCGTGGCCATCCCGGTTGTCCTCGCCGTTGGCCTGGTTGTGGCGCTGGTTGTAGGAGACCAGATCCTCCAGGGTGAAGCCGTCGTGGTAGCAGAGGTAGTTGACGCTGGAGTGGGGGGCGCGCCAGTTCTTCGGGAAGAGATCCCGCGAGCCCACCAGCCGGGTGGCAAAGTCCCCCATCTTGCCAGCGTCGCCACGCCAGAAGGCGCGCACAGTGTCGCGATAGCGATCGTTGATCTCCAGCCACTGGCTCGGGAACTGGCCGAGGCGATAACCGAACGGGCCTATGTCCCAGGGCTCGGCGATAAGCTTCACCTGTGACAGCACAGGGTCTGCCATCAATGCCTTGAAGAAGGCCCCCATGGGATCGAACTCGCCAGCCTCTCGCGCCAGTGTCACCGCCAGATCGAAACGAAAGCCATCTACCTGCATCTCGGTGACCCAGTAGCGCAGGGCATCCAGCACCAGCCTCAGGGTGTTGGGATGATCCAGATTGACGCTGTTGCCACAGCCGGTCACGTTGGCGTGACGGCTGTAGTCGGGACCGTGTGGGCCCGCCTCGAAGGCGTAGTAGCCCGCATTGTCGAATCCCTTGAACGACAACATGGGACCGTCGAAGCCCGATTCGGCGGTGTGGTTGTAGACCACGTCCAGGATCACCTCGAGCCCGGCCTTGTGCAGCTCGCGCACCATGGTTTTGAACTCGGTCACCGCCTCGCCCGTATGCGCGCTGTAGCGCGGTTCGGGGGCGAAGAAGGCGACGGGGTTGTAGCCCCAGTAGTTGCTGAGCCCCAGTTGCTCGAGCCTGGGTTCGGACATGAAGGCCGCCACCGGCATCAGCTGCACCGAGGTGATGCCGAGGGACTTCATGTGTTCGATCATCAGCGGGTGGCTGATGCCAAGGTAGGTGCCCTGCAGCGCCTTGGGGATCCCCGGATGCTGGCGGGTGAAGCCCTTGACGTGGGCCTCGTAGAGGATGGTGCGGGCCGGTTCGATGGCTGGCTTGCCGATCCCCTGCCAGTCGAAGGCGTCATCCACCACCACCGACTTGGCCATCATGGCCGCACTGTCTCCTTGATAGAGGGCGTCGTCCCAGTAGAGGGGACGGCTGAGGGCTCGGGCATAGGGGTCGATCAGCAGTTTGTCCGGATCGAACAGCATCCCCTCTTGGGGCGTGCCATGCACCCGATAACCATAACGCTGGCCGGCCCGAACCCCGCGCACATAGCCGAATCGGTACTGGCCGCGTCGGCCAGGCAGTTCGAGCCGTGCCTGTTCCTGCTCGTTGTTGTCAAACAGGCAGAGTTCCACCCTGTCCGACTGGGGGGCCCAGACGCAGAAGTGGCAACCTGCTTCATCAAGACGGGCCCCCAGGGGGTGGCCCGACCCTTTTTCCATCACCAGCATCAGGACTCCTGTTTGATAAACAAGGTCGCCAAAGGCGGCAGATCCAGCACTATGCTGTGCGCCATTCCCTGCCAGGGGGTTGGCTCGGCGGCGAACACCAGACCCACATCATAGTTGCTGCCCCAGTAATACTCGCTGTCGGTGTTGAGCACCACCCGGTAGTGGCCCGCCGCCGGTACGCCGAGGCGATAGTCGGTGCGGGGAACCGGGGTGAAGTTGGCGGCGACCATGATGGCCTGCTCGCCCTCCTTGTCTGCTCGCAGCCAGGCAAAGATGCTGTTGTCGGCATCGTTGTGATCGAGCCAGCGAAAGCCGGTCTGCTCGTAATCGGCCTGATAGAGGGCCGGTTCGTGGCGATAGAGGTGGTTGAGGTCGTGGATCAGCCGCTGCTGGCCGGCATGTTTGGGGTATTGCAGCAGGTGCCAGGGCAACTGGGCATCGTGGTTCCACTCGTTGCTCTGGGCGATCTCGGTGCCCATGAAGTTGAGCTTCTTGCCCGGGTGGGCATACATGAAGCCCATGTAGGCGCGCAGGTTTGCCGCCTGCTGCCACTCATCCCCCGGCATCTTGTAGAGCAATGAGTGCTTGCCGTGCACCACCTCGTCGTGGGAGAGCGACAGAATGAAGTTCTCGTCATAGTGGTACACCATGGAGAAGGTCATGTCGTTGTGGTGATAACGGCGGTGAATAGGCTCTTTTTGCATGTAGGTGAGGGTGTCGTGCATCCAGCCCATATTCCACTTGAAGCCAAAGCCCAGGCCACCCAGGAAGGTGGGGCGCGAAACCCCGGCAAAGGCGGTGGACTCCTCGGCGATGGTCATGGCGTGAGGATACTTGCCGTACACCTCCTCGTTGGTCCACTTCAAGAGGCTGATCGCCTCGTAGTTGTGGTTGCCGCCATCGACGTTCGGCACCCACTCGCCGGCGTTGCGGGAGTAGTCCAGATAGAGCATGGAGGCGACCGCATCCACCCGCAGGCCGTCGACGTGGAACTTGTCGAGCCAGTAAAGAGCGCTCGCCACCAGGAACTGGCGTACCGTATCGCGGCCGAAATCGTAGATGTAGGAGTTCCAGTCCGGGTGCCAGCCACGGCGCGGATCCTCGTACTCGTACAGCGGCGTGCCGTCGAAGCGGGCCAGGCCATGGGCATCGGAGGGGAAGTGGGCTGGCACCCAGTCGAGGATGACGCCGATCCCGGCCTGGTGGCAACTGTCGACGAAGAACTTGAAGTCGTCTGCGCTGCCATAACGGCTGGTGGGGGAGAACATGCCCACCGGCTGATAGCCCCAGGAGCCACTGAACGGGTGTTCGGAGACCGGCAGTAGCTCGATGTGGGTGTACTCCATCTCCCGCACATAGTCGACCAGTTCCACCGCCAGCTCGCGCCAGCTCAGGCTGTCGCCGTTGGAGTGACGCTTCCAGGAGCCGATATGCAGTTCGTAGATGGAGATGGGCTGCTCGCGCTTGTCGTTGCGCTGGCTCGCCACCCAGTCCGTATCCTGCCACTGGTACTGATCATGGTCATAGACCACGGAGGCGAACGACGGGTACTGCTCGCAATAGAAGCCCACCGGATCGCTCTTGTGGGGCAGGCGGTTGCCCATGGGGTCTTTCAGTTCGAACTTGTAGCGCTCCCCGGCCTTGAGACCCGGCACGAACAGCACCCAGTGGCCGCACAGACTGCGCTGCATCGGATGGCGGCGGCCATCCCAGAAGTTGAAGTCGCCGATGAGGCTCACCGAGGTGGCGCTCGGCGCATAGACCGCAAAACGAACCCCTTCCACCCGCTGGCCGAGATGCTCCACGGTGCGCAGCTGGGCGCCCAGGGTGTGGTAGAGGTTTTCCGGCTGCCAGGTCAGTTCGGCGAGCCCTTCCCAGGCGGCGTCCTGGAACTGGTAGGGGTCTATGACGTCGGTGGTGGTATTCGGGTAGCTGACGATCAGCTGGTAGGGGAAGGGATTCTTGCGGCGGGTGAAAACAGTTTCAAAAAGACCTGTGTCATCGGAGGACGCCAGGGTGGCAACAACTTTGCCCGATTTGAGGTCCCTGACGCGAACTTCGGTGGCATCAGGCAACCAGGCGGTCAGTTTGAGGCCGGGCCCATCCGGATTGGCCTGCAGGCCTAAATGAGAGAAGGGATCGGAACAGCGGGCAGCAACCAAACGTTCAACGAGCATCGATATTTCCTTTCATGACAGATCATCCGCTCCGGCCAGCGCCGGAGCAGATTGAGGTGAGTCAGCTGTACGCGACAGCGGCTCAACGACTGGCCTCATCACGGGCACGGCTCATCTGGCCGGCCAGCGCCTTGAGCGCCTCATTGGCAAAAATATCCTCAAGATCGGCGGAGAGCTTGCGGCGCCAGTTGGGGTATTCGTAACTGGTGCCCGGCACGTTGACCGGCTTGTCCATCTCCAGCCAGTCTTCCAGCTGGGTGCTGAACAGGGCGCAGCTGCCACGGGACATGTGGATCTGCAGGCCATGGTTGAGCTCGGTATTCATGCCAACCCAGTTGACGTCACGGCTGATGTTGTCAGAGATGACGTTGTGGGCGTGCAGGCTGTCGAGGATCCGCTGTTTGGCCTGGTGGCGATCAGCATACAGGGTCTTGAGTACGTCTTCATCCGGATACAATCCGAGCTCGCGTCCCAGCGCCAGATCGTCGCAATGCCAGAAGCCCTTGAGGGTCGGCATGTCGTGGGTGGTCAGGGCCGACATCGCCTGCTCGGCGTAGTGGGCCGGGGAGATGAAGCCACCGTCCTCCTTGGAGCGCTCGAAGAAGAACACCTTGTAGGAGTGGACGCCGTTCTCCTTCAGGGTCACGTCGATCCCCTCCGGCACAGTGCCGAGATCCTCGCCGATCAGCAGGCACTGATTGCGGTGGGATTCGAGGGCCAGGATGCCGAGCAGGTCGTTGACCGGGTAGTAGATGTAGGCGCCCTTGGCGGCGGACTCTCCGGGCGGAACCCACCACAGGCGCAGTAGCGCCATCACATGGTCGATGCGCAGGGCGCCGCAGGAACGCATGTTGGCGCGAAACAGATCCACCATCGGCTGATAGGCGGCCTCGAACAGTTGGTTCGGATTCATGGGGGGCAAGCCCCAGTTTTGACCAAGGGGACCCAGAATATCGGGCGGCGCACCGACCGAAGCTTTCGGGCAGTAGAGATCCTGGTTGGCCCAGATCTCGGTAGAGCCTTCGGAGACACCCACCGCCAGATCCCGGTAGATCCCCATCACCATGCCGGCGGCCTTGGCGCGGGCATCGGCCAGGGCCAGTTGCTCGTCGGCGAGGAATTGCAGATACAGGTAGAAGGCCACATCCTGCTGGTGTTGCGAGGCCCAGGCGGCGACCGCCGGGTTGTGGTAGTCACGGAAGGCCTCGGGCCACACCGGCCAGCCCCAGGCGTTTTCGCCCTTGGCATAGAAGTAGGCCTGCAGGGCATCGAAGGTGGCCTGTTGTTGCAGACTGTCGCCACCGGCGGCGACAAAGCTGTCGAATGCAGCCTGACGTTCGGCGCTGAGTTTGGCCTGGTCAAACACCTGGCGCAGCATGGCGATCTTGGTTTCGATGACGCCTGTGTAGTCGACGTTCTCTTTGGCGCGCAGCTCGGTCAGGCGCTGCTGGAAGGCGGGGCTTGCCACTTCCGCTTTGAGGCGCTCGTTGCCCTGGAATTCGGGGACGGTTTCCACGTCGATATAGGCGACGTTGAGCCAGCGACGGGATGAAGGGCTATAGGGGCTGGCGCTCTCCGGATTGGCCGGATAGAGGGCGTGGATGGGGTTGAGGCCGACGAAGTGGGCCCCCCAGGCGGCCGCTTTCTCGACCAGCTGGCCCAGATCGCTGAAATCGCCGATACCCCAGTTGTGGCGGCTGCGCAGGCAGTAGAGCTGCACGCTCGGGCCCCACACCTTGCGGCCATTGGCAATGGGGGGCTGCTTGTAGCAAGCCTTGGGCGCGACGATGAGACGCATGGTGGCCAGCGGTTCGTCATTGCCCTCTTCCAGCAGCACCAGCTGGTGGTAACCCAGCTCCGGGGTCATCGCCAGGGTGACGCGATAGGCCTGGCACTCCATCTCCTCGAATTCGGCGACGCCGACCAGCTCGCCCTCGATGGGGATGAACTGACCGGACAGCACGGCACCCTGCTCCTGCTGGAGCTGCCAGGTGAGGGCGTCATTGACGAATTCGATGGGGAGGCGGACTTCGAGGGTCACCGGCTCGCCGGTGCGAACCACCATCACGGGATCCAGCGCGCGCAGCCAGTGCTGGCGGTGCTCCTGCTCCAGCTGCTCGGTCAGGGCTGCTTCGTCATCGACGCGATAGCCCATGGCGCCCAGCATGGCGGCCTTGCTCTCTTCAGACACCTGGGCCGGTTGGCCCCAGGCATCGACATACTCGCTGGCGATGCCTTTTGCGGCAGCCAGCTGTTCGATCAGGGTGGTCATAGTTTGAGAATTCCCGCTGTGGATTCTATCTATACTATTTTGATTAATTTTTATGGGTGGTACTTGAACAGTGGCTCTTTGGCCATGCTAAACCGCGTTCATTTTTACATATCTGTCGTTATGGTTGTGTGACCGAGTAGGCACTATTGTTGATAATTGCGAAGGGGGCAAACAGGATGTTTTTTTGTCAAAGTACGGTAATCAGTTACATAAACAGAAAATAAATTTCACAGTTTTTCATGATATAGCGCAATTTCGGACCGAATGTTGGTTGACTCACCGTAGAGTTCTAGTAAATTTACAAGCGGAATTTTCTTTGACTACTGAACAGTTAGGTAACTAAATATGACTATCAAAGTAGGTATTAACGGTTTTGGCCGTATCGGTCGTTTCGTATTCCGTCTGGCTTGCGAGCGCAACGACATCGAAGTTGTTGGTATCAACGACCTGATCGACGTTGACTACATGGCTTACATGCTGAAGTACGACTCCACCCACGGTCGTTTCAACGGTACCGTTGAAGTTAAAGACGGCAACCTGGTTGTTAACGGCAAAACCGTACGTGTTACCGCTGAGCGTGACCCGGCCAACCTGCGTTGGAACGAAATCGGTGTTGACGTTGTTGCCGAAGCTACCGGTCTGTTCCTGACCGACGAGACCGCTCGCAAGCACATCGCTGCCGGTGCCAAGAAAGTTGTTCTGACTGGTCCGTCCAAAGACGCTACCCCGATGTTCGTTATGGGCGTTAACCACGCTACCTACGCTGGCCAGGACATCGTTTCCAACGCTTCCTGCACCACCAACTGCCTGGCTCCGATCGCCAAAGTACTGAACGACACCTTCGGTATCGAGTCTGGCCTGATGACCACTGTTCACGCTACCACTGCTACCCAGAAGACCGTTGATGGTCCGTCTGCCAAAGACTGGCGCGGTGGCCGCGGCGCGGCTCAGAACATCATCCCGTCCTCTACCGGTGCTGCCAAGGCTGTTGGCGTAGTTATCCCGGAACTGAAAGGCCTGCTGACCGGTATGGCTTTCCGTGTTCCGACTCCGGACGTATCCGTTGTTGACCTGACCGTTAACCTGAAGAAAGCTGCCACCTACGCAGAAATCTGCGAAGCGATGAAAGCTGCTTCCGAAGGCGCGATGAAGGGCGTTCTGGGCTACACCGAAGACGAAGTGGTTTCTACCGACTTCTTGGGTGAGCGTCAGACCTCCGTATTCGACGCCAAGGCTGGTATCCAGCTGACCGACAAATTCGTTAAAGTTGTATCCTGGTACGACAACGAAATGGGCTACTCCAGCAAGGTTCTGGACCTGATCGCTCACATCTCCAAGTAATTTGGGATGCGCAATCGCGTAGCTTGAAAAAGGCGGCCACTGGCCGCCTTTTTGTTTTTCGGTTCCCATGATGACAGGAGTCCACATGCAATCCATTCGTCCCCTGACCGCCAACTGCCAGCTCGCCAACAATGCGGCCGGTCTGCCCGTTCTCACCATCAGCAATGACTGCGCCAGGGCCGAGATCAGCCTGTTCGGCGCCCATGTGCTGAGTTATCAGCGCCATGGCGAACCCGCCTCCATCTGGTTGAGTGACAAGGCCGTGCTGGATGGCAGCAAGCCGATCCGTGGCGGCATTCCCCTCTGCTGGCCCTGGTTCGGCCCGGCGCCGGCTCGCGTCGGTAGCGGCAAACCCTCCCACGGCTTTGCCCGCACCATCCCCTGGACCCTGGACGGCGTCTCCGATCACGCCGACGGTACCTTGGTGCATCTCTCCCTGCGCGACAGCGAGGCGACCCGCACCCAGTGGGATCACGCCTTCGAGCTGGAGCTGGACGTGCTGGTAGGCAAGGAGCTTTCCCTGGTGCTGACCACCCGCAACACCGGCAGTGAGCCTCTCGTCTACAGTGGAGCCTTACACACCTATCTGACGATCAGCCAGCCGGAAGCTGTCAGCGTCAACGGGCTGGGTGAACCCTATGCCGACAAGCTGACCGGTCAGGATGGCAAGCAGCAGGGGGCCTTGACCCTGAGCGGCCCGCTGGATCGCGTCTATTGGCAGCCCGAGGCGCTGGTCAGCGTCAAGGATGGTGAGCGCGAAATCCGTGTGGTGAGTGGCAACCATGACAGTGTGGTGGTCTGGACTCCCTGGCAGGAAGGGGCCACCGCCATGGCCGACATGAGTGACGATGGCTATCGCACCATGCTGTGCGTCGAGGCGGCCATCGCAGGCGAGGCGGGCATCACCGTCCCCCCCGACGAGGAGCACAGCTTCTCCACCGTGATCATCTGACGGTGTGACAGATAAATGAAGAGGGCTCCCGCAGGAGCCCTCTTTGTATTTCGTCATCAGGAGCAATCAGGCATTGCCCTGAGTCTTGAGCTTGAGTTCAGCGGCAAAGTCCAGCATGCGATCGAGGGGGATCAGGGCCTTGAGTCGCAAGGCTTCGTCCACATGGATCTCGTGGCGCTCGGCACCATCGGTGAGGGCGGACTTGATGGCCACCAGGCCGTTCATCGCCATCCAGGGGCAGTGGGCGCAGCTGCGGCAGGTGGCGCCATCACCACCGGTGGGCGCTTCCACCATCTCTTTCTCCGGACAGGCCTGCTGCATCTTGTAAAAGATGCCGCGATCGGTCGCCACGATGAGCTTCTGCTGGGGCAGCTCTCTGGCTGCCTTGATCAGCTGGCTGGTGGAGCCCACCGCATCGGCCAGTTCGATGACAGAGGCGGGGGATTCGGGGTGCACCAGCACGGCGGCATCCGGATTCTGCGCTTTCAGATCGCGCAGGGCGCGGGCCTTGAACTCGTCGTGGACGATGCAGTGCCCCTGCCAGCGCAGCATCTCGGCGCCGGTCTTCTTTTCGATGTAGGCGCCCAGGTGGCGATCCGGGCCCCAGATGATCTTCTTGCCCTGGCTGTCGAGGTGTTCGACGATCTCCAGCGCTATGCTGGAGGTCACCACCCAGTCAGCCCGCGCCTTGACCGCCGCCGAGGTGTTGGCGTAGACCACCACGGTATGGTCGGGATGGGCATCGCAGAAGGCGGAGAATTGCTCGATGGGGCAGCCCAGATCGAGAGAGCACTCGGCCTCCAGAGTTGGCATCAGCACTCGCTTGTGGGGGCTCAGGATCTTGGAGGTCTCCCCCATGAAGCGCACGCCTGCCACGATCAGGGTCTGGGCGGCGTGATCCCGGCCAAAGCGGGCCATCTCGAGGGAATCCCCGACGAAACCACCGGTGGCTTCGGCCAGCGCCTGAATCTCGGGATCCGTGTAGTAGTGGGCGACCAGCACGGCCTGACGCTCCTTGAGCAGTGCCTTGATGTCTGCGATCAGGGTCGTCTTCTGCTCGGCGCTCAGGGGAACCGGTTTGGCCGGAAACGGGTAGTCCATCTCGACTACCGGCGGGATACTGCTCAGTGCATTGCTCATTGCGACTGTTCCATCAACGCTTGGAAAGGCAAAAATTATAACCAGAAGCTGGGCACAAACCCATCAACAAATCGGTCCTTGTGCGGCGTTCGACATATCCCTCTGTTATTTCATCGGGTGGGGGAGTCGTCCGTTACTGGTGAAGGGCCGCCATGGATATTGACCAACAAAAAGCCCGCGCGATGGCGGGCTTGACGTCAGTCGGCGAAGACCATCAGGGGAGGGGCTCGACCAGCAGGATATGGGAGTCATGCCCCGTCACCCGAACCCTGCTGCCCGCCGGGAGAGGCTGGTTGCAGCGCACCGTCCAGACGGTGTCGTCCAGATGGACCCGGCTCGTGCCCTGATTGACATCATCCAGCAGGGTCAGCTCGCGTCCCAGATAGCTCTGCATCCGCTCGTTGATGGGGGCGGCGGCATCCTGACCCGAGCGATCCCGCTGGTGCTGCCAGCGCCACCAGGCCCAGGTGGTGAGCAGGGATTGCACCGCAAATAGCAGCAGCTGAGCCTGCCAGCCGAAGGGCCACACCAGCAGCAGCAGGCCTACCTCCAGCGCGGCGATGCCGGTCCAGAGCAGAAAGCCCACCGACCCCAGCACTTCGATGGCCAGCAGCACGAAGCCGAGCCCCAGCCAGTGCCAGTGGGTCAGTCCCTCGAACAGGGCTGTCATGGTTTGCCGCCCTTGCCATCCTTGTTGAACAGCTCTGCCATGCCGGCCACCGAGCCTATCAGGCTGCCCGCCTCCAGCGGCATCATCACCACCTTGCTGTTGGGGCCTTCACCGATGCGGGCCAGGGCCTCGGTGTACTTCTGGGCCACGAAGTAGTTGATGGCCTGCAGATCCCCTTCGGCGATGGCTTTTGACACCATATGGGTTGCCTTGGCTTCTGCTTCTGCTGCCCGCTCCCGCGCCTCGGCGGCGAGGAAAGCGGCCTGACGCTCACCCTCGGCTTTGAGGATCTGGGATTGTTTCTCCCCCTCGGCCTTGAGGATTTTGGACTGGCGAACCCCTTCGGCTTCCAGTACTTCGGCCCGTTTCTGGCGCTCGGCCTTCATCTGGGCGTTCATGGCTTCTACCAGCGCCAGCGGCGGGCGTACATCCTTGATCTCGATGCGGGTTACCTTGATCCCCCAGGGGGCGGTGGCGGCATCCATGGTGCGCAGCAACTTCTCGTTGATGGTGTCGCGTTGGGAGAGCATCTCGTCCAGCTCCATGGCGCCCAGCACGGTACGCATATTGGTCATGGTGAGGTTGCGGATGGCGCTGGTCAGATCGTTCACTTCATAGCCCGCCTTGCGGGCGTCCACCACCTGCACGAAGCTGATGGCGTCGATGGTGACGTTGGCGTTGTCGCGGGAGATCACCTCCTGTGCCGGGATGTCCAGTACCTGCTCCATCATGATGATCTTGTGGCCGATGCGATCTATGTAAGGGATCAGCAGGTTGAGACCGGGGGTGAGGGTACGGGTATAGCGGCCGAAGCGCTCCACGGTCCAGTTGTAACCCTGCGGCACAATCTTGATCCCGGCGCTCAGGGTGGCGATCACCAGGAATATGAAAATTCCCAGCACAATCAATGATTCATTCATCATTTGACTCCGTTTCAATGTGTCTCGATAGACTATACCCCGCACGGTGAAAGCACCAGTCACCCGCTGCATGCCGGGCATTTCGCTACCCGCAACCTTCTTTTCTGCACCCTCTATTCAAGGGCATCGCGCTCTCTCTGATTTGCCATCCTGCGGCAAAGCATATTCCAAAAAGATATAAATGAACGTCCTTTATTATTTTATCGCGCTTAGCCATCCCGATAGAGTGCGCTCATCAGGTATGGAGAGATGCAAAATGGATTATTTGCCGATGTTTGCCAAATTGGACGGTCGCCCTGTGTTGCTGGTGGGCGGGGGCGAGGTCGCCATGCGCAAGGCGCGCCTGCTGCTGGCGGCCGGTGCCCGGCTGACCCTGGTCTCTCCTGAACTGGACCCCGCATTCGATGAATTTGCCGATCGCTTCACCCATCTGGCCGAGCGTTTCCGCCCGGATCATCTGGCGGGTCAACTGCTGGCCGTGGCGGCGACCGACGATCTCGAGGTCAACGCCCTGGTCTATCAAAGCGCCAACCAGCTGGGCCTGTTCGTCAACTTGGTGGACGACCCCAAGCGCTCCAGCTTTATCTTCCCCTCCATCATCGATCGCAGCCCCATCATGGTGGCGGTCTCCAGCGGCGGCAAGGCGCCGGTACTGGTACGCCTGCTGCGTGAGCGGCTCGAGAGCCTGCTGCCGCGCCATCTCGGCGGCCTGGCCGAGCTCTCCGGCCGGGTGCGCGACAAGGCCAAGCGGGTGCTCTCCTCCATTTCCGATCGTCGCCGCTTCTGGGAGCGCGCCTTTGCCTCCAACACCCTGGCCGGTCTGATTGAGAAAGAAGATTGGCAAGGGGCTGAGCAGTGGCTGAACCAGGGGCTCGACCATGCGAAAAGCGAAGTGGGCGAGGTGGTGCTGGTGGGGGCGGGCCCCGGCGATCCGGGCCTGCTGACCCTCAAGGCGTTGCAACAAATTCAGCAGGCCGAAGTGGTGCTTTATGACCAGCTGGTCTCCGCCGAGATCCTGGATCTGGTACGCCGCGATGCGACCCTGGTGTCGGTCGGCAAGAAGGCCGGCGCCCACAGCGTGCCGCAGGAGGAGACCAATCGCCTGCTGGTGGAATACGCCAGGGCGGGCAACCGGGTGGTGCGGCTCAAGGGGGGGGATCCCTTTATGTTCGGCCGTGGCGGCGAAGAGCTGGAAGTGCTGGCGGACGAAGGCATCCCCTTCTCCGTGGTGCCCGGCATCACGGCCGCCGCCGGTGCCACCGCCTATGCCGGCATTCCGCTCACCCACCGCGACCATGCCCAGAGCGCCGTTTTTATCACGGGCCACTGCCAGAAAGAGGGCAAGGAGCCCGACTGGCAGCAGCTCGCCGCCACCAGCCAGACCCTGGTCATCTACATGGGGTTGATGCGCTCCGAGTATATCCAGCAGCAACTGGTGAACCATGGCCGCAGCCCAGCCACCCCCATCGCCATCATAGAGCGCGGCACCACGGCGCGGCAGCGAGTGCTGACCGGCACCCTGGCGGATCTGGCCGAGCTGGCCGCCCAGGCGGTGAGCCCCTCCCTTATCGTCATCGGCGAGGTGGTGGCCTTGCGCGAACGGCTGGCCTGGTTTGGCGAGGGATATGAACAGAACACGGGGCGCAGCGATCTCGATGGCTGCGATCTCAAGCTGGTAAAGCTGGCCTGAGCGCCGGCATAGAGAAGCGAATTGACGCTGCCGCCACTGCGGCCGCGAATTGAACCAACACCGCGCCCTGACCTGGCGTGTTAGCAATGACCCGAGGACCCAGACATGGACCGTGAAAGATTGACCCACTTGCAGCAACTGGAAGCCGAGAGCATCCACATCATCCGCGAGGTGGCTGCCGAATTTGAAAACCCGGTGATGATGTACTCCATCGGCAAGGACTCCTCCGTCATGCTGCACCTGGCCCGCAAGGCCTTCTATCCGGGCAAGATCCCGTTTCCCTTGCTGCACGTCGATACCGACTGGAAGTTCAAGGAGATGATCAAGTTTCGTGACGAGACCGCCAAGAAGTACGGGCTGGATCTTATCGTCCACAAGAACCCGGAAGGGCTCGCCATGGGCATCAACCCCTTTGTGCACGGCAGCGGCAAGCACACCGACATCATGAAGACCGAGGGGCTCAAGCAGGCGCTCAACAAATACGGCTTCGACGCCGCCTTCGGCGGGGCCCGCCGCGACGAGGAGAAATCCCGTGCCAAGGAGCGGGTCTACTCCTTCCGCGACAAGTCTCACCGCTGGGATCCGAAAAACCAGCGCCCCGAGCTGTGGCGCGTCTACAACAGCCAGGTCAACAAGGGGGAGAGTATCCGGGTGTTCCCCCTCTCCAACTGGACCGAGCTCGATATCTGGCAATACATCTATCTGGAGAACATTGACATAGTGCCGCTCTATTTCGCGGCTCACCGCCCTGTGGTGGAACGCAATGGCATCAAGATCATGGTGGACGACGAGCGCATGCCGCTGACCGCCGATGACGAGGTGAAGCAGGAGCTGGTGCGCTTCCGTACTCTCGGCTGCTACCCGCTGACCGGGGCCATCGAATCCAATGCCACCACCCTGCCGGAGATCATCGAGGAGATGCTGATCACCACCTCGAGCGAGCGGCAAGGGCGGCTCATCGACCACGATCAGGCCGGCTCCATGGAGCAGAAGAAGCGTCAGGGCTATTTCTAAAAAAATGTTCTAAGGAATCGCAACATGAACAACCACATTCAGACCGCCATCAGCGAACAGGGCATTGAAGCCTACCTGCACGCCCAGCAGCACAAGAGCCTGCTGCGTTTTCTCACCTGCGGCAGCGTGGACGACGGCAAGAGCACCCTTATCGGCCGCCTGCTGCACGACTCCCAGCAGATCTATGAAGATCAGTTGAAAGCGCTGGAGTCCGACAGCCAGAAGCTCGGTACCACCGGCGAGAAGCTGGACCTGGCCCTGCTGGTGGACGGCCTGCAGGCGGAGCGCGAGCAGGGCATCACCATCGACGTGGCCTACCGCTACTTCTCGACCGCGAAACGCAAATTTATCATCTCGGATACCCCGGGCCACGAGCAGTACACCCGCAACATGGCCACCGGCGCCTCCACCTGCGATCTGGCCATCATCCTGATCGACGCCCGCAAGGGGGTGCTGGATCAGACCCGTCGCCACAGCTTTATCGCGAGCCTGCTCGGCATCAAGCAGTTCGTGGTAGCGGTCAACAAGATGGATCTGGTGGAGTTCAGCCAGGAGGTATTCGAGCGCATCAGTGCCGAATATCGCGAATTCGCCAAGAAGCTCAGCGTCGACACCATCCATATCGTGCCAGTCTCGGCGCTGGACGGTGACAACGTGGTCAACCAAAGCGACAAGCTGGCCTGGTACGAGGGTGAGACCCTGCTTTCCTTGCTGGAAAACGCCGAAGTGGAGCGCGAGCTGGAGCGCCACCCGGTGCGCCTGCCGGTGCAGTACGTGAATCGCCCCAACCTCGATTTTCGCGGCTTCGCGGGGACCCTGGCCTCCGGCATTCTGCGGGTCGGCGACCGGCTTGCGGTGCTGCCGTCCGGCAAAGAGAGCACGGTCACCCGCATCGTCACCTTCGACGGGGATCTGGAGTACGCCCTGCCGGGTCAGGCCATCACGGTCACCTTCGCGGACGAGATCGACATCAGCCGGGGCGACCTGCTGGTAGATGCGGCGAAGAAGCCCCAGGTGACCCAGAACGTGCTGGCTCACATCGTCTGGATGGGGGAAGAGTCCCTGCAACCGGGCCGGGTCTATGACGTCAAGCTGGCCACCAAGAAGAGCCGTGGCCAGGTGGAGGCCATTCGCCACCGTATCGAGATCAACAAGCTCGATGAGCTGGATGCGAGCGAACTCAAGCTCAACGAGATCGGCCTGTGCGAACTGAGCCTGACCGACCCGGTGGCGTTCGACCCGTACCAGGAGATCCGCGATACCGGCAGCTTTATCCTGATCGACCGGCTGACCAACGTCACCGTTGGCGCCGGCATGATAGTGGAAGGGCTGGCCGCAAAAGCGGTAGCTGGGCGCTACAGCGAGTTCGAGATCGAACTCAACGCCCTGGTGCGCAAGCACTTCCCCCACTGGCAGGCGCTGGCCATCGGCAACGACGGCAACAAGGAGTAAGGCCATGACCTGGCAACAATCTCTGGTGCTGGGTCTGCTGGCTGCCCTCGTCGTCCTGCTGATCCAGGGCAAATTCAGGCCGGCGCTGCTCTTCTCGGGCGCCGTGCTCATCACCTATCTGAGCGGCCTGGCGGACATCAACGCCGTGGTGGCGGGCTACACCAACAGCGCCCTGTTGACCCTGGTACTGCTGCTGCTGGTATCGCTGGCGGTGGAGAAGACCCGGATCATGAGCTGGTTCGCCAACCTGGTAGGCACCGGCTCCTTCAACAAGGTGCTGGTGAAGGTGTGGTTCTCCACCGCCTTCCTGTCGGCGTTCGTCAACAACACCGCCGTGGTGGCCTCCATGCTGGGGGCGGTCAAACGCAACCCCAACCATGCCCCTTCACGGCTGTTGCTGCCCATGTGCTTCGCCGCCACCTTCGGGGGCGTACTGACCCTGATCGGCACCTCCACCAACCTGATCGTCAACAGCTTTCTGGTCAAGATGGGGGTTCCTCCACTCGGCATGTTCGACTTCTTTATGGTGGGGGCGGGGACCCTGCTGACCGGTCTCATCGCCGTGTTGCTGTTTGCCCGCCATCTGCCGGAGCAGGACACAGAGATGAGCCGCGAGTCCGGCTATTTTCTCGAAGCCAAGGTGGGTCCTGGCTCCCCCATGGCTGGGCGCAGCGTCAAGGAGAACGGCCTGCGCAGCCTGAAAAGCCTCTATCTTGCCGAGATCATCCGGGGCAATCAGGTGATCTGCCCGGTGCAGCCGGAACACGAGCTGCACGAGGGGGACATGCTGCTGTTTTGCGGTGATGTGGAGAGCGTCGGCGTGCTGCAGGAGCTCAAGGGGCTGGATCTCTACGGCCAGCACCGCCTCAACGGCCAGCACCTGGTGGAGGTGATCGTCAGCCATAGCTCGCGCCTGGTGGGGCAGACCATCAAGGATGCGGAGTTTCGCACCCACTTCGATGCGGTGGTGCTGGCGGTGCGCCGGGGCGAGACCCAGCTCACCGGCGGCCTCGGCCAGATTGAACTGCACGCAGGGGACACCTTGCTGCTGGCGCCCGGCCCCAAGTTTGCCGGCAACAAGTCCCTCTCCCGGGAGTTTCTGGTGGTGAGCGGGCTGGAGGCCTCGACCAGGCTCGATGGCAAGCGTAGCGCCGCCGTGGTGGCGGGGTTCCTTGGGGTGCTGACCCTGTCGGTGTTCGATTTGGTGCCGCTGTTCAAGGGGTTGCTGATGATGCTGGTGGTGCTGCTGTTTTCACGCATCCTGACCCTGGACGAGATCCGCCGCCGCTTTCCGCTGGATATCTGGCTGGTGGTGGGCGGGGCGCTGGCCATCGCAGATCAGCTGGAGCAGAGCGGGCTGGCAAAACTTATCGCCGACTGGCTGATGGGGGAGTTCAACGGTGCCAGCCCCATCATCGCCTTTATCGGCATCTACCTGTTTACCCTGGTGTTGACCGAGCTGATGAGCAACAACGCCGCCGCCGCGCTGGCCTTCCCCATGGGTTACCAGCTGGCGCTCAGCATGGACGTCTCCACCATGCCGTTCATTCTGGCGGTGCTGTTCGGGGCGAGCTCCAGCTTTATCCTGCCCTACGGATACCAGACCAACCTGATGGTCTATGCCGCGGGCAACTACAAGATGCCGGACTACCTCAAGCTGGCCCTGCCGGTCTCCCTGGCCTACAGCATCGGGGTGATCATCATGGTGCCCCTGCTGTTTCCGTTTTAAGGCGGCGCAATTGGGGGCCTGGTGCCTTGCAGGGAATAGGAATACACGACGAACATGGCCCCCGTCAGTGGCGAGTGGCCAGAGGCTGAGCTCAAGGAGCCAGACCGTTTCAGCATTGAGGCGCGAGCGCCAAGCAAGGAGTGTGAATGAGCAATATCGTGTGGCATGCCCATGCCGTCGACAAACAGAGCCGGGCCGAGCAGAAAGGACAGAAGCCGCTGGTGATCTGGTTCACCGGCCTGTCGGGGGCGGGTAAATCCACCCTGGCGGGAGCCTTGGAGCAGGCGCTGGCCGCCTCGGGTAAGCACACCTATCTGCTGGATGGGGACAATGTGCGTCACGGTCTGTGCGGGGATCTCGGCTTCGACGATGCCGCCCGCCAGGAGAATATCCGCCGGGTCGGCGAGGTGGCGAAACTGATGGTGGATGCGGGACTTATCGTACTCACCGCCTTTATCTCGCCGTTTCGTGCCGAGCGGGAGCTGGTGCGTAATCTTGTGGGTGAAGGGGAGTTTGTCGAAGTCTTTGTCGATGCGCCGCTTGCCGTCTGCGAAGAGCGCGACCCCAAGGGACTCTACAAAAAGGCGCGAGCAGGGGAGATCACGAATTTTACCGGTATCGACTCCGCCTACGAGGCGCCGGAGCAGCCGGAGATCCATCTGCTGAACGCCGGCAAGCCGGTGGAGGCCCTAGTAGATGAGTTGCTGACTGCGCTAAGGCTGGGGAATTATTTGTAGTGGTTGAGTGGCGCCATTTAATAAAGGGAGCTGGAGTTGGCTACCATAGGCGCTGATGAGTTGGCAGCTTCTTTCATTTACGAAACTCCAATATCACATAACGTTTGGTTAAGGGGCAGGCAACGCATAACAACCAAACTCAAACACAACAACTGTAACTACAGCGGCTCAATGGAACTGGAAACGCCACGCGTTGACAGTCCCTCTTGAGACGTTTGTTATACCGTTAATCGACTTGGCACGAAAAGCTACATGTTATCGAACGAAATTTAGCATTCTCACTGTAATCTCTACCATCAAACCAATAAATTTTTTGATTTTCAGAAACGGCACAACTATTAACAGATGTACTTCCCAAAGCACAAAGTGATAGTTGTCTTTTTAACGCTTCTGGCTCAATGAAGTACTGGCAAGTTAGAGATGACTCTTCTCGATTATCGTATCGTTGTAATACTCCGACCCTGCCCACTTTGACTTCATATAATTCATCCTGCCCTTGAGTAGAATCTTGGAAAATATCTTTACTTGCACGTAATACACAGAAACCATTACTCTCAGCATAAAGGTTAATTTTCACAGGCTCACTTGCATTAGCAACTCCTGTAAAAATGGCCAAAAATGATGAAATTCCAACTGCCAATTTCATAAAATCCTCCTAAGGTATAACGCTTCAAGCAGAGGCGGAAGCTTGGCTGGCCTCCTGCTGGCTTGATTTGTTAGGCGATACAATTTTGCTATTTTCAATCAACCTGTCGACATCGCATTTTATATTGATATATTCATGGCCATTTGATGAATAAATATAGCTAGGTGGAGCTTCAAATTTTCCGGTTGAATTACGATACGTTCCGATAACTGCATATCTCGGAGTAATGACAACGTTCAATGCAAAATAATGATCATAAAAATATATGTTCAATATGTGATTTTCATTCCCATACCGCTTATAGTCATTCAACGTTTTTATGCTGTCTCGGATTTTTATTTTATAGTGATCTTGCTCTTTTCCATTTCTTTCACACAACGCAGCCTGTGAATTAGAGTCAGGATTTAGAAAAATTATATTTGTGATTTTACCCGCTAATTTAAATCTTGCACTCAGTTCCCCTGAGTTATTTGAAATGAAATTCTTCCCATCATTCATGACGATCGAAATAATGTCATCGCGCTCGATATCAATGCCTACAGACTTCAATTGATTGGAATAGACAGCCTTTACCAACCCATCCTTTTCCATGTCTACAAGAATTGGGAATTTACTATGCACCAAATCTTTCAACTCATTATTTGTATGGAATTTTATAGTTTCATTCACATAGTATGAAATCGTCAAAAGTATAAATATTGAAGTCCCTAAACTCAGAAGAATATCATTCCACGGTTTTGGAACGCCGACATATGAAGGGATGACAGCCAAAATTAGAAGAGCAACAACACCCCATGCGGAATATTTGCTTAGAAGCAAACCAAGAATCTTACTTTCTTTACTGTTATTCATATTTCTCCTAGCCCTGATCGCCTAACGCCCGCTTAAGGGACAGCCAACGCTACTACCAACCTACCGCATGACACCGTAATCACAAAACCCAACGTATAATAAAAATGCCACGCGTTGGCTGTCCCTCTTGAAGCGTTTGTTAGCTACTTTCTTGAAATTTTAGCTATAACCTAAAGCATCAATTAATACGTTTATTAATGATTAGCTTAATTTTATCAATTAAATTAGGTAAATTACTTCTATCTCTTAAATCAAAATACTGAATTGAGTTAAGCTCTAGTGGTATATCTGAATCGTCTAGGAGTACTGGAACAATTTTTATCTCTCGGCTGAGATTGTGAGCTATATTAGATTCATGAGAAAACATTTCATTAATATTTTCAACTATGCTTAATTCATCATTTCGCCCGAAGCCTGTTTCGCTAACATTATTTATGTTCTTCGATATAAATGTAATAAATATATCTGACTCTTTTATTGATTTTTCTATCGCGTCTTTCCACTTTTCACCTACTTCTATGTCATATGATGACATCCAAGGTGAAAGCCCTGCATCGATAAATTCTTTATATACATGTTCCACAATCTGCTGGTCATGACTCTTATAACTCAAGAATATTTTCGATTTCCGGTTTTTCTCTAATACATCTGGAGTGTTAATATCGGTTACAGCCTCGATGGGGTCACGTTTTTCTTTGGCAAGTTTCATTAGATGATGGTATAAGTGAACTCTGAGCTTTCGTTCAAATTCCTTTGCCGTTTGGTATTCCCAATATAGTGTTCCGTGCTCTCCTAATTTCTCTTTAAAGTCGAACACTTTCTCTAGTTGTTTTAGCTCACTTTTCCCTCTAATCGTTTGAGAGTCTTTAAAATAAAACATTATTTTAGGTTGCCCATGCTTTAAATAAAGTGAAAAAGCATTGTTAAACTCTTCCTCAGTTCCAGAGGATGCATATTTTGTTTTAGTCCCAAACCTTTGCCACATAACTCCAATCAGTATACTAAACTCACCAATCTGGTCATTAATAACACCTTGAGAATACTCACCAATATCTGGGTACGCATGAGTTTCCCATTTAATCAGCTCGAGATGTAAATTTTCTGATTTACCTATCATAAGCTGAAGATCTTCGATGACATCCTTTACAATATCTCTTTCATCTCCAACATCTCCCGGACTAGCAAGGAATATACGAATACTTTTCAATTTATTCTCCATTATATAAATTCAAAATTAGTACAAAAAACCACAGCGTAGCTAACAGTGATTAGATGGAAGGCGGCACTAATCCGTTAGCAGAGCATTCCATATAACTCCGTAACATTTTCACTGTCGCCAAGTAAAAATAATCATTAAATCATGATGTTATCCGCTTCTTTCTCGTGCTGGGCGTATTCTCTTGACCTCCTCTATTTATGCCACTGTTACTACTGTATGAAAAATATCTCGTCTGTTGGGCGTCGCTGCGCTCTGCACCAACCGATAAAAGCCACGCTACCGCCCCTGAATTCCAGCCTCCAGTCTGCTGCTTGTTACCTGCGTTTTGGCACTGGCTTGGCTCATAGCTGACTCCTGCGAGAGGTTGCCAAGCGGCTATGTTACCGAACGGGGCTTGGGTGAAAAACACAAGCGGGCCGTTTCCTGAGCAAGATCAACAAATTAATCAGTAACGGGCGGTGAGATGGCCGCGCAACAGCGGCAGTCATCAGTGCAGGGGAAAATCGGACAGTGAAGCGAGAGTGCCGCCCTCTTGTTGGCGGGCATTAAAAAACCACATGGGCCCAAAGGCCCATAGGGTTTTGCTGCGGTGATTGTTTGTGTTGTGGTTATCTGGCTTGGCGAACCGGAACGGCGCGGGGGTGGCCACTTCGTAGCGGCTTTGGCTCGCCGGGGCGGTTTTCTGGAACTGGCGCACCAGCCGGTCGAGATCGCTCAACTGGTTTACCAGCTGAGTGATGCCGTGCACGGCGTGCTGGCTGCCGACGCTGGAGTCATCGGCCAAGGTCTTGATGCTGAGCACGTTGCGATCGATATCGGCGGTAACGTGGGACTGCTCCTGCACGGCCTGGGCTATCTGGCTGCTGCCGGCGGCAAACTTATAGTGAAAACCTTATGCGCAGTGCATTCATCTCGGACATTGTTATATACGTGCAACCTGCTTTGCCAAGGCTGCTAACAGATCAATATTTAACGGCTCTTTATACATTTTCTCGAATAGATTGAAAGTCGGCTGGTCATGCTGCTGTAAATAATGGAAGCTTTTCTTTGAACCTAGATACCATAAGTCACGCATGTCAAAATATATCTCCAGAAGGTCATGTTGAAGCCAGGTACGACGATAATGACTATCTATGTCTTCATCATGCGCACGCTCCAGAATTTTCATCACCCACTGTTGAAGGTGTGCCTTATCCATCTCCGACGTTGCCGGTTTGCCATCTGCTAGCTTCTGCTTAACGCGAGCCAGGTAGCTGTTCCCTAAACCTTGTGTATCATAAATGACTTTTCCGTCACCGAAGCGAAGGGCTTCTTTTGGAATTGAACTTAGATAATCGGTTGGGTAAACCCATACATCAAGATAGATGCCATGAAATAACCTCGCATCCCTTTGTTCGCTCGTGTGATCACAGAAACAGGCTATATCGATATCACTGGTTTCGGTTGCATCATTGCGGGCATAAGAGCCATAAAGAATGATTGTATGAGGTGCATATTTTCCTTTCAGCTCTTCCATTGCCAAATCTAGAATGTTGTTCATTTCTACTCCGAGCATATAACAGCTATTAATTTGTCCCTGACAACACAGCAATCCTTGCCACATCTCTACTCGGAAAGTCAGGGTCAACATACACATACATGCGGCTTATCAGCGAGCCTGTAAATTCAAATACACTACAAAAACGGCCCATGGAAATATTATTGTCAGGCCAAGAGGTACCATCACTCATTACTCCCCCTTCTTGCCCCTCGACAATCACGGTGTTGCCAGCAGTCGTTATCTTAAAGCCATCTATGTCGTGCCAGATGCTGGTGAGCGAGCTACCAATTCTATTGCCAAACTCAACCAGTGCATCCTTTCCTTTAGCCTGACCAAACTTGGGGAAGAAAAAATCAACATTCTCCGAGAAAAGGTCAAGATAACTGGGATCACCTGCATCTACTTTCTTGAAATACTCAATCGCTATCTCAACTAAATTTTCCTGTTCCATTACCATTCCTATATCTCTATTAGTTGTTCGCATAACCATGATTGGAAGGAGGGGGTTTACTTTATGACTGCACTCCATCCTGATAGTCGTTATAAAAAGCTTTACATCAATGCATTGTCAGCAGGTCTAAATCAGTGGGGATTGAACTTCTTCGGGTCGCCTAGCTTGGACTGTAACCATAAATTCATATCGCTGACGACCTCTTTGCGCTGACTTTGTCCGTCACTGTCTTTGAATCCATGATCCAGTGCTTCGTAACGCCGATATTCAATATTGTTTTTTCCTAGGTCTTTAAGGCGCTGCATCATTTCATCTTTTTTTTGCGGTGATACCGAAGTATCCATTCCCCCCTGCATGATCAGCAAAGGAGACTTTACTTTTTTAAGGGTATCAAGCTGATCGATGGAGAGCATCTGCTGCCACCAATGATAGCCGTGTCCGCTCACATCAAGTTCAAATGGTTTACTGTTAAGAACATGTCCGGCAAACCCTTTGAAAGCGTCGATCTCTTTTCTCGCCGTTTCGATATTTTTATGCTCTGCAGCGATGCTGTATGAGACGTCATCGATAAACCAGCGGCCACCGCCATTAAAGGCGATGGTAGCATCGATATAGTCAATATCTGCGCTCACCAGGTTGGCGATAACGGCCCCTTCACTGCCACCCAAGAGGATAATTTTCTTGTATTGCACATCTTTTCTAACGGTATCGAGAACAGTTTTGATATCCGCAACCCGCTGCGCAGGGCTATCCTTTTCAAGGTACTGAGCAGGACAGCCCTTGCGTGCCGGATCGGTGCTATATGTTAACCCTTTATCAATGCCGTATTTGTCGACTAGAAGAATATCAGCATCTGGCCAAACATCTTTATAGTCGAAAAGTATCGAATCTATGTTAAGCACGCTGTTGCAATCAGAGCCTTGCAAAATCAACAGCAGTGTATCTGCGTCATGGGCATGTTGGAGCAAGTAATAGGAGATAGGCGAGCCATCATCCCTGCTGGCTGTGCGAGTCATGATCTTCTGAGTGTCTACCGCACTCGTCAAAAAGAGAAAAACAAAAAAATTAATTTTATTTTCATTCTGACTATAAGAGTTTTTGATTTTTCAATGATTGATGTTAAGGCAAGTTTGGCAATCTCATGCTATGAATGTGCTATCAATTTTATCGGTCTGTCTATATGGGGATATTCAATGGTTTAAACTTCATAGTCTAGACTTAATTTATTTCTAAGCACTAATTGATAAGCATGATCTCGCATTAAAAATATCATCAGTTCAACATCCTTAAATTGCGAAATCTTGATGGGGTGGGCTTCCCATCGGGGTGGGGAATGACCAGCATCGTTAAAATGGACAAGATATATTCGTTGTTTACTCCGATACAGAGCAAAAAAATTCATGTCACATTGCTTAGCTATAGATAAATAAGGTTCAAAAGCAAGTTCATACATGTTCATTTCATCATATTCAGTTGAACTTATATAACGAGAGCTCTCGTAGTATGTATCAGGTAAGTTCGTGTCGTGGTTTATGGAATCAAATAGTTTGATAGCATCTTGAATATGAGAAAGCTTTATTATTGGTTTGCTTTTCAAACTTTTACCCCTTTGGTTGTGATCTTCCTAACATTCATTCAGGCATGGCTACCGCCCCTGAATTCCAGCCTCCAGTCTGCTGCTTGTTACCTGCGATATGGCACTGGCCTGATTCATGGCGGACTCCTGCGAGAGGTTGCCAAGCGGATATGTTACCGAACGGGGCTATGGGGGAAAGTGGGAAACTCTCGCTTTCTGAGCAAGATCAATAAATTAATCAATAGTGGGTGAGGCTGGGGCATCTCAACAACGAGCGCACACCAGAGAGGGAGGTAAAGTCGGGAGGTGAAACCGGGGCTGTTGCCAATCAGTTTGCCGGTTGCTTGCTGGCATTAAAAAACCATATGGGCCGGCAGGCCCATATGGTTCTTCTGCGGTGATTGCCAGCGGGTGGAGGCTATCTGGCTTGGCGTACCGGCACGGCGTCTGCAAGCGGCATTTCGTGGCGACGCTGGGTGGCCGGAGGGGCCTTCTGGAACTGGCGAACCAGCCGGTCGAGATCGTTTAACTGGCTCACCAGCCGGGTAATGCCGTGTACGGCGTGCTGGCTGCCGACGCTGGAGTCATCGGCCAGGGTCTTGATGCTGAGCACATTGCGGTTGATCTCTTCCGTGACGTGAAATTGCTCCTGCACCGCCTGGGCAATCTGGCCGCTGCCGGAGGAGACCTGCTGCAGCATGCTGTTGATCTGCTGCAGTATGGTACCGGTGGCCGAGGCTTTCTGCTGACAGCTCTCCGACAATTGGCAACCTTTCTCCATCGCATGCTCGGCATTGGCGGCACTGGTTTGCAGCTCGGTGATCATCTTCTGGATTTCGCTGGTGGAGGATTGGGTCTTGATGGCCAGTGCGCGGATCTCGTCGGCGACGACCGAGAACCCGCGGCCTGCCTCGCCGGCCCGGGCGGCCTCGATGGCGGCATTGAGAGCCAGCAGGTTGGTCTGGTTGGCGATGTTGTTGATCACGTCGAGGATGCCGTCGATATCCCGGCAGTGGCCGACCAGGGCATTGATCACGCTCTTGGAGGTCATCAGTTCACTGTTCATACCGGCCACGGCAGTCACCGTTTCGGTCACGCTGCGATTGCCGTCCTTGAACAGATCGGCAGTCTCGTCCAGCAGACTGGAGGATTCGCTGGAGCTGTGAGAGACCTCGCGGATTGACTCCGACATCTCGTTGACGGCGGTGGCCACCAGATTGGTCTCACCCTGCTGTTGCTGCAGGTTGTTGGTGATGGACTCGGCGTTGCGCAGATCGCCCTCGGCAGCCTGCAGAATGATGCTGCAGGTCTGTTCGGTACGCGCCAGTACGGCATTGAACTCGGCCTGATTCATTATCATGGAAAGTTCGATGGCGGCGACGTTGTCCACCTTGTTGGTGTAGAGCAGTTGCATCAGAGGATTGTCGAAGCGGCTGCGGGCCATCTTGTTGAGCTTGCCCAGGCGACGGGAGAGACAATTGATAACGATGGCGGCCAGTGCCAGCGGGAGAGCTGCCAGTGCCAGATGCCAGCTCATCTCACGGTTGTATTCCAGACTCAGCATGGCAATCAGGCTCACCAGCAGGCAGAGGTTGATGGTCAGGGTGTGGGAGAAGGTCGGCAGCTTGAGTGCCAGCGGCAGCTTGTCATTGCGCAGATCGGCATAGATACGTTCGGCTCGCTGCTTGAGCTCTTCGCTTGGCGCGGTACGTACCGACTGATATTCGACTACCCGACCACTGGCATCCTTGATGGGGGTGACGAAGGCGCTGACCCAGTAGTGATCGCCATTCTTGCAGCGGTTTTTTACCGGCCCCATCCAGCATTTACCCTCTTTGATGTGGCGCCAAAGATCGGCGAAAGCCTGTTTGGGCATATCGGGGTGGCGAACCATATTGTGATGCTGTCCAATCAGCTCATCCGGCGTGAAGCCCGCAATATCGCAGAACTCCTCATTGGCGTAGGTGATGCGGCTTTCCAGATCCGTGGTGGAGATGAGGTTCTGGTGATCTGGGTAGAGGCGTTCGCGTTGGGTAATCGGTTGATTGACTCGCATGGCTTGGCTCCCGAGCAGTAGTGGTTGAATTTTGATCTACATCAAGACTCATTGCCATGCAGGTGCCACCAAAAAATGCAATTGATTTGTATCTTATTAACGGGCTAATTCCATACGAGACTCTCGTATTTATCATCCGCAAGGGGGCCGGAAAATGTAGCCCGGGGTCTATTGCGCTTGCGAGCCATGTCGGCCCGGTCGGGAGCCGCAAGTGGCAGGGCGTGTGCCGCCCCGCCAGAGGATCAGGGGTGAGTATCGGGTTCGGCAGAGGGGGAGTCATTGACGAGTGGCTGAACTTCGATCTGCATCCCCTGCGCCAGCACAGTTTTGAGGTCCTGCAGATACTCTTCCAGCGGCGGCTCTTGCAGCAATTGGGCCAGCTCGTTGCCGACCGGAGTCAGGCGGTAGTAGAGCAGGGTGAGGTTGGCCTGTTTGTGGTGCAGGTGCCAGCGCTGGTTGCCAAACTCCAGCTCCACCCCGTCGGCGGGCAGGGGGCCGGATTCCAGTTCGCCGCGGTGCAGCAGGCCGAGTTCGAACAGCTGCAGCAGGGCGTTGTAGGGTAGCCGGTATTTGCCAAGGCCGAGGCGGGTCACCTTGGCGCGGCTGAGCAGGCTGCCCCCCTTGTGCAGCCCCAGCAGCAGGCGCTGCTCGTCGCTGCCCAGATAGTGGCAGGAGAGGGAGCAGAGTCGCTGGAACAGCTGAGCCTCGCGCTGGGTCATCTCTTTCAGGGTGGTCAGGGCGCGGATGGAGAAGCGGCCCGGCGTGGCGACCTCGATGGCGAAGATGCGTCCCCACAGCTGCTGCATGGGCACCATGCTGATGTCTTCCGCCAGTTGCAGGAAGCGGGTCAGCCAGTCGCTGTCCATCTCGCCGCCGGCGGCGGTCTCTGCGCAGTGGCGGGAGGCCATCACCATGATGGCTTCCAGATTACGCTGGCGGGCGGCCTGATCCGCCAGCTGGCGAAAGGTGGCACGCTGCTCGAAGGTGCTGTCGGTGTTGCGGGTGAGCATACCGTCGATGCCACGGCTGCGGGCCAGGCGCAGGGTCTGCTCCTGGCTGCTCAGGATGGAACTCTCTTTCTTGGGTGGGGGCAGATCGGCCATGCTGACTCCATTAGCACAGGTTCAGGGGGGAATGTTACTCCAAGCCGGGGAGCAAGATAACAAAGCGGCCTCCACAGAGGCCGCTTTTTTTGAGATCTGACTCTTACTCTTCGTAAACGCTCACCTCGACCGCATCCATCGAGTAGGAGGCGGTGGCCATCTCGTGGCTGGAGCTGACGGTGTGCATCTTGCCCTTCACCCAGATGGCGTCCCACAGATCATCCACCGGTGCCCCCTTGGGGTAGCTCACATAGATCACCTGGTTGGTAGGGGGCGGCGGCACATGGATGCAGGCGCCGAAGTAGGGCACCAGCAGGAAGGCGGTGATGGTTTTGGCATCCCCTTCCAGCGGCACCACGAAGCCCGGAATGCGCACCTCTTGGCTGTCCAGTTTCTTGTTCACCCCCCCGACCGGTTGTGGTACCGACATGGGATCTTCGTGATTGACCTGGGGCGGTGGCAGCAGTTTCTCCCCTTCCGGGATCAGCACATCCCAGTCGATGGTCTTGTAGTCGGCGGCCAGGGCCGGCAGCACCAGCAGGCTGGCCAGCAGCGCCGCGATTTTCCACTTCATCGTGTGTCCTTCTCTTGTTGTTCACGGCGTCATTGCTAGACGCGGATGCTCATGCCATCACTCAGGCTGTAACGGTAGGCGCGGGCGGCGGGCAACAGGCCTATCACCATGCCGGCCAGCCACACCAGCCCCAGCAGTTGCCATTCGTAGGCGCTCGGCAGCCCCAGGCTCAATTGCAGGCCATAGTGACCGAGCAGCCAGGGGGTGGCAAGGGCCTGTCCGGCATAGAGGGTGGCGACCCCGAGGGCGATACCCGCCGTGGTGAGGGCCATCGCCTCCAGCGCCAGCAGCAGGAACAGGTGGGCCGGTCCGGCGCCGAGGGATCTTAGAATGGCGAGCTCGCGGCGCCGCTCGTTGAGTCCGGCCAGCAAGGTGGTCAGCATGCCGATAAGGCCCGCCACCACCACGAAACCGGCGATCACCGAGAGCGCCGTTTCAGCCACGCTCATCAGGCTCCACAGCTCCTGTAGGGCGGCGCCCGGCAGGATCGCCATCAGCGGCTCGCCCCGGTAGGTGTTGACGCTGCGCTGCAGCTGGAACGCCAGTATCCGGTTGCTGAGGCCCACCATGAAGGCAGTGATGGTCTTGGGGGTCAGATCCTGGGCCAGCGCCTGCTCGGCGGTCACATTTTTGCTGTGACGGCCAGTGTCCCAGCCCAGATGGATTGCCTCGATGCCGGCCAGCGGCACGTGGATGGTGCGGTCGATGGGCGTGCCGGTCGGTGCCAGAATGCCCACCACCTTGAACGGCAGGTTGTCGTGTTGGCTGAACGAGGTGTTGCCGGCGCCGTGGGCGATGACGATGGATTGTCCAAGCCGGTAGCCCAGTTTCTCGGCGACCTGGGCGCCGAGCACCGCTTCGAACGGCGTATCGAACGGGCGCCCCTCCTTCATCTGCAGCGACTGTTGTCGGCCGTATTTGAGGTGGGTGAAGTAGTCGCCATTGGTGCCGAGCACCCGAAAGCCCTTGTGGGAGTCCCCGAGGGAGAGGGGGATGGTCCAGGCGATGCCGGGTCTGGTCTTGATGGCCTGATAGGCATCCCAACCCACGTTGTTGGTGGGATTGCCGATGCGAAACACAGAATAGAGCAGCAGATTCACCTGGCCGGAGCGGGCGCCGACGATGAGATCGGTTCCCGATACTGTATTGGCGAAGCTCTCGCGCGCCTGGTCGCGCACTCGCTCCACCCCGAGCAGCAGGGTGACGCTGATGGCTACCGCCAGCAGGGTGAGGCCGGCGGTAAGGCGGCGGGCCCAGAGACTTTGCAGGGCGAGTTTCAGCATGTGGCCCTCCTGTTGAGTTGTTGCAGGTTCTCCACCCGGGGGAAGAGGGGCTCCAGATAGGGGTCATGACTGACGAAGATGAGGGTCGAGCCCTGTTTGTCGCACTCCTCGAACAGAAGCTTGATAAAGGCGGCCCGGTTGTCGGTGTCGAGGGCCGAGGTGGGCTCATCGGCGATTACCAGCGGTGGTGAGCCGATCAGCGCACGGGCGGCGGCCACCCGCTGCTGCTGGCCGATGCTGAGGGCATGGACGGGCCTGTGCAACGCCTCTTCGGGCAGCTGCAGTTCCGTCAACAGGCGCCGGGCCTCAGCGTCGGCACTGCCACGCAGGCGCGCCCGCTTCTCGGGGGAGAAAGTGAGGGCGGCGGTGACGTTGTCGAGAACTGATAAAAACGGCAGCAGGTTGAACTGCTGGAAGATGTAACCCAGATTGGCCGCCCGGAACCGGTCACGGGCACGGCCGGAGAGCCGGGCCAGCGGTTGGCCCAGCACCTCCAGGGTGCCGTGGTTGGCGGTCTGGATCCCGGCAAGCAACCCGAGCAGGGTCGACTTGCCACAGCCCGAGGGGCCCTTGATAAACACCCGCTCGCCCTCTGTGATGGTGAGGGCGGGCAGATCGAGTACAGCCTCATGACCCGGCCAGGCAAAGGCCAGATCGCGGATCTCAACCACGGCGTTTTTCATGACGTTACCAGCTCAGTTGGTTAGCGGAGGGGGTCAGCTCGGCTGCGGTCTGGCCAGTGGGCAAAATGCCCTGCACGCTCAGCTTCTCCAGGCTTGGATAGACGCTGAACAGGGTGGCCTCCAGCCCGACGAGCTTGTCCGGCAGCGCGCAGGTATAGGTATACATGGCGCCTATATCGGCGTGGCCAGCCTCATCGTGCTGGTGATCATCGTGGCCGTCGTCAGACTTTTGATGGTCATGGTCATGGTCATGGTCGTGCTCTTTATTGGCCGCGTTGATTTCCTGCTGGGTCAGCTTGCAGCCCGCAGCCGGTGCGAAGCGAAACAGGGTGTCCGGTTGTTTGAGGCGATCCACCGCCTTGGCGTATTGTGCCTTCTCTTCATCGTTCTTTGCCGCGTGCTCGAAGCCCACCAGATCGGCGGCCGGGGCCTGAAATTCCAGCATCAGCTGGTTGCCATCAAGCACCAGATTGAGGTGGCCGTGACCGTGCTCGTGGGCACCGTGGCCATTACCGTCGTGTTCGTCATGATGTGCGTGTGCACCAAAGGCCGCCGCGGCCAGCAACAGGGTAACTGCTTTCATTGTGAATCCTTTTAAAAAACAAATAATTCAGATGGATGGGAACAGGAAAGCAGTGCGGGGCGGGGCACGGATGGCATAGGCGTGAGCGACCTGGCGAGGAGGCACCGCCGGTATGATGCCGACGGGCTGCCACCAGGTGGCGGTGGGGGGGAGGAGTTGAATCGAAGGAGGGATAGCCTGATTGCCATCCAGATGGAGGGCGCAGATCAGGCAGTGGTGATCGTGTCCGGGCAGGGAGGCGTCAAGGGGGTGCTGGGCGAGGGCGGGTTGCAACCACAACCAGCCCAGCAGCAAGACCCAGATTATTCGCTTGAAACGACCCATAGACCCTTATGGGAAGGGCGCCATCAGCGCCCTTCTCTCTGATATCACAGATGGGACTGGATGAGCCCCATCACGGTTGCGATGTTGTTGGCATCGAGCTGGCCATCTTTGGCAAACAACACCTTGCCATCTTTATTTACCAGGATGATGGCCGAACTTTCCGGCGCCAGATCCCAGGCATTGCGTGCCATGCCCTTGGCATCCAGCACGATGGCGGACCAGGGGAACTCTTTCTTGCTGTCTTCGGCACTGCTCTTCACAAAGCCCGAAGTGCCCCAGATGGCGTCATTGCTGTTGATGATGGTGACGGTCTGGTACTTGTCATGGGGCAGCTTGGCAGCCTTGATCGCCTCTATCATGGGGGCGTTGAGCTCCTTGGCGCTGGAGCGGCCAGCGATGTGCTGGATCATGAATACTTTGCCGCTGAGCGCCTTGCTCTGCCACGGCTGATAGCCAATCTCCTTGCCATTGAGCACCAGCTCGCCCTTGTCACTGATATTGACCAGCGGCACCTGGCTCGCTTCCTTGATGTTGTGGGCAAAGGCCAAGCAGGGCAGCAGCGCCAGAGTAAGTACGAGATGTTTCATCCGGATGACACTCCATTTGTTATGTTATAACGAGTTGCTGGTTGAGGGAATGGGCGAGTTTCATCCTAAACTGATCGGATCTGTTTAAAAAGTGTTAAATCAGATCGTGACATGGATAGCCAGACGCCCCGCCAGTCAGGAGACTGGCTGGCAAGGGCGGCAAGAATGGCATGGCAGCAATAAAAATCAATGAATTGGCGGCTGGTCTGAGGTGTCAGTGTCAGTAGAGGGACTCGCTGATGAGGGGGATCCTGGCCATGGTCATCTGCTGAGCCAGCAGGGGGGAGCCGGTCAGCAAGACGTGGCGTTGGTTGTTGATCACCACAATATCGCCGAGCACGCCGCTGTCCGCCGTGATGGCCAGCCAGGCGGGGGAGACACTGCCGATGCTGATATTCGGGTAGATGATGCTGAGCACGTATTGCGGTGCCAGTTCGGCCAAGAGGCTCGCCATCAGCAGCGCCTTCTCGTCGCTGTCCGCCTTGTTCTCCTGCAGGGCCTGCAGCGGCGGTGCGAAGTGATCCATCTGTTCCGGCCGGGTCGGGATGGCGTTGAGCCACTCCTGCAGCAGATTGATGCTGGTAGCCAGATCCTTGGCGGCGAACTGCCGTGCCAGCGGCTTGAGATCGCTCTTGAAGTGATAAAAGAGCTGGGAGTAATCGGGGCGCACACACGGGAGCTTGCGGTTGGCCGGATGTACGCAAGGGATCACCCGCATCTGGTAGAACGCATCGTCCTGATACTGCTGGTAGGCTTGCCAGAACAGCAGCGACTCCACGCTGTCGTCGTGGACCGTGAAGGCCTGTTCCAGATTGCGAAACTTGGTGGCGGTCTCCGGACTGTTCTGGTTGATCAGGTTGATGCTGTTGTAGAGGCGCGGGCTTATGTAGGCGTAGAGGGTCTCCAGCGGGTTGGTGAGGGAGGCGTCGAGCAGGTTCATATCGTGGCGACTGGCGGCCATCACCCGATCGTCGGTGGTCAGCTGGAAGTGTTTGAATTGGCCATCGCTCGATTGCCACTGCCAGCTCAGGTTGATCTCGCTGGCCTCGATGGCGCAGGTGCAGAGGCTCAGGCTTAACAGCAGACCGGGTAGCGGCTTCATGGTGATGCTTCCTGCCGGGAACGATAATTAACAACTAGGTGAGCCGGCGGCGGTTTGAGGATGTTTCGTTTTGTGATCGGGATAACAGATTGATGCGCCTTTAAATTTAATTGTGAAATTAAGTCGCTCTGGAGGGGATATGAAGCTTTTGATGGTATGGCTATTGGGCTTGCTGAGCCTGCCGGCGCTGGCCGGGCCGGTGATTGTCAGCAAGGGTGGAGAGAAAATAGATGCCTTTGCCCTGCGGGATCAGCTGGCGCGCGAGCATGAGTGGCAGGAGTGGTTACGCTTCCAGCAGGCCATCAAGTGGCTGGAAGTATTGCCGGTCAATTGCGAGCTGATGAGTCAGCAGGGAGGAGGGTATCGCTGCGGGGGAAACTACTATCGCTCCTACCAGCAAGATGGACGGGAAATATATATTCAGGGGAATCCTGGCGGAGAAATGTCCGGCCAGCCATCGTCACCATCCATAAAAAAGGCGCCATAAGGCGCCTTTTTATCGACCGGTACGCTTACTTGGCAGCGTAACGTTCGGCAGAGGTTTTGATCTCGGCTTCGGCTTCGGCCTTGTCGCCCCAGCCTTCTACCTTGACCCACTTGCCTGCTTCCAGCTCTTTGTAGCGCTCGAAGAAGTGCTGGATCTGGGCGCGCAGCAGCTCCGGCAGATCGTTCACATCCTGGATGTGGTCGTACTGCTTGGTCAGCTTGGAGTGCGGCACGGCAACGATCTTGGCATCTTCGCCAGATTCGTCGGTCATCTTCAGTACACCAACCGGGCGGCAGCGGATGACGGAGCCGGCCAGCAGCGGGTAGGGGGTCGGAACCAGTACGTCGACGGGGTCACCATCCAGGGAGAGGGTCGCGTTCACATAGCCGTAGTTGCACGGATAGAACATGGGGGTAGACATGAAGCGATCCACGAAAATTGCGCCGCTGTCCTTGTCGACTTCGTATTTGATCGGGTCGGCATTCTGCGGGATTTCGATGATGACGTAGATATCGTCGGGCAGGCTCTTGCCAGCCGGTACCAGGTTCAGGCTCATGATAATTCCTTGATTGTTAGTATCAGGTTTGCAGGCGGATATTATAGCGATGTGATGTTAAATGACCATCTTTCAACGGTCATTGGCCGCATGCCATTGATGTACTCGTTCGCCGTGCGGCTTTGATACCCCCTTGATACAACAAAGTGGCGAGTTTTTCCTCGCCTGCCGTGGGTTTGCAGAGGTTGCGACCACCTCCGGCACTCAGCAAACTGACTCGTAAAGCTCCAGCGGCAACCCATCGGGATCGGCGAAGAAGGTAAAGCGCTTGCCGGTCAGCTCGTCTACCCGCACTGCCTCCACCTCGAGGCCGTGGCGTTGCAGATGGGCAATGACCCGATCGATATCGCCGACTCGAAAAGCGAGATGGCGCAGGCCGCAGGCTTCAGGTTGAGAAGGGCGGGCGGGGGGATTCGGGAAACTGAACAGCTCCAGCTGGCTGCCATCCGGCAGGGCCAGATCCAGCTTCCAGGATTGGCGGGCTTCGCGCAGGGTTTCGCAGATGATGGGCAGCCCCAGCACCTGGTGATAAAAGTGGCGCGAGCGCTCGTAATCGCTGGCGATGATGGCCACATGGTGGATGGCCTCAAACAGTGGCAAGGTCATGGTGACTCCTTGTCTGCGGGAATAAATAATCAACGGGCAGCCTGCGCTGCCCGTCTCGTCCTGTTAGTTGAAGAAACCACCGAACCACTCGTCCAGCGTGCTGCGCGGTGAGGGGCTGCTGGCGCAGCTGATCGGGGTGCCCAGAGTGGCGGTTTTGGCCGGCACCTGCAGGATGCCCGGGCAGTTACTGGCAACATGGGCGCCGCTGGCACGGGAGAAGTTGGCCCAGCTTACCCCTTCCGGCGTCTTCAGCCCCAGGCTGTTGACGCCGCGCTGGCTCATATAGCCACTGAACAGCTGCAGGGCACCGCTGGAGCCGGTCAGTCCCGCCGGAGTGTTGTCGTCGCGACCGACCCAGACGCTCACCAGCTCGTTGTTGTCCAGCCCGGCAAACCAGGAGTCGCGCAGCTCGTTGGTGGTACCTGTCTTGCCCGCCATGGTGGCACCGGGGAACCGGGCGCTGAGGGCCCGTGCCGTACCCTGGCTCACCGTCTTGGTCATGGCAAACAGGGTCAGCCAGCTTGCCTGGGGATCCGTCACCTGCTTGGCCCCCTCGTCATGGCGATAAATCAGGGTGCCATCCCCCTTCACCACGGCGCGGATGGCCGACAGCGGCTGGGTCAGCCCGCGGTTGGCGATGGGCAGGTACATCTGGTTCACCTCCAGCGGTGACAGGGCGACTGCCCCCAGCACCAGGGACGGATAGGGCTGGATCTCCTGCTCGACTCCCATCTTGTGCAGGGTATCCACCACTTTCTCCAGTCCCACCTGCAGACCGAGATTGACGGTCGGCACGTTGAGGGAGCTGGCCAGCGCATCCATCAGCGGCACGCTTTGGCGGAACTTGCGATCGTAGTTCTGCGGTGTCCACAGCTGGCCATCCTGGCCGCGAATGCGGATCGGCTGATCCTTGAGCGGGGTCGCCAGGGTCAGTCCGTTGGAGAGACCGGTCAGGTAGACCGCCGGCTTGACCAGAGAGCCTATCTGACGGCGGGCATCCAGCGCCCGGTTGAAGCCGGCGTAGCGGGGATCCCGGCCACCCACCAGTGCGACTACCTCGCCTTTATGCCAGTCGGAGACCACCATGGCCGCCTCCAGCTTCTTCTTGCCCCGCTGTTTCTCGATCTGGGCCAGGCCCGATTCGACCGCCCGCTCGGCGGCGTGCTGGGCGATGGGATCCAGACTGGTGAAGATCTTGAGGCCGGACTGCTTGAGCAGATCTGAGCCGAAGCGGCTCTGGATCTCCCGCTTGAGCAGGCCCATGAAGGCCGGGGTGCGGCCATAGCTCATCTGGCCCCGGGCGATGATACCAAGGGGCTGCTTGCTGGCCAGTTCATACTCGGCCTGGGTCAGGCTGCCGTGATCCATCAGCAGCTTCAGCACCAGGTCGCGGCGCGCCTTGGCCCGCTCCGGGAAACGCCAGGGATCGTAATAGGAGGGGCCCTTCACCAGGCCCACCAGCAGGGCGACCTGATCGATATCCAGCTCGTTGACCGGAATGCCGAAGTAGAAGTAGGAGGCGAGCCCGAAGCCGTAGACCCCTTGCGAGAAGTTCTGCCCCAGATAGACCTCGTTGAGGTAGGACTCCAGGATCTCGTCCTTGCTGTAGCGATAGTCGATCAGCACTGCCATGTAGGCTTCCTGCAGCTTGCGCCACAGGCTGCGCTCGCGGGTCAGGAAGAAGTTCTTGGCCAGCTGCTGGGTCAGGGTACTGCCCCCCTGCACGGTGCGACCCGCGACCAGGTTGGCAAACATGGCGCGCATGATGGCCACCGGCGAGACGCCGCCATGCTGGTAGAACTCTCGATCTTCCGTGGTGAGCAGGGTCACCAGCAGACTGTCAGGCACCTCGGAGAGGCGTACCAGCAGGCGATCCTCCCGATCCTCGGTGTTGAGGCGATCGAGCAGCACCGGGTCCATCTGGGCGTAGCCGAGCTGGCGCTGGTTCTCCAGCGACTGGATCTGCTCCAGACGGGGGCCGTTGAAGGAGAGGCGCAGGCCGCGGGCGCCGTCGGCGCCGTCATAAAACTCGAACGGGCGACGCACCAGCTCGATGCGATTGCCGTTGATGGTGTACTCGCCCGGGGTATGGGGCTGACGCACCCGCTTGTAGCTCAGCATGTTGAGCTCGCGCACCATCTGATCCCGCGACAGGCGCTGCCCCGGGTAGAGCTCCAGCGGTCGGCTGTAGACCATTACCGGCAGCTGCCACTTCTCGCCGTCAAACCGCTCGCGCACCTTGGTATCGAGATAGATACCGAAGACCACCATAAAGGCGGCCCCCACCAGGGAGAGCTTGAAGCCAAGCCAGAACAGCTTGCGCCAGATGGTGCGCTTGGGAGCCGCCGCCTTCTTGGGCGTGCGTTTGCGTCGTTGGGTTGCCATGAATCCTCTTTTACTTGTTATGTCGCCATTGCGGGGTCATGCCTCGCCGGCCTCTGTGGCCAAGCGGGCATGCTCCCTGCCATGAACTGATCCTGCTCGCCGGGGTAACACTGACTGCCCCGGCGCGTGGCCTGTCATCAGGCCGACATTCGCGGGCTACTCCTGCAGCCCCATCTTTTTCTTGGTGACCCTGGTCGGCATCGCTTCCAGCGGATTGTCCGGCCAGTAGTGGCGGGGGTAGCGTCCCTTCATCTCTTTTTTCACCTGCTCGTAGGAGCCGGCCCAGAAGGCGGCGAGATCGGCGGTGATCTGCAGCGGTCGCTGGGCGGGGGAGAGCAGCTCCACCACCAGGGGCACCCGGCCATCGGCCACGCAGGGGGTGGCCGCTTGACCGAACATCTCCTGAATGCGCACCGGGATCACTGGGGCCTGACCCGGTTGATAGCGGATCCGCACCCGGCTGCCGGTCGGCGCCCTGAAGTGGCTTGGCAGCGCCTCGTCCAGCCGTCTGGGCAGCGGCCAGGGCAGGGACTGGCGCAGGATCTCGGTCAGGTTGAGCTTTTTGAGCTGCTCCAGCCGGGTCATGCCGCTTACCGCCGGCAGCAGCCACTGCTCAAGGGTCGCCAGCAGACTCTCCTCGTCCATGGCGGGCCAGGCTTCATCCGGCAGCCAGTCGCGGGCGCAGCGCAGACGAGCCAGCAGCCCTTCGCTCCCCTCGTCCCAGGGCAGCACGTGCAGCCCCTTGCGCCGGATCCCCTGCAGCAGGCAGCGCCCCTTCTGCTCATCGGAGAGCTCGGTGAGCGGCCGCTGGCTAAGCACCAGTTCGCCGATCACCTGCTGGCGTTCGGCCCGCACCCGCTCTTCCCGCTCGTCCCAGTCAAACCACTGGCGCTCGCTCACCAGTTCCGGCAACTGGCGCACCAACTCCTCCAGCTCGACGGGTTCGGCGATGAAAATGCGGCTGCCGCGCTCGTTCTGCCCCATCTCGATGGCGATGAGTGCCCCTTGCCCCTGGCATGGATGACCTTCTACCAGATCGCAGCTCACCCCACCACTGAGTTGATAACGACTGGCGCTGCGCAGCTTGCCGATGCGATCCGGCCAGGCGAGGGCGCAGAGCAGCCCCAACCACTGGCCTTGCGCCTGTGAGGGCCTCGCGCCAAGCCGCTCGAACCAGCGAGCAGCGCCTTGTCGCAGGGCCCCCTGACGGCGATGGAACAGCACGGAGAGGCGCTCCGATCCTCGCAGATCCTCTTCCAGCAGCGCCACCAGGAAAGCGGCATCGGCGACAATCCCTGTCAGACCCTCGCGCTCCAGCTCGCGGGCCCGCAGCAACATGCGGGCGAGGCGCGGGTGCGTACCGAATGCAGCCATGGCGCGGCCGGCCGGGGTGAGTTGCTGCTCGCCTTCCGCCTTCATGGCGCCGAGGGATACCAGCAGCCGCTGGGCGCTGGCCACGGCGGCGGCCGGGGGCTTGTCCAGCAGCGGCAGATCGTCAACCTTGGCGCCCCACTGGGCGGCATCCAACAACAGACCGGTCAGCTCCTGGGTGAGGATGTCGGGCGGACTCTGTTCGGCGAGCCGCTCCTGCACCTCGCTGCTCCAGAGCCGGTAGCAGACGCCCGGGCCAAGACGCCCGGCCCGGCCGGCCCGCTGGGTGGCGGAGGATCTGGCGATCGGCCGGGTCTCCAGCCGGGTGATGCCGCTTTTCAGATCGAACGAGGCCCGTCGCTCCAGCCCGCTGTCGATGACCACCGAGATCCCCTCGATGGTGAGGGAGGTCTCCGCCACGTTGGTGGTGAGCACCAGCTTGCGGCGACCCGCCGGTGCCGGTGCGATGGCCGCCTGCTGCGTCGCCATGTCGAGGCGACCGTAGAGGGGGGCGAGCAGCACCTCTTCCGGCAGGCGTTCGGCCAGCCATTGCGCCAGTCGCTCGATTTCACCCTGCCCGGGCAGGAACACCAGCAGGCTGCCATCGTGAGCCGCCAGTGCCTCCAGCACCACGGCGCCCACCTGGGGTTCCAGCCACTGCTGGCGATTGGCGGGGCGGTAGTGGTAGTCGATGGGAAAGCCGCGCCCCTCGGAACGAACGACGGGGGCATCCGGCAGCAGGGTCTCGAGGGCCATGCCATCCAGGGTGGCGGACATCACCAGCAGCTTGAGATCGCCGCGCAACCCCTGCTGGCTCTCGATGGCAAAGGCCAGGGCGGTATCGGCATGGAGGCTGCGCTCGTGAAACTCGTCGAAGATGACCAGGGAGACGCCACTGAGCTCGGGATCCTGCTGCAGCATCCGGGTCAGTACCCCCTCGGTCACGATTTCGAGCCGGGTGGCGGCACTGGTGCGGCTCTCGCCACGCACCCGCAGGCCGATGCGCTCGCCCACCTTCTCGCCGAGCTGGCGGGCGAGAAAGCTGGCGATATTGCGCGCTGCAAGGCGTCTGGGTTCCAGCATGATGATGCGACCTGGCAGCCGGTGCTGGCGTACCAGCTCCAGCGGCAGCAGGGTCGATTTGCCCGCGCCCGGGGGCGCCTGCAGGATCACGGAGGCATGCTGGTCGATGGCGGCAAACAGTGCGGGCAGCACCGACTCGATGGGAAGCTGGGACAAAGCGATGAAAACCTTCTGTAGCACCTTCAAAACGGCGCCTATTCTGCCACAACCCCGGCCACTACCGTGAGCGCCTGTCGCCGGGACGGACATAGCTCGGCCGGACGCCGAGACAGGCGCCGCCCCGCTGCCATAGAATGGCCCCTCCATGAACGAGAAAAAGGCATCTATCCGCGCAATGGCCAAACTCTTCTTTGCCCTGCCCGTCGAGGGACTTGCTTCCGAACTCATCGCCTGGCGTGACCGGCTGCCCTGGCCAGGCCAACCGGTTCCCGGGGAGAACCTTCACCTGACCCTGGCGTTTCTGGGGGAGGCGGACGAGGTGACCACCCGTCGCCTCATCGCCGCCGTGGATCGCCAGCACTGTCCGCCGCTTGCCATTCACCTGAACGAGACCGGCTGGTTTGGCCGGGCCAAGGCGGCCTGGATCGGCCCCAAAGAGTGGCCCAACGATCTCAACGTGCTGGCCCGGGCACTGCGCCGTCACGGCGAGAAGCTGCGCCTTGGCAATGGCGAGCAGGGTTATCGGCCCCATGTCACCCTGTCGCGCAAAGCGAGCGAGGCGCCGTCCACCCTGCCGGCGCCGGATTTTGTGCTGCAGGCCGATCGCTTCTGCCTCTACCAGTCGGTTTCTACCCCGGATGGCGTGCGTTACGAGCCGCTCGCCTGCTGGCCGCTGCGCGCCCGGGTTAAAGAAGAAGAGAGAGGATGACCCCATGATATTTGAACCACCGCTGCAATCGGGCCAGCTGGTCGCCCGCTACAAGCGTTTCCTCACCGATGTCGCGCTGGATAACGGCGAGCAGATCACCATCCACTGTGCCAACACCGGCGCCATGACCGGCTGCGCCGAACCGGGCACCCGGGTCTGGTACTCCACTTCCGATAACCCCAAGCGCAAGTTGCCCCACAGCTGGGAAATTGCCGAGAGCCCGGCGGGACACTTCATCTGCGTCAACACGGCCCGCGCCAACCAGATCGCCCGCGAGCTTATCGAGCAGGGGGCCATAGCGCCGCTGGCCGGCTATGCCCGCCTGCGCACTGAGGTGAAATATGGCGAGGAGAACAGCCGTATCGATCTGTTGCTGGAAGATGATGAAAGGCCCAGTTGTTACATCGAGGTGAAGTCAGTGACCCTGCTGGACGAGCGGGAAGAGGCCGGCATGGGGTACTTCCCCGATGCGGTGACCGCCCGCGGCGCCAAGCACTTGCGTGAATTGATGGCCATGAAGGCGGCGGGGCACAGGGCCGTGCTGCTGTTTATGGTGTTGCACTCGGGAATAACCAGAATGAGGCCTGCAGCCCATATAGATCCGCACTATAGTCTGCTAATTGAGCAGTCAATTGCGGCAGGGGTTGAAATTTTATGCTATCGGCCCCATGTTGGGGTGCAAGGCATGGTGGCTCAAGGATTTATCCCGTTTGAAGCCAGCCACCTGCTACCCGAGGGGAGTTCATAAATATTGGAGTGGGTAACATAATTGGTACGGCTCGTTTGCTTACCCGTTACCCTTCTGCTATAGATGTCGCCCTCAATTTATGGATGGCACGGGTAGCGTGCTGAATTAGGAGACAGGGCATGCCAACAGGCGAAAACAGGAAATCTCTGGGCCCCCTGGCCATTGCGGGTGTCGCCCCTTACCAGGAAAAACCGGGTGAGGAGTACATGAATGACCAACAGAAGGCGCATTTTCGCAAGATCCTGGGTGCCTGGCGCAACCAACTGATGCAGGAAGTTGACCGCACCGTTGATCATATGAAGGACGAGGCTGCCAACTTCCCGGATCCCGTGGATCGTGCCGCGCAAGAGGAAGAGTTCGCTCTCGAATTGCGTACTCGCGATCGTGAACGCAAGCTGATCAAGAAGATCGAGAAGACCTTGCAGCTGCTTGAAGACGATGATTTCGGTTACTGCGAGCACTGCGGCATCGAGATCGGCATCCGTCGTCTGGAAGCCCGTCCGACCGCCGACCTCTGTGTCGACTGCAAGACGCTGGCCGAGATCAAGGAAAAGCAGATGGCCGGTTGATGGTGTCCGTCTGAACGATGAAAGGGAGCTTGCAGGCTCCCTTTTTTATTGAGCTTTTGGGTGGCGCCATCCAGAATGCAGCCTCAATGAGTTGTTTACCCGAATCGCCATGCCAGTGAATGCCCCTTTGTCATCCCAAACGCGCCCCTATGTCGGCCGCTTCGCCCCCTCTCCGTCGGGGCCGCTCCATTTTGGCTCCCTGATTGCGGCCCTCGGCAGCTTTCTGCAGGCTAGGGCCCGGGGCGGGCGCTGGCTGGTGCGCATCGAAGACATAGATCCGCCGCGAGAGATGACGGGAGCTGCCGACCTTATCCTGCAGACCCTTGAAGCGTATGGCCTTGAGTGGGATGGGGAAGTGATGTACCAGAGCCGGCGCCATGCCCACTATGACGAGATCATCGACCAGCTTTATCGGGTCGGCGATCTCTACTGGTGCCGCTGTACCCGGCGCGAGATCATGGCCAGCGGCGGTTTTTACAACGGCCACTGCCGCGAGCTTGGCCTTTCGGTGACAGGGGGGGCGCAAGGCTTCGCCGCCCGCCTGCGCCAGCATCACCCGGTCTATCACTTCGAGGATGGGTTGCAGGGACACATAGAGGTGCCTGCTGCTCTGGCGGAGGAGGATTTCATCGTCCGGCGCCGGGATGGGCTTTATGCCTACAACCTGGCGGTGGTGGTGGATGACATGGACTGCGGCATTACCGAGATAGTGCGCGGTGCCGATCTGCTGGAGCCCACGGTGCGCCAGATTGCCCTCTACCAGACTCTGGGGGCCAGGGTGCCCGACTGGGTGCATCTGCCACTGGCGGTGCTGGCGGATGGCAACAAGCTCTCCAAGCAGAACCATGCCCCGGCGCTGGCACAAGACGAGGTGCGTCCGGCCCTGTGGCGGGCCCTGCATTTTCTCGGCCAGTGCCCGCCGCCCGAGCTGATGGCGAGTCCGGTGGCGGAGATGATCCGCTGGGCCGTGGCCAACTGGCGGCTCGCACGCGTCCCCTCCTGCCAGAAGATCCCGCTGGAGACTGGCTGAGCGGGCCATTCGGTTTTTCATTTGATAAGTGCTGAGCTATGATAGGCCGCTATTTTTTGGCCTCCCGTCAATTTAGAAGTCATGAAGAGGTGTACCATTTTTTCCCAGATCGCAAACTTTTGCCGCAAGGTGCTCGGCAAGGAAGACGGCGAGCAGTCGGTGGAGTCCCCCATTCCGGCCCGTGTCGCCGGTCAACGTCGTACCTTGAGCCGTGATCAGCACCCGATTTCGCGCAAAGAGATCAGCGAAAATGCACTCAAGGTGCTCTATCGCCTGAACAAGGGAGGCTATGACGCCTACCTGGTCGGCGGCGGAGTCCGGGATCTGCTGCTCGGGAAGACGCCAAAGGATTTCGACATCGCCACCAATGCGACGCCGGAGCAGATCAAGGCACTGTTCAGCAACTGCCGCCTGATTGGCCGTCGCTTCCGCCTGGCCCACATCGTCTTTGGTCGTGACGTGATCGAAGTGGCCACCTTCCGGGGTCACCACCATCAGGTCAATACCAGCAAACATGTGTCGGCCCAGTCTGATGAAGGCATGCTGCTGCGCGACAACGTCTACGGCACCATCGAAGAAGATGCCGAGCGCCGCGACTTCACCGTCAACGCCCTCTACTACAGCGTCAAGGATTTCACCCTGCACGATTTCGAGGGCGGGCTGGAAGACCTGGCGGAGCGCAAGCTGGAACTGATCGGCGATCCCGAGACCCGCTACCGCGAGGATCCGGTGCGGATGCTGCGCGCCGTGCGCTTTGCCGCCAAGCTGGACATGACCATCAGCCCGCGCACCGCTGCCCCCATCAAGGAGTTGGCGCCGTTGCTGCAGGATATTCCGGCCGCGCGTCTGTTCGAGGAGACCCTCAAGCTGTTCCTGGCCGGCGATGCGTTGGCGACCTACAAGCTGCTGCGCGAGTACGGCCTGTTCCAGCAACTGTTCCCGCAGGTGGCCGCGCTCTTTACCCCGCACGGCAACTCCCCTTATGAGCAGTTTATCGAGCAGGCGCTGATCGATACCGATACCCGGGTGCGTGAAGAGAAGCGGGTTACACCCGCCTTCCTGTATGCCACCCTGCTGTGGGGCTGTGTCGAGGCCCGTGGTCGGGTGCTGGAGAACGAGAGCGGCCTGCCCTGGTATGACGCCTTCATGCTGGCGGTCAACGAGGTGCTGGACACCCAGGTGCGGATCATCGCCGTGCCCCGTCGTTTCACCACGGACGTGCGCGACATCTGGGCGCTGCAGCAGCGACTGACCCGCCGTCAGGGCCGCCACCCCGAGCGCACCATGGAGCACCCCAAGTTCCGTGCGGCGTTTGACTTCCTGTTGCTGCGCAACCGGGTCGAGCGGGGCCTCGGCGAGCTCTCCAGCTGGTGGGAGCGCTATGTGGCCTCCAATCCGGACGTGCGCCCGCAATTGCAGCGGGAAGCGACCCGCCGCCCGGCAAGCGGTGAGCGCGGTCAGAGCGGTGCAGCCCGTGGCGGTGATGGTGAGAAACGCAGCAGCAACAGCCGCAACCGCCGCCGTCCCCGCCGTCGCAAGCCGAAAGCCGCCGCCGAGTGACCACGGTCATGATGAGCGAGGTCTTCGTCGCCATCGGCTCCAACCTGGCTGACCCGCTCGGCCAGGCTCGCCGCGCCGTCTCTGCTCTGGCGGCATTGCCGGAGACTGAGTTGCAGCAGGCCTCGTCGTTTTACAGCAGCCGCCCCATGGGGCCGGCTGATCAGCCGGACTATGTCAATGCCGTGGCCCGGCTCACTACCCGGCTGGCGCCCCTGGCACTGCTGGACCAACTACAAAAAATCGAGCTGGAACAAGGACGTGTGCGCAAAGATGAGCGGTGGGGGCCAAGAACCCTGGATCTCGATCTGCTGCTCTACGGCGATCGGGTGATCAATCACGAGCGCCTCATCGTTCCCCATTACGGCATGCAGGAGCGGGAGTTCGTGCTCTTGCCTCTGGCCGAGATCGCACCCGCTCTGGTGCTGCCCTGCGGCACCCCGCTCGCCCAACTGGTTGCCCGCTGCCCGCGCAATGGTCTCGCCATCATTGCCTCCGGCGCAGACGAACAGGAGCCTTTATGAGCAAGATCACCACCGCCAGCCTGCTGAAGATGAAGCAGGATGGCCAGAAGTTCACCGCCATTACCGCCTATGATGCCACCTTCGCCAGGCTGTTCGATGACGAAGGGGCGCACGTCCTGCTCATCGGTGATTCGCTGGGCATGGTGCTGCAAGGGGGGCAGGATACCCTGGCGGTCAACATGGACGAGATGGTCTATCACACCCGCTGTGTCGCCCGTGGCGCCAGCCAGGCGCTGGTGGTGGCTGACATGCCGTTCATGAGCTATGCCACCCCGGAGCAGACCTACCAGAACGCCGCCCGCCTGATGGCAGCCGGTGCCCGCATGGTGAAGATGGAAGGGGGTGACTGGTTGTGTGACACCATTCGCCACCTGACCCGCAACGGGGTGCCGGTGTGCGGCCACCTGGGTCTTACCCCGCAATCCGTCCATGTATTTGGTGGCTTCAAGGTACAGGGGCGTGACGAGTTCCAGGCCCAGGAGATCTACCGTCAGGCCCTCGAGTTGCAGGCGGCCGGCATCCAGCTGCTGGTGCTTGAGTGCGTGCCCACTGCGCTCGCCGAGCGCATCACCAAGGCGCTGCGTATTCCGGTGATCGGCATCGGTGCGGGCCCGGCTACCGACGGCCAGATCCTAGTGATGCACGACGCCTTTGGCATCACCTCCGGCTATGTGCCCAAGTTCACCAAGAACTTCCTGGCCGAGACTGGGGATGTGCGTGCCGCCGTCCGTCTCTATGTGCAGCAGGTGAGCGAGGGGAGCTTTCCCGGTCCGGAGCACTGCTTCAACTGACCGGATATCGTATTGCCATGAGCGGGGGCCTGTGCCCCCGTTTCGCCATCTCTCTTTGGCTGATGTAACTCGTCTCTCTCTTTTGATTTGGAAGGTGAACTGCTGATGTTGGTCGTTAACAATCCCGTCGTTTTGCGTGAACAGATTAGCCAATGGCGTCGTGAAGGGCGTGCCATTGCATTCGTGCCCACCATGGGCAACCTGCACCAGGGCCATCTGACCCTGGTGAAGGAGGCACACGGCCACGCCGAGAAGGTGGTGGTCAGCATCTTCGTCAACCCGATGCAGTTCGACAAGGCCGAGGATCTCGCCAACTACCCGCGCACCCTGGAGCAGGACTGCGCCGCCCTGGAGGCCGCCGGTGTCGACATGGTGTTCACGCCGACCCCGGAGATCATGTACCCGCAGGGGCTGGCGAGTCAGACCTTCGTCGAGGTGCCGGGTCTCTCCACCCTACTGGAAGGTGCGCTGCGCCCGGGCCACTTCCGCGGCGTCAGCACTGTGGTCACCAAGCTGTTCAACCTGGTACAGCCGGACGTGGCCTGCTTCGGCCAGAAGGATTACCAGCAGCTGGCGCTCATTCGCAAGATGGTGGCCGACATGGCGATGCCCATCGAGATCGTCGGCGTGCCCACGGTGCGAGCCGAAGACGGGCTGGCGCTCTCTTCGCGCAACGGTTATCTGACCGCCGCCGAGCGCGCCATCGCCCCCGAGCTGGCGCGCACCATGAACTGGATTGCCGAGCAGATCGAGGCGGGAGATAGCTATCTGCCCTCCCTGGTGGCCCAGGCCAGCCAGCGACTCGACAACGCCGGTTTTCGCACCGATGCCATCGATATCGTCGATGCCGACACTCTGGAGTCCGCCACCGATCAGAGCCGCCAGATGGTGATCCTGATGGCGGCCTATCTCGGCAAGGCTCGCCTCATCGACAACCGTGTCGTCACGGTCAACTCCTGATCCCCTGACTTGAGCAAACCGGATATATAAAGAAGCCCGCAACTGCGGGCTTCTTTCATTCGGGGGCGAGGAGCTTATTCGGCGGAGACGGGGTAGCCGGCCCCTTTCCAGGCGAAGATACCGCCGGGTACCCGGTAGACTTGCTGATAGCCCTGGGTCACCGCCCAGGCGGCGGCGTTGTGGCTGCGGCCACATTTGACGAAGCCGCAGTAGATCACCACGGGGCGGGACTTGTCTTCACCCAGCAGGGCCTGGAACTGTTCGGGAGTGCCGTTGCCTTCCACGATTTCGCTCCAGTCGTCGCCGGACTTGGCTTCCTTCACGAAGACGAAGTTCTTGGCACCCGGGATGTGCTCCTTCTTGAAGGAGTCTTCATAGGGCATGGTATCGATGATCACCAGCTCTTCACCCTTATCCATCCGGGTCTTCAGCTCGGCCACGGTCAGAAGCTGGTAGCCCCCTTGCTGGGTCTCCTGGGAGAGCTGTACCGCGGCTTGCTCCAGCTTGACCTCCTGCTCGAACTGGTTGTCGCCGCAGCCGGCGAGGGTGAAGCTGGCGGCAATGACGGAAGCCAGCAGGGTACGGGATCGCAATGTCATCATGTGACTACTCCTTGATAGCAGGAAAAACGGGGCGGGAGGTACGCAACAGGGCGCCCGCAAGCGTCAGCAGCAGCAGATCCCGCAGGATGGCTTCCGGCAGCGAACTGAGATCCGCCTTGCCAAGACAGCCGCAAGAGATATCGAGCCCGATGGCGATGCCGTAACCCAGCACGGGGATAAACAGGGCAAGCAGGGCGATCACCAGCCAGAGTCCCCAGCGGCGATTGACTATCACCGCGAGCCCGGCGCACAGCTCCAGGGCGATCAGGCCCCAGGCGGCGGGCAGAATGAGCGGCGACCAGATCAACCCGAAGGCCGCGATCTGTTCGGCGAACAGGGCAGGGGACGCAAGCTTGAAACCCGCCGAGGCGATGAAGAATCCCCCCAGGGCCAGGTTGGCCAGCATGCGCACATAGGCAGGCATAGGGTACCTCTTTATAGAGAGGCTGGAATTGTAACAATTCCCGATTGAGCCGCAATGAGTTTGACGGTATCCGGGCGACCAATTTCCGTTTTTGTCGGACGGGGCAGCAATTGCCCGGTGTGATCGCAATAAAAAGGGCGCCCATGTGGGCGCCCCTTGAACGGTGCGAGCCAGCCACTCAGTGGCGCAGCCCGGTACCGCGGGAGATGAGCCACCAGGCCAGACCGTAGAGCGCCACGATAAAGCCGATGATGATGAGATAGGCGGTGCCGAGCGGCACGTCGGAGATGCCGAGGAAGCCGTAACGGAACGCGTTCACCATGTAGATGATGGGGTTCACCTGGGAGACGCCCTGCCAGAAGGGGGGCAGCAGGGTGATGGAGTAGAAGACTCCACCCAGATAGGTGAGCGGCGTCAGCACGAAGGTGGGGATGATGCTGATGTCGTCGAAGGTCTTGGCAAACACGGCGTTGATGAGTCCGCCGAGGGAAAACAGGATCGAGGTCAGCAGTACCGTGATGCAGACGCTGAACAGGTGATGGATCTGCAGCGGCACGAAGAACAGCGACACCAGGGTGACGATGAGGCCGACGCAGAGGCCGCGCGCCACGCCACCGCCCACGTAGCCGGCGATGATGACATAGTTGGGCACCGGTGCCACCAGCAGCTCCTCCACGTTGCGTTGGAACTTGGCGCTGAAGAAGGAGGAGGCGACGTTGGAGTAGGAGTTGGTGATGACCGACATCATGATGAGGCCGGGCACGATGAACTCCATGTAGCTAAAGCCCCCCATGTCACCGATGCGCGATCCTATGAGGTTGCCGAAGATGACGAAGTAGAGGCTCATGGTGATGGCGGGCGGCACCAGGGTCTGGATCCAGATCCGGGTGAAGCGGCTGATCTCCTTGGCCAGAATGCTCTTGAAGGCGATGTAATAGGTGGTCAGATTCATGCTTTTCTCCCCTCTTCGACCAGGCTGACGAACAGCTCTTCCAGCCGGTTGGCCTTGTTGCGCATGCTCAGCACCTGCACTTGCTGGCTCGACAGCTGATCGAACAGGCTGTTGAGGGACTGGCTCTTGTCCAGATCCACTTCCAGGGTGCGCTCGTCCTGCATCCGGCCATTGAACTCGGGCAGGTTCGGCACGGCGGAGCCCGGCGCCAGATCCAGCATGAAGGTCTCGCGTCCCAGCTTGGCCAGCAGCTTCTTCATGCTGGTGTGTTCGATGAGGCGACCCTTGTCGATGATGCCGATGTTGCGGCACAGCATCTCCGCCTCTTCCAGGTAGTGGGTGGTGAGTATGATGGTGACGCCCTGCGCGTTGAGCTCCTTGAGGAAGGTCCACATGGAGCGGCGGATCTCGATATCCACCCCGGCGGTCGGTTCGTCCAGGATCAGCAGCTTGGGTTCGTGCATCAGGGCGCGGGCGATCATCAGGCGGCGCTTCATGCCACCGGATAGGGTGCGAGCCGGCATGTCGCGCTTGTCCCACAGATCGAGCTGGCGCAGATACTTCTCGGCGCGGATTTTGGCCTCGGCCTTGGGCACGCCATAGAAACCGGCCTGATGGGTGACAATCTGGATCACCTTCTCGAACTGGCTGAAATTGAACTCCTGGGGCACCAAGCCGAGCTGGGCCTTGGCCTGCTCCAGTTCGGTGTCGATGTCGTAGCCGAACACCTTCACCTTGCCCTGGGTCTTGTTCACCAGCGAGCTGATGACCCCTATGGTGGTGGACTTGCCCGCGCCGTTGGGTCCGAGCAGGGCGAAGAAATCTCCCTGCTGGACAGTGAGATCAATGCCTTTCAGGGCTTCGACGCCCCCCTGATAGGTCTTTTTCAGGCCGCTTATTTCCAGTGCGTTCATTGCAACCTCTGTGATGACAGATGCCATCTCGATACAGAAAAGGCGGCCGAGGCCGCCTGTGCAGATGATGAAGCGGCGCAGGGCCACTTCATCCAGATATGACTGAGCCTGGCTTACTCCTGGGGTACCACTTTGCCGATGAACGGCAGATTGCGGTACTTCTGGGCGTAGTCGATGCCACAGCCCACCACGAATTCATCCGGGATGGCGAAGCCAATCCAGTCAACCGGTACCTGCACTTCGCGGCGGGACGGCTTGTCCAGCAGGGTGCAGATGGCCAGGGATTTTGGCTCGCGCAGGGAGAGGATCTCCCGCACCTTGTTGAGGGTGTAACCGGTGTCGATGATGTCTTCGACGATCACCACATCCTTACCCTTGATGTCGTCATCCAGATCTTTGAGGATGCGCACGTCACGGGTGCTGTGCATACCGGAGCCATAGCTGGAGGCGGTCATAAAATCCAGGGTGATGGGCAGTTGGCACTGACGGCTGAGGTCTGCCAGGAATACGCAGGAGCCGCGCAGCAGGCCGATCATCACCACTTCATCAGAGCCCTGATAACGGGCGGTGATCTCTTCACCCAATTTGGCGATCCGGGCGGCGACTTCGGCCTCGGAGATCATCACCTCGACAGTGTGTTTCATCACTTACTCCAATATGGCCAAGGGGAATTTGGCCGTTCATTAACGTCAAAACCGATGATTCTACCACTCGTTTCGGGAGGCGCTAGCGATAGATGGTGCTTTTATCAGCTTATTTTAATTGATAGAGTTAGCAGGCACTCAGGCATGATCAGTTAAAATACTATAAACACCATAATCAATAACTATTAGATGATAAAAACTATGGAACCACGCGCAGAAATAAGACGTCGTACCCGGCTGTCGCCGGAAGCCCGTCGAACTCAATTGATGGAATGTGCCATCGAAGTATTCTCCCGCCGAGGCATCGGTCGTGCTGGCCACGCCGAAATTGCCGAAGAAGCCAAGGTATCGGTTGCTACCGTATTCAACTATTTCAACACCCGTGAGGAGTTGGTTGATGAGGTGCTGGCCGAGATCGAACGCTTCATGACCCAGATGCTGTCACAGGCATACTCGGGCAATGACGCAATCCTGGACAAGATCAAACGCCATGTGACCCTGTGTGTCGATGCCGCCTTTGATAAGCCGGATTACGCCAGCATCTGGCTGGAGTGGAGTTCATCGGTACGGGAAGAGGTATGGCCCCGCTATACCCGTCTGCTCGATCAGTGTCTCGACCTGATCGCCAGCGAGCTGCAGTCCGCCATGGATGCAGGGGAGATCACCAGCGTGCTGTCGGCGCAGGATCTGGCCCGCTCCCTGAGTGGTTGTGGCTATGTGATGATGCAGATGATCAACCAGCCCCAGCGCCCCGCCCGTGAAGAGGTGACGGACTTCCTGTTCAAGTACGTGACCGCCCCTATCCAGGCCAGCTGATACGGTTTTGACAAAAACGGCGCCACTCGATGAGTGGCGCCGTTTTTTATGCCGTACTTTTGTCCTGACGGATCAGGTTTGGCCATAACCCCAGCGACGGGTCAGCTCGTGCTCTGTGCCCAGATGGTCAAGGATCCGCGCCACCATGAAGTCCACCAGATCCTCGATGCTTTTGGGCTCGTGATAGAAGCCGGGCGCCGCCGGCATGATGGTCACGCCAAGACGGGCGAGCTTGAGCATGTTCTCCAGATGGATGGCGGAGAAGGGGCTCTCGCGAGGCACCAGGATGAGCTGGCCGCGCTCCTTGATCACCACATCCGCCGCGCGCTCCAGCAGGTTGTCGGAGGCGCCGTTGGCAATGGCGGAGACTGTGCCCATGGAGCAGGGGCAAACCACCATCTGCTTGGGCGCCGCCGAGCCGGAGGCCACCGGCGAGAACCACTCCTCCTTGCCGCAGGCGACGATCTGCCCATCTTTGGCACCATACTGACTGCAGAGGTAGGCGGAGAGCTCTCTGGGCGAGCCAGGCCAATCCTGTTGCTGCTCGGTCTTGAGCACCACCCGGGCTGCCGAGGAGGCGAGCAGGTAGACCCGATAGTCCGCCTGCACCAGACACTGGAGCAGGCGCAGGGCGTAGGGGGCACCGGAGGCGCCGGTCAGCGCCAGGGTGATCGCTTTGTTCATAGTTGACCGTGGTAGTCCTTGAGGCGAGCAAGCAGCTTGTCATGGATGCCGCCGAAGCCGCCGTTGCTCATGATCAGAATATGGTCGCCGTCGCGGCACTCGGCCACCAGCCGATTGACCAGAGTCTCCAGATCGTTGAACACCTTGGCCGGGCGGGTCATGTGGGCGGTCACCTCACCCAGATCCCAGCCGATGTTGGGAGGCTGGAAGAAGAACACCTCGTCGGCGCCGTCGAAGCAGCCAGCCAGCTCCTCCTTGTGCACTCCCAGCTTCATGGTGTTGGAGCGCGGCTCCAGCACGGCCAGGATGCGGGCCTGGCCTCCGATGTGATCAACCCTGGCGCGAAGGCCGCCGAGGGTGGTCTCGATGGCGGTGGGGTGATGGGCGAAGTCGTCGTAGACGCTGATGCCCGCCACTTCACCCTTGAGCTCCATTCGCCGCTTGGGGGATTTGAACTGGCACAGGGCCGCGATGCCGTGCTCCACCATGACACCGGCATGGCGGGCGGCGGCGATGGCCATCAGGCCGTTGTTGACGTTGTGCTCGCCGATGCACTCCCAGCGCACCTCGCCCTGCTTCTCGCCATCCAGCCACACCTCGAAGGCGGAGCCGTCGTCGGCCAGCTTGACCGCCTTCCACTTGGCATCGTCCTGACCCACCAGCTCCACTTCGCTCCAGCAGCCCATCTTGCGCACGGCGGTGAGGTTGTCATCTGCCTGCGGGAACAGTACCCGGCCGTTGCTTGGCACGGTACGCATCAGGTGATGGAACTGGCGCTGGATGGCGGCGAGATCCGGGAAGATGTCTGCATGATCGAACTCCAGGTTGTTCATCACCAGGGTGCGTGGATGGTAGTGAACGAACTTGGAGCGCTTGTCGAAGAAGGCGCAGTCGTACTCGTCCGCTTCGATAACGAAGAAGGGCGCAGAGCCCAGGCGGGCGGAGACCGGGAAGTTGCCCGGTACGCCGCCGATGAGAAAACCGGGTTCGAGCTTGGCGTACTCCAGTATCCAGGCCAGCATGCTGGCGGTGGTGGTCTTGCCATGGGTACCCGCTACCGCCAGTACCCAGCGATCCTGCAGCACATGCTCCAGCAGCCACTGGGGGCCGGAGATATAGGGCAGATTGCGATCCAGCACATACTCCACGCAGGGGTTGCCACGGCTCATGGCGTTGCCGATCACCACCAGATCCGGCGCCGGATCGAGCTGGGAGGGATCATAACCTTCGGTCAGCTCGATGCCCTGCTGCTCGAGCTGGGTGCTCATGGGGGGATAGACGTTGGCATCGGAGCCGGTCACCCGGTAACCAAGCTGTTTTGCCAACACCGCCAGACCACCCATGAAGGTGCCGCAGATCCCGAGGATGTGAATGTGCATACCGCTTCCTTTTCCATTAAAGGGAGTGCGCATTCTAGCAAGATGGCAGCAATTTGGCAGACCCAAGGGGTGGCCGGACCGGAATAAGTCATGTGGCTTTATTTGAGACTTGCTTTCATGACGTACTTTCTTACAATTCCCGGGTTTTGTGATGGCGATAACAGATCTAGGATATCGCCCTTTTCCGAAGGAGACTCTTCATGGGCAAGTTCCTGCTTTGTTATCTGGTCGGTGGCCTGGTGGCCATCAGTTGGGCCGTCTTGCCCGCACACGGTCCCTGGGATGGCTGGGATCTCGCGATTTTCCATGGGGTGAATGGCTGGCTGGGGGAATCGGCACGCTGGGCCGATCTGGTGGCGATCATCAACAACCGGCTGTTCGATCTGGTGGTGCTGGCCTGCATGGGACTGATCCTGACGCGTTGTTTCGTCTCTCGCGATCTGGAAGGGCGTCGCCAGCTGGTGGCGATGGGACTCTTGATGCTGCTCACCGCGCTGGTCGTCAACCAGATCGGCCACCAGTTGCCGGTAGAGCGCCCCAGCCCGACCCTGACGGTCAGCGATGCGTTGCGCGTCACCCACATCAGTGCCATTCCAACCAAGGACTCTTCCGGTGACAGCTTCCCGGGGGATCACGCCCTCTTCCTGATGATCTTCGCCGGCTTTGCCCTGCGCTACCTGCCCCGCTGGGCGGGGGTCTGCGCCGTGCTGATGGTGCCGCTCTTCTCTGCGCCACGGATCTTCTCCGGGGCCCACTGGTTTACCGATGTCTATGTCGGCGCCCTGGGGCTGGCTACCCTCTGTCTGCCCTGGCTGCTGCTGACGCCGCTTTCGGATCGCCTCATTGCGCGAATGGTTCCTTATATGGCGCGCCTGCCGCTGCTGCGCAGCCAGGCCTGCTGATGGCACCATGCAAAAAAATGCCCTGACACTGCGTCGGGGCGTTTTTTTATCCGGGTTTGAATGCCATCAGGCCTGGTAGCCGTTCGGGTTGTTGCTTTGCCAGCGCCAGGTATCGATCATCATCTGCTCCAGCCCCCGCTCGGCCTGCCAGCCCAGCTCCTCGCGCGCCTTGTGCGGCTCGGCCCAGCACTCGGCGATGTCGCCCGGGCGGCGCGGTTTGATCTGGTAGGGAATAGTGCGCCCGCTGGCCGCCTCGAACGCCTTGACCATCTCCAGCACCGAATAACCCTGGCCGGTGCCGAGGTTATAGGTGAAGACGCCGGTGTCGCTGGCGATGCGTGCCAGTGCCTTGAGGTGGCCGATGGCAAGGTCCACCACATGAATGTAGTCGCGCACCCCTGTGCCATCCGGGGTGGGGTAGTCGTTGCCAAACACCCCCAGCTCCTTGAGCTTGCCGACACCCACCTGGCTGATATAGGGCAGCAGGTTGTTGGGGATACCGTTGGGATCTTCACCGATGAGGCCGCTCTCGTGGGCGCCGACCGGGTTGAAGTAGCGCAGCAGCACGATGGCCCAGCGGGGATCGGATTTGGCGAGATCCCGCAGTATCTCCTCCACCATCAGTTTGGAGCGGCCATAGGGGTTGGTGGCGCTGGTGGGGAAATCTTCCCGCAGCGGTACAGACGCCGGGTCGCCATAGACGGTAGCCGACGAACTGAACACCAGGCGGAATACTCCCGCCCTGGCCATCTCCTCGCACAGCACCAGGGTGCCGCTGATGTTGTTCTGGTAGTAGGTGAGCGGGATCTGGCTCGACTCCCCGACCGCCTTGAGGCCGGCGAAGTGGATCACCGACTCGATCTCGTAGTCGGCGAACAGGCGCTGCAGGCAGGTTCGGTCGAGGATATCCCCCTCGACGAAAGTGACCGTCTTGCCGGTGATCCGTTCGACCCGCTTGAGGGACTCGGGGGAAGAGTTGGAGAGGTTGTCGAGCACCACTACCTGCTGTCCGGCGCTAAGCAGCTCGACCAGGGTGTGGGAGCCAATATAGCCGGCGCCCCCTGTGACCAGAATTGTCATTGTCTATCCCGTGTTCTGATGAAACTGGGGGAAGTTTACCCGCCCAGCCTCAGCGGGAAAAGCATGAGGTACCAATGACTCCATCAATAGTCGACGCTGACATCCCCCCTGGCGGTGCAGGAGCAGGCCAGGGCGACCCCGCTTTCGAGATCCTGGGGGCTCAGGGTCATGATGCTCTGGCGTTCGATCTCCCCCGTGGTGGTGCAGCGGCAAGCCCCGCACACGCCGGCGCGGCAGGCAGCCATCATGGTTTCACCCGCCCCTTCCAGCGCTGCGAGCAGGGTCTGGCCCGGCAGTATCTTCACCTTCTTGCCACTCTTTTTCAGGGTCAGCCAGAAGTGGTCGCTGGTGGCGGGGGCAGACTCGGCGGGCGGCAATCCGAAAGACTCCTGATGCAGTTGCTCGGCGGGCAGCCCGAGCTCTGCCAGCATGGTGCTGACCGCCTCCATATAGGGGGCTGGCCCGCACAGGTAGACGTGGCGGCCGAGCAAGTCCGGCGCCAGCTCTTTGAGCATGGCGGGGGTGAGGCGCCCAGCCCAGGGGTGATCGGCCGGGGCCTGTTCCAGTACCAGCGCATGACGCAGGCCTTCGTGAGCCTCGACCAGGGCGTTCAGTTCACGACCGAAGATGACATCTTCCGGTGAGCGGGCACTGTGAATAAAGCGGATATCGGCGTCCGGTCGCTTGGTCAGCTCGTCCCGCAGCATGGCCCACATGGGGGTGATGCCAGAGCCGGCGCTCAAAAGCAGCGGCCGCTCGCACGGCAGTGCGCTCAGGTTGAAATCGCCGAAGGGGCCATCCACCCGGATCTCGTCCCCCACTTGCAGCGTCTGGTGCAGATGGTGGGAGACCAGCCCCACATCCTTGATGGTGACCTGCCAGAAAGGATCCTGCGGGCTGGAGGATAGGGTATAGGCACGGCAGTGGGGCTGGCCGTCGATGAGGGTGTGCAGGGTCACACACTGGCCGGCCAGCACGGGGGGCAGAGAGCCTTCGAAGGGAACGAACTGCCAGCTGACCACATCATGGGTATCCGCGTGGCGGGCGGTGCAGGTGAGGATGAGAGAGGTGGAGGTCATCGCAAGGCTCCTCGGTTCTATTAGTAAAAGGCATGAGCAAAAGGCATGAGCAAAAAAGGCGAGCCGGGCGGCTCGCCAAACGCTTACAACATGACGGGTTGTCAGGCCGCCAGGATCTCGGCCAGATCCGCTTCGGCACTGGTGGTGCCCTTGAGACCGAACTGCTCCTCCAGCACCTTGAGCAGGGCCGGGGTGAGGAAGGCCGGAGCCGTCGGGCCGGTGCGGATGTCCTTCACGCCGAGCGCCAGCAGGGTGAGCAGGATGACGATGGCTTTCTGCTCGAACCAGGAGAGCACCAGGGTCAGCGGCAGATCGTTGACACCGCACTCGAAGGCATCGGCCAGCGCCAGGGCGAGCTGGATGGCGGAGTAGGCGTCGTTGCACTGGCCTACGTCCAGCAGGCGAGGAATGCCGCCGATGTCACCGAAATCGAGCTTGTTGAACTTGTACTTGCCGCAGCCCAGGGTGAGCAACAGGCTGTCTTGCGGCACCGCCTTGGCAAACTCGGTGTAGTAGGCGCGCTCGGCGCGATCGCCATCGCAACCGCCCACCAGGAAGAAGTGGCTGATTTCCCCTGCCTTGACCTTGTCGATGACGGCCGGAGCAGCCTGCATCAGGGCGTTGCGGGCAAAGCCGATGGTGATGAAGTGCTCAAGCTCTTCATGCTTGAAGCCATCCAGCGCCTGCGCCTTCGCGATAACGGCGGAGAAATCCTCCCCTTCCAGATGGGTCACGCCCGGCCAGCCGACAATGGAGCGGGTGAAGATGCGATCCGCATAGTTGCCCACATTCGGGTCGATGATGCAGTTGGAGGTCATCACCACAGCGCCCGGGAAGTTGGCGAACTCTTTTTGCTGGTTCTGCCAGGCGGAGCCGTAGTTGCCCACCAGGTGCGGGTACTGCTTGAAGAAGGGGTAGGCCAGCGCCGGCAGCATCTCGCCATGGGTGTAGACATGGATGCCGGTCCCCTTGGTCTGCTCCAGAATGAGCTTGAGATCCACCATGTCATGGCCGGAGACCAGAATGCACTTGCCCGGCACCGGGGTGACGCGCACCCGGGTCGGCTCGGGGTGACCAAACGCAGTGGTCTCGCCGAGGTCCAGCATCTCCATGATTTTGAAGTTGAGCAGGCCGATATCCATGGCGCACTTGAACAGGGGATCCAGATCGCTGGGATCCGTGCTGAGCCAGCTCATGATGCGGTGGAATTCTGCCGCCACCTCGCTGTCTTGCTGATCCAGCACCCGGGCGTGCTCCATGTAGGCCGCGGCCCCCTTGAGGCCGTAGAGGCAGAGCAGGCGCAGCCCCATGATGTCTTCGTTCACTTCGCTCTTGCCACGGTTGACCGCGGTTTGCGGTGCATGAGCCAGCTGTGCCAGCAGCTCGGCACCCGGCTCGAAGCTGGCTGCGGCAGGCAGTCCGGCAACCTGCACCGCGCGTTCGGCCAGATGGTTGGCCAGCTGGTGGCGATAGGTCAGGGTCTGGTTGACGTAGCCAACGATACGGGCGGAGTCGAAGTTGACGTTGGTGAGGGTGGCGAAGAAGGCCTTGGGGACGAAGGCATCGATCTCGCTGTCGATGATGCCGTGCTCGCGGGCGGCCAGCGCCCAGGCGCTCAGCCCCTGCAGCGCATAGATCAGCACATCCTGCAGATCCGAGGTCTCGGCAGTCTTGCCGCACATGCCCTGGGCATAGGCGCAACCGTTGCCAGCGGGGGTACGAATTGTCTGTTCACATTGCACACAAAACATCATGTCTCTCCTAATTGGACATTTCAGTTGTCTGTTTTGTGCCGATTCTATGCCTCTCGGGAAAAACTTAATAGGCATTCAATTTGCCAATTCATTTTTCATTGATGCAGATCAAAAACAAAAAAGCCGCCCATCAGAGGGCGGCAAGCGGGGGGATAAACAGGAGAGACTATTCAGGGTTCACAACTCAACGGGTTACAAAACGGCTCAGGCCAGGTAGGCGCGCAACATCCAGACCAGTTTTTCCTGCTGCTGTACATAGTCAGAGAGGATGGAGGCTGTGCCCTCGTCACCGGCGTCGGCGGCCTGTCCCAGAATGCGGCGCTGGGCGATCAGCAATTCGCGGAAGCTCTCCAGCAGGGATTCGACACAGGCGCGGCCGTCGTGCATGTCTTTTTGCTCGGCAATGGCCGACACCTTCAGGTAGTCGCTGAAGCTGTGCATGGGCACGCCATCCAGGGTGAGGATGCGTTCGGCCAGGGCATCGACTTTGAGCAACAGGTCGTTGTAGATCTCTTCGAACTTCAGGTGCAGCTCGAAGAACTGGTTGCCGCGGATATTCCAGTGGAAACCACGGACGTTCATGTAAAGGATCTGGTAGCTGGCCAGCAACTTGTTCAGTTCTGCAGCCAAGGCTTGTGATTGAACGCTATCAAGACCAATCGGGCTTTTCATCTTTCACCTCCAGATTTGGAAACGTATTTCGGAACGGAGTCAGAGTACCGCCATACAAAGTGGAGGGATAATCGCTAGTGTCTAACTGATTGATAGCGAATGGCTATCGAATGGCGGCTCGCGGGATTAGCTGCCGTACTTTTCCAGCAGGGCCATCAGGATGGCCTGGCTCTCGGGATCGGGTTCGCTATCGACCCGGGCCGGGCGAAAGTGGAGTTGAAAGGCGCGCATGACGGCCCGGCTCTGGGCATCCCACTCTCCGGTGATTGGGAGGCCATAACCGTAACGAGCCAGTTGTTGCTGCCAGGTAGCGATGTTCCAGTGCGGCAAGGGGGCGGCAAGCAGCTCGGTGACCCGCTCTTCATCGGGCCAGGCTCCCACCCCGTATTCCAGATAGAGCTGGCGCCAGGGAAAGCGGGGACCGGGATCCTGCTTGCGCTCCGGGGCCACGTCGCTGTGAGCCAGTACCTGGGTCGGCGGGATCTGGTAGCGTTCAACAAGATCCCGGGTCAGGGCGCCGACGGCGGCGATCTGGGTTTGGGTGAAAAGTTGCCAGCGCCGCTCATGGGGGGGCAGGGACTCCTCTTCCCGGGGATAGCCCAGGTTGACGATCTCGATGCCGAGGGAGCTGGCATTGAGCCCGGCATATTGCCGCCAGCGGCTGAGCCCCGCATGCCAGGCGCGCTGGCTGTCCGGCACCAGCTGGTAAACGGGCAGCGGTGTCTCATCGCTGTCGCGGGGGACCAGATAGTGGGCGCTCACCTTGTGCTCGGGTTCGGTCAGCAGGCGCAGAGAGTTGTCATCGTCCTCGTCCGTGTAGTGCAGGATCAGAAAAGCAATGCGCTCGTTCTGGCTGGCGCTCTGGTAACGGGTGGATAGCTGGTAGTCGGTTGGAGTGCAGCTGCCCAGCAGGAGAAGCGGGAGTAGCAGAAGCGGGCGCCATCTCCCGGGTGTCCACAAGCAGGACGGGAGGGAGGAGAGGCGCACCGGCATGGGAAAGATCCTGGTCCTAGCCGCGATACTTGGCGGTCAGACCGATGAGGAAGTTGCGCAGGATCTGATCCCCGCAATCCTGGTAGTGCTTGTGATCCTTGGCGCGGAACAGGGCGCTCAGCTCGGACTTGGAGAGGTTGAAGTTGGCCAGCTTGAGGGTGCCCAGCATGTCTTCCTCTTTGAAGTTGAGGCCGATGCGCAGCTTGCGCAGGATCAGGTTGTTGTTGATCCGGTTCGGGATCACCTGGGGCGGCGCATCTTCCCGCACGCCGCGGCGGGTGGCGATGAAACCGTCGAGGAACTGGCTCAGGGCCGAATCGGGACAGGCGGCAAAGGCCGGATCCTGCACTTCTCCCTCTTCGGCTTCTTTCAACAGCCAGCCGTGCAACTGGGCGTGGGTGACGGTCAGGTTGCCCTTGGCAAACATGTCGACCATCTGATCGTTGCTGATGCTGAGGGCGTAGCGCAGGCGGCGCAGAATATCGTTATTGGTCATGCTGACTCCTGTGAAAACGGCGCAACTGTACCATCTGGCGTGCCCCGCGTCAGAAAAAGCGGGGATCTACAACCAAAACCCTGGGGCTCACGCCAGATAGCGGGGGGCCTCCTGGCGCACCAGCGCCAGCGCATCCTGCAACTCCAGCAGCTCGGGTTCCAGCTCGCTGACCGGCACGCCGTCGCGCAGCTGCTGCTCGAGTTGTGAGAGCAATCGCTGCAGACCGGGCACTCCGGAGTAGGCACAGCCACCGTTGAGACGATGGATCTGGGCCAGCACCTCATCATCTTCGACGCCACCATTTAGCGCAGATTCCAGCACAGGTTCAACCTCGTCGAAGCTGGCCAGCAGCATGGTCAGCATCTCCCTGGCCAGCGCCTCCTTGCCGGCGGCCTGGCGCACCGCCAGCGACCAGTCTATCTGCTGATCACCGTAGTTCTGGTGGCGGCGATGGGCAAAGTCGGCGATGAGCTGGGCCAGCATGCTCTCGTCGATGGGCTTGGCCAGATAGTCGTCCATTCCCTGGCGGATCAGTCGCTCCCGCTCGCCTGGGATGGCGTGGGCGGTGACCGCGACGATCGGTGTGCTGGTGTTGAGGGACTGGCTGCGGATCGCCTGGGTTGCGCTGATGCCATCCATGATCGGCATCTGGATATCCATGAAGATGATGTCAAACGGCTGGCTCTGGGCCTGCTTGACTGCCTCCTTGCCGTTCTTGCACACCACCACCTGGCTCACCATCTCCTTGAGCATGGCGGCGATCAGTTTGAGGTTGGCGGCATTGTCATCCACCGCCAGCACCTTGATCGGCTGCAACTGGCGCGGACTGGGCTGGGCCGGCAATAGCTGGTGGTTCGCCTCCGGGGTGAGCAGGGCGTGCAGCAGCTTGCGATGGTTGACCGGCTTGGAGAGACAGTGCTGGGCTCCGTGGGCCTGCATCGCCTCATAGAGTGCCGGATCGTGGCTGCTGAGCAGCACTATGGTGTTCTGGCGCCCATCGAGGGCATCGAGGCGAGTAAGCACCTGCTGCGGCGTGTGCAGGGTGCTGCTGCCGATGATCACCATCTCCTGGCTGCTCATCTCGGGCCAGGGGGCGTCATGTGCCAGCAGCTGGACATCCAGCTGCCATTCGGCCAGCAGGGCGCGCAGGGAGGCCTGGGCAAAGGGATCCGGCTCCAGCAGCCAGAGTCGTTTGCCGCGGATGCGATCCAGCGGCAGAGAGTCGGCCTGGGGCAGGGGGGAGACCTCCACATCCAGACTGAACGAGAAGACCGAGCCTTTGCCGAGTTCCGATTCGAAGCGGATCTGGCCGCCCATCTGCTGCACCAGCTTCTGGGTGATGACGAGACCGAGGCCGGTGCCGCCATAACGGCGGGAGATGGAGGAGTCGGCCTGGTTGAAGGCCTGGAACAGCTGGCGCTGCTGCTCTTCCGAGATGCCGATGCCGGTATCGCGGATCTGGACGTTGAGCCTCACCTTGTGATGGCTGCTGCCGATCTGCTGGATGTGCACATCCACGTTGCCCTGCTCGGTAAACTTGATGGCGTTGCCGGCGAGATTGGTCAGTACCTGCTGCAGGCGCATGGGGTCGCCGGTCAGGTAGTCCGGCACCTCGGCATCCACTCGCAGGGAGAGCTCCAGCTGCTTGTCGTGGGCGCTGGGGCCGAGCAGATGCATGGTCTCGTTGAGGGTGTCGCGCAGGCTGAAGGGGATATGCTCCAGCTGCAGCTTGCCCGCCTCGAGTTTCGAGAAGTCGAGGATGTCGTTGATGATGCCGAGGAGGTTGCGCGCCGACTTCTCGATGGTCTGCATGTAGTCGGTCTGGCTCGGGGTCAGGCTGGTTTTCAGCAGCTGGCGGGTAAAGCCGATGACGCCGTTGAGTGGGGTGCGCAGCTCGTGAGACATGTTGGCGAGGAACTCGGACTTGACCCGGGCAGCCTCCTGGGCGCGCTTCTTGGCCATGTCGAGTTCGACGTTCTGGATCTCGATCTGCTCCAGGGTTTCACGAAGGTCCGAGGTGGCCTGATCGATGTTCTGCTGCATCTCCTCGTGATATTCGGAGAGCGCCTTGGCCATGGCGTTGATGCCGTTTTTCAGCATGTCCAGCTCGCCGGTGAGCTGGCCGTTGACCCGGGTGTCGAGGCGCCCCTCCCTGATCTTGTGCACCGCCTGCACCATGTCGGTGATGGGCTGGGTCACGCTCTTGACCAGGCGGAAGCCAAACAGGGTGCTGAAGGCCACCCCGATAATCACCATGATGACGGCGAAGAAGGTGTCGCGATAGTGAAGCAACATGGCGCGATCTGTCGTTATCTGCATGGAGATATAACCGATCATCGGTGGCTCCACATCGCTTGGCAGCGGGAAGCCGTCCAGGCTGGTTTCGGCCTGGATCGGGGTGCGCAATATGATGTCATCCCCCTGGAAGGTGACGCTGGTCAGCTCCGGGATGGGCTGGCCGTCGGGCAGCCGCAGCCGGGTAAAGTCCCTGTGGTAGTTGGAGGTGACAAACAGCTGGTTGTCCTGGGTGAAGACGGCGATGGACTTGATGAGCGGCGAATTCTTGCGATGGGTCAGCCCTATCAACCGTTTGAGCGACTCCCTGCTGTGCTGGGTCATGCCATATTCGCTGGCGATGGCGAGGGGTTCGATGATGTTGATGCCCTGATCGATCAGGTTGTTTTCCAACTGCTGATAGCGGTGGAAGGTGAAGTAACCGGCCATCAGGCCGCCGATGAACAGGGTAGGCAGTATGGTAAAGGCGAGAACGCGTGCTCTCAGGCCATATTTGGTCATACGAACAGGCCACCAGTAAACGGGGTTGGCGATAGGGTGAACGGCAATGCACGGGCTCTGTGGCCGTATTTGGTCATACTATTATTCTTGTGGGACAATACCCGGCTGCAGATTCCACAATCATGACATAGCCACCTATAGGCACCAAGTTTTATGGCCCAGTTTTTCAAGCCCCAAAAGAAGTCCACCCAGCCCCAACGTATTGAATTTACGATAGACACTCTGGACCACCACTGTGTCGGCATCGGTCGCCACCAGGGCAAGGCGATCTTCGTCGAAGGGGCGCTGCCCGGTGAGACGGTTAAGGCCCGCATCACCGAAGAGAAGAAGCACTATGGCCATGCGGCGCTGCAACAGGTGGTGACGCCGGCGGCCAATCGCATCGCTCCGTTTTGCAGCCACTATCGCGAGTGCGGCGGTTGCAGTGCCCAGCATATGTCGGTGGATGATCAACAGGCCGCCAAGGCGGCCGGGCTGGTCAGCCTGTTCGAACGCCTTGGCAACATCAAGGCCCCCGCCCTCGAGCCTGTGCTGAGCGGCGAAGATAGGGCCTATCGCCGGGTCTGTCGCCTCGCCATCAAGTTTGACAAAAACGGTCGCTGCACCCGGGTCGGTTTTCGTCGCCGCAATACCAATGATCTGGTCGAGATTGAGGGGTGCCCCGTGCTGGCCGCACCGCTCTCGGCTCTGATCACCCCGCTGCGTGCCTGCCTCAATCGCCTCAAGAGTCAGCGTGAGCTGGGCCATGCGGAGCTGATCCAGTCAGAGCAGGGGATCATGCTGCTGCTGCGCCACACCGGACGCCCCAACGAGACCGACCGCGCCCTGCTGGTGGCGTTTGCCGCAGAACAGGGGATCGACCTCTATCTGCAGGCGAACGACGAGCAGATAGAGCCGCTGCATCAACAATTCGAACCCTCCTACTCGCTCGATGGCCTGTCTCTTGCATTTGCTCCCGGTGACTTTATCCAGGTCAACGGCCCCATCAACCAGAGCATGGTGGCCCAGGCGTTGGCCTGGCTCGGGGCGACCAGGGATGACAAGGTGCTGGATCTGTTCTGCGGCATCGGCAACTTCACCCTGCCGCTGGCCCGGCAGGCCCGCGAAGTGGTGGGGGTGGAAGGGGAGCTGGCCATGGTGGCCCGCGCCGAGGAGAACGCCCGTCGCAATGGCATCGACAACGCCCGTTTCTACAAGGCGGATCTCAGTGGTGACATCGTCGGCATGTCCTGGGCACGGGAAGGGTTCGACCTGGTGCTGCTGGATCCGGCGCGCCCCGGGGCCCTGGAAGTGATGGGACACGTGGCGAAACTTTCTCCCAAGCGGGTGGTCTACGTCTCCTGTAATCCGGTGACCCTGGCCCGTGACAGCCAGGTGCTGGTGAAGGGCGGCTACCGGTTGGCCCGATTGGGGATGCTCGACATGTTCCCCCACACAGGCCACCTGGAGTCCATGGCGCTGTTTGTGCGGGAGTAAACGCTGCAGGGCTCCCTCGCCACGGGGATCGAGAGGGGGCCCATGACGCCCGCTTTTCTCTTGTTCTTTCGCCCCCATGGCGCTGTCTGAGCAGGAGTGAATGGGGTAATCTAACCCCTCGGTACGTAGGCAGGGCCTGCTGGAGAACACATCTGCCTTTGGGCGGTGCGCCTTGAATAGTTCTCCGGATATCCCCATTTGAAGCAGTCATCATCAGATGAGGGGGGAGGAAGCGTCAGCTTTCGGCCCAACAATTTAAAGGATTGATACCATGGTTGCGGTTCGCGATATTCATTTGAAAGACAACTTCACCCTGGAGGAGTGGGTCGGCTCGCTCTCCTTAAGTGACAGTGACAAGGATCAGCTGCGAACCGTCTACCAGTATTGTCTGACGCTCGGTGACGAGGCGCTGACCAGCAAGTTGCTGGTGCGCGGCATCGAGATGGTGGGCATCCTGCTGATGCTCAGCATGGATATCGCGACCCTCAAGGCCGCCATCATCTATCCCTTTGTCGAAGCCGGTCTCATCAGCCAGGAGCGGATGGACGAGGACTTCGGGCCCAAGATTGCCAAGCTGGTGGAAGGGGTGCTGGAGATGGAGGCCATCCGTTCCCTGCAGACCCTGCATCGCAGCGAGACTTCGCCTGAACAGGTCGACAATGTGCGGCGCATGCTGCTCGCCATGGTCGAGGATGTGCGCGCCGTGGTCATCAAGCTGGCGGAACGGATCGCCTGCTTGCGGGAGGCGAAGAAGGCGGATGAAGAGACCCGGGTGCTGATGGCCCAGGAGATCACCAACATCTACGCGCCGCTTGCCAACCGCCTCGGCATCGGTCAGCTCAAGTGGGAGCTCGAGGATCTCGCCTTCCGCTACCTGCACCCGGACACCTACAAGCAGATCGCCAAGCAGCTCGACGAGAAGCGCCTCGATCGGGAGCGCTACATCCGCGAGTTCGTGCAGTCCCTGCGCGATGCCCTGAAAGAGGCGGGGGTCGAGGCCGAGGTCTATGGCCGGCCGAAACACATCTACAGCATCTGGCGCAAGATGCAGAAGAAGCACCTCGAATTCAACGAACTGTTCGACGTGCGCGCGGTGCGGGTGGTGACCAAGCGGCTGCAGGATTGCTATGCGGCGCTTGGCATCGTTCACACCCACTTCCACCACATCCCCCGTGAGTTTGACGACTATGTCGCCAACCCCAAACCCAACGGCTACCAGTCCATCCATACCGTGGTGGTGGGGCCCGAGGGCAAGACAGTGGAGATCCAGATCCGCACCGACCAGATGCACCAGGATGCCGAGCTCGGGGTTGCTGCCCACTGGCGCTACAAGGAAGGGGCGCAGGCCGGCGGCAAGGGGGGCAACTTCGAAGACAAGATCGAGTGGCTGCGCAAGCTGCTCGCCTGGCAGGAGGATCTCTCCGAGAGTGGCTCACTGCTCGAGGATCTGCGCAGTCAGGTATTCGAGGACCGGGTCTACGTCTTCACCCCGAAAGGGGATGTCATCGACCTGCCGGCGGGAGCCACCCCCCTCGACTTTGCCTATCACGTCCACAGCATGATCGGCCACCGCTGCATCGGCGCCAAGATTGACGGCCGCATCGTGCCGTTCACCTATGCCCTGCAGACTGGCGATCAGGTGGAGGTGATCACCCAGAAGGAGCCGAACCCGAGCCGCGACTGGATGAACCCCAATTCCGGCTTCCTGCGCTCCAGCCGGGCGCGGGCCAAGGTGGCCACCTGGTTCAGAAAGCTGGATCGGGACAAGAACATCGTTGCCGGGCGCGAGCTGTTCGACAAGGAGCTGGATCGCCACAACCTCAGCATGGCCAAGATCGACAAGGGCAGCATGCTGCGCCGCTTCAATCTGGAGAGCACCGACGATCTGCTGGCCGGCATCGGCAGCGGCGACATTCGCATCAACCAGGTGATCAACTACCTGGACACCTGCTACAACAAGCCGACGGCGGAGGAGGAAGATCGCCGCCTGCTGGAGAAGCTGGAGCAGAAGGCCAACGCGCCGTTCCGCCACAAGCCCAAGGATCACATCGTGGTGGAAGGGGTCGGCAACCTGATGACCCATATCGCCCGCTGCTGCCAGCCGATCCCCGGGGATGCTATACAGGGCTTCATCACCATGGGCCGTGGCGTCTCCATCCACCGGGAGGATTGCGAGCAGTTGAAAGAGCTGTCACGGCGCAACCCGGAGCGGCTGATCGATGCGGTATGGGGGGAGAACTACTCCGGCGGTTACGGTCTCACCATCCGCATCCTCTCCAACGACAGATCCGGTCTGTTGCGCGACATCACGACCGTGCTCGCCAACGAGAAGATCAACGTGATGGGGGTGCGCTCACGCTCCAACGTGCGCGAGCAGACCGCCGAGATCGATATGGAGCTGGAGATCTACAACATCAACGCCTTCAACCGGGCATTGGCCAAGCTGAGCCAGCTCAACGATGTGATCAGCGCCAAGCGCCTCTGATACCGAGTGACCGGCCCCTGTGGCCGGTCACTGTTTTATCCCCCTGTTGCACGAAGAAAAAGCGAATAGCCCATGTCTCAACGTTACGACCTGCCTCAACTGCTCGATATCATGTCCAGCCTGCGCGACCCGCAAAACGGCTGCCCCTGGGATCTCAAGCAGAGCTTCAAGACCATAGTGCCTCACACCCTGGAGGAGGCCTACGAGGTGGCCGACGCCATTGAGACCGAAGATTGGCAGGGGCTGAAAGGGGAGCTGGGGGATCTGCTGTTTCAGGTGGTCTTCTATGCCCAGCTTGGCAAGGAGCAGGGATTGTTCGACTTTGCCGACATCGTCGATACGGTGAGCGAGAAGCTCATTCGCCGTCACCCCCATGTCTTCTCCGATGCCGATCTCGGCGACGAGCAGGCGGTCAAGGCAAACTGGGAGGCGGAAAAGGCCAAAGAGCGGGCGGCGCTAGACAAAGAGAGCGTGCTCGACGACATCCCCCTCTCGCTGCCGGCCCTGACTCGAGCCGCCAAGATCCAGAAGCGCTGCGCCACCGTCGGTTTTGACTGGAAGACCCTGGGCCCCGTGGTGGACAAGATCCATGAGGAGATTGACGAGGTGATGGAAGAGGCGCTGATGGCCGATGTGGATGAGGCGCGGGTGAGCGACGAGCTTGGCGACCTGCTGTTTGCCACCGTCAACCTGGTGCGTCATCTGGGCAAGGATCCGGAACAGGTGCTGCGGGCCGCCAACGCCAAGTTCGAGCGACGGTTTCGTCAGGTTGAACAGTTTATCGCCGCGGAAGGGCTGAAAATGACCGACTGCTCACTGGAGAAGCTCGATGCCGCCTGGGATAGAGCCAAGGAAACCGAGCAAAGTTGATTTGGCGCAAGACGGGGCGGCGAGGAGCCTGATAGATTTTTGCTCATTGTTTGGGAGAGGGGTTTTTGGTATACTGTTTCCCCGTCCTGCTTCATCCCCGAAGCACCCCTTAAAATTCCCTAAACTTCTTTCAGGTTCAGCATGACGACAAAATATATTTTTGTAACTGGTGGCGTTGTTTCATCCCTCGGCAAAGGCATTGCCGCAGCTTCTCTGGCAGCCATTCTGGAAGCCCGTGGTCTGGATGTGACCATCATGAAACTGGACCCCTATATCAACGTGGATCCGGGCACCATGAGCCCGACCCAGCATGGTGAAGTGTTCGTAACCGAGGACGGGGCCGAAACCGATCTGGATTTGGGCCACTACGAGCGTTTCATCCGCACCAAGATGACCCGTCGCAACAACTTCACCACCGGTCGCATCTACGCAGACGTGCTGCGCAAAGAGCGTCGTGGTGACTACCTGGGCGCCACCATCCAGGTGATCCCGCACATCACCAACGCCATCAAGGAGCGGGTGATTGCCGGTGCCGAAGGTCATCAGGTTGCCATCGTCGAAGTGGGCGGTACCGTGGGCGATATCGAGTCCCTGCCGTTCCTTGAGGCCATTCGTCAGCTGGCAGCTGAAGTGGGCCGCAACAACGCCATGTTCATGCACCTGACTCTGGTTCCTTACCTGGCCGCCGCCGGCGAGGTGAAGACCAAGCCGACCCAGCACTCCGTCAAAGAGCTGCTCTCCATCGGTATCCAGCCGGATGTGCTGATCTGCCGCTCCGACCGTGCCATTCCGGCCAACGAGCGTGCCAAGATCGCCCTGTTCTGTAACGTACCGGAGCGCGCCGTCATCTCCATGAAGGACGTCGACTCCATCTACAAGATTCCGGCACTGCTGAAATCCCAGAGCCTGGACTCCTACATCACCGAGCGCTTCGGCATCGAGTGCAAAGAGGCCGACCTGGCCGAGTGGGAACAGGTTATCTACGAAGAGGCCAACCCGACTGCCGAAGTGACCATCGGCATGGTGGGCAAGTATGTCTCTCTGCCGGACGCCTACAAGTCCGTCAACGAGGCGCTGAAGCACGGCGGTCTGAAGACCCGTCTCTCCGTCAACATCAAGTACATCGATTCCCAGGACATCGAGACCCGTGGCGCCGAGCTGCTGGAAGGTCTGGATGCCATTCTGGTGCCGGGCGGCTTCGGCGAGCGCGGCGTAGAAGGCAAGATCCTGGCCGCCAAGTATGCCCGTGAGAACAAGATCCCGTACCTCGGCATCTGCCTCGGCATGCAGGTTGCGCTGATCGAATACGCCCGCAACGTAGCGGGCATGGAAGGGGCTCACTCCTCCGAGTTCAAGAAAGAGTGTCCCTATCCGGTGGTTGGCCTCATCACCGAATGGGTAGATGAAGAGGGCAACGTCGAGACTCGTACCGAGAAGTCCGATCTGGGTGGCACCATGCGTCTGGGTTCCCAGCTCTGCCACCTGGTCGAAGGTTCCAAGGTGCGTCAGATGTACGGCAGCCCGACCATTTACGAGCGTCACCGCCACCGTTATGAAGTTAACAACAAGCTGCTGCCGCAGATCGAGGCAGCAGGCCTGAAGGTGACCGGTCTCTCCGCCGACAAGAAGCTGGTGGAAATTATCGAGATCCCGGATCATCCTTGGTTTGTCGCGGCCCAGTTCCACCCGGAGTTCACCTCGACTCCCCGTGATGGCCACGCCCTGTTCGCCGGTTTCGTGAAGGCGGCAGGTGAGTACCAGAAGCGTAATTTGAAGTAATTGAAAATAAATGCGGTTGGGGCACTGTGCCACAGCCGCTTTTTTTGGCATATTTTTGTTGTTTTTTTACGAAACCTGAGGAAATACACATGTCCAAGATCGTTAAAGTGATCGGTCGTGAAATCATCGACTCCCGTGGTAACCCGACCGTTGAGGCCGAAGTTCACCTGGAAGGTGGTTTTGTTGGTATGGCAGCCGCTCCGTCTGGCGCGTCCACCGGCTCCCGCGAAGCGCTGGAACTGCGTGACGGCGACAAGAGCCGTTTCCTGGGTAAAGGCGTGCTGAAAGCCATCGAAGCCGTAAACGGCCCGATCGCTCAAGCTCTGCTGGGTAAAGATGCCAAGGACCAGGCCACTGTCGACCAGATCATGATCGACCTCGACGGTACCGAGAACAAATCCAAGTTCGGCGCCAATGCCATCCTGGCTGTTTCCCTGGCCAACGCCAAGGCTGCTGCTGCTGCCAAAGGCCTGCCGCTGTACGCCCACATCGCCGAGCTGAACGGTACCCCGGGTGTTTACTCCATGCCGCTGCCCATGATGAACATCATCAACGGTGGTGAGCACGCCGACAACAACGTCGACATCCAGGAGTTCATGATCCAGCCGGTTGGCGCCAAGACCCTGAAAGAAGCCGTTCGCATGGGCGCCGAAGTGTTCCACAACCTGGCCAAAGTACTGAAGGCCAAGGGTTACAACACTGCCGTTGGTGACGAAGGTGGTTTCGCTCCTAACCTGAAATCCAACGCCGAAGCACTGGAAGTGATCGCCGAAGCCGTTGCTGCTGCCGGTTACAAGCTGGGCACCGACGTGACCCTGGCCATGGACTGCGCTGCTTCCGAGTTCTACGACGCAGAGAAGAAAGAGTACAACCTGAAAGGCGAAGGCCGTGTCTTCACCTCCAACGGTTTCTCCGACTTCCTGGAAGAGCTGACTGCCAAGTTCCCGATCGTCTCCATCGAAGATGGCCTGGACGAATCCGACTGGGAAGGCTTCGCCTACCAGACCCAGAAACTGGGCAAGAAAATCCAGATCGTGGGTGACGACCTGTTCGTAACCAACACCAAGATTCTCAAGCGCGGTATCGACAACGGCATCGCCAACTCCATCCTGATCAAGTTCAACCAGATCGGTTCCCTGACCGAAACTCTGGCTGCCATCAAGATGGCCAAAGACGCTGGCTACACTGCCGTCATCTCCCACCGCTCCGGTGAGACCGAAGACGCGACCATCGCCGACCTGGCCGTTGGTACCGCTGCTGGCCAGATCAAGACCGGTTCCATGAGCCGTTCTGACCGTGTTGCCAAGTACAACCAGCTGATCCGTATCGAAGAAGCGCTGGGTGAGAAGGCTCCGTTCCGCGGTCTGAAAGAAGTTAAAAACCAGGCTTGATTTGCTGGTTAACCAGCCTTGGCTGGAATGAAAAAAACCGGAACCCTTGGGTTCCGGTTTTTTTTCGTCTGCAGATTGCGCCGAGTCTGCCACCCGTGCCGATTGCGGAATGTCTGCCTAGCCCTTATGCAGGAAGGCAAGAGTAGGGCAGGGCACATTGGAGTACGGCGATCATGGCCTGCCCCTGCCAGAAGGTTGTATGGGGGGCCGGGGGCGCGTGCGCTCCGAGCTTGCTGCGGGTTTGAAAAGTGGCCAGCGGCCAAAGCCATGATCTTGTTAACAGTCACTGATAAATAAGTCTTTTATGATATCCAGCAAACGCTTGCACAAAGGATGTCTACGCAGATGAAACACCTCTCCATCAGGGGCAAGACCCTGACCCTGGCCATAGTCCCCATTCTGATGATGGCCCTGCTGCTCAATGTCGGGATCTGGTGGCGCGCACAGCAGTCCCTGACGGATCAGCTCGATCGTTACCGCACCAGTGCCCTCGAGCAGAAGAAGGTGGCGCTGGCCGAACACGTGCTGATGGCCAAGACCGCCATCGCTCATCTGCTCAGTCAGGACAGTCCCGAGGCCCGCGAGCAGGCCAAGGGCATACTGCGCACCCTGCGCTATGCCGAGGACGGCTACTTCTACGTCTACGACACCAGGGGGATCAACATCGCCCATGGCATCAAGCAGGCGCTGGAGGGCAAGGATCTCTCCGGCATGACCGACAGCGAAGGCAACAAGGTGATCCTCGATATCATCAAGGCGGCCGAGAGTGGCGACGGCTATTCGCGCTTTATCTGGGACAAGCCCTCCAAGGGGAGCGAGCAGCCCAAGCTCGGCTATGCCGTGCTGCTGCCCCAGTGGGGCTGGGTGCTGGGCACCGGTTTCTATATCGACGACATCGACGATGCGGTGGCCAGGGCCCGCGAGGAAGGGGAGGCCGAACTGGCCATCACCATGCGCGATACCCTGCTCACCTCGCTGCTGCTAACCCTGCTTGCCATCGTTGGCGGCCTCTGGGTGTCGCGCTCCATTACCCGGCCGATCCAGACCCTGGTGGAGAGTTTTCACGATCTCGCCCACGGCGAGGGGGATCTCACCCGCCGCCTCAAGCTGGAGCAGGGGGATGAGCTGGGCGATCTCGCCCGCAGCTTCAACGGCTTTATCGAGAAGATCCACCATCTGGTAGAGCAGGTGACATCGGCCTCGGATCGGGTCTACCAGTCGGTTGAGACCCTGCAGCGCCAGTCCGGCGACTATCTCTCTCGCATGGGTTCCCATCACAGGGAGACGGAGCAGGTGGTGGCCGCCATGACAGAGATGAGCTCCACCGCCCACAGCGTGGCGGGCAACGCCGGCGATGCGGCGGCCGCCACCGGCAGTGCCGACAACCTGTCACGCCAGACCCGGGTGGTGATCACCCGCGCCATGGATGGCATCGACACCCTGATCACCGACCTTAACGCCATCCACGAACAGATAGGCACCCTGACCCGGGAGACGGATCAGATCCAGAACGTGGTGGGGGTTATCTCGGGGATTGCCGATCAGACCAACCTGCTGGCGCTCAATGCCGCCATCGAGGCGGCCCGGGCCGGCGAGCAGGGGCGCGGTTTTGCCGTGGTGGCCGACGAGGTGCGCCAGCTTGCCTCCCGCACCCAGCAGAGCACGGTCGAGATCGGCACCATGCTGCAGCGGCTGCAACAGATGGTGACCACAGCCGGCTCCCTGATGAGCGAGAGTCAGGCCCGCCACAGCAATACCCTGGCCGAGACCGGCGCCCTGGTGACCAACCTCGACGAGATGAGCAGCGCCATTACCACCATCAACGACATGAACCTGCAGATCGCCAGCGCCGCCGAGCAGCAGCACGCGGTAACCGAGGAGATCAACCGCAATCTGGTGGCCATTCAGCAGATCGTGGCCGAGCTGAGCGAGGGGGCCGATGCCACCCGCCATACCTGCGCGGAGCTGGCCGACTCGGGCCGTACCCTGCATCGGTTGGTGGAGCGATTCCAGATATAGAACGAAAAAGGAGCCCGGTCGGGCTCCTTTGCTATGGCCAGGAGAGCAAGCTTGGCGGCTTGGTGCTACCGGGATGTCGCCCGCCCTGCGGGAGTGGGGTGGTGGGTAACGGGGTATTGTGGGGTAGGGTGCAATAAGCGCAGCGCATTGCACCGGGGAGTTGGAGGCTGCGTTGTCGCAGAGTGACACCCTTCCCTGCCAAGGAGAGGATTGGGGTGGGGGTCTTCTGCGATGGCTTTATCCTTGCGAAGGCGCTCGCCTGTTCAACGGGGCGAAGCTGGCTGACCTTTCGCCCCTGTGGTGACCATCACGGCACTACTGACCCGCTCAACTCGCCTCAGCGGCTTGCAGGGGGTCGCAATACCGTGCCCGCCCTCGTCTGATAGGGAAGATTCACTACGCGGCGCTCATAATGGTGGGTGTCCTAATTTCTTTAACCTTAAATACTAAACGCAACGCATAGCAAAAATGCCAAGCGTTGCGAATCGCTCTTAAACAGATTGTTAGCTTTAATAACTCGTTGTACTCATTAGTACCAAATCATTGTTGCTAAATGTAAAAAACATACGAAGAGATTTGTAGCGTAAAACGTAGATTTCTTCTCCAGTCCCAGACACCCTTTCAACGTCTGATCTTTGTCTAAATGTCTGAGGGTTTAAACTAGATAAAATCTTTGAAACTTCATTAACCGAAACATTAAACTTGTTACTTTTTAACTCGTTAGCACATTGTTCAGAAATTAGTAAATTCATTTTGTTTTAACCTTTAATTCCTTAAGCAAATCTGTAGCGTTAATCAGGTTTGCTTGTTGAGGGTCATTCTTAACGAGTGCAGCAAAAGCATCAAGCTTCGTTTTTCTGATGTAACCGATACAGTGTGCATCATCGGTGAACTTGAGGATATTCTCATCATGCTTCAGAAACGCTACATGTATATAAACCCAAGTACCACTGAGCAGTAGCAATACCCAAAAGGAAACAGCATCATTCACTAGCTTATAGTTAATTTCTCCACCAGGTGCAATCTCCGTAGCCAACAGGCTCGAAAAAACTCCTATCAGGATAGTTAATAACAATGTTATCGCCAATCGAACCCTAGGAGAGCTCATAATTTTTTCCATACTTAGTTTTCCATATTAGAGCTAACGCTGCATTAAGGTGTGAGCAACGCTACCACTAAACTCAACCATACCACTGTAAACACTGAACTCAACGATGGAATGAAAAATGCCAAGCGTTGAGAATCACTCTTAAATGCTTTGTTATAACCCTACTATTCAAATATCCTAAAATCCAATCTTCTTGAGGGGTAATAATCCTCGATTTTTAGTTCATTTAGAATTCTATTTTTCTTGATATTGCTATATTTATTCCACTCAAAAGGTGAAATGAACCAATCGTCTGTGCCATAAATCATCCAAGACTCAACGAATAAAATAACATCTTTATCATTCGTATATTTTGAGAATTCTTTTCTAAAGCACTGCTCAAATTCACTATTATATGAAAATATCAAAGTCGTTTTATCATCTGATGGAAACAGAGATAAATGAACAGTATATTTCTTTCCATCTGTCTCAAATTCGCTTTTCCCCGCAATACATAATGGAAGTGAAACATCAATTTCAACTAACATAACTCGTGTTAGATCTTCTTTGCCTGATAAAGTCATTACATATGGATAAAAGTCTTCATTGTGTACTTTTGCTATCATATAATCGATTAGGGACAACTGTGCATCTATATGCTTTGTCACTTCATCAGCAATTTTTTTAATTGTGATTGGGCTAGGTCTAAGGGCATTTATTTTGTCGAGATGGTAAGCATAGTAATCGAAGATTTCTTTCTCATACTTGACTTTCGCCTTTTCAAATGATCTTTTTACACTTAACCATCTATTGTAATACTTACAGATGACACGAAAGTTCTGCAAAACGATTGATTCGTCTCGATAGTCACCACTTTTTTCAAACCCATCAAAATCTCTTTCATGTAATGTACAAAAACCCGGAAATACAGATGCTTGATTTATACTTATTCTATCTTCCGTATATTCTTTGCCTCTAAATTTTGGGGTAATCACATAACCTTCGCTATCTGCGATTTTGCCTAGAGTTGCAGATTTTGGTATTGAATGTGACAGAATTGGTTTCTTGTTACACCCAGGGTACATACACTTAACTTTTTTCTTTAGGCTTTGCTCTCTATCTTTTATATATCCATAGTGATAATTAATAAAATATTTTTCATCCATGTGTAGTGGTTTCCCATACTCATTGAATAATTCATTCGGTCCGTAGTCAAATAACTGCTGAACTAAATTTTCCAAAATACCTCCTAGGGTTATAACAGTGATTAGATGGAAGGCGGTACTAACACATTAATACCGACTTCCATCTAACTCCGCACCTGTCTGATATGGGATGCGAAAAATAATATTTTAAATCAATCGCTTACCTTTACTCCTTTGAAGTTGAACGTATTCGCTTGACCTCTTCTTTTTGTGCAACATTACGACTGTATAGAAAACAGTGAGGGTGTTGACCATGATTATCGCCAGCAAGGCTACCGCCCCTGAATGACAGCCTCCAGTCTGCTGTTTTTAACCTGCGCTGTTGGGTTGGCCAGGCTCATGGGTGACTCCGAGAGGCAGTTGCCAAACGGCTATGTTAGCGAGCGAAGCCGGGGAGAGAAGAGTGGGATGATGGTTTCCTGAGCAGGATCAATAAATTAATCGATAGGGTGAGGTGAACGATGGCGGGGTGGGGACTCGGGGGATGAGCTTGCCAGATCCCTGGATGGTGAGGGGTCATAATCAGCTTGAGTCGGCATAAAACACTTTGTTATTGTCGACTGCCCCGTAAAACCTGGTTTATTTACATATAAATCAACAGGATAGTTTGTGTTTGGTGCTGTAGTTGGGGGAGGCGCAGACACATTGTCTATCGCAAAGGAGTCTTATGACATTGCAGCGAAAAGCAGTGGCGCTCGCCATCTTGACCCTGTTTGGCACCCAGGGTTGCAGTACCCCGGATACCGCCCATGCAGCAAGCAAGTCCCAGCCCGTGCTGGCCGTCTCTTACGAGCGTAGCCCCATAGTGCCTGTCACCATCGCCGGTGAGCAGTACCAGTTTCTGCTCGATACCGGCGCCAGCATCACCGTGCTCGATCGCCGCATTGCCAGCCGCTTCAAGGCGCTTTCCCTGAGTCAGTTGCCCCGCGCCTACCAGGCCGATTTTGCCAATATGGTCAGCGTCTCGGGCCAGATTGAGAGTGAACATTTCGGGTTTGTACAGCCGGTGCCCTTTTCGGTTGGCTCGGTCACGATCGATGACAGTGATCTGTGGGGCACCATGGATTTTTCGCTCATCTCCCAATCCCTTGGCACGCGCATCGACGGGGTGCTCGGGATAGAGGTCATACGTCGCTTCAACTGGGTGTTTGATCAGGAGCAGCACCAGATCAGCGCCTGGTCGTCGGCCCCCTCGGCGGCCGGGTTCGAGCGCTGCATCGGTTATGACGACAGCTACAACCGTTCACCGGCGCTCTACCTGACCCAGGGCGAGGGCAGCCTGCGAATGCTCCTCGATACCGGGGCCGATCAGAGCTATGTCGATCGCAGCTTTATCGGCCATATGGCCGAGCAGCAGGCGCTGTTGAAGGATGGTTCGACGCCGATGAAGGGGGTCGATGCGAGCGGCATGCAGGATCTGGGCGATCATGTTATCACCGGCCTGCATTTTGACGGCCGTCCCCTCGGTCAGCTGCGGGTGTCGGAGAATGACAACGACAAGTATGCCCTCGGCATGGACTTTGTGAGCCGCTTCAAGCGCTTTGCCATCATCCCTGGGCGCATGATGTTCTGCTATGACGCAGAGACGCTGGCGCAGCAGGTGCAGCCAAACCTGCGCCAGATTGCGGTGCGCTTCGACGGTCAGCATCTGCAGGTCTACTACAACGACGAGCGGGATCTGGCGCCGTTTGGCCTGAAAAATGGCGACGTCATCGAGCAGATCAACGGCGTGCCCTATCACCCGATACAGATAGACAGGGTGCGGGATCTGCTGAACCAGAGCAAGGCGGGGTCCCTCAAGGTGCGGGTGGTGCGGGAAGGCAAGGCGCTGGATATCGCCATCTAGCACATAACGGGGCCGGCATCGTCAGGGTGAAACGGTGGCCGGCCCCCAGATCGCGTTATTTGCCTTGCGCCGTGCTCACCTTGCAGGCGAGCGCCGGCTGGCCGAAACGCTCCAGTCTGGCCTCGTCCCCCTTGGTAAACAGGCTGATGTTCTGCCCTTCATAGCGGGCGCCGCTGGCGCTGGGTTCCTGATAGGCGATGGTCTGCAGTGGCGGGCGATTGCCTTCACTCAGGTTGAGGACGGCCACCGGTACCTTGGCATCCTGATAGAAATAGGTCTCCAGCATGAGCTGGTCGCCGCAGCGGTAGAAGACGGGAGCCGTGACCATCAGTTGGCCACCGGTGACCTGCAGCTCGGCGATCCGCAGCTTGTAGTTATCCTCGACGCACTGGCGCAGATCCTGCCCCTTCCAGCACTCGTTGCGCCCCTTGATCCAGCCACGCTGGGTCGCCTGCTCCGTCTTGCGCTGCTCGGGGGAGAGTTGGGTGATCGCCTTGTGATAGAGGTCGGCCAGTTCATTGTCCAGCGCCGTCAGTTTCGCATCCTTGCAGATAAGCGTCTCGACCGCTCCCGAGGCCTTGTGACAATCGAACGAGGGGGTTGCGGCACTGGCCAGCAGGGGCAAGAGTGCCAAGGGGGCAAGCAGCAGAGTCTTGAGCGGGGTCATCGAAGCGGTTCCTGAAAAGAGAGATACCGCTTCACTAAAACACAAAAGCCCTCATGCCGCCGAGCGCTTTTTTGGCGCTGACGGCATGGGTTGGCGCGTAAAGCCCGGAGCCTGGGGTCAGGCCAGCACCAGCTGCTGGCGGGCACGCCACAGCCGCTCGTGGAAGAAGAAGACGACTGTGTTGATGGTGGGTTCGATCATCGCCATCACCCCGCCGGTGAGCAGTTCGCCGCTCAGCAGGAAGGCGACGCCGAAGGCCACGGAGAAGTGCACCAGGGCGAAGCTGCTGGTCTTGGCCTGCAGGCTGTGACTGGGCTTGAACTTGTGCCAGGCGACATCGTGAAAGTAGAAGGCGACCGTGTTGACGGCGGGTTCGATGAGGGCGATCAGGCTGGCGGTCAGCAGCTCGCCGGTCAGCAGATAGGCCAGGGTAAAGGCAACGGTGAAGTGCAGGGCGGCAAAGCTGATGGTCTTTTTCATGATGGCGGCTCCCTCTGGTGATGCTGGCAGTATCGCCCGGAATGCCATTAAATGAAAACTATTCTCATCTAATGGTTGGATAGGGAATGCCTATCAAATGTCTTGTTGCCAGACTGGGGCTTGCCTTGAACTGTTGCCGCGCTAAAGTGATGTTTTGCCATGAAAAAGGAGCTTTCATGCATATGAATATCAACGCCACCCTGCTGGGACAGGGCATACTGTTGCTGATGATCATCGTGGGGGGGATGGCCTATTGGCTGGCCCGTCGCAGAAGCGAGCGTCCCGCCCTGATCGCCACTCTCTGCGCTCTGCTCTCCCTGTTTCCGCCCTTGGGTCTGCTGGCCCTGCTGTTGCTGGTCTTGCACCTGGACAGACCCACCGGCCCCTGATTGCCAGCCATGGCATCCGTGCAGCCCGCCGATCCTGCCAATAAAAAGGGCCTGCAATGGCAGGCCCTTGTCGGTTTTCCTGTTTTTCAGGCGGTTACTCTTCCACCTTGTTGAGCCACTCCACCTTGTACTGGGCACCGGCGCCCTGGGCCAGCTTGGCGCACAAGGGTTTCAAGAAGGCTTCAATCTGCTCATCCAGCATCCAGGGGGGGCTGATGATCAGCATCCCTGAGCCATTCATACCCCAATCGCTGGTTTGGCCGGCCACTTCCAGCTCGGCCACCAGGACGTTACCGAAGTTCTCCCGCTTGATGGCGCGCAGCATGTCGCGGGATTTGTCCGCCTCCTGCCCCAGGATGGGATACCAGAGCGCGTAGATGCCGGTGGCCCAGCGTTTTTGCGCTTTTTTCAGAGTATCGACCACGGCGAAGTAGTCTTCTTTGAGCTCATAGGGCGGGTCGATCAGCACCAGGCCGCGGCGCGGGGTAGGGGGCAGCAGGGCTACCAGCCCCTCGAAGCCGTCGCGGTGGTGAACGGCGACGCGCGGGTCGTACCCCATGTTGGCGCGCAGATCCTCCACCTCGTTGTTGTGCAGCTCCATCAGCGCCAGCTTGTCCTGCTCGCGGGTGAGGCGGCGCGACAGCTCGGGGGAACCCGGGTAGTAGCGCAGCTGACCATCGACATTCATGTCGGCGATGACGTCCAGATAGGGTGCCATGGCCGGCCACTGGGCCCGCTCGTTCCACAACCGACCGATGCCGTCGGCATATTCCGCCTTCTTCTGGGACCAGTCGCCGCGCAGGTCGTAGAGACCGCCGCCGGCATGGGTATCCAGCACGATGAAGGGTTTTTCCTTCTTCTTGAGGGACTCGATGATCAGGGCCTGGACGGCGTGTTTCAGCACGTCGGCATGGTTGCCGGCGTGAAAGGCGTGGCGATAGCTCAGCATATTAGATCTCTGAGGGGGCCCTGCTGGGCACCCAGTAACGATAGATAGTTCAACAAATTGTGGCTCTTGCCCCGGTAGAGGGAAAGCTCGCGCAGGGTTTGCAGCAGCACCCCCTGCTGCAGCCGCTCCAGCTCAAGCTCGTGGGCCAGCATGGCCTGATACTCCTGCTCGCCGACTCGCGCTTTGGCGCTTTTGCGCAGGGCGCGCCAGGGGGTCAGCACCGCCTCGGTCTGCACCAGGGCTGGTTGCAGGTCGGTGAGATCGACCGGGATCCCGCATTGATCGAGCCGATGCAGCAAGAGCGCCAGATTGACGCAGCCCCCCAGCTCCTGCACCTGGAGCCAGTCCTGGCTGCGTGCGCCATAGACCTCGCCGCTCCAGTGCCAGAAATCGAGCGGGCCCGGCAGTTCGTGTTCGGCGACCGCGTCGTTCGCCACCAGTGACAGATTACGCAAGGAAGGCTTGCTCCATGGTTTCCAGCTCCTCGGAGAGGCTCATCCACTCCATCTCGACGTTTTCCAGCTCCTCCTTGATGGGGCCCTGGGACTTGAGCAACTCGGACAGCTTGCCCTTGGCGCTCTCTTCGTAGATGGCCGGATCGGCCAGCCGGGTCTCGATCTCGGCAAGCTTGCCCTGCAGCTTCTCCATGCTGGTTTCGAGCTTCTCCAGCTTCTGGCGCAGCGGCCTGGTCGCTTGCCGGAACTCCGCCTCGCGCCGCTTCTGGTCTTTGCGCGCCACCGCCGAGTTGGCGGCTGCGGGGGCATCAGTCGGCTTGGCGTTGGCCTCTTTTTCCTGCTCGCCGAGCCACTTGTGGTAGTCGTCGAGATCGCCGTCGAACGGCTCGACCCGGCCACCGTGCACCAGATAGAAGTCATCCGTGGTGGTGCGCAGCAGGTGACGGTCGTGAGAGACCACCACCATGGCCCCCTCGAACCCTTGCAGCGCCATGGTCAGGGCGTGGCGCATCTCCAGATCCAGGTGGTTGGTCGGTTCATCCAGCAGCAAGAGGTTGGGCTTTTGCCAGGTGATGAGGGCCAGCACCAGTCGCGCCTTCTCGCCACCGGAGAAGGGGGCCACCTTGTCGAGCGCCTTGTCGCCGTGAAAGCCGAAGCTGCCCAGATAGTTGCGAAGCTCCTGCTCGGTCTTGTCCGGGGCCAGGCGCACCAGGTGATCGAGGGGGCTGTCGTCCAGGCGTAGAGTCTCCAGCTGATGCTGGGCAAAGTAGCCGATGCTCACCCCGGCGCTCACTTCCAGCTTGCCCGAAAGCGGCGGGTTGGAGCCTGCCAGCATTTTGATAAAGGTGGACTTGCCGGCGCCGTTGCGACCCAAGAGGCCGATACGGGAACCCGGTACCAGGTTGAGCTTGATCTTCTCCAGGATCACCTTGTCGCCGTAACCGGCGCTGAGGTTTTCCATGGCAATCAGCGGGGTCGGCAGGGCCGAGGGTTCGCGAAACTCGAAGCTGAATTCGGAGTCAGCGTGGGCGGGCAGGATCTTCTCCATCCGCTCCATGGCCTTGAGGCGGCTCTGGGCCTGACGGGCCTTGGAAGCCTTGTAGCGGAAGCGGTCCACATAGGATTGCATGTGGGCCATCTCGCGCTGCTGCTTCTCGTACATCGACTGCTGCTGGGCCAGGTGCTCGGCGCGTTGCAGTTCGAAGTCGGAGTAGCCGCCAGTGTATTCGTTGAGCTTGCCGTTCTCGATATGGATGATGCGGCCCACCACAGAGTCGAGGAAGTCGCGGTCGTGAGAGATGAGCACCAAGGTGCCCTGATAGCCCTTGAGCCACTTCTCCAGCCAGATGACGGCGTCCAAATCCAGGTGGTTGGTCGGTTCATCGAGCAGCAGCAGATCGGAGCGGCACAGCAATGCCTGGGCGAGGTTGAGACGCATGCGCCAGCCACCGGAGAAGCTGCGTACCGGCGAGGCGAGCTGCTCGTCACCAAAGCCGAGGCCGTGCAGCAGCTCGGCTGCGCGAGCGCGAATGCTGTAAGCGCCTATGGTGTCGAGCTTGCTGTGCAGCTCGGCCACCAGCAGGCCGTTGTCATCCTGCTCGGCCTGGGCCAGCTGGGCTTCCAGTGCGCGAAACTCCCTGTCACCGTCGATCACATAGTCGAGGGCCGAGCACTCCAGCGCCGGGGTCTCCTGGGCGACCCCCGCAATTTGCCAGCCGGCGGGCAGGCTGAAGGTGCCGCTGTCGATGGCCAGCTCCCCCCGTACCAGTGCAAAAAAGGTGGACTTGCCACAGCCGTTCTTGCCCACCAGGCCCACCTTGTGGCCCGGGTGTATGGTGGCGGACGCGTTGTCCAGCAGCTTGCGGCCGCCGCGGATCAGTTCGATTTGACTGGCAACTATCATGGGTGGGATCTGCTTGCTCAAAAATGGAGGAGAAAAACTGGCGCGGATCTTACGTGAAATGGCGCCGGTTTGCACTTGAGGTGCGGGCCTGCTACTGGCTGGCGCCGCAAAAACATGTCATAACAGAACTATCAATCAGGATGGTGGAGGCTAGCATGCTGCATATCAGGGACATCATGACGACCCGGGTCGCCACCGTCTCCATGGATGACAGGCTCGGGGTCATCAAGGATATCTTCGAGCAGGCTCACTTTCGCCATCTGCTGGTGCTGGAGGAGGAGGAGCTGGTCGGCGTCATCTCGGACCGGGATCTGTTTCGCGCCATCAGCCCCTATCTCGACTCCGAGGCCGAGATGAGCCGCGACACCGAGACCCTCAACCGCCGTGCTCACCAGATCATGAGCCGCCAGCTGGTGACCGTCGCCCCCAACCTGCCGCTGCGGGACGGCATCAAGCTGATGCTGGAGAAGAACGTCTCCTGCCTGCCGGTGCTGGAAAACGGTGCCCTGGTCGGCATCATTAGCTGGAAGGATTTCTTGAAATCCGTCCTCGACCATGACGGCCTCGGCTAAATTTGGGCCGTGATGCAAAAAGAGCTGCCTCGGCAGCTCTTTTTGTTTTCGGGTTGAGGTGGACATGGCCCGCAGATGTCAGAGCAGACCGGGCCCCTTGGGGGAGAAGGGGCACTCATCCTGGCGAATGAGGCGGCTCTGCTGGCCCTGGGCATCCTGCCAGTGCAGCGCCAGCTTGCCCAATCTGCCCAGATGGCGCAGCTCGAATTCGTAGCGCAGGCAAGGGGTGTCCAGCGGCAGGCTCGTCATGCCCACTGGCAAACGGTAGTCGTAGTGAAGGAGGGGGCCGTCCTGCAACTGGCTGCGGATCGGGATCAGCCCCTCGGTCGTTGGATGAGGGGCGCCCAGGTAGCGGCGCAGGCTCAGGGGGGCATCGATCGCCTTCTGGTAATGGAGGCCGTTCATGGCCGCCAGCTCCTCTTCCAGTCGGTTCAGCTCCCCCTCCAGCCCGTCCAGCGCCGCCCCCAGTTGTTGATGGGCGGGTGAGGCGCAGCCTCCCAGCAGCAGGGTGATGAGCAAGAGCGGGGCGCGAAACGGGTGCATGGACTCTCCTTGGTGATTGGGCCGACTGTTGGATGCAGGCCCACTATAGCAGGGGATTGGTGGGCGGTGTGCCTCGCAGCAGTTGGGCCAGCCGCTCCAGACCCTCGGCGACGCGGGCGTCGGTGGCCGGTTGGCTGAGGCTCAGGCGCACCCCTTGCGGGGCGGCAAACTGGCCGGCGGCGAAGTGCTCCCCGCTCGCCACCCCGACATCCAGGGCGTTGGCGGCCTCGGCGAACTCCTGGCTGCGCCAGGGCTCGGGCAGCGGCAACCAGGCATGCATGGATCCCGCCTGCCAGCACGCCCCCGGCAACAGGTGGCGCAGCAGCTCGCCGCGTCGTGCCAGGATCTGCCGCTGCTGTTCGACCAATGGCATGATCTGGCGTTGGCTCACCAGCTTGCAGGCCAGCTCGATGAGCAGCGGGCTCACCATCCAGCTCGACAGGCGCATCGTCTGGGCGAAGGCGCTGCGCAGGGCGCCTGGCACCAGGGTGAAGCCGACCCGCAGGCCACCACAGGCGATCTTGGCCAGGCTGCCGAGATAGATGACCCGCTCCGGCGCCAGATTGACCAGCGGCGTCACCGGCGTCTGGGGCAGCAGGCCATTGACGTCATCCTCGACGATCAGCAGATCGTGGCGGCGGGCGATGGCGACGATGGCCTCGCGCCGGGCCAGGCTCATGGTGGCCGTGGTGGGGTTTTGCAGGGTCGGGGTGAGGTAGAGCAGCTTGGCACGGCGGGTGCGACAGGCCGCCTCCAGCGCGGCGGGGATCAACCCCTCTTCGTCCATCGCCAGCCCCACCACCTGATTCTTCAGCTGGCGGGCGTTGCCCAGCATGCCGGGATAGCTGAGCCCTTCACAGAACAGGGTCTCCCCCACGCAGCCGGTGGCCAGCAGTGCCAGCGTGATGCCGTGCTGGGCGCCGTGGCTGAACAGCAGGCGATCCTCACTCCCCGCTACGCCCTGTTCTGCCAGCCAGTCGATAAACAGCTGGCGCTGGCCGGGCTGGCCCGCTTCCTTGTCATAGCCGAGCAGGGCGTTGAGATCCCCGCCGGCCAGCTCTTCCAGCATGGGGCGGATGATGGCGGCCCGATCCAGTTGCACCGGCAGGTTCTGCCACAGCTCGATGCGATGCCCCTCCTCCTTGCGGATCACCCAGGCGTTGGCCGGATCCTCATTGTCCCCCTTGACCCAGGTCCCGTGCCCCACCCGGGCGGCCAGCAGGCCGCGCCGCTCCGCCTCGCCATAGGCGCGGGTGATGGTGCCAACCGTCACCCCCAGCCTGTCCGCCAACGCCCTGTGGGTGGGCAGGCGGGTCTGCGCCGGCAGGGTGCCGTTGGCTATGTCGCGCTCGATGGCCTTGACCAGCTTGAAGTAGAGGGGGCCGTCGAAGGTTGTGATGTCCGGGGTCCAGATTGTCATGGTGACAATAAATCCATTGATCGAAATGTATCGGCAATATAGCGTGAAATTCAACCTAATAACAATCAATGACGGCAAATTGTATCGATACAATTTGCCGCAATTCAGGAGTACAAAGATGACAATGGAATGGTATGTCACCCTGTTCGGGTTTGCCCTGCTCACCTGCGGCACGCCGGGCCCCAACAATCTAATGTTAACTGCTTCCGGTGCCAATTTCGGGGTGCGTCGCACCCTGCCACACCTGACCGGGGTTGCGGTAGGACAACCCGTGCTGCAACTGGTGCTGGCGCTGGGGCTCTATCCCCTGTTCGAGAGCTGGCCGCCGCTGCGGGTGGGGCTGCAGATCTTCGGCAGCCTCTATCTGCTGTGGCTGGCCTGGCGCATCGCGGTGGCCGGCGCCCCCGGCGATCCGGCCGGGCGCTCCCGCCCCCTGACCCTGCTGGAGGGGCTGGGCTTTCAGTTTCTCAACCCCAAGGCGTGGATGATGGGGATCTCCGCCATCAGCCTGTTCAGCCTGCCCGGTACCAGCTACTGGCCGAGCCTGTGGGGGATCATGCTGATCTTCCCGCTGGTGGGGTTTCCGATCTGCTTTGTCTGGGTGCTGTTCGGCCATCAGCTGAGCAACTGGATCAGCACGGAACGGGGCTGGCATCGCCTCAATGGCTCCCTCGGCCTGCTGACGGCGCTCTGTGTGGTGATGCTCTGGTATTGACTCTCTGGCGCCTTGGATCTCTGTGCCAGGCGCGCATAAAAATGCAAATAAGTGCGTTGGTGCCCTTGTCGCCGCTGGGCCGGCTCTGCATATTAGGAGGCTTGCTCCATAACGGATGTGTTGTATCACCAAGAGGTTGAGATGGATCTGAACTGGTTACTGCCCCTGGCGGGATTTGCCCTGGTTACCTGCGGCACGCCGGGCCCCAACAACATGCTGCTCACCAGCGCCGGCGCCGCCCAGGGGTTTCGCCGCACCCTGCCCCTGCTGGTGGGGGTGGTGGGGGGGATCAATTTGATGATCCTGGCCACGGCGCTCGGCCTTGGGGTCATGTTTGAAAAGGTGCCGCTGCTGCACGACGGCCTCAAGCTCATCGGCTCGGCCTACCTGCTCTGGCTGGCCTGGAAGGTGGCGACCGCCAGTGGCCCGGCGGAGGGCAACCGGCCGCTGATCCCGGCCCATCAGGGGGCCATGTTGCAGTTGCTCAATCCCAAGGCGTGGATGATGGCGCTCTCCGCCATCAGCGGCTTCACCCTGGCGGGGGAGGGCTACTGGCCGTCCGCCCTCTGGGTGCTGGCCATCTTCTTTATTACCGGCCTCTACACCGGGGCTTTTTGGGTGCTGTTCGGTGCCCAGGTGCGCCGCCTTATCCGCACCGCCCGTGGCTGGCGTCGTTTCAACCTCGGCATGGGGCTCGCCACGGCGGCCTGCGTGCTGATGATCTGGATTTAGGTCTGATGGCCTTTACCGTCTGTCTTGTTGGCCCTTCGGGGCCTTTTTTATCGCGATGGCGGCCGCCGTGCTGCGCTCGGATCGCATAAGGAGTTCCCATGAAATGTATCGGTCTGCTGGGTGGCATGAGCTGGGAGTCCACCGTCAGCTACTATCAGGCGCTTAACCGGGGGGTAAAGGCGCGCCTCGGCGGTCTGCACTCGGCGCGGGTGCTGCTTAGCAGCGTCGATTTTGCCGAGATAGAGCGGCTGCAACACGCAGGTGATTGGCCCGCCACCGCCCGTCTGCTGGCGGAAGCGGCTCGCAATGTGCAGGCCGGTGGCGCCGATTTTCTGCTGATCGGCACCAACACCATGCACAAGGTGGCCCCCGAGATTGAGGCGGCCATCGACATTCCGCTGCTTCATATCGCCGATGCCACCGCCCACCAGTTGTTGGCAGATGGGGTGAAAAAGGTCGGGCTGCTCGGTACCCGTTTCACCATGGAGCAGGACTTCTACAAGGAGCGGCTGCAGACGCGTTTCGGGCTGGAGGTGCTGGTTCCTCCAGAGGTGCAGCGGGAGCGGGTGCACCGGATCATCTATGACGAGCTCTGCCAAGGCCAGATCCGCGAGCCGTCGCGGGCCGAGTATCTGGCCATCATCGAGGGGCTGGCGGCTGCCGGGGCCGAGGCCGTTATTCTCGGCTGTACCGAGATTGCCCTGCTGGTGGGGGAGACGAAAGCCGCGGTGCCGCTCTACGACACCACAGCCATCCATGCCGAGGCGGCGGTTACGCTGGCACTGGGCTAAAGCAAAGCGTCCGGGTGGCAAGCTGGCGAGCCGGGATAATAAGACACGTCTGTGTATCAGCCCTTGACCTTGCCATTGGGCGCTCATCTAGGCTGAGAGTCTGTCTCAGACCAGAAGGATTGATCCATGCAGCGTCGCGATTTTCTGAAACTCTCTACCGCACTCGGTGTGGCCAGTGCCTTGCCCTGGTGGAACCAGGTATTGGCGGCCGAACGTCCCGTCCTGCCGATTCCCGCCCTGCTTGCGCCGGACGAGCAGGGGGTGATCCGGCTCAATGCCCAGCCGGGCCAGATGCAGTGGCGGCGTCAGCTGACCCGCACCTGGGGCTACAACGGCAATCTGCTGGGGCCGACGCTGCGGGCGCGGCAGGGGCAGTCGCTGACGATGCAGGTCAACAACCAGCTCTCCGAGACCACCACGATCCACTGGCACGGCCTGGAGGTGCCAGGCAGCGCCGATGGCGGCCCCCAGGCCACCATTGCCGCTGGCAAGCAGTGGCAGGCGGCATTTCGCATCGAGCAGCCGGCGGCCACCTGCTGGTATCACCCCCATACCCACGGCCGGACCGGCCATCAGGTGGCGATGGGGCTGGCTGGACTCTTCATCCTCGACGATGAGGAGAGCCAGCGCTTGCCCCTGCCCAGCCGCTGGGGCCTGGATGACATTCCGGTCGTGCTGCAGGACAAGCGGCTCGATGGCCAGGATCAGGTCGATTACCGGCTGGATGTGATGAGTGCGGCGGTCGGCTGGTTTGGCGATCTGATGCTGACCAATGGCGCCGAGTTCCCGAGCCATGCCGCCCCCAGGGGCTGGTTGCGACTGCGGCTGCTCAACGGGTGCAATGCCCGCTCCCTCAAGGTGGCGACCAGCGACGGGCGATCCCTCTATGTGATTGGCAGCGATGGCGGCCTGTTGGCGGAGCCGGTTGTGCTTGAGAAGCTCGAGCTGCTGCCGGGGGAGCGCTTCGAGGTGATGGTGGATGCCCGCAATGGCAAGGCGTTCGATCTGGTTAGCCTGCCTGTACGCCAGATGGGGATGACGCTCGCCCCGTTCGATGCCGCGCTGCCGCTGCTGCGGATCCAGCCCTCCCTCATCGAGGGCAAGGGGCGGCTGCCGGACAGCCTGGCCCGTCTGCCGACCTTGCCCGCATTGGAGGGGATAACGAGCCGCACCCTGACCCTGTCGATGGATCCCGAACTGGATCGCCTGGGGATGCAGGCGCTGATGGAACGCTATGGTCACGGCGCCATGGCGGGCATGAGCATGGCGCACGGCGATGCCAGCAAACAGAGCGCCATGAAGATGGAGGGCATGGAGCACGGCGAGATGGCCAAGATGCAGCACGATGGTATGGCCGATATGAAAGAGGCGTCCAAGCCGCTGGATCTGCATACGGGCAACCGGATCAACGGTCAGGCATTTGTCATGGACCAGCCGATGTTTGCGGTCAAACAGGGCTGGACCGAGCGCTGGATCATCTCGGGAGAGGGGGACATGATGCTGCACCCTTTCCATATTCACGGTACCCGTTTCCGGATCCTGCGGGAGAACGGCCAGGCGGTGGCGCCCCATCGTGCCGGCTGGAAGGACATGGTGCGAGTAGAGGGAAATCGCAGCGAGGTGCTGGTGCGCTTCGACCATCCGGCCCCGAAGGAGCGCGCCTACATGGCGCACTGCCATCTGCTGGAGCACGAGGATACCGGCATGATGCTCTCCTTCACCGTGGAGGCCTGACCCCGGATGGCCTGCGGGCCATCCGTTCATTTTACTGGTCAGATCTCACTATCTACGTCCACCTCATACCCCTCGCCATAAAAGTGTGTAAAATTGCGCCCTGATTTTTTCCCGGCCAACTCGGGTTGGCCGTGCCCCCCTAGCATGCAAGGCTGACATTGTGACTGAAGTAGATAGATTCGCGGACATTCGCCCTTACCGTGATGAGGAAGTGCCCGCCGCCATCGAACGGCTGATCCAGGATGATGAGTTCGTCGGTGCCATCGCCAAGTATCGTTTTGGCTCCCTGATGAGCTGGCTGGGCTGGGCCATTCGCCCGCTGATCCGCCAGGTATTGCGCTACAAGTGGTCCAAGGTGACCACGGTACATCAGGTGCAGATGGGGGTGACCCAGTACATGTCCCGCATGATCGCCACCTCCACCAAGGGGGTGACCTTCTCCGGGCTCGAGCATCTGAAGAAAGAGCAGGGCTATCTGTTTGTCTCCAACCACAGGGACATCGCCATGGATCCGGCGTTCGTCAACTGGGGTCTCTATACCCATGGTTTCGATACGGTGCGTATCGCCATCGGTGACAACCTGCTGCGCAAACCCTGCGCCACCGAGCTGATGAAGCTCAACAAGAGCTTTATCGTCAAGCGCTCCGCCAAGGGGCCGCGGGAGATGATGAAGGCCCTCGGTGAGCTGTCGGCCTATATCGGCCAGTCGGTGCACGAGGGGCACTCCATCTGGATCGCCCAGAAGGAAGGGCGTGCCAAGGATGGGGATGACAAGACGGATCCGGCCATCCTCAAGATGTTCTACGTGGACGGCAAGAAGCAGAAGATCGAGTTTGCCGACTACATGCGCAGCCTCAATATCGTGCCGGTGAGCATCAGCTACGAGCTGGATCCTACCGACAAGGCCAAGGCGCGCGAGCTCTACGAGAAGTCGGTCAACGGCAGCTACGAGAAGGGCGAGTTCGAGGATATCGAGAGTATCGTTGCCGGCATCGTCGGCATGAAGGGGCGGGTACATGTCTCCTTCGGCGCTCCCATCACCGAGGGGTTCAGCGATCCGGACGAGTTGGCGGCGCTGATCGACAAGGCGATCTGGGGCAACTACCAGCTCTTCCCCAGCAACTACCTGGCGGCAGATGTGGCCGGCCACGCCAATACCATAGAGCAGGCCGCCTTCCTGAGTCGCCAGTCCGAGGTGCCCGAAGAGCACAAGGCTATCTGGCGAGCCATGTATGCCAAACCGGTGGAAAACGCCGGCAAGGTTTGAACGAAACCGATTACCTGAAAAAAACGGGAGCTGATGCTCCCGTTTTTGCGTCTGGTCAAAGCCGATGGTAAAAGGGTGGTGAATAATATGGTTTCAGCTGGTACGATCACTGCGCAATTGGGTGCCATGGCCTTGGCAAGCACAGGACGAGTGTGTAACAGTGCACCCATAAAGAGACAACGAGCAAAAGCTCTAAACCGGTTTGCACGGATCGCAGACGGCATTATCGAAGGACCTGACACAGGTCCTTTTTCATTGGCGGGCAAAGATGCCGCGCAGATACACCTAACAGGAAAGACGCGCCATGATCACCGGTAGCCTGAACACTCTGCACCGCACCCCGCTGCCAGCGCCGCTCGCCCGCATCATGGCTGACGTGGTGAAAAGCGTCGCCCACTGGCGCGATGCCCCCGTCGGCAAGCAGGAGATAGACGGCCTCACGCTGTTCTGTCTGGTGAGCGAGGATCTGACCGAGCCGGCCCCGGATCGCCGCGGCGAATTTCATGAGCAGTACCTCGATATCCAACTGCTGCTGCGCGGTGAAGAGTGGATCGGTGTGGGCCCCCACGACTATGTGAGTGAGGGCGCCGACCATCCCCATCCCGATCTCTGGTTCGTCGACGACGAGCAGACCAGCTATCTGGCGCTGCAACCGGGAGATTTCGCCATCTTCTGGCCGGGCGAGCTGCATCGCCCGCTCTGTACCTTCAAGCAACCCGCCCAAGTGAAGAAGCTGGTGGTCAAGGTACACAGGGATCTGCTGGTCAACATCTGACGTTATCGAATCAAGGCGTGCGTTGCACGCTGTCTGAACTTGAGTGCTGCGCACCGTTTGCAATCAGTGCCATGCACGACCCGAATTGAAAAATTGGACGCACCCTCCTGCGACCATAAGCCCCCGGCAGGGGAATCCCATCCTCTTTTGGATGACACGACACTGTCGGCATAAAGCCGAAGCACAGGAAGATGTAGAAAATGAGCAAGTTGGTACTGATCCTTAACTGCGGTAGCTCTTCCCTGAAATTTGCCGTAATGGACGCCGAAACAGGTGAGGACATGCTGTCCGGCCTGGCCGAATGCTTCAATCTGGATGATGCACGTATCAAATGGAAACTCCACGGGGTCAAGGGCGAAGCCATGCTGGGAGCGGGTGCCGCTCACCAGGAGGCCCTCGACCACATCGTGGGCCACATCCTACCGCAGGATCCCACTCTTGCCGGGCAACTGGTTGCCATCGGCCATCGCATCGTACATGGCGGTGAGCAGTTCTCCCGCTCCGTGCGCATCGATGACAGCGTGATTGCCGGCATCGAGGCGGCCATCCCGTTCGCGCCGCTGCACAACCCGGCGCACCTCATCGGCATCCGTGCCGCGCTGAAGGTATTCCCGGCTCTGGCCGAGAAGAACGTGGCCGTGTTCGACACCGCCTTCCACCAGACACTGCCGCAAGAGGCCTACCTCTATGCGCTGCCCCACAAGCTCTATCGCGAGCACGGCATCCGTCGCTACGGCGCCCACGGCACCTCCCACCGCTTCATTGCGGAAGAAGCTGCCAAGGAGCTGGGCAAGCCGCTCGAAGAGCTGAACATCATCAACTGCCATCTGGGCAATGGTGCCTCCGTTTGCGCCATCAAGAACGGCGAATCCGTCGATACCTCCATGGGTCTGACCCCGCTGGAAGGGTTGGCGATGGGCACCCGCAGCGGTGACATCGACCCGGCGGTCGTCTTCTTCATGCACGATCAGCTCGGTTACAGCGTGGATGAGATCAACAAGGTGCTGACTCGCGAGTCCGGCCTGCTGGGTCTGACCGAGGCGAGCAGCGACTGCCGCTATGTGACCTCCAACTATGCGACCGACGCTGGTGCCAAGCGTGCGCTGGATGTCTTCACCTATCGCGTGGCCAAGTATGTTGGCGCCTATGCTGCCGCCATGGATGGTCGTCTGGACGCCCTGGTGTTCACCGGCGGTATCGGTGAGAACGCCGCCATGGTGCGCGAGATGGTGCTGGATCGCCTGGCCCTGTTCGGCTTCAAGGTGGACCAGGAAGCCAACAACGCCGCCGTGCTGGGTGGCGAGGGTCGTATCACCACCAAAGAGAGCCGTCTGGCTATGGTGATCCCCACCAACGAAGAGCTGGTCATCGCCCGCGATGCCCTCGGCCTGGTTGGCTAACGCTTTTCGTGTTGTCTCAACGCCCGGCCTGTGCCGGGCGTTGTTGTTTCTGGTGGTGGCCGATTTGACATGGGGGAGGGGATAGGTACCCTGACCGCCATGGTGGTTGCAGCGAACCGCTGCAAGGTTTGGGAGAGAAGAATGAAAGAAGCGTTTTTTAGCTGGCTGTCCGGTCTTGGCGTGGAGGTGACCAGCATGATGGCGCTGGTGATCGCGCTCGGCTTCATCCTGATCACCTCGTTGTTGCTGCACATGATGCTGCACCGCTTCCTGCTGGTGCGCCTGGTCGGAGTCCTCGGCAAGGCCAAACAGGTGTGGCTGCCGCCCCAGCTGCAGCAGCGGCTCTTCAACCGGCTCGCCTTTGTGCTGCAAGGGGGCGTGCTGCTCGCCCAGGCGGAGATCTGGCTGCCCGGCGGCTCCGACAGTCTGGCGCTGATCGAAGTGGTGGCCCAGCTCTGGATATTGCTGTTCCTGCTGCTCGCCTTCTTCGCCCTGCTCGACTGCGTGCTGGCAGTGAGTCGCAACACCAGCCTGGGACGGGATCTGCCCCTGCGCGGCATCTTCCAGGGCACCAAGCTGGTGGGGAGCGTGCTGGTCGGCATCCTGATGATCGCCCTGCTGCTCGGCAAATCCCCCCTCTTCCTGTTCAGCGGCCTGGGTGCCATGACTGCGGTGCTGATGCTGGTGTTCAAGGACCCCATCCTCGGCCTGGTGGCGGGGATCCAGCTCTCGGCCAACCGCATGCTGAGCGTGGGGGACTGGTTGCAGATGGATAAATACGGTGCCGATGGCGAGGTGACCGACATCGGCCTCACCACAGTCAAGGTGTCGAACTGGGACAAGACCATCACCACCATTCCCACCTATGCCCTCATCTCCGACTCGTTCAAGAACTGGCAGGGGATGACCGAATCCGGTGGTCGCCGCATCAAGCGCAGCGTCAACATCGACATGACCAGCGTGCGTTTCCTGACTGCAGATGAGCAACTGCAGCTCAAACAGGCCCAGCTGCTGGCCCCCTATCTGAGCCGCAAGGAGCAGGAGCTGAGCAGCTACAACCAGCAGCTTAGGGAGGCGATCAACTGCCCCATCAACGGCCGCCATCTCACCAACCTGGGTACCCTGCGCGCCTACCTGGATGCCTATCTCAAGGCCCATCCCGGCATTCGCAATGACATGACCCTGATGGTGCGCCAACTGGCCCCCACGTCAGATGGCCTGCCACTGGAGATCTACTGCTTCACCGCAACCACTGCCTGGGGTGAATACGAAGGGATCCAGGCCGATATTTTCGACCACATTTTTGCCATCATCGAGCAGTTTCATCTGCGGTTGCACCAGTCTCCCACAGGTTACGATATGCGCGCCTGGCAAAGCGGGGCCGTACCGGCTGACCAGAAAACCGGACAAGCGGCCTGAGCGAATATTAATCACTGACCCGTCACGACTTGTCGGTTGAAATTTGCCGGGCAGAGGAGAAGAATGGCGGCCTTCTCTTCGGCCCCAGGCATATTGCGCCTTTGGGCCAGCCCGAAGACCTCCATCAAGTCATCATCATGGGAAAGTTATGAAGCTCTTTCGCAATAGTGTGGCAACCCTCTGCTACGGCCTGCTGTTGACCGCCGCGCCTGTGTTTGCCGTTGAATATGCCCTGCCTGCCGCCAACAGCCGCCTGGTGGGGGAAAATCTGGAATACGTGGTGCCGGCCGGGGAAAACGGCCAGCCGCTGGAGGCGGTCGCCGCCAAATTCCAACTCGGGCTGACCAACATGCTCGAGGCCAACCCCAAGGCGGATCCCCTGCTGGTGCAGACCGGCGAGAAGCTGGTGATCCCGCTGCAGTTGATCCTGCCGGATGCGCCCCGTGAAGGGATTGTCATCAACGTGGCCGAGATGCGCCTCTATTACTATCCCAAGGGCAAGAAGGTGGTGGAGGTGCTGCCCATCGGCATCGGCCAGCTGGGCACCGATACACCGGAGGACTGGGTGACCAGCGTGCAGCGCAAGAAGGAGCGCCCGACCTGGACCCCAACGGCCAAGATGCACGCCGAATATGCCGCCCGTGGCGAGACCCTGCCTGCGGTCTGGCCGGCCGGTCCCGACAACCCCATGGGCCTCTATGCCCTCTACATCGGCAAGATGTACGCCATCCACGGCACCAACGCCCAGTTTGGCATCGGCTTGCGGGTGAGCCACGGTTGTGTGCGCCTGCGCAACGATGACATCGAATACCTGTTCAAGCAGGTACCGGTCGGTACCCGGGTGCAGTTCGTCAACCAACCGATCAAGGCCGCCAAAGAGCCGGATGGTCGCCGCTATCTCGAGGTGCACCAGCCGCTCTCCCGTAGCGAAGCCGAGTTCAACTCCAGCCTGCCGGCCCCGCTGCCGATCACCCCGGCGGTGACCCGCTTCATCGCCCACGCCGACAGCGATTCCCAGCTGGTCAAGCAGGCCCTGGAGCAGCGCAGCGGCATGCCGATCGCCATCAATCGCTGAAGGTAGCTGAGCGCCAACGGGCGATAAGATGATGAAAAGGGCGAGCAGCATGCTGTTCGCCCTTTTTGTTGCCTGGTGCCCTGTGACATACGGCGTCGCGAGCCCGGTCGGTGCACCGATATGCCAGCCAGATGGAGGCGTGTCTGGAGTGGGGACTGCGAGGCCACTGCCGCAATATAAAATAGTGACTTATCCCCTTGTCCTGGAGGATATGTTGATGCACAAAGGTTTTTATTGTGTTTTGTGTTTGTTAAAAATGATTGAGCTCACGGGATCTGCTGATTAAGCTATGGCGGTTTTTAAGGAAAGAGCCCGTCGGTAGAGCGGGCCGTCACGCTACATGAAACGGAGTTTTGAATGACAGCTAGCACACCCATGTTAATCACCTTCCTGGTGTACATCCTCGGGATGGTGCTGATCGGCTTTATTGCCTATCGCGCCACCCGCAACTTTGACGACTACATCCTCGGCGGCCGCCGCATGGGGAGCTGGGTGACCGCCCTCTCCGCCGGCGCTTCCGACATGAGCGGCTGGCTGCTGATGGGCCTGCCTGGCGCAGTCTTCATCAGCGGCATCTCCGAGAGCTGGATCGCCATCGGTCTGGTCATCGGCGCCTACCTCAACTGGCGCTGGGTGGCCGGCCGCCTGCGGGTGCACACCGAGAAGAACCGCAACGCCCTGACCCTGCCGGATTACTTCACCTACCGCTTCGAGGATCACAGCAAGGTGCTGCGCATCCTCTCGGCCCTGGTGATCCTGCTGTTCTTCACCATCTACTGCGCCTCCGGCGTAGTGGCCGGTGCCCGCCTGTTCGAGAGCACCTTCGGCATGGATTACAACACCGCCCTCTGGGTCGGTGCCGCAGCCACCATCACCTATACCTTCTTCGGCGGTTTCCTCGCGGTGAGCTGGACCGATACGGTGCAGGCGACCCTGATGATCTTCGCCCTGATCCTCACCCCGGTGTTCGTCATCATCGCCGTGGGCGGCATCGACAGCGCCATGGTGGAAGTGGCGGCCAAGAGCGCCAGCAACCTCGACATGTTCAAGAACCTGGACGTGATCGCCATCGTCTCCCTGATGGCCTGGGGTCTGGGCTACTTCGGTCAGCCGCACATCCTGGCGCGCTTCATGGCGGCGGACTCCCACCACTCCATGGCCAGCGCCCGTCGCATCAGCATGACCTGGATGATCTTCTGCCTGGCCGGCGCCGTGGCCATCGGCTTCTTCGGTCTGGCCTACTTCGGCCGCTTCCCGGAAGTGGCCGCCGGCGTTACCGGCAACCCGGAGCGGGTCTTCATCGAACTCTCCAAGATCCTGTTCAACCCCTGGATTGCCGGTGTGCTGCTCTCCGCCATCCTGGCGGCGGTGATGAGTACTTTGAGCTGCCAGCTGCTGGTCTGCTCCAGCGCCATCACCGAGGATCTCTACAAGCCGTTTCTGCGCAAGAACGCCTCCCAGCGCGAACTGGTGTGGGTCGGCCGCCTGATGGTGCTGGCCATTGCCTTGGTGGCCATCGCGGTCGCCATGAACCCGGAGAACCGGGTGCTGGGGCTGGTGAGCTACGCCTGGGCGGGCTTTGGTGCCGCCTTCGGCCCCGTGGTACTCTTCTCCGTGCTGTGGCCGCGCATGACCCGCAACGGCGCGCTGGCCGGCATGCTGGTCGGTGCGGTTACCGTCATCGTCTGGAAGCAGTACGGCTGGCTGGGTCTGTATGAGATCATCCCGGGCTTCGTCTTCGCCAGCATTGCCATCGTGATTGGCAGCCTGCTTGGCGAAGCACCCTCCAAGGCCATGCTGGAGCGCTTCAACGAGGCGGAAGAGGAGTTCAACACCCCGGCTGCCAGCGAAGGAGCCCCGGTCGCGGTCAACTAATCTTCGAGGCAGTCTGACGCCCCTCGGCCCCGCCCCGGTCAGGGAGTACCACTTCGGTACCCTTGTCCCGGTTTGGCGGGGCTTGTTGTTATCTGGTTCATCTTCGGACTTTTTTTATGCGCTAACCCGGGTTCCCGGGTGCTGGCTTTCTTTTGTCTTGCCACCGAATATGGGACACTAGGCCCCCTGAAGGAGACCTAGAGCATGCGCCTATTCACCCTGATCCTGCTCCTCCTGCTGGGGGGCCTGCAATATGACCTCTGGCTGGGGAAGAACGGGCTGTCCGATTACCAGAACCTGTCGGATGCGATCTCGCAACAAGAGCGGGACAACCAGGCCCTCAAGGATCGTAACGACCTCATTTACCGCGAAATAGATGATCTCACCTCGGGCCTTGAGGCCATCGAGGAGCTGTCGCGCAACGATCTGGGTTATATCAAGCAGGGGGAGACCTTCTACCGGATCATCCCCAAAGACAAAGAGACAGTACCGGACGATGAGCCCTACCATGACTGATGCAAGCCGCGCCTTCGGTCTGACGGCGATCGTACCGGCCGCCGGGATCGGCAGCCGGATGGGGGCCGACTGCCCGAAGCAGTACCTGCAGCTGGCGGGGCAGACTATTCTGGAACACACCCTGGCGCGCCTGCTCTCACATCCCGCCATCGAGCAGGTGATAGTGGCGCTGGCGCCCCATGACCCCTGGTTCGAGAGCCTGCCCGTCGCCGCCGATCCCCGTGTCATTCGGGTCGAAGGAGGCGCCGAACGCGCCTTTTCTGTTCTCAATGCCCTCCAGGTGGCCGAGGGGGAGTGGGTGCTGGTGCACGATGCTGCCCGTCCCTGCCTGACCCACGGGGATCTCGATGCCCTGATCGCCACCGCCATGGGCTGCGGCGGGGCCATCCTCGGCAGCCGGGTGCGCGATACCATGAAGCGCTCGGATGCCGCAGGCAACATCATCGCCACCGTCGAGCGTGAACAGCTGTGGCACGCCCTTACTCCGCAGATGTTCCCCACCCGCACCCTCAAGCGGGCGCTGGAAGAGGGGCTGATGCTGGGGGCCACCATTACTGACGAGGCCTCCGCCATGGAGCGGGCCGGTTTCCCGGTGCGCATGGTGGAAGGGCGCGCCGACAATATCAAGGTGACCCGGCCGGAGGATCTCTCCCTGGCCGGGCTGTTTTTAAGCCAGCAGGCATAGCCCGCGAATTCGAACAAATAGGCCCAAACAAGGAGCGCACATGATCCGGATTGGACATGGTTTTGATGTACACAAATTTGGCGGGGAAGGCCCCTGCATGCTGGGCGGGGTAGCGGTGCCGTATGAACAGGGTCTGCTGGCCCACTCCGATGGGGATGTGGTGCTGCACGCGGTGAGCGATGCCCTGCTCGGCGCCATCGGCGCCGGTGACATCGGTCGCCACTTCCCCGATACCGCCGCGCAATTCAAGGGGATCGACAGCCGCATCCTGCTGCGGGACGTCTTTGCCCGGGTGCAGCGTGCGGGTTATGCCATCGGCAACCTGGACGTGACCATCATCGCCCAGGCCCCCAAGATGGCTCCCCACATCGATGCCATGTGCGCCGTGCTGGCTGCCGATCTGCAATGTGATTTGAACCGGGTGAACGTCAAGGCGACCACCACCGAACAACTGGGATTCACGGGGCGCAAGGAAGGGATCGCCACCGAAGCCGTCGTCTTACTGGTGAAACAATAATGTTGGAACAGCTTAACTATCTGCACGGAACCCCCACCGCCCACGGCATTCTCAAGGCCGAGGCCCGCGATTTCGTGGTGATCGAGGATCTCGGGTTCGAGCCTTGCGGGGAAGGGGAGCACATCTTCGTGCGGGTGCGCAAAACCGGCGAGAACACCGCCTGGGTGGCGGGGCTGCTGGCCGATGCCGCTGGGGTTGCCCGCAATGCGGTGACCTGGGCAGGTCTGAAGGATCGCCACGCGGTGACCGAGCAGTGGTTCGGCATCCACCTGCCGGGCAAGGCCGAGCCGGACTTGTCGGTCATCGAGAGCGACAGCATCCAGATCCTGGAGGCCAAACGCCACAACCGCAAACTGCGGGTGGGCTACCTCAAGGGCAACCACTTCACCCTGCGCCTGACCGGTTTGACCCGGGCCGACGGGCTGGAGTCCCGCCTGCAGGCCATCGCCGCCCAGGGGGTGCCGAACTATTACGGCGAGCAGCGTTTTGGCCGGGAAGGCAACAACCTGGAAGCGGCCAAGGCGATGTTTGCCGGCAAGCGGATCAAGGATCGCAACAAGCGCTCCCTCTACCTCTCCGCCGCCCGCAGCATGCTGTTCAACGCTATCGTCAGCGCCCGCATCGAGCAGGGGCTGGCACACCAGCTGCTGGCCGGTGACTGCGTGATGCTGAGGGGCAGCCACTCCATCTTCAGCGAAGAGAGCGTGACCCCTGAGCTGGCAGCGCGCCTCGCCGCCGGTGACGTGCAGCTGACCGCCCCCATGTGGGGTCGTGGCCGTCTGGCGAGCCAGGGAGCGGCAGCCGAGTTTGAGCAGGGAGTGCTGGCGCCTTACGGCGACTGGTGCGAGGGGCTGGAGAAGGCCGGGCTGGATCAGGACAGGCGTCCGCTGCTGCTCAAGCCGGAACAGATGAGCTGGCAGCTGGAAGGCGATGCGCTGACCCTGTCGTTCTTCCTGCCGGCGGGTGCCTTTGCCACCAGCGTGGTGCGGGAATTAATGCAGGCCGAAGAGGCCGATCATGGTTTCAGGAAGCAGACCGATGCGAATTCTGGTCAGTAATGACGATGGTGTGCATGCAGAGGGCATTCGTGTCCTCAGCGAGGCGCTGGGCGCCTGTGGCGAAGTCATTGTGGTGGCGCCGGATCGCAACCGCAGTGGCGCCAGCCACTCCCTGACCCTGGAAGTGCCGCTGCGGGTCACCCGCATCGGCGAGACCGGGTTTCATGCGGTGAAGGGGACGCCGACCGACTGCGTCCATCTGGCAGTCAATGAGCTGGTACGGCCGGAGCCCGACATGGTGGTGGCGGGGATCAACCACGGTGCCAACCTGGGGGATGATGTCATCTACTCGGGGACTGTGGCGGCCGCCACCGAGGGGCGCCACCTGGGGTATCCCTCCATCGCCATCTCTCTGGTGGGCAAGACCCATTTCGCCACGGCAGCCCACTATGCGGCCCTGCTGGTGAAGGGGTTGATGAAGTATCCGTTGCCTGCCGACCAGATCCTCAACGTCAATGTGCCGGATCTGCCCCTCGACCAGATCAAGGGGATCAGGGTGACCCGCCTTGGCAACCGCCACCGGGCGGAGTCGGTGATTTGCACCGAGGATCCCCGTGGCCAGCCCATCTACTGGATTGGTCCTCCCGGCAGCCAGCAGGATGCAGGCGATGGCACCGACTTTGCCGCCATCGAACAGGGTTATGTCTCGATTACCCCCTTGACCATCGACATGACTGCCTACGACAGTCTGGCTGGGCTGGGTGCATGGCTAGATATGCAGGGATGAGGGTGTGATAGTTCAGCGCCTTTTAAATCAACTCATTGCACAGGATATTCGCGATTTTCGCGTGTTGGCGGCGATCGCGAAAGTGCCGCGCCAGCTGTTCGTGGACGAGGCCATGGCGCACAAGGCCTGGGATAATACCGCCCTGCCCATCGGCCACGGCCAGACCATCTCGCAACCTTACATGGTGGCGCGGATGACCGAGCTGCTGATGCAGAACAATCCGGCACACGTGCTGGAGATTGGCACTGGCTCAGGGTACCAGACGGCGATCCTCGCCCATCTGGTGGAGCATGTTTACACGGTCGAGCGGATCAAGTCGCTGCAGTTCCAGGCCAGGCGCCGTCTGCGCCAGCTCGATCTGCACAATGTCTCGGCCAAGCACGGCAACGGCTGGCTGGGTTGGCCCAGCAAAGGGCCGTTTGATGCCATTCTGGTCACCGCCGCGGCGAGCGAGATCCCCGCGGCCCTCACCGACCAGCTGGCCGAAGGGGGGCGTCTGGTGTTGCCGGTGGGCGACAAGCAGCAAACCCTGCAACTGATTGAGCGCGCCGGTTCCCAGCTGACCAGCCGGATCCTGGAACCGGTGCGCTTTGTTCCCTTGATAGATGGAGATGTTGAGTGAAGCTGTTTTCCCGTTTGTACGTGATGGTGATGCAGTGGGCGCGCCACAAATACGCCCCCTGGTATCTCTCCGTCACCGCCTTTATCGAGTCGGTGTTCTGGCCCATCCCGGTGGATGTGATGCTGGCCCCCATGGCGCTGGCCAAGCCGCACAAGGCGTGGCATTTCGCCACCCTGGCGACCCTCTTCTCCGTACTGGGTGCCCTGTTTGGCTATGCCCTGGGTTATGCCCTGTGGGATCCCGTGGTCCAGCCGCTGGTGGCCTCCGTCGGTTACGAAGGCAAGATCGCCATCGCTCGCCAGTGGTTCGAACAGTGGGGCATCTGGGTCATTTTTATTGCCAGTTTCACGCCCATCCCTTACAAGGTATTCACCGTGACCGCCGGACTGTTGCAAATGGCTCTGGTGCCCTTCATCATCACCTCGCTGATCGGGCGTGGTCTGCGCTTCTTCCTGGTAGCGGGCCTGATGCGCTGGGGCGGGGAGAAGATGGAACGCAAGCTGATGCACTATGTGGATGTGCTCGGTTGGCTCTGTATCGGTCTGGCCGTCGTGGCCTATATCTGGTTTAGTCGTTAAGGATCCATTATGCGTTCGCGTATTTGGCAAGGAAGCAGTGTGGTCATGCTCTCATGGCTGCTGCTTGCCTGCTCCTCCAGTAAAAATGCGGCTCCGGTGGATGGTGTGGGAGGCGATCCCTTTGTCTCGACCATCCCGGTTCGCCAGGCGGGGACTCCGAACCGCGCGCCCATCACGGGCAGCAGCTATGTGGTAAAGCGGGGAGATACCCTCTACTCCATCGCCTTCAATTCGGGCAATGATGTGCCGTCGCTGGCCAGCCTCAACGGCATCAGTCCTCCCTACAACATCTATCCGGGCCAGCAGCTGCGCCTCGATGCGTCCAGCTCCGGCGCCATGGCCAGCCGCAGCACCAGCACCTATCAGGTACGCCGTGGCGATACCCTGAGCAGCATTGGTCGCCAGTTCGGTACCACGCCCCAGGAGCTGGCCCAGCGCAACAATCTGAGCGCCCCCTATGCGCTGCAACCGGGCCAGGTGCTCACCGTGCAATCAGCCGCCAATACGGCTCCCCAGATGGTGGCGGCCACCAAACCTGTGACCCAGCGTCCGGCAGGGGCGAGTGGTAGTTCTGGTCAGACCACGCCGTTCGTTTCTCAGAAATCCGTTGCCGAGGCTCCACCGAAAGCATACGCTCAGGCAAAAGAACAAAAAACAACCAGCTCCCAGTCACGACTGGCATGGCACTGGCCCGCCAAAGGCCGGATTGTTGAAGGCTTCTCCGTTGCCGAACAGGGCAACAAGGGGATCGACATCGCCGGCCAGAAGGGGCAACCCGTCTACGCCGCCAGCGGCGGCAAGGTGGTGTATGCCGGTAGTGCACTGAGGGGTTATGGCAAACTGATCATCCTCAAGCATGATGATGACTATCTTTCCGCCTATGCCCACAACGACGAGTTGAAGGTTCGGGAAGGGGATAGCGTCAAGGGAGGAACAGTGATTGCCAACATGGGCAGCACGGACGCGCCGGATGTGCGATTGCATTTCGAGATCCGGTACAGAGGCAAGTCGATCAATCCGATGAGCTATTTGCCAAAGCGTTAATCCCAGAGAGTCTGTCTTACTCTGGTAACGTCAGGGAGACACACCATGAGCCAAGAACAACTGGTAATGCAGGATGCAGAATTAGAGTTTGACGCCGAATCCGAGTCTCAAGAGGTAGAGGAGTTGCAGGAGGTAGCCGCCGAGGCGGAAGAGACTATCTCCGATGAGTTGCTGGCACCTGAACTGAACAAGGTGATGGACGCCACCCAGCTCTATCTGGGGGAGATTGGCTTCTCCCCCCTCCTCACCGCCGAAGAGGAAGTCTATTACGCCCGTCGTGCCTTGCGGGGTGACAAAGCCGCCCGCAAGCGCATGATCGAGTCCAACCTGCGTCTGGTCGTCAAGATTGCCCGTCGCTACAACAACCGCGGCCTGGTGCTGCTGGATCTCATCGAAGAGGGCAACCTCGGTCTCATCCGCGCCGTCGAGAAGTTCGATCCCGAGCGCGGCTTCCGTTTCTCCACCTATGCCACCTGGTGGATCCGCCAGACCATAGAGCGGGCCATCATGAACCAGACCCGCACCATCCGTCTGCCTATCCATGTGGTGAAGGAGCTGAACGTTTACCTGCGCACCGCGCGCGAGCTCTCCCACCGTCTCGACCACGAACCGACCGCCGAGGACATCGCCCAGGCGCTGGATCGTTCGGTGGATGACGTGAATCGCATGCTCAAGCTCAACGAGAAGATCACCTCAGTGGATACCCCCATCGGCGGCGATCGCGACAAGGCGCTGCTGGATGTGCTCTCCGATGAGCGCGGCATGGGGCCCGAACTGGAATCCCAGGATGACGACATGCGCGCCAGCATAGTGCACTGGCTGGAGGAGCTGAATCCCAAGCAGCGCGAGGTGCTGGCCCGCCGTTTCGGCCTGCTCGGTTACGAGCCCGCCACCCTGGAAGACGTGGGGGCCGAGATTGGTCTGACCCGCGAGCGGGTGCGCCAGATCCAGGTGGAGGGGCTGCGCCGTCTGCGGGAGATCCTGCTGAGTCAGGGGCTCTCCATCGAGGCGCTGTTTCGCACCAACTAACTGTCGGCAATAGCAATGACACGAGGGGAGCCATGGCTCCCCTCGTTGTTATCTGCACTTTGCAGTGGCTTGCCCGTTACACCAGTTCCGCCAGCATGGTCTCGGCATAGGGCACCAGCGCCTCGCCATTCTTCACCTTGTCGAGATAGTCCGGGTTGGCGATCAGCGGTCGGCCGATGGCCACCAGATCGAAGCGCTCGGCCTTGATGGCCTGTGCCGCCGTCTCGGCGCTGTAGTTGCCAACCCCCACCAGATTGCCCTGATAGTGGCTGCGCAGGTAGTCGGAGGCGCGGCCGTCCAGATAGTCGAAGGTCAGGCTGTCATCGAAGATCCCGAGGTGGATATAAGCCAGCGTGCGCTGGTTCAGCTCGGCCAGCAGATGGTCGAACACGGCGCGATCTTCCGGGCTACCCGCCAGGTGAACATAGGCCCCCGGGGAGAGGCGCAGGCCGACCCGCTCACCACCGATGCGCGCGCTGATGGCATCCACCACCTCCAGAGCGAAGCGGCTCATGTTGGCCGGGTTGCCACCGTACTCATCGCTGCGCAGGTTGGAGGAGTGGTGCAGGAACTGGTCGATGAGGTAGCCGTTGGCGCCGTGGATCTCGACCCCGTCAAAGCCCGCCTCGATGGCGTTGGCGGCGGCCTGGACATAATCCTGCACCAGCTGGGCGATCTCGGCCAGGGTCAGGGCGCGAGGCACCTGATAGGTCAGCTCGCGCATGCGCGGCACCGTGCCTTCATGGGCAACCGCAGAGGGGGCCAGCACCTCGCCGTGGTGGAAGAAGGGGTGGGAGAGGCGACCCACATGCCACAGCTGGGCGAAGATCTTGCCACCCTTGGCGTGCACGGCGCCGGTCACCTTCTTCCAGCCCTCGATCTGGGCCTCGCTGAAAAGACCCGGGGTGTTGGGATAGCCCTGACCGTCCGGGCGAATGATAACGGCTTCCGAGATGATGAGGCCGATATCGGCGCGCCGGGCGTAGTAGGCCGCCATCTGTTCGGTCGGTACCAGGCCGGGGCCCGCCATGCAGCGAGTCAGGGGCGCCATCATGAAGCGATTGGCGAGGGTGATGGTGTCGTTGAGACGATACGGCTGAAACAGGGTGTTCATGATAGATTGTCCTGAGCGAGTTATTCTTGAATGTGCATTCAATTCGTTTTTGCGGGCGGGTGCAAGCTTTTTTTGAATGCTCGTTCAACATGGTTGGCCTTGCCCTGCTGCTGGGGTAAACTTGCCGCCCTTTGCCAAGCACTCTTGAATCGGCAGGTGTCAGCGCCCTTGCCGGTGAACCATTTCCCAGGGGAGGATCCATGCGTATTGCCGAGTTTGATCGGGACGAGGTGTTGCGAAACGCCATGGAGGCATTTCGTGCCAAGGGATATGCCAAGACCACCATGCAGGAGCTGGTGGCCGCTACCGGCCTGCACCCGGGCAGCATCTACGGCGCCTTTGGCAACAAACGCGGTCTGCTGCTGGCGGCAGTGGATCACTATGTGGAGGGCAAACGTGCCCAGCGCCGTGCGCTGCTCGACAACCCCAGCCCCCTGGCTGGGCTGGCCGCTTATCTTGAGCGGGTGGTGAGCGAGGCCCTCTGCGGGACCTGCCTGGTGACCCGTACCATGATGGAGCTGAGCGAGCAGGATGAAGAGCTGACCCAGCGGGTGAAAGTCATCTATGGCGAAATGGAGCAGGATCTGGCGGCGCAGCTGAAACAGGCCCAGGCTCTCGGTGAGCTGGCGGCCGAGCGGGATATCCCGACCCTGACCGCCTTCTTGCTGATCAACATTCAGGGCCTGGTCACCTTTGCCCAGTGCCGCCCGGATCGCCCCCTGCTCGACGGGGTCGTCACCCAGCTGATCAACGCCCTGCGAGCGTGATGAGACGCAGCAAAAAAACAATGGCTCCCCAGGGAGCCATTGTTGTTTTTAGGAGGCGGTTATCGCGGGTTCACCAGCTCTTTCATCAGATCCTTGAGCCACACCAGCGCTGGTTGCTGCGCATGCACGGGGTGCCAGACGCAGTTGAGGTGGTAATCGGGCACATCCTGTGGTAGCGGCAGGCTTTTCAGCGGCCAGTGGCTGGCAAGCAGCTCGGCCACCATGCTCGGCAGTACCAGCAGGTGATCGCTTTGGCTAACGATGGCGGCGGCGGACATATAGCTCTGGCTGTTGACCGAGATGGTGCGACTAAAGCCCAGGCTCTTGAGGTAGCGATCCAGGCTCGCCTCCGAGGTGCCGAGCGGCGAGTGGAATGCGTGGGGCATCGCGATCAGCTGCTGCAGGGTGATGCGTTCCTCCCACCTGGAGGGGTCATCCTCTGCTTCTGGGAGGGCCGATTTGGGGATGGACAGATCGGCGCGCACCAAGCCGGCCAGAGGCTCGGTGAGCCAGGTCTCTTTGCCCAGATACCCCGGTACCTGCATGTATTCGTCAAACCCCAGCACCAGATCGATCTCGCCGCTCGCCAACTCGGCTTCGGGCAAGGTGTCGCGCAGGATGCGGATCTCTATGGTAACCCCGGGCGCCAGCACCTTGAGGCGCTGGATAAGCGGCGGGATCAGCACGCACTCCACATAATCCGTGGTGCAGAGCACAAAGCGCCGTTTGGAGTGGAGTGGCTCGAACTCCTCTTCTTCACTGAGCTGTTGCTCCAGCAGCCGCAGCGCCTGCTGTACCCCCAGATGCAGCCGCTGGGCGCGCGGTGTGGGCAACATGCCCTGCGGGGTTCGCACCAGTAATGGGTCGCCGAAAAAGGTGCGCAGCCGGCCGAGGGCGTGGCTCATGGCGGGCTGGCTGATAAACAGGGTTTCGGCGGCGCGGGTGACGCTGCCTTGTGTCATCAGGGCGTCAAAGGCGAGTAGCAGATTGAGGTCGAGCTGGTGCAGTTTCATCAAGATTATTTGCAGTGTTTATGGGACAATCCATCCTATTCATTTGATGGATGGGCGTACAACTTTTTACACTGCGACCCACTCTTATTTTTCCCAGGTTCCCGTGCAAATAGGGGGGCCTCAATCCATGCAAGGAGCCTTGCGATGAGCATCAAGACCATCAACTCCACTCCGGCCGCCGACGGCTTCACCATGCCCGCCGAGTGGGCGCATCAGCAAGCTGTCTGGATGATTTGGCCGTTTCGCCCGGACAACTGGCGCGTCGCCGGCCGCTTCGCCCAGACCACCTTCGCCAAGGTAGCCGACGCCATCGGGCAAGCCACCCCGGTCTTTATGGGTGTTCCTGCCCAGTTTATGGAGCAGGCGCGCGCCGTCATGCCCGCCCACGTTACCCTGGTCGAGATGAACAGCGATGACTGCTGGGCCCGCGACACAGGCCCCACCATAGTCACCAACGCGGCCGGTGAGTGCCGTGGGGTGGACTGGGGCTTCAATGCCTGGGGCGGCCACAAGGGTGGCCTCTACTATCCGTGGGATCAGGACGAGAAAGTGGCGGCTCAGATGCTGGAACAGCACGGCATGGATCGCTACGACGCGCCGCTGATCCTGGAAGGGGGCTCCATCCACGTGGATGGCGAGGGCACCTGCATGACCACCGCCGAGTGCCTGCTCAACGAAAACCGCAATCCGGATCTCATCAAGGAGCAGATCGAAGCACACCTTCGCGATTATCTCGGCGTCACCAGCTTTATCTGGCTGGACGAGGGCGTCTATATGGACGAAACCGACGGCCATATCGACAACATGTGCTGCTTCGTGCGTCCGGGTGAAGTGGCCCTGCACTGGACCGACGACCAGACCGATCCCCAGTACGCCCGCTCCGTGGCCGCCCTCAAGGTGCTCGAGGCCGCCGTCGACGCCAAGGGTCGCAAGCTCAAAATCTGGAAGCTGCCCCAGCCGGGCCCGCTGTTCTGCACTGAGGAAGAATCCGCCGGTGTCGAGAGCGGTACCGGTGTGCCGCGCGAAGCGGAAGGCCGTCTGGCCGGCTCCTACGTGAACTTCCTTATCACCAACGATCGCATCGTCTACCCGCTGCTGGACGCCACCACAGACGGCGAGGCCCAGCGCATTCTGGAAGAGATTTTCCCGCAGCACACAGTGGTCGGCGTGCCGGCCCGCGAGATCCTGCTGGGCGGTGGCAATATCCACTGTATTACCCAGCAGATCCCCTCCGGCAAATAAGCCACGGGGAAGAGTGATAGACCAAACCCCACGCCGTGGGGTTTTATCTCTCGATAAGTGGGTGGCCGAACATAGCTAAGCAGCGGCTACCCTCGCAAGCAATCACAACGCGGTGTCTGCTCCGCTGCGCGGATATCGCCAAACCGTCACCCTTTTACAGGAGATCCCCAATGATCGAAGTGACTGAAGTTTCCATTGCCGAGCTGCGTGCCGCGCTCGAATCCGGCCGCACCACGGCGGTCGAACTGGTCAAGGCCTACCTGGCCCGCATCGAGGCTTATGATGGCCCCGAGACCGAAACCCGCCTCAACGCTGTCGTGGTGCGCAACCCCGATGCCCTGAAAGAGGCGCAAGCTTCCGATGCGCGCCGCGCCCGTGGCGAGACCCTGGGGCCGCTGGACGGCATCCCCTATACCGCCAAAGACAGCTACCTGGTCAAGGGGCTGACCGCCGCCTCCGGCAGCCCGGCGTTTAAAGATCTGGTGGCCCAGCGTGACGCCTTCACCATAGAGCGGCTGCGCGCCGCCGGTGCCATTTGCCTGGGCAAAACCAATATGCCGCCCATGGCCAACGGCGGCATGCAGCGCGGCGTCTATGGCCGCGCCGAGAGCCCCTACAACGCCGACTACCTGACAGCGCCTTTTGCCTCCGGCTCCTCCAACGGGGCCGGCACCGCCACCGCCGCTAGCTTCGCCGCCTTTGGCCTTGCCGAAGAAACCTGGTCGAGCGGCCGGGGGCCGGCCTCCAACAACGGCCTGTGCGCCTACACACCATCCCGTGGCGTCATCTCGGTGCGCGGCAACTGGCCGCTGACCCCGACCATGGACGTGGTGGTGCCCTACGCCCGCACCATGAGCGATCTCTTGGCCGTGCTGGACGTGGTGGTGGCCGACGATGCCGACACCCGTGGCGATTTGTGGCGCATGCAGCCCTGGGTCTCCATCCCCAAGGCCTCAGAGGTGCGCCCTGCCTCCTACCTGGAGCTGGCCGCCAAGCCCGATGCCCTTAAGGGCAAGCGCCTCGGCGTGCCGCGCATGTTTATCAACAAGGATGAACTGGCCGGCACCAGCGACAACCCCGGCATCGGTGGCCCGACCGGTCAGCGCATCCATACCCGCGACTCCGTGATTGCCCTCTGGGAAGATGCCCGTCAGGCGCTGGAAGCCGCTGGCGCCGAGGTCATCGAAGTGGACTTCCCGCTGGTCTCCAACTGCGAAGGGGACAGACCCGGCGCGCCGACCGTGTTTAACCGCGGCATCGTGAGCCCTGAGTTTCTCAATGACGAGCTGTGGGAGCTCTCCGGCTGGGCGTTCGACGACTTCCTGCGCGCCAACGGCGATCCCAAACTCAACAAGCTGGCCGATGTCGATGGCCCCCAGATCTTCCCCCACGATCCGGGCACCCTGCCGAACCGCGAGGGGGATCTGGCGGCCGGCATGGACGAATACGTCAATATGGCCAAGCGCGGCCTGAAATCCTGGGATGAGATCGCCACCGTGCCGGATGGCCTGCGCGGGCTTGAAAAGACCCGCAAGCTGGATCTGGAGGACTGGATGGACGGACTCAAGCTCGACGCCGTGCTGTTCCCCACCGTCGCCGACGTCGGCCCGGCCGATGCGGATGTGAATCCGGCCTCCGCCGATATCGCCTGGAGCAACGGCATTTGGGTTGCCAACGGCAACCTCGCCATTCGCCACCTCGGCGTGCCGACCGTCACCGTCCCCATGGGGGTGATGGCCGATATTGGTATGCCGGTGGGCTTGACCTTCGCCGGCCGCGCCTATGACGACAACAACCTGCTGCGCGTCGCCTCGGCCTTCGAGTCCACCGGCAGCAAGCGGATGGTGCCGCCGCGTACCCCGCCGTTGGGGTGATTGGGAGGCAGAGGCTAAGGAACCTATTGTGGTTCAGTAGTCCCAAAATAAAGCCCCACTTTGTGGGGCTTTATTTATATTTAACATGCAATGTAACTCACATAAAAATAAGACATATCTTTTATAACTCTAGAGGTATTGGTTCAGAGTAAAATATTCTTGTCTCTCTCCCAGAACCAATTCCTGTTAATGTATATTCTTTAAGGTTTTTAAAGTCTGAATAATCTAACTGGCCAGAATAGCCGTACATTCCCACTTCATATTCAATATGAGGAATGGTATTTCCTCCATCATCTTTCATCTCCAAAATCCAGAAGATAGGTTGTGAATTTGGCTTCGGTCTTATGACACATTTTACGCCACGAATCCTAGAATAAGCTTGCTCGGCATAGTCCTTCATGAAAAACTTTCCATTCTCATCAAGATCATGAATGAGCCATGTTAATATATGCCCAAGAAATTCCTCAGCGTGGCTTTCCGCTGAGATCAAGCATCGTGACCAGAAGCAGCCGATACCCAAATTACGAGAAACTCGGCCAAGATGAACGATTGACTCAAATACTGCAGCTACAGTTTGAGTCGAACCTAACTTTGCTGCATTGCAACCTAAATAAGATAGGCTCTCCATGCACCTAAAAGCAAAGTGAGGATTATCCCCTGTTAATGCGGAGACGCCCAAATCTTTAATGTCATGGGCGTATATGAATATATTATGGTAGTCGTTGTTGTATCTAACTTCAGAAAGATCACTTTGACTAAAATCAAACAGATTTTGTTCTATAACGTTTTGTACAGCGTTGAGAATGTTTAATGGTTCGCTGATAGCCTTTGACTCAAGCATTTTTTGCCCAATCCAAATGGCCTCTGATGTGAAAGCCCTTGTCAAATTGGAGCACGGAGTGTTGTAAATTTCTTTTTTAGAAAGTAAATCACATAACTCACCAGACAAGGACTGTAAAAAAACACCATTATGATCTGTCGTTATTATTTGACTTACAATTGACCGAAACCGCTTTCTTGTAACAAATTGAACTCCTTGGCTGATCTTATATTCATCATTGTCATTTTTATATTCATGTGACCTAATAAGAATTCTAAATATAGCACTAAGAGACGACTTGAAAGTGGAGTAGTCATTATTTTCTATTGAGAGTTTCATGACTATAGTCATAGAGTCCCATATATCATCATTCTCTAAACCAAGCATGGTTGGTTGAAATTTATAACCATGAGGTGGAAGTCTGAATTTATCTTTGTTTATCTCTGTTTTTTCATCATGTGATGACGCTTCATTTCTAATTTGACGTGACAGGCTGGCTATATATCCATCAATGGATTTTATGCTTGAAACGTTTGATATGAACGTTTTAGGGTCTAGGTATCGGCTTGTCAGCATCGCATTGTCAAATGCAGAGAACGATAAGATAGGCAGTGTAGCTAGAGCAACATAGGAGAATATATTTGGGTCAAACAAATAAGAAACCAATGGTATGAATGGCAGTGTCAACACTGCGGATATATTTAACCATTGCCTCCTATTAATATGAGAGTACAAAGGTTTGTATTTTGATAGTTGATGACCGAAAAATGTGAAATTAATTGAGAAGGCAGAAATTGTGAAATTTACACCTAATAACCATGATGAAATTTTTTCTAGATCACTTCCATACGATCCGACTATGAGAGCAGCAACAACTATAAACAACCATATGTATTTCAATTTATTGCCTTTTTAATTTCATTGAGTCTTTGCTTCATATAACTTAACAAGAGTAGATGTAAATTTAAAAGCTATTTTTACAGATAAGATTCTGGGATAAGATTCTGGGACACCCACCATTTTGACAGGGGCGTAGCGCTCTGCTGAACTTGAGGCCTCATTGCCGAGGAACTTGCCATGACTATCGCCCGCTCACGTCAGATCAGCCTGCAGGATACGCCCTATTACCACGTGGTCAGCCGCTGCGTGCGGCGGGCCTTTCTGTGTGGGGAAGATGCCCACTCGGGCCAGAGTTACGAGCATCGCCGCCAGTGGGTGGTCGAGCGGCTGGGTCAGCTGTCGCGGCTCTTTGCCATCGGCATCTGCGCCTATGCGGTGATGAGCAACCACTATCACCTGGTGCTGAAAGTGGATGCCGAGCAGGCGCAGGGTTGGAGCTAGCGGGAGGTGGCCGAACGCTGGGCCGGGCTGTTCCAGTGGCCGCTACTGGTACACCGCTGGTATCAGGGGGATGCCCTGATTGAGCCTGAGCTCTCGGTAGTGCAGGGGCTGATAAAAGATTCTGGGACACCCACCTCTTTGACAGCCGCGTGAGGCTCTGCTTGGCTTAACCGAAAGCGGAGAGGGGACTTGCCATGACCATCGCCCGTTCACGTCAAATCAGTCTGCAGGATACGCCCTACTACCACGTGGTGAGCCGCTGCGTGCGGCGGGCTTTCCTGTGTGGGGAAGATGCCCACTCTGGCCAGAGCTACGAGCATCGTCGCCAGTGGGTGGTCGACAGGCTGGGTCAGCTGTCTCGGCTCTTTGCCATCGGCATCTGCGCCTATGCCGTGATGAGCAACCACTATCATCTGGTGTTGAAAGTGGATGCAGAGCAGGCGCAGGGCTGGAGCGAGCGGGAGGTGGCCGAGCGATGGGCCGGGCTGTTCCAGTGGCCGCTGCTGGTGCGACGCTGGTATCAGGGGGATGCCCTGATTGAGCCTGAGCTCACGGTGGTACAAGGGCTGATAGAAAAGTGGCGTGGCCGACTCTATTCCATCAGCTGGTTTGTGCGTCTGCTCAACGAAGGGCTGGCCCGTCAGGCCAATCAGGAAGATGGCTGCAAGGGCCACTTCTGGGAGGGACGCTTCAAGAGCCAGGCCCTGTTGACGGAGTCGGCGCTGCTCGCCTGCATGACCTATGTGGAGCTCAATCCCATTCGCGCCAAGTTGGCTGAGACACCGGAGGAGAGCGACTACACCAGCATCAGCCAGCGCTTGGGTCGTACCCAGGCCACCGAACTGCCACCCCTGCTGCTCCCGTTTGTTCAAAAGGGTGAACCCAGGTCACTCCCCTACACCTTCACCGACTATCTGATTCTGGTCGACTGGACCGGCCGTGCCATCCGGGGTGACAAGCGGGGTTATCTTCCCGAGGCGCTTTCCCCCATCTTGCAACGGCTGCAACTCAACGGTGAAGACTGGCTCAAGCAGGTGATGCTGTTTAAACGAAGCGGTATCCGGGCCATCGGTCACTGTGTGGCTCGTGAGCGCTACGCCCACCACTGTGGACAGCGACGATGTCATCAGCCAATTCACTGATTTCACTCCAAATCCACCTGCAACCTGGTATGTCTCATGACACCAGCGTTATTGGCTGGCCGTTATCTGGCTCTTCTTTCGGTGCCTTCCATATCTCGCCCTGAAATGGTGACGATTCTGGCTGTATCCTGCTGAAACCACATCACCAGCCGATGAGCTCGGTCTTCACTACAGAGATAGGTAGAAAAGTGGGTGTCCCAAAAAAGGGGGGGCCGACGAGGTAAAAAGGAGGGGGTCCCCAAATAGTCCCCCAAATAGTCGGAAAAGTGGGTGTCCCGAACAAGAGGCCAAAGCGCCAGTAAAAAAACGCCCGATTGGGCGTTCTTTTTTATGGAGGTGGGGTGTTAGCGTCGTCCTTTGCTGCCTTTATTGCCCCCCAGAGCCTGGCGTCTGGCCTTCTGCTTCTGGGCCCCCTTGCCATTGCGGCGCGGGGTGGGGATATCGCGGGTGAGATCCGGCTCAAAGCCCGGGAACCACTGCTGGGGCAGACGGGTGTCGAGCACCGCCTCGACTTTTTCCAGCAGTGGCGTGTCCTCCGGGCTGAACAGTGTGATGGCGAGTCCCTTGTTGCCGGCGCGGCCGGTGCGGCCGATGCGGTGCACGTAGTCCTCGGTCACAAAGGGAAACTCCATGTTGATCACATAGTTGAGATCGCTGATATCGAGCCCGCGTGCCGCCACGTCGGTGGCCACCAAGGCCTGCAGGGTGCCGGCGCGAAACTCGATCAATACCTTCTCCCGTGCGCTTTGCGACAAGTCCCCGTGAAAGGCCAGCGCATTGATGCCCCCTTTGCCAAGCTGCTGGGCCAGCTTGTCGGCTCCCTGGCGGGTGCGGCTGAAGATCAGCGCCGGCGCCCACCCCTTCACCTTGATAAGGTGCTGCACCAGCTCCACCTTGCGCTCGCTGTCCACCGCATAGACACGCTGCTCCACCTCGGCTGCCGTGGTGTTGCGCGGTGCCACTTCAATCAGCTCGGGGTCACGCAGCAATACCTTGCTCAAGGCAAACAGGTTGTCATCGCAAGTGGCCGAGAAGAGCAGGGTCTGGCGATCCTTTGGCAGGAATTTCAACAGCGCCTTGATCTCGTCCATAAAGCCCATATCGAGCATCCTATCGGCCTCGTCAAACACCAGATGGGCAACCGCTTCCAGGCTCACAGCCCTATGGCGCAGGTGATCGAGCAGACGACCCGGGGTGGCGATCAGGATATCCACACCCGATTTGAGTGCCTCCACCTGGGCGGCGATGCTGACCCCGCCGTAGACGAGGGTGCTGGTGAGATCTGTGCCCTTGGCATAGCGCGCGACGCTCTCTTGCACCTGCACCGCCAGCTCGCGGGTCGGTACCAGCACCAGGGCGCGCCCCGAGCGCATCTCGCCGGCGGGGGCCTTCTGCAACTGTTCAATCAGCGGCAGCACAAAGGCGGCGGTTTTGCCGGTACCGGTCTGGGCGCCGGCCAGCAGATCCCGCCCCGCCAGAATGGCGGGGATCGCCCGAGCCTGAATAGGGGTTGGGGCGGCATAGCCCAGTTCGTTCAGGGTCTGAAGCAGTTGGGGGGAGAGAGCCAGTTCGGCAAAAGAAGCAATAGACATAAGGGCACCAGATAGGGGTTATCGCGGCCGGCGGCTACGATCAAGCCAATTACAATGGCCGCGATGGTAGCAGAGCCGCCTCATCGGCAGAAGCTGGCTGGGCAGAGGGCTCGCGGATCAGGCGGATCTCCTGTCCCTCATACCAGGCGATATTGTGCTTGCCGTGCTGTTTGACGTGATAGAGCAGCTCGTCGGCCAGGTGTACGGCCTCCGAGACCGTCAGATAGTCGCGAATGCGGATGATGCCGGCCGAGAAGGTGATGGGGGTCGGCAAGGCAGGGATCGCCAGTGGCTTGGCCAGCAAGCGGGCCGCCGAGTGGCGCATCATGTCGTCATCCCCCATCCCCTTGAACAGCACGATAAACTCTTCGCCTCCCCAGCGGATGGCGGTATCTATCTTGCGGGTATTGTCCTCCAGATGGCGGGCGAAGGCGGCCAGCGCTTGATCGCCCGCGTTGTGGCCATAGATGTCATTGATTGACTTGAAGTTATCGATATCCAGCAGCATCAGGTAGTCGTGCTCGTGCAACCGTGCCGGGTTAAGCACATCGCGCCTTGGCAAGCGGGTCAGCTGATCGGTATAGGCCAGGGTACGCACGCGCTGGTAGAGCTGCTTGCCGATGACCATGATCAGCAGCAACAGGATCAGATAGACCTTGAAGGCGGCACTGTGCAGCGTCACCTTGATGAAGTCGAGCCAGGAATATGCCCATTTGAGGTAGAGAATGGTCCCGGCCTTGGTGCGCATAAAGGGCTGGCTCAGGCAGATATGTCTGGCGGGGCAGGGCTTGGCAGCATCAAAGGAGATGGAGGTGCGTGTCGGGTTGAGTTCGTTGAACGGGCGCAACACATCCTCGAAGGCTTTGTCGACGGCGATGTCGATCCCGAGCAACCCATATTTGGCATCGCTTCTCTTTTGCTCCAGCACGAAGGGGAAGAACATCACTATGGTGTTGCGCAGGGTGAAACTGTCAACCTCGATATCCGAGACGAACGCCTCGTCCTTGCTGCACAGCTTGTGCTTGGTGATGAAGTCGGTGCAGCCAAAATAGTGATGCCAGGGCGCAAACGCCCTCATATTGGAGCCAATGGGCGTCAGTTTGGTCGGCAGCACATCGTCATTGGCCACCATGCCGAGCAGCCGGTAGTCATTCCAGATGGTGTAGATATTGATGACCTCCGGATAGGAGAGGGCATAGCGGAAGGTGTTGAGAATATTGGCGGCCGGATATTGCAGCGGGATATCGGCAAAGCGGGCCTTGCTCTCGATATCGTAGCCATAGAGGTAGTTGGTGCCCTCTTCACTCTTGGGGTTCCCTTGCTCCAGAGCGTGGTGCTGTTCGAGATAGTGGGTGATGTTCTCCACCTTGAGGATCTTGGCCCGCTGGTAGAAAACCTCGAACACGTTGTCTTGCTTGGCCGTGATGAGGTCCATGTCGTGGCGGATGTTCAGATAGGTGTAGTAGAACACGCAAGCAAGGCCGGTCAGGATAAGCAGGATCACTCCCAGCAGTGCCGGTTTGGGATGATGAAAGCGAACCTGGTTCCGGATCATGGCCGGGGCTTCTCCTCGGGAATGAGTGTGATGAGTCAAGTACAGCACTGATCGGAAATGAAGTCCGTGTGGCTGGAGTATATGCCACCGGCACCCCGCTAGAATCCACTGTCAATCCTTGCCCCAGGCTGAAGCGATCGGTTATTCGATGAGGATGACGCTGTCGCTGGCCAGATGATGCAGCCACTCCCGGATGATCAGCAGCGTTGCAGCAAAATCGGTATCCCGTGGCAGCTGGCTGGCAACGAGGGGATCCCCTTCCGCCATGGCGGCCAACTGGCCGAAGATCAGCTCGATGTGCTCCCGGCTCAGTTGGTGCGCCCCCAGCACTGGCGTCAGTGAAGGCTGGCTGCGTACCGCCAGCGGCACTCCGGACGGGATCCGGAGGGCGATGCGCATCAGCTCATCCTCCACCACCATGATGGCGCGCTCCAGTTCGAGCGGGGTGGGCGGGGCATGTCTGAAGGGCCCGGGCTGGATGGCGCGAATGCCAAAGGCCAGCGAAATTGGGGCAAGGGTGGCGTCCCACAGATCAAGGCGGACCTGGCTGCTCTTTTCACCGATCTCCAGCAGCAGGCAGTCAGTGCGGGGTGTGGATAGGGGCATAGCAACGCCTCCTGCAGTGAACAATGTGGGGTGGTCAGTCGCTTGAGGGTATCGACTGGCCGTTTGATGAGCAATTTTTCTGCGAGCCAGGACTCACTTTACGGCTTTTTCCTTGCAAACGATTCCGATGGTGACAGTCTGGTTGGCCAAATGGTGTCGCCATTTTCTTCGTTTCCACCAGATTCAGGAGATTCAATATGGACATTCGTACCGCACCTCGCGCTCTTGCTCTCGCCTTTATGTTGGCCAGCGGTGTCGCCGCCGCCAACGAGGCGCTGGTGTTTCAGACCGATTTCGGTCTCAAGGATGGTGCCGTGTCGGCCATGAAGGGGGTGGCCTTCGGGGTGGATCGTACCCTGCCGCTCTATGACCTGACTCACGAGATCCCGGCTTACCACATCTGGGAAGCCTCCTACCGCCTCTATCAGACCCTGCAATATTGGCCGAAGGGTACCGTTTTTGTCAGCGTGGTGGATCCCGGCGTGGGCACGGATCGCAAGTCAGTCGTGCTCAAGACCAAGAGTGGCCACTATATCGTCTCGCCGGACAACGGCACCCTGACTCTGGTGGCCGAGCACTTCGGCATCGATCAGGTGCGCCAGATCGATGAGAAGCACAATCGTCTCAAGGGGTCCGAAAAGTCTTACACCTTCCACGGCCGCGATGTTTACGCCTATACCGGGGCCCGGCTTGCCTCCGGCACCATCAGTTACGAGCAGGTGGGGCCCAAACTGCCCGCCGAGGTGGTGACTATCCCCTATCAAGCGGCGGTGGCCGAGAAGGATGGCACGCTCAAGGGCACTATTCCCATTCTGGATGTGCAATATGGCAACGTCTGGACCAATATCGACGACGCCCTGCTGACCAAAGCCGGGATCGACAAGGGAGACACCGCCTGCATCGCGATTAGCCAGGGGGATGTCGTCAAATATGATGGCAAGGCCCCTTACGTCAGCAGCTTTGGCGATGTGCCGGAAGGGCAGCCGCTGGTTTACCTCAACAGCCTGTTGCAGGTCTCTGTGGCCCTCAACATGGATAGTTTTGCCACCAAATATCAGGTGGAGTCCGGGGCCAACTGGCATATCAGTCTGAAGAAGTGTTCACCATAAGCACGAACCATAAATAGCAACGGGCGCTGCGGCGCCCGTTTTTCATCGCAGGATTGGCCTGCCTCAGAACTCGTTGGAGAGCGCCTTGTAGCCTTTGACCAGATCGATGTTGGTGTGGGCCACGTCTTCCGAGAATTCGGCAGCATCGACCGACACCCGGGGGATGTGGGTCAGATCACTCTGCTGGTTGATGCGGGTGGTGGAGGGGACATAAAACTCTGGCGGCAGATCGCAGCCATCGATGACCGAGTTGTGACGTACCACGGCGCCGTCACCGATATGGCAGTTGAACAGCACGGTATTGAAACCGATGAAGACCCGGTTACCCACCTCGCAGGGGCCATGCACTATGCTGCGATGGGCGATGGAGCTGTATTCGCCTATGGTGACGGCGGCACCGGATTTGGAGTGGATCACCACCCCGTCCTGAATATTGGAGTTGGCGCCGATGATGATGGGCTCCATGTCGCCGCTCTCATCCACCTCGTCGGCACGGATCACCGCATAGGGGCCGACGAACACATTCTCTTTGATGATCACCTTGCCGCAGATGATGGCGGTCTTGTCGATATAGGCAGATTCGTCGATGACCGGCAGGTGGCCGGAGGGATTCTTGCGGATCATGTTACATCCTGTGGTTGCCATGAAGGATTGTCAGCTGGTGGACGGGGAGTCTACCGGTTGGCCAGCTTACGCCTCGATATCGCCTTGGGAAACCCCTCACTGGTCTGACCCTTGTCACGTTCCGGCCCGGGGTGGCTGTTGCCTGCCGCTTTAATATGGGAGCATGGGTCAACAGGGGTGACATTTGGAGCATCCCAAGCGCAAGTGGCTGCGAGGAATAACACCAAGATGAAGAAGATGATTGGGTTGCTGATGGGAGGCCTGCTGTTCTCCGCTGCCGTGCAGGCCAAAGGGGAGGCGGGGGAATTTGACTATTACGCCATGGCGCTCTCCTGGTCGCCGCAGCATTGCGCGGTAAAACCGGCCGATCGGGAGCAGTGCTCCCGCCAGCTGGGATTCGTGCTGCACGGGCTTTGGCCGCAATATCAGCGGGGCTACCCGAGCAACTGCACCGGCGAGCAGCTCTATCCCGGGATGGAGGAGGCCTTCCCCGGGCTCTATCCCAGCCGTTTTCTCTATCGCCATGAGTGGGATAAGCACGGCACCTGCTCCGGTCTCACCCAGCAGCAGTTCCATCAGCTGGCCAGCGATCTGCGCCAGCGGGTGAACATCCCGGCCGCCTATCAGTCCCCAGAGGTGCCGCTGCGCAAGAGTAGCTTCCAGCTCAAGGCGGATCTGGCCACGGCCAACGACTGGCTGGCGCCGGACACCATCACGATCGCCTGCGCCGACGGGGGGCGTTTCCTGCGGGAGATCTATGTCTGCATCAATAAGGAAGGGACGGAGGCGGTTCCCTGCTCGGACGAGATGCAAACACGGGAGCGCCGCTCCTGTGGCCAGCCGGACTTCCTGCTGCGCAGCGTTCGTTGATACCCCCACATCAGGCTCCTCGCGGGCCTGATGTGCACACACCACCTTCGGAAAGGAATCTGAACCATGGGCGAGATGAAACAGTTTTCGGCGCAGGAACGTGGCCTGCTGCTCAGCGTAAAGGGAGTCGGGCCTACCGTGATTGGCCGGCTCGAACAGTTGGGCTATCACAGTTTGAGTGAACTCGCGAAGGCCGATAGTGGCCATATCGTCACGCTGGTGGCCGGCATGCTGGGCTCGACCTGCTGGCAGAACAGCCCGCAAGCTCGCGCGGCCATTGAGGGGGCCATTGCGCTGGCTCGTCGCCAGAGCGCTGACACTCCTCTCCAGGCCAACGAGGAGGCTCGCCCATGAACCGGTTTGTCGAACTGGGGCTGCGTTACCCCATCATTCAGGCACCCATGGCGGGTGTGCAGGATCACCGCCTGGTCATCGCCGCCTGCCGTGCCGGCGCGCTGGGCTCTCTGCCAGCCGCCATGCTCAATGCCGAACAGCTATATAAAGCACTGACGGCCATCCGCGCCGCAACTGACGCTCCCTTCAACGTCAATTTCTTCTGCCATCGGCAAGCTGACCCTGACCCGCAGCAGATGCTGCGCTGGCAGCAGGCTCTGGCACCTTACTATGCCGAATTGGGGATCAGTGCAGAGGAGGCAGTCGCAGCCCCAAGCCGGGCTCCCTTCAATGCCGAACATGCAGCCCTGCTTGCAGAGTTCAAACCGGCGGTCGTCAGTTTTCACTTCGGTCTGCCCGAGCCCGAACTGCTGGCCCAGGTGAAAGCCATGGGGGCGTGCGTACTGGCCAGCGCCACCACAGTGGCCGAGGCGAAGTGGCTGGCCCGCCATGGTACCAATGCCATCATCGCCCAGGGGCTGGAGGCCGGCGGCCACCGTGGCCATTTCCTATCCGACGATCTCGACCTGCAGCAGGGCACCTTCACCCTGTTGCCGCAGATAGTAGAAGCCGTCGACCTGCCGGTGATTGCCGCAGGAGGGATCGTGGATGGTAGAGGCATTCAGGCGGCGCTGGCGCTGGGGGCGAGCGCGGTGCAGATGGGAACGGCATTTTTGTGCAGCCAGGAGGCCACCACCTCAGCGCTGCATCGGGCGGCGCTACATTCTCCCGACAGCCATCATACCGCCCTGACCAATCTGTTCAGCGGCCGTCCGGCCAGAGGCATCGTCAATCGCCTGATGCAAGAACTAGGGCCCCTGTCAGACTTGGCGCCCGATTTCCCTCATGCAGGTGGCGCCCTGGCGCCGCTGCGTGCGGCGGCAGAAAAAGCGGGAGACCGCGGCTTCTCGCCACTGTGGGCTGGGCAGAATGTGTCGGGGTGTCGTGAGCTACCGGCCGGGGAACTGATCGCCCGTTGGGTGCAGGAGGCCGGATTGGCATAAGCCTTCTATATTCGGAGTCCTGCCGATGAGCTGGGTGGACGGGCTTGGGGAGCACTGCGCTGCTGCATATTTAATCTAAAAGCAGGCTGGCTGTGGATAAATTTGTATAAATCCTGTGTGTTGATATGAATAACTAAAAAAGTGCGCTTTTTTGCAATTTTATTGCATTGAGGCCCTTGCCAATGTGATCAATCTCTCTATAATGCGCCTCCATCGACAGGGCAAGCGGCAACGCAAACAAGCCGGTCGATAGCCTCGAAAAGCCTGTGAAAATAAGGCTTGACTCGAGAAGGCGGTTGAGTAGAATGCCACTCCCGCAGCAGCCAAAAGCTGCGCTGTTCTTTAACAATTTGAATCAAGCAATCTGTGTGGGCACTCACAGCATCGAGCATCAAAAACAATTTTTGATTTTCAATGTCTGATGAAGTGACCAAAGCAACGAAAGTTGCAGCAGTTAATTCAGCAATTCATTGAGCCGCTTTTCGAAGCAACCAAACTTAAATTGAAGAGTTTGATCATGGCTCAGATTGAACGCTGGCGGCAGGCCTAACACATGCAAGTCGAGCGGCAGCGGGAAAGTAGCTTGCTACTTTTGCCG